>JBCBSU010000002.1 GCA_039818985.1 Pseudomonadota bacterium | reverse complement strand
TATTCCCCACTGCTGCCTCCCGTAGGAGTCTGGGCCGTGTCTCAGTCCCAGTGTGGCTGATCATCCTCTCAGACCAGCTAAAGATCGTCGCCTTGGTGAGCTTTTACCTCACCAACAAGCTAATCTTACGCGGGCTCATCTCAGGGCGATAAATCTTTGGTCCGAAGACATTATACGGTATTAGCTCAAATTTCTCTGAGTTATTCCGTACCCCAAGGCAGATTCCCACGCGTTACGCACCCGTGCGCCACTAGACCCGAAGGTCTCGTTCGACTTGCATGTGTTAAGCATGCCGCCAGCGTTCGTTCTGAGCCAGGATCAAACTCTCAAGTTTGAGTAACCAACATGCCTGACGCGGAAAACCGCTGATCAGACAAGCCGGAACTTCAAGGAGCCGTTCCTGCACAAATCTTTTTACGTAATGGATACGTGAAGGACATGTACGTGAATTAATAAGGCGAACCTTATCAAGCCACTGGAACGACTTGGCTTACCGGAAGATTGCGGCCTTGAATTCCGCATTTCCGGGCGCCGTCGCCCACATGTCCCTTCATCTACATTCTAACAATGTCAAAGAGCCATCCAACAAAAGAAGCGGACACCGATGGTTCCCCGATCTCTTACTAACCGGGGGACTGGTTGTCCGTTTATGTTGGCGACCAACGTGGAAGCGCTGAACGCTCAGCGCCGCGTCGGTGAGAAGGCATATATGGCTGGCTTCTGATTCCGTCAACACACTTTTGCAATTTTATTTCAAAAATTTTTGCAAAGTTGCGCTAGGGCGGTTGCTGCAATCAGGGCGCGCCGAGCCAATAGCGCCAAAAACCGGGATTTTGCTTAGCATATGGCAGATGAAGAGAGCATGAAGCACGGCGATAAAGAGCAAAATGCCGCGCCAACACCAGCCGTTGAGAGCGATGCGACGTTCGGCGCCAAGGTGCGCTCTGCCGTTTTCTGGCGCTCAGGCAGCCAGATTCTCGCGCAAATCATCACCTGGGGTTCGACTCTGGCGGTGATTCGAATCCTCGATCCGTCAGACTATGGCCTGTTCGCCATGACCCAGACGGTGATGGTGTTTCTCGCCTTTCTGAACGGTTACTGGTTTGCGGGGTCATTAATCCAGTCGCATACAGTAACCCAAAAGGAGGTTCGCCAGGCCTTTGGCTTGCTGATCCTGCTCAATTTCGCGCTGGCGCTGGTACAGATTGTCGGCGCGCCGCTGGTTGCTGCCTATTATCGACAGCCCTTTATCACCGACATGCTGCGGGTGCAGGCGCTGATCTATCTCGCCACTCCCTTCATGGTGGTGCCCGAGGTACTGATGAGTCGCCAGCTCGATTTCCGGCGGCAAGCTTTTGCCAATCTTGCCGCGGCGATTGCCGGTGCCGCTACCGCATTGGCCTGTGCTCTCAGCGGCTGGGGTGTATGGACATTGGTCGCCGCACCGATCGCCCTGTTCTGGACCCGTGCCGCTGGGTTGATGCTGGCGGCCAAGCTTTGGGTCTGGCCCAGCTTCGATTTTCGCGGCACCCGCAAGATGCTCGGATTTGGCTCGACGCTGTTGGCCAGTCACTTCTTCTGGATCATCCACAGCCAATCGGACATTTTCATCGCCGGGCGTCTTCTCGACCCCCATGCCCTCGGCCTTTATGCCGAAGCCCTGTTCCTCGCCCAGGTGTTCGCCGCCAAATTCGTGCCGCCGCTCAACGAGGTCGCCTTCCCTGCCTATGCTCGACTACAGCAGGAGCCGGCCAAGCTGAGCTGGGCCTTCCTCAAGTCCATGCGGCTGATTCTGATGATCAGCTGCCCGCTTTATCTCGGCCTGTGTGTCACTGCCGAACCGCTGGTCTATATTTTGTTTGGCGAGAAATGGCTTGGCATGGTGCCGTTCATCCAGTTGCTCAGTCTCGCCATGCCGTTCATGACCTTCCAGATCCTGTTTGCCCCGGCCACCAACGCGCTGGGTGCTCCGAATATCACTCTGCGCGCCTCGATCTTCGGCGCCGTCATCATGCCCAGCGCCTTCGCCATCGGCATTCAGTTTGGCGCCATTGGTCTCGCCGCAGCGTGGCTGATAGCGTTCCCGATCTTTGCTCTGTTCACCTGCTGGCAGGCACAATCGCTGATCGGCTTTACCCTACATGGCCTGTTGCAAGCACTATGGCCGGGCCTATCGGCTTCGATTGCAATGGCAGCGCTGGTCTATCTGGTGAATCACTTTATCCTTGTCGGGCTGGCAAATAGCGGCATCGACATGCTGGCGCGGCTGGTGGTGATGGTGGCAAGCGGCGGCACGGCCTATGTGTTGCTGCTCAGGATATTGGCGCCGACCAGCCTCAGCGAGATGATCCGGCTGGTGATTCGCCGGCGCGCCCCTGAAGCAGTCGAGGCGATGGCTGAGAAAAGATCGGAGAAGAATGGCGAGCACAATGTCTCACCGCAGCACGCCAGATCTTAAGCGCCCAACCTGGCCAGCAGCGCCGCAGTCGCCTCGTCGACCAGCTGCCACACTTCGGCAAAGGCGCCCGCATTTCCGCCATAGGGGTCAGGCACATCACGCCGCGATTCGTGCGGATGATAGTCAAGCAACAGCGACAGGCTGGCCTTTGCCCCGGCAGGTTGTATCCGCTGCAGCTCGGCAAGGTTGTCGCGATCCAGTGCAACAATCCGGTCGAATCGGGCAAAGTCGGATGGCATGACCTGCCGTGCTCGCTGGGCGGTAATATCGATCCCTGCAGCAGCGGCTATGGCCACAGATCCCGGATCGGGCGGACGTCCGACATGCCAGCGCCCGGTACCGGCCGAATCGATGATCATATTCACCCCTTCATTCTCCGCATGGCTACGCATTGCAGCTTCAGCGAGCGGGGAGCGGCAGATATTGCCGAGGCAAACGAACAGGATCGATGATGAATCGGATTTTTTGGCGACCATTGCTGTCATCATAATCAGGCAGTGGCCAAAGGTGAACTGGTTTTCAACTTGCGCTTGTCCGCCGACCTGCTAGCCAGAAAGAAAAATTCGAGGGGAAAGACTGATGGCTGACATGGACGCGACCCGGGAATCCGGGAGTGAAGCGAAGGTCAGTGCCTCATCCTATAGCTGGTATGTGCTCGGCATCCTGTTTCTCGTCTATGTGCTGAATTTCATTGACCGCCAGATCATCTCGATCTTGGCCAACGACATCAAGGCGGATCTCGGCCTGACCGATGCCGATCTCGGGTTTCTCTATGGCACTGCCTTTGCCGTTTTCTACGCCCTGTTTGGCATTCCGTTCGGCAAACTGGCCGATAGCTGGAACCGCACATGGCTGATGACGCTGGGCCTGTCGCTATGGTCGGCGATGACCGCTTTCTCCGGACTGGCGCAAAATGGCGTGATGCTGGCCGCGGCCCGGCTTGGTGTCGGCATAGGCGAGGCTACAGCCAGCCCTTCCGCCTACTCACTGATATCCGACTGGTTCCCGAAACAGATGCGCGCCACGGCCCTGGCGATCTACTCTGCCGGGCTGTATCTCGGCGGCGGCATATCGCTGGCCATTGGCGGGGTCATTGTCGAGCAGTGGAACGCCGCCTATCCCGGCGGTGGGGCGCTGGGCCTGGTCGGCTGGCAAGTGGCATTCATGGCGGTCGGAATACCGGGGCTGCTGCTTGCTGTCTGGGTGTATTCGCTGCGTGAACCAGTACGCGGCGCCATTGATGGGATTCCGGCAAAACCGGTCGATAAGCCTTTTGCCGGATTTCTGCGCGAACTGTTCGCGATCATCCCTCCCTTCACGCTGCTATCGGCAGCCCGGGTGGGCGGTCGCACACTGACAGTCAATCTGTTTGCGGCCGCAGCAATTGCGCTGATCGCCTTTGGACTGATCCGTGCCACCGGCTCGGTGTTGCAATGGATCGCTGTCGGTATTGGCTATTATGCTATCGTCTCCTGGGCTGATACGCTGCGCACGCGCGATGCCCCTACCTTCAAACTGATCTGGGGCACGCCAGCCTTTCTCTACACCATATTGGGCTATGGCTGTGTCGCCTTCATCTCCTATTCGATTTCCTTCTGGGCCGCGCCCTATGCCGAGCGGGTGCTCGGCGAATCGAAGAGTGTCATCGGATTGATCATCGGCGGCGGCGGCGCGCTGGGCGGATTTCTCGGGGTGATTATCGGAGGGCGGATCTCGGACTGGCTGCGTGAGCGTAATCCATCCGGACGCGTTCTGGTGATTGCCTTTGGTCTTTTGGCGCCGGTTATCCCGATCCTCATTGCCTTCACAACCACCAATGTGCCGCTATTCTACGCCCTGAATTTCGTCAATTCGCTGTTGGGCAGTTCCGCGCTGGGTGCCGCTGCCGCCACAACCCAGGATCTTGTGCTGCCGCGAATGCGCGGCGTGGCGACAGCGACTTTCTTTCTGGCAACCACGCTATTCGCGCTGGCGCTTGGTCCCTATATGGCCGGCTATGTTTCGACAGTGGCGGCCAGCCTTTCGACTGGCATATTATCGGTGCTGATCGTGGCACCATTGGGCACGGTTATGCTGATCCTGGCCTATCGCGCCATACCCATCGCCGAAGAGCAGCTGGTGGAACGCGCCAAATCGGCTGGTGAAGTTATCTGATCCTGGCCAGACGATCACGCCTGTCAGCGGCCAACGCTGTGATATTCGAGGCCGGCACCGCGCGCTTCATCCGGATTGTAGATATTACGCAGATCGATAAGTAAAGGCTGCGCAGCAATTCGGGCGATATGTGCAAGATCGAGCGCGCGAAAGGCATCCCATTCGGTGACGATAACCACAGCATCGGCGTCGGTTGCCGCTTCATAGCTCGATGCGGCCATGGTCACCTCGGGCATCAGAGCGGCTGCGATTTCCATGCCCTCGGGATCGAAAGCGGTAATCTCGGCACCGGCATCGAGAAGCGCCTGAACAATTGCCAGCGAAGGCGCATCGCGCATATCATCGGTATTCGGTTTGAAGGTCAGGCCCAGAAGCGCAACCTTGCGCCCGCGCGCCTTGCCGCCAAGAGCATCGATCACTTTGCGCCCCATGGCGCGCTTGCGATTGTCATTGACCTTGACCACCGACTCGACGATGCGCATCGGGCTGTCATGGTCCTCGCTGGTTTTGAGCAGCGCCAGCGTATCCTTGGGGAAACATGAACCGCCATAGCCGGGGCCAGCATGGAGAAACTTCGCGCCGATGCGGTTATCCAGCCCGATCCCGCGAGACACATCCTGTACATCGGCACCAACTTTTTCGCACAGATCAGCGATCTCGTTGATGAAGGTGATCTTGGTCGCGAGAAACGCATTGGCAGCATATTTGATCAGTTCGGCGGTGCGACGACCGGTGAACAGAATCGGGGCCTCATTAAGGAACAGGGGGCGATACACTTCACGCATGATCCCCTTGGCCTCTTCGTCCTCGCAGCCGATAACGATACGATCCGGGCGCTTGAAATCGTTGATTGCAGCGCCCTCGCGCAGGAATTCCGGATTGGAAACGACCCAGCTTTGTACCGTGGAATTGGTTTCCGAAAGAATACGCTCGACTTCATCGCCAGTGCCCACCGGAACCGTCGACTTGTTGACGATCACCGTCGGCTTTTTCAGATTCTCGCCAATCTCCCTGGCAGCGGCGTGGACATAGCTGAGATCTGCATGACCATCACCACGGCGTGAGGGTGTCCCCACGGCGATAAAGATTGCATCGGCATCGCCAACCGAGACCCCGAGGTCAGTGGAGAAGCTCAACCGGCCTTCCGTCATGTTGCGTTCGACAAGGGCATCCAGGCCGGGCTCGTAAATTGGCATCCGGCCTTCACGCAAACCCGCTATCTTGGCTTCGTCCTTGTCGACACAGACAACACTATGGCCGAAATCGGAGAAGCAGGCCCCGGATACCAGCCCGACATAGCCCGATCCGATCATCGCGATTTTCATTAACAATCCCCCAGCATGAATGACGGCGAACAACCTGTCGTCACGCTATAGTCACGCTGCGCAAACAAAAAAAGGGCCGGTCCGAAGACCAGCCCCTTCTTTTCCGACAAGGCGGAGAAAATCACATGCCGGAGCCAGGTCCGTAGGTGATTTCAACGCGACGGTTCTGCAGTTCGCGAACACCGTCTTCGGTCTGTACCCGCGGCATCGATTCACCGAATGCTTCGCTCGAGATCGCACCATCGGGAATACCCCGCGAGGTGAGATAGGCGCGAACCGATTCGTTACGACGCTGCGACAGGCCAACATTGTAGCTCTGCGAACCCGAACGGTCGGCGTGGCCGGCCAGCATGATCGGAACACTGTCACAATTGCCATAGGCTGCAACCGCATTGTCCAGAATGGTGGCTGCTTCCGGTGTGATGTTCGACTGGTCAAAGTCGAAGAACACAATGTACGGCCCCTTCTCGCATACCGGCGGCGGAGGCGGCGGCGGCGGAGGTGGCGGCGGCGGAGGCGGGGGTGGCGGCGGAGGCGGTGGCGGCGGAGGTGGCGGAGGAGCTTCTTCCTGACCACCAAAGTTGTAGATCAGGCTGCCGAGCAGGCTGTGGGTGCGGATGCGACCGTCAAGCTGACGACCAGCGCGATCCACGACCGACAGAGCATCGGAGTTGAAATACCGATATTTGAAACCGACATCCCAGCTATCCGAGATCGGAGCACGGACACCTGCCAGCAACTGCCAGGCAAAGCCGGTGTCCGAGTCGTCGAGACCCGGGCCGCCATCAGCGGTCTGGGCGGTGTATTCAGCGTCGGTGCGCGCGATACCGACACCACCGCCGACAAAGCCCTGCAGGCCGTCATCTTCACCGAAGTCGAGAAGACCGTTCAGCATGAATGCAAGAACGTTGGTGTCACCAGCAACGCCGGGGAACCGGCCACCGGTTACCGGGACGGGGAAGTCACCGACAGGGAAACCGGAATTGCCGCTCAGGAGGTTGGGATCAGCTTCGCGGAAGCTGACTTCACCTTCAAGACGAAACGGGCCGAAATCATAGCCGACATAGCCACCAAAATCGTAACCTGTGTCGTGCTCGGCAATTACGCCGTCATTAACGATACCGACATCGTATCCGATATCCTCAATAATGGTAACACCACCATCAACGCCAACATACCACTGGCCGTCACGTGCATAGGCAGGTGCGGACAGGGCGGTCGATGCCAGTGCCAGTCCAATGACCAACTTGCGCATGTACTTTCCCCTTTGCGGACTAAATGCAAAACTCAGGCACAGTTTCTAACGCGATGGCTGGCAGCGCGCAAGCCGACAATTTCGTGAAGTGTTGCAAAAATGTCGCCATTTCCATGTTTTGGCAGGAAAACATGGCCATGTGCTCTATGTAAAAACATGGTTCACCATTCTGGTCACCCCAATTGCAGAAAACCGAGTCTTTCAAGCGTTTCACTCAGCGCCACAACCGCAGCCCGCGCCTCGCTGTCGACGGTAGCGCCACCCTGCGGTGCAGAAAAACCCTCAGCATCCTGCCAGCTTCCATCGCGATACACCGTTCGCGTCTGGCTGGCGATGATGTAGAGCAACTGGCCTTCGCGGGGTAACAGATAAATCCAGTCATTTTCCAGAAACGCTGCAATCTGGCCCTGTCTTTCGGCCCATATGCCGCTTGCCGTGGCGGATATCAGCCAGCTCTGCCCTGGTTGCGGGGTAAGGGAATCGGGAATGTCCGCCACATCCTCCACCGCAGCGCCCATAAGCAGATCGATTCGTGCCAGCGCCTCATTGTGCGCCACCTCCTTGTGCGCCTGCCCGGGGTAAAGCAGCGGCAGGCCATGGCGCGATGTTTTGCCTCCAGACGTTCCGATCTCGGCCATGATGTTTTCTCCTTGTCATGATGTCCCGTGACGAGTCTTTGCGACTGATGCCTTGGTGCTTTTGCAAACAATCAACCAATGGTGCAGCGCGCCGATTCGGAAACGGCAAAGTCGCCAATATGCTGCACCGAAACCACAAGGGCACCATTTGCAGCAGCGCGCAAATCTGCCATCTGGTCTGCTTCCAGCGACATTTCAGCGCGGTTGCTGTCGAATATGGCCAGCAGCGGCTCGCCATTGACTGCATCATCGTCTGCAAAGCTGATGCGATAGCGCTCCTCCGACTCGGCCATCGCGCCAGCCGGACCATCGGTCCATGCAGGACGATGGCGATCGCGACGGGTCCATTGCAATGTCAGGTCACCAGCAGCGTTGAAAACCGCGTCAAGATGAACCGGGGACAGTGGTTTCAGCGCGCGTGGCTCACCCTGGACTTGCAATAATGCAGGTTCGCTGGCGGCAGGACTTGTGGCGGCGAAATAAGACGCCCCATCCACAGCAAAACTGCTGCTTTCAACTGGCATGAGCGCTCTATCGAGAAGGATCAGCCGCGCTCCGGCCACATGGCCATCATGAGCGCCCCTCCCATCGCCCAAAGCGCGGTAGATTTCCGATAGTCTGTAGCGTCCGTCACCCAGCCATTGCACCTTGCAGAACTGGATCAGCTCATCATCCAGAATAGCGATGTTAACACCCGCATCAATGCTGGCGGCATCGATCGATTCAAGCTGCGGATCGGCAGCGCCAAAATCGACATCGACACTGACTGCTGATTCGAAATAAAGACCGCTCGCGGCTGGGAGATCATTGAGCGCCAGGCCCATGGCCGCCGGGCTGCGAATGCGCCCGAGTGGATGCAGCAGACCACCATCCTGTGTCGCGCGGAAAATATCAGCATGCCGCCAGCCGCTCCCCGCATCCACAGTACCATCTGCAGCTACAGGCCATGCTGCCGCAAGCAGCCGACGTTGCGTTGCAGGCTGGTTCGGCAGGCCGGGCAGATCGTGTAGTGCCCAGCCAATATCAGAAGCCGGATAATCGGGCGGACGAATACTGCGTCCGGCACCAAGGGAACCGCCATGCAGCAACCACGCACCGCCGTTGCTGCGAACAAGGTCGAGGCGGCAGGCTATGGTCGACCCATTGCCAGGAGCGATATTCTCCAACCCCCACCGCGCTATGCGCCACAGGCCAAGGCTGTCTGCCAACCGCACCATCGTGCCCGGTCGCAAAGCTGGGTCGACCCTGGCAAGATACAATGTCCGCTCGCCCAGCTGTGCGAGCTGGTCCAGATAGAGCCGCTGCACGACATTCTGGGCATTCGTGACCGACAATGCTGCAGGGAGGTCGACCTGCCTGGCCTTCACATTGCCGCCACTGCCACTGATCATCGACACCGAGCGCCTGAGTCCTGCCTGATAGTCACGCTCGGGCTCATAATAACGCAGGATCAGACTGGCAGGATGGCGGTGCGTACCGGTGCGTATTTCGCATCGCAGCTATATCACTGCATTTTCCAGCGGCGCCGGCGAATCACAATTTTCTGATGATGCGCTTTTGTAACCTTATAGCGTTACGATGTCAACTCTTTTTATCCTATTTGGATATAAGTGCCGAAAGGTCGGCATTTCCGGCCACCTGCTCGGCAACATAATCAGACGCCTTTTCTGCCTGTTCACGCCCCAGATGCCAGTCGAGAATCTGCATGCCCTCGATAATCGGCGGCTGCAGCAATATATCGGTCTCGCTCAGCATCGAGCGCGAGGCGATACGGCTGGCGACCACCATTGAGCGCGACATGATATCGACAATTGACGGGAAATCATCGGGCGCTGGACGGCGCAGCAGCACATCCCATGCCAGCCGCCCGCGTGAGCGCAGCGCCTTATAGCCCGCCTCGATGCGCCAGGCGGCATTGGCATCGCCCAGACTGACAACGATATTCGGTCCGGGCTTGATCTCCCGCATCACCGTTACCGGGATATTGTCGAGCACCCCGCCATCGATGAGAATATTGCCGTCACTATCGATAAAGGGTGGCAATATGGTGGGCAGCGATCCGCTCGCCCGTACAGCTTCCCATAAGGGGCCATGGCGATGCACAAACAGGTCATTGGTCGAAAGATTGGTGGAAATGGCAAAAAACCCAATTGGCTGATCGGCAATGTCCTTGCGTGAATAGCGCACTGCCAATTCGTGATCGAATACAGCCGGATCGAGCAGTGAATGGACCGGAACAGTGAATCGCTTCATCGCCTTTGCGGTGATGAACATTGCCTCCATCTGGTCCAGAGTCTCCTCGACACTAAGCCCCTGGGCGATGGCCCCGCCCATCGCCGCGCCAGCACTGGTGCCGCCGATATAATCGATCGGCACGCCCGCCTGACGCAGACCCTGCACAATGCCAAGATGCGCGCAGCCCAGCGCCCCGCCACCGGCCAACACCAGCCCAATCGCATTACCGGTCAGAAACCGTGCGAGCCGACCCAGATCGGCATCGCTGTCGAGCGCGACATGATGGTGCAGATGCGGTGTGCGCCCTGCCAGCCAGTCGAGACTGCCGCCAATTGGAGCATCGCTTGCACCACGCAGGAACACCAGGGTCCGGCTATCGGCATCGATGGCTGCCATGGCGGCTTGCTCATTGTCGCTCGGCGCCGGGTCTGCCGCTGCCGGATCGGCAAAAAGTAGCAGCGCATCGGCATTGCGTGTCACCCGTGCCGACCATGCCGCATCGCCGCTGGCATCGATCAGCAGCCATTCACCGGCGGCTTCACGACTGTTGAGCCATTGCTGATAGTCGCCGTCGCCCGATATCGTCACATCCTGCTGATGCACCACATACACGCCCGGACTGTCGCCAATTATCGCGCGCATCTGCAGCGCCAGCCGCTGCAGCAGATCATCGGGGATGCGACTGTTACCCGCATTGAGGCAAGCGATTACCCGCGGGGTGCGGGTCGCCATGGACGGGGTCTTTGCGGTAACATCGGCGAGCCGCTTGGACACCGCTTTCAACAGCGCCGTGGTGATCTCGGGATGTTCGTTCGCAGCGCGATCATAAGCGGCGCGGTCGAGCGCGAGCACCTGGCTGTCACGGCTGGCCTGAAGCGAGGCCGTACGTGTGCCGCCGGCGAAAAAAGCCAGTTCGCCCACCGGCTCGCCCGATTCGATATGCGCGACGATTTTCTGCTGCCCGGCATCATCGGTGATGATGACGCGGAACCGGCCGGTGGCCACAAAATAGAGGGTATCTGCCGGATCGCCCTGACGCACCAGATAATCGCCGCCCTCGATGATATGGCGTTCGGCGGCTTCGGCCAAGGCATCAAGCGCCGCTGGAGACAGATCGGCGAATAACCGGCTGCTTTGCCAGATAGCCGTATCGTCTTGCCCTGAATCCGCCATCACGCACTCCCCATCCATTCCAGCATTGGCTCCGCCCTACTTGGGCAAGGCGGGAATCGGCGCGACCTGATTGCTAAACCATCTAACTGGCTTGGGGCGCAGCGACAATGACCGTTTGAATTTCAACGCAAATATAACTGCTGCAAGGCGATTGCGCAGCGGCGACCCGAGCGCTCAGAAACCGGCGACGATGCCGATATCCGGCTTCACTTCACCGCCGACCATTGCGACATAGGCATCGCGCACCGCCTCGGCCCCGTGATGCGTCTCCAGCGTAATCAGATCGCTGGCGCTTTCGGCAAAGCCGTTCCAGCGTATCGCCAGCGCCTGGGCAAAGCCCGCTGGCCCGAGTTCGTCGATCACCGCCTGTGCCGCAGTCGGCGCAAAAAACAGCATCGGCTCCGGCCCGGCGAGATTTTTCGCGCCGCTACGGGCATCGACATGCGTCGCGCCCACCAGCATCGAATAGCGTAAATTGTCGCGCCAATGGCTGTGCAGTCGCTTCAGTACCGTGCCATTGCCGGCAAAATCGACAGTCACCACCGGGCGCCCCGAATCAAGGCTTTCCAGCTCATCATAGGGCAGCACCTGATCATACAGGCCGGTCTGCTGGACAAAGTCGGCATTGCCCGGCGAGGTCAGCCCGATGCGGGTGACACCGGGGCTGGAAGCACGCAGCACATGCGCCAGCGCCAGCGCGGTTTTCGACGAGGCGCTGGTGAGGATCGCTGCACCGGCACCGTAAAATGCATTGCGGCGAAACTGGTCCTCGATCAGGAAGCTGGTCATGAACAACGGCTCGAAAACGGCGCGGCCGCCTTCGAAATCACCATCATGCGCCGGATCATTCGCCAGCCGGCGATAGCGATTATAGACATCGGCCAGTCCCTGGCGGTGTTCGACCGCGTCCATGAATCCACCCCTGCCTATTTCTGCGGGAGTCAGCACAACATGGCTGGCCATTGGCCAATAGCCGTAAAGCCGCTCGCCCTCGGATATGTCGGGATGCTGCGAGACACTCACCCGCGCATGGCCCCAGACCGGCACAATACCCTGGCTGTCATCTCCGGCAGGGAAGAAACGCCAATAGCCCATAGTCTCGCCCATAGCGGCGTAGGTGATATTGTTCGCTGTAATCGCAAAGGTCTCAATGGTGCAGAGAATCTGGCCTTCACCAATGTCGGGCAGTGCCTGCTCGCTGATGGTGGCGCGATTGATATCGGCCTTGTCGACATGGATGGCGATATTCTGACTCATGACCCTGCTCCTCTTGCTGTGACTTTCTTCCCTGTCATGAAGCGCGCTGCCAAACAAGCAGCAAGCCGATGCAAACCGGGCAAAATGCTTGCCAATCGCGACTTTGCTGTTAGGCAATGGCAAATTTTGCGCGATGCCCGGGTCGCATCGCAGGGGAGAGAAACAAGGTGAGTGCGAGCAATAACGCAGAACTGAGCTTTGCCGAGCGACTGATCGAACCGGTCACCAACATATCGGACTTTATCTGGGTCGGCACCTGGAATGGCCAGGAAGTCATACCCTTCCCGCCCATGGCGCTGATGCTGCTCGGGGCAGGGCTGTATCTTATGATCGGGCTGAAACTGTTCCCGATCCGCCAGCTGGTTTCCTCCTTTGCCGGCCTGTTTCGCAAAAGCGCTGGCGGAGCCGGCGAAATCTCCCCCTTTGCCGCTCTGTCCACCGCCCTTTCTGGCCAGGTCGGCACCGGCAACCTGGCCGGTGTCGCCACTGCCATCGCGCTGGGCGGTCCCGGTGCCATCTTCTGGATGTGGGTTACCGCCTTTGTCGGCATGGCACTGGCCTTTGCCGAGGGCGCGCTATCGATCCGGTTCCGCGAAAAGACCGAAGAGGGCACTTATCGCGGTGGCCCGATGAGCTACATCACCATCGGCCTCGGCCCGAAATGGACCTGGCTTGCGGTGTTCTTCTGCATCGGTACGCTGTTTTCCGCCCTGGTGACCGGCAATGGCATTCAGGCCAATTCGGTGGCGGATTCGATCCAGGAACTCACCGGCCTTGACGAGTGGATAGGCGGCCTGATTGTCGCAGCGGCGGTGTTCATTGTCATCATCGGCGGCATCAAATCCATCGGTTCGGTGGCGGAAAAAATTATCCCCAGCATGGCGGTGCTCTATATCCTGATGGCGCTGACCGCGCTGATCCTGAACGTCAGCAGCATTCCGCAAGCCTTTGGCTGGATCATCGACGGGGCCTTCAACCCACAGGCGGCAACTGGCGGCTTTGCCGGGGCGGCGATGATCATGGCGATCCGCTGGGGCGTGGCGCGTGGGCTGTTCTCCAATGAGGCGGGACAGGGGTCGACTCCGATCGCCCATGCGGTTGCCCAGACCAATGACCCGGCGATGCAGGGCCGGTTCGCGATGATGGGTACCTTTATCGACACCATCATTATCTGCACGATGACGGCGCTGGTGATCCTGACAGTGAAGGGCGACTTCACCCATATCGATGCCACCGGCGCGACGATTGCCGTCGATCATGCATGGCAGTCCGATCTGGAGGGCTTTCTGATGACTTCGGGTGCTTTTGCCCAAGCCTTCCCGTTCACTGTGGGCAGTATCCCCATCGGCACATTTATCGCCTCGCTGGCGCTGATCCTGTTCGTGTTCACCACGTTGCTCACCTGGAGCTATTATGGCGAGCGGGCGATCACCTATATTTACGACCTTGTGCCGGGCTCGAGCATGAGAGGCGAGAAGATACTGCACATGATCTGGCGGATCGTGTGGTGCCTGGTGATCTTTATTGCGTCATTCCAGGATCTCGATCTGGTCTGGCGTCTCGGCGATATCTCCAATGCCGCAATGACCTTCCCCAACCTTGTCGGCCTGCTCGCACTATCCGGCGTGGTGTTCGCGCTGGCGAAGGGCAATCGCACCGCCGGCACGGATCATGGGCGCGAGACACCGGCGGAGCTGTCCGAAGAAATACACGGCGCACCCGGCGGGCATTGAGCCCCTATAGCCAATGAGCGAAAGCACTTCCCCATGCTGAAACGGCTCTACCAATGGACGCTCGACAAGGCGGCGCATGAGCAAGCGCCGCGATGGCTCGCGGCGGTCAGCTTCATCGAGTCCAGCTTCTTCCCGATCCCGCCCGATGTGATGCTGGCACCCATGTGTCTCGCCAGACCAGACCGTGCGCTATACTATGCCTTTATCTGTACCCTGGCTTCTGTGGCCGGTGCGTTGCTCGGCTATGCCATCGGCTTTTTCCTGTTCGAAACGGTCGGCCAGCCGATACTCGGCTTTTATGGACTGAATGAGAAATTCGCCGTCTTCTCGTCTGATTTCAACGAGCAGGGCTGGATCATTGTATTGCTCGCCGGCTTCACCCCTTTGCCGTTCAAGGTCATCACCATCGCTGCAGGGGCGACGGCAATGCCGCTCTATGTGCTGCTCGGCGCATCCATTATCGCCCGCTCGGCGCGCTTCTTTGTCGTCGCCATATTGCTCAAACGCTTCGGGCCGCCGATGAAAACATGGATCGATAACAATTTTGCACTGGCAACCACTATGGTCGGAGTGCTGTTTGTCGGTGGCTTTGTCGCACTGCGCTATCTTTTCTGACCTGGCGTTTGTGGCGAGGCATCAGTCTGTCGCAAAAATCCGGCGATCATCGGCAAAGCATTTGAATTCCAGTCCATTACCGCTTGGATCGGTGATGAAGAAGGTTCCCTGCTCGCCCGCCTGGCCGGCAAAACGCAGCCGGGGCCTGATGAGATACTCGATACCGGCAGCATCGAGCCGCTGCACCAGCCTATCCCAGTCGGCGCGCTTCAGGATCACCCCGAAATGGAACACCGGCACTGCATCGCCATCGACCGCATTGGTGCCGCCATTGCCCGACTCCATTGCAGGGTCGTGATGGGCAACGATCTGGTGCCCATACAGGCTGAAATCGATCCAGCTTTCCGAAGAGCGTCCTTCGCTGCAACCCAGCAGACCAACATAAAATTGCCGTGCGGCTCCCAGATCATGCACCGGAAAGGCGAGATGAAACGGGCGTAGCACCGGGTTACCATCACTCATGGCTTTGCCAGCTCGAAACAGGTCTCATAGTCGAGATTGGGGCTCTTGCCTTTGGCCTCCAGCGCCGCCGCCTCGGCCGCGATCTGGGCCTTGAGCGTGCCCAGTGTCACATCGATCTCGGTCCCCGACTTACCCTCTGCGCGCAGGCTGTCACGCGCCCGGCTGTCGAGTACCATTGCCAGGGTTTTCAGGTCTCTCGCTGTCGAAGACAGGCCTTCACGGGCGAAGACTTCATCATAGGCCAGCGACAATATAGCGGCGCATTGCGGCAGACTCGGCGGCGGCGGAGGCGGCACTTCGGCATCGAGCCGCATCAGGCATGGCGTCATGACCGCATCTATGGTCGAATCGGGATCCTTGCTTCGCTTGGCCGCATCCTGAAATGCCACAACCTGCTCGACCAGAAGGGCGCGAACCATTTCCTTGCTGCGTCCGGTATCGGCTACCAGCGCTGCACCAAGATCGATGAAAAACTCCCGACCGCGCGGTTCCATGCCCGGATAGGCCAGTGCCGAAGCAACGCCACGCTCCTGCTGCCCGGCGATGATGGCAAAGGCAGCGGCACAGCGTATATCGCCTTTCTGCTCCAGACTCAGCGGCGGCGGCTCCTCTGTGTCATCGGTCTCAGGAGAGGATTCAATGGTCACCGGCTGGGCCATCAGACTGAGGGGCAGGGCGAGCGTAAGGGCAAATTGGATAGGCAACATGGATTGCTCACTATCGGCACCCAAGCTGAATGTCATGTGAAATGGAATGGCCATAACACCGGATCGCAACACCACAACCGATTGCCAGCGGCTCGCTTTGGCGGCATAGCGACAGCCATGCAGTCCGTGATACGGTTCTTTAACCGGTTTCCCGCCTTGATAGCCCTTGCCCTTGGTGCCCTGGCAGCTCTCGGTTTTGCGCCCTGGCATGTCTGGCCGCTGACCCTTGCCGGGCTGATCGGGCTGCTGCATATGCTCAGCCGGATGCCGGCATCTGCAGCATCGAATCTCACCTATTGGCGCATCGGTTTCGCCTTTGGCCTCGGGCATTTCTTCGTGATGCTGTTATGGATTCCCGAGACCTTCCATTTTCAGGACGCGATGCCGGTCTGGTATGGCTGGCCGGCACTGGCACTGCTCAGCGCGTTTCTCGCCTGCTATCCCGCCATTGCCATCCGCAGCGCATTGTGGATCGGCGGTGACCGGCCATTGCCATTGACTGTCGCCATGGCAGGCTGCTGGGCGATTGCCGAAATGCTGCGCGCCATATTGTTCACCGGCTTTGCCTGGAACCCGATCGGTATCGCCATGGTCGATGCCGCCTTGCCGGCGCGCTGGATCGGCAGCTATGGCCTGTCGGCGCTGCTGGTGCTGACTGCTGGCGGGCTATGGCTGTTGCTGCAACGCCAATGGCGCAGCGGAACGGCGATCTTTGTGCCGCTGGTGCTGCTCTGGACAGGGTCGTGGCTGATGCTCAGCGGGAAATTGCCGTTCGCCGAACCTGCAGATTATGGCACCGATATCCGCCTCACCGTGGTGCAAAACAATATCGGCCAGGATGTCGACTGGACCGATCCCATCGTGCTGGCGCGCAACCGCGAATCGCTGCTGCGCCTTTCGCGCGATATTGCACCGGACGATCCGCGCCCGCGCATCCTGTTCTGGAGCGAAGGCGTGGTCAACGATCCGCTTGAGGACGGCTATCCTGAATATTTCGCAGCGCCCAATGAAGCACGCGCCTGGCGTTCGCTGTTCACCAGTCCGTTACGGCCGCAGGACCTGCTGATTACCGGCGGGGTGAAATTCGAGTTCGATGACCGGCCACGCCTCAAATCGGCACGCAACAGCGTGTTCGCGATTGACGGGATGGGACGCATGGTAGCGAGCTATGACAAGTTTCACCTCGTGCCCTATGGCGAATATCTGCCTTTCGCATCCTTGCTCGGGCCATTGGGCCTCGACAAGCTGACCGAAGGCACGGTGCCCTACACACCGGGCCCGGGACCGCGCAGCCTGAACCTCGGCCCATTCGGCAAAGTTGGCATACAGGTTTGCTACGAGATTATCTTTTCCGGCGAGACCATTGACCGCAACGACCGTCCGGACTTCATGTTCAACCCCAGCACAGATGACTGGTTCGGTCGCCTTGGTCCGCCGCAGCAGCTCGAACAGGCACGGCTGCGCGCCATTGAGGAGAATCTGCCGGTCATTCGGGCAACGCCAACCGGAATCTCGGCGGTCATCGACCGCCATGGTGCGGTGCGCGCCAGCATCGCCTGGCACGAAGAAGGGCGCATCGATACCGCGCTGCCGCCGGCGGGCGAACCGACGCTGTTCAGCCGCCTCGGTTACATTGCTCCGGCATCACTCTCGCTGCTGCTGTTGCTGATCGCTGTTGCCTTGCGCAGACGCCATCGTTAAAGGCGCATATAACGTTTCCTTTATATCTTTTCTGCCCGTCAGCAAGGCGGGCTTTGAAAGGCAGGCATATCGATGCGCAACAGCTATCTCTTCACCTCCGAATCCGTCTCTGAAGGCCATCCCGACAAGGTTTCCGACCAGATTTCCGACGCTATTGTCGATCTGTTCCTGTCCAAGGATCCGGAGGCGCGCGTGGCTTGCGAGACGCTGACCACAACCCAGCGTGTGGTGCTGGCAGGCGAGATTCGCGGCAATGGCATCATGAACAGCCAGGGTGAATGGGAAGGCGGTGTCCAGCAGGAGATCGAAGACGCCGTGCGCCAGACGGTGAAAGAGATTGGCTATGAACAGGATGGCTTTCACTGGGAAACACTGACCTTCGAAAACCATCTGCACGGTCAGTCGGCGGAAATCGCCCAGGGCGTTGATGCCGGTGAAGACAAGGATGAAGGCGCGGGCGACCAGGGCATCATGTTCGGCTATGCCTGTGACGAAACCCCGGACCTGATGCCGGCGACACTCGATTACAGCCACAAGATCCTCGAACAACTCGCGGCTGATCGCAAATCGGGGGCCGCGCCGTTTCTCGAACCCGACAGCAAGAGCCAGGTAACCCTGCGCTATGTCGACGGCAAGCCGGTCGAGTGCACGGCGCTGGTGATCTCGACCCAGCATGCGCCTGAATATTATTTCCACAAGGGCGAGGGCAATGAGGCCAAATATGCCGAATTGCGCAAACATGTCCTTGCCGTTGCCGCCAAAGTCATGCCCGACGGCTTCATCACCGAGAACACCGCGATTCACGTCAACCCGACCGGTCGCTTCGAGATTGGCGGCCCCGATGGCGATGCCGGATTGACCGGACGCAAGATCATCGTCGATACCTATGGCGGCGCCTCGCCCCATGGCGGCGGTGCGTTCAGCGGTAAGGACCCGACAAAGGTCGACCGCTCGGCTGCTTACATCACCCGCTATCTGGCCAAGAATGTGGTTGCCGCAGGGCTGGCCAAGCGCTGCACTATCCAGCTTTCCTACGCCATCGGCGTGGCCGAGCCGCTCTCCGTTTACGTCGATCTCGACGGCACCGCGGCAGACGGCGTCGACGAGGCCAAGCTGGAGGCAGTGCTGCCAACGCTGGTGCGGTTGACGCCGCGCGGCATCCGAGAACATCTGGGCCTGAATGCGCCAATTTATCGCGCATCGGCAGCCTATGGCCATTTCGGACGCACCCCCGAGGGCGCGCTTTTCCCATGGGAACGGACCGATCTGGTTGATCAGCTGAAAGCGGCCCTCTAAGTACAGCGGCACGAAAGGGGAAAGGGCCGGATATGCAACAGCCCACTCCCTTCCCTGCAGAACGGCCAACACAACCCCCGGCGCAACGTATTGTTGAACTCGACGCGCTGCGTGGCGTCGCCATACTCGGTATCATCGTGATGAATGTGCTGTTCTTCACCATGCCGACCATCGCCTATTTCAACCCGCGCGTCTGGGGTGGTATGGACTTGGCCAATCAGGCGGTATGGCTGCTGAGCTTCGTGCTGATCGAAGACAAGATGCGCAATCTCTTCGCCATGCTGTTCGGCGCCGGTGTGCTGATCATGCTGGGCAAGCTGCCGGGCCATGATAAGCCGGACGCGACACTCTCCCGCCATGTCGCGCGTATGCTCTGGCTGCTGGTTATCGGCCTCGCCCATGCGATCCTGCTCGCCAATAATGATATTTTGCGCGTCTATGCTGTGGCCGGGCTCATATTGCCGTTATTGGCCGGTCTATCGGTGCGCTGGCTGATAGCACTGGCAGTCATATGCATGGGGCTGCATCTCGCAGGAGGGGCCTATTATGCGCTGCCTTGGCTCGAGCTTTACTGGGACAGCGAAGCCCCGGCGCGCGCCGAGAGGCTGGCCCCGGCAGAGACGCTGTTCGGCGCCGACCCTGCACGGCTGGAGCGCGAACTGGGCCGTCAGGCCGGACCCTATATATCCGTCATCATGCACCGGGCAGGCAATATTTCGGGCATATTCGGCTATGTCGCTGCGGCGCTACCGACGACATTGGCGGCGATGCTCAGCGGAATGGCGCTGCTCAAATCCGGCTTTCTGAGCGGTCAATGGCAGAGGCGAGACTATGCCAAAGCGATGCTATGGGCCGGTCTGGTTGGCCTGCTGCCTCTATCGGCACTTGGCTATAGCACCGTTGTCAGCGGCTATCATGCCGTGGTGGTGGCCGGCAATGCGCTGGTCTGGTCTGCGCCGTTCGATCTGTCGCTGGCAATCGGCTGGGCAGCGTTGCTCATCCAGCTGGTGCAGCACAATATAGACGCCCCACTCACCGTCAGGGTCATTGCCGCCGGTCGTATGGCACTGACCAACTATCTGATGACCAGCCTGGTGCTGGGTTTCGTGTTTTTCGGTTTCGGCCTCGGCCTGTTCGGCAGCGTCAGCCGCATCGGTGCAATGGCAGTTGCCCTGGCGATGATGATTCTGATCCTCGCCTGGTCGCGGCCATGGCTGCAACGCTTCGGCCAGGGGCCGATGGAGTGGCTGTGGCGCGCCCTTGTCCGCAGAAGCATCGGGCATGGCGTAACGCGCTAGCAGCACCCTTGCGCTGCCGCCGATCTCGCCATATGCGGCAATGCAATGACCGACAGCAGCAAAACCCCCGAGGCCCGGCGCGACCCGGCCAGCATCCGCCGTCTCTACGGCCGCAGCCAGGGGCACAAGCTGCGCGTGGGTCAGCAAAAGCTGGTCGATGAGCTATTGCCGGTCCTCTCACTGCCCGAAACCGGACCGGTAACGGCAAAAACACTGTTCGGCGATGATCGCGCGCTGCATTTCGAAATCGGCTTTGGTGCTGGTGAGCATCTGGCTTATCGCGCAGATTTGCTGCCTGACCATGGCTTTATCGGTGCCGAGCCATTCGTAAACGGCGTAGTCGGCGCTTTGCAGCATATCCGCGACGGCAATCTCACAAATGTCCGCCTGCATATGGGCAATGCTCTCGACGCCCTTGAGCGGCTGCCCGATGCCAGCTTGCGCTTTGTCTATCTGCTGCATCCCGACCCATGGCCCAAGGCGCGCCACGCCAAGCGACGAATGATGAATCACGGGCCGCTCGATATCATTGCTGCAAAGTTGCAGCTCGGCGGCGAGTTTCGTTTCGGTACTGATCATCCGATCTATCTGCGCCATGCCATGATGGTGATGCGGCAGCGATCGGAATTCAAATGGCTGTGCGACAGTGCTGCGGATTTTGCCAATCGCCCGGGCGGATGGCCGGAAACCCGCTATGAAGCCAAGGCCAGGCGCAAGGGGCATGAGGTGTGGTACTTCCGCTATATGCGGCGTTAGCTTCACCCCGCCTCTTGTCAGAGGCTGCTTCTATGCCGCTTGCCTTGAATGGCGCGCATAACCTATTACACCACCATGCCACTGTCCCCGAACCTCGGTTTTCTCACTCCTGAGCGGCTGCAAGACGATGAAAAGCAGCGGCTGGCAGCGCTGCAAAGCTACAATATTCTCGGCAGTCCGCCCGAGCGCATGTTCGATGACCTGATTGATCTCGCCCGGCTGATTGCCGATGTGCCAATTGCCTATATCTCGCTGATCGACAGCGATCGCCAGTGGTTCAAGGCAGCGCATGGCCTGCCCGTCCCCGAAACGCCGCGCGACATTGCCTTTTGCGACCATGCCATTCGCAGCAAGGATGTCATGGTCGTTCTCGACGCGCATGAGGATCCGCGGTTCTGCGACAGTCCACTGGTCACCGGCCCACCGCATATCCGCTTCTATGCCGGTGCGCCGATCATTACTCCCGAAGGCTATGCCGTCGGCACGATCTGCCTCTCCGACACCAAGGCGCACCCCGATTTTACCGGCCAGCAGGAACTGGCGGCGCTGGCACGACAGGCGGCGGCATTGCTCGAACTGCGTCGTTCACTTAGCCAGCAGGCGGTTGCCGCGCGCATGGCGAGCGATCAACGCGACCGGCTGTGGGACAATTCGCTCGACATGATGCTGATCTCGCGCCCCGATGGCCAGCTGGTCGCCGGCAATCCGGCCTGGGAGGAGATGTTCGGGCCGATAGCCGAAGATGGCAGCGCCAATATCATCGATTATCTCGCCCCTGGTGAGGACCGCAGCCCGACACCGATGGTCAATGGCCAAAAGGATATTCAGGTCGAGCGCGAGATGGTCAACCGCAAAGGCGACACCGTCTATGCCAGCTGGAACCTGGCACGCGAAGATGACATGATCTTCGGCATTGCCCGCGATATTACCCGTGCGCGCGAAGCCGAAGCACAGCTGGTCCATGTCCAGCGCATGGAGTCGGTGGGTCAGCTCACCGGCGGCATCGCCCATGATTTCAACAATCTGCTTACCATTGTGCTGGGCAATCTCGACGTGGCCGAACGCCGCCTCGCCAAGGGTGAAAAGGACCGGGCACTGGCCGCGATCACCAACGCCAGGGGCGGCGCCAACCGCGCCGCCAGCCTGACCCAGCGCCTGCTGGCCTTTGCCCGTCGCCAGTCGCTCAGCCCGGTGCAGATCAATGCCCGCGAACTGATCGACGGGCTGATGCCGCTGGCCCGGCAAGCACTGGATGACCGCATTTCCTTGACGCTCAACATTGCCGAAACCTTGCCTGCAATCCGCATCGACCCGGGCCAGCTGGAAAATGCGATCCTCAATCTGATCGTCAACGCTCGCGATGCCATGGCCGATAATGACCAGGGCAAGGGCGAGATCGCGCTGCACGCCAGCGAGCGGACGATTGATGAGCGCGAAGCCGAATCGCTCCATTCCAATGCGCATGCCGGGCATTTTCTGAGGCTGTGCGTTTCTGATAATGGCTCAGGCATAGCACCCGAAATTGCCAAGCGGATTTTCGAGCCCTTCTTCACCACCAAGCCGTCGGGGAAGGGCACCGGACTGGGACTGTCGCAAGTGCATGGCTTCATCGCCCAGTCGGGTGGTTTCGTTACCATGGACAGCAAGGTCGGTAGCGGCACCACCATATCGCTATGGCTCCCGGTCGATCATGGCGGTGCGGTGACCCCCGAAAAACCGCAAATGGCCGAGGTCAACCGTCAGCACCCGCAGCCAGACCAGCCAGCACGCCATATATTGCTGGTAGAGGATAATGAATCGGTGCGTGCGCATGTCGCGGAATTGCTCGACGAGGAGGGCTATGATGTGGTCAGCCTTGTCGACGGCCAGGCAGCGGTCGCGCATCTGCAGCAGTCCGGCAGGCAGCCCGATCTGGTGCTGAGCGATATCATGATGCCCAATCTCGATGGCCATGGCCTCGCCCGCTGGGTGCGAGATCGGCACGCTACCATGCCGATTATCCTGATGACCGGCTATGCCGGGGGGGATTTGCCCGCCGACAGTCCACATGATGCGCTGATCAAAAAGCCCTTTTCGCCACAGGATCTGCTAAACACCATTTCCGAGGCACTGAATATCGGCGATAGTGTCGAAAGCCCGATCGCGGTCAGCTGACCACCCCGGCCGAGGCCAGCACCGCAAGCGTTACCAGTTCGGAAGCGGTAGACGACATGGTGGCAATCTGGACCGGCTTTTCCAGGCCAAGCAGCATCGGCCCGATCACCGAATCACCACCCAGCTCGCGCAGCATCTTGGCCGACAGATTGGCCGATTGCAGGCCCGGCATGACCAGGACATTGGCCGGGCCGGACAGGCGGCAGAACGGGTAGTTGGCCATCAGCGCCGGGTTCAGTGCAACATCCGGTGCCATCTCGCCCTCATATTCGAAACGTGGCGGACGTTCATCGAGAAGCGTCACCGCGCCACGGATATTTTCCAGCCACTTGCCCGGCGGGTTGCCGAAGGTGGAATAGCTCAGAAAGGCAACGCGCGGTACATGGCCGAGACGGCGCGCCACCGCCGCCGACTGCTCGGCAATGGTTGCCAGCATCTCGGCGCTTGGGCGCTCGTTGATCGTAGTATCGGCTAGGAAAATCGTATGGCTCTGGCCCACCATGACATGAATGCCGAAGGGCAGCTCGCCTTCGCGCGGGTCAAGCACCCGGCGCACCTCCCTTATCGTCTGGGCAAAGGTGCGGGTGACGCCGGTGATCATCGCATCGGCTTCACCCAGTTGCAGCAGCGCGGCGCTGAAGATGTTGCGATCCTGATTGACCATGCGCTGAATGTCGCGGCGCAGATAGCCGCGCCGCTGCAGCCGCTTGTAGAGCATGTCCACCATCTGTGGCACGAATGATGAATTGGCGCTGTTATGTATCGCAAATTTGTCGGGATCATCGACCCCCATTTCCTGCAGCTTCTGACGCACCTTCTGGTCACGGCCAACCAGAACCGGAGTGCCATAGCCACCATCGTGGAACTGGATCGCTGCGCGCAGCACCACCTCTTCCTCGGCCTCGGCAAACACCACATGCTTGGGGTCGGCCTTGGCGCTGTCATAAACCTGGGTCAATACCGCCGTAGTCGGGTTGAGGCGTGCCTTCAGTTCCTGATGATAGGCATCGAAGTCCTCGATCTGCTTTTGCGCCACGCCGCTATCCATCGCCGCCTTGGCCACGGCGGCGGAGACCACCTCCATCAGGCGCGGGTCAAAGGGGGCAGGGATGATATAATCTTCACCAAAGGTCTTGGTCTCACCGCCATAGGCTGCAGCCACTTCTTCGGGCACCTGCTGGCGCGCCAGCTCGGCAATGGCGGCGGCCGCAGCCACTTTCATCTCGTCATTGATCCGCGTCGCCTGGACATCAAGCGCGCCACGGAAGATGAACGGAAAGCCAAGGACATTATTCACCTGGTTGGGATAATCCGAACGGCCGGTAGCGATAATCGCATCGGGCCGCGCCTGCTTGCAATCCGGCGGTGAGATTTCCGGATCGGGATTGGCCATGGCAAAGATGATTGGCTTGTCCGCCATCGTCTTGACCATTTCCGGTTTCAGCGCCCCTGCAGCCGAAAGCCCGAGGAAGAGATCGGCACCTTCCAGCGCCTCACCCAATGTGCGATGATCTGTCTCGATCGCATGGGCCGATTTCCACTGGTCCATCTTCTCTGTGCGGCCCTTGTAGATCACCCCGGAACGGTCGCACATGATCACATTGTCATGGCTGACGCCCATGGCCTTGATCAATTCGGTACAGGCAATCGCCGCTGCGCCCGCGCCATTGACCACCACCTTGATATCCTCGATCTTGCGGTCGGTCAGCAGACAGGCATTGATGACACCGGCGGCGGTGATGATTGCGGTGCCATGCTGATCGTCGTGGAATACCGGGATGTTCATCCGTTCGCGCAGCGCCTGTTCGATGATGAAGCAGGCCGGTGCACCGATATCTTCCAGATTGATGCCGCCAAAGCTGGGCTCGAGCAATTCCACGGCTTCGATAAACCGGTCGACATCCTCGGTCTTCACCTCGATATCAATCGAATCGACATCGGCAAAACGCTTGAACAGCACCGCCTTGCCTTCCATCACCGGTTTCGAGGCAAGCGCGCCGAGATTGCCGAGGCCGAGAATCGCGGTGCCGTTGGAAATCACCGCAACCAGATTGCCCTTGGCGGTATAGTCATAGGCCCTTGCCGGGTCATCGGCGATCGCGCGCACCGGAACCGCCACGCCAGGAGAATAGGCAAGGCTGAGGTCGCGCTGTGTCGCCATCGGCTTGGAGGCGACAATCTCGATCTTGCCGGGGCGGCCATGTGAATGAAAATGCAGCGCTTCGCGCTCAAAATGCAGTGGTTCCCGGTCCGGAAAATCGACTCTGCTGCGGTCCGACATGCTTTCCCCCTTATGGCTTTGTTATAAATGGCTTGAGCCTCGCGCGTCTCTACCGCTTTTCGGAGGGCCAGAGCAAGCAATGATCATCTTTTCACGGCATGAAATACCGATAACCGCCGTTACGGCATCGGGCACCGCAATCCACAGTTCTGTTCAGGTGAATCTCGCCCGGGCTTTTATCACTCGCGGCAAGTGGCTATCTGCCATCTTCTATGGCCAGCGCATCGTCCCCGACAAAGAAAGCCGGAAAGGCAGCCGGTTCCGCCCCGACCCCGATGATGGCGCAATATCTCGCGCTCAAGGAACAGGCTTGCGACTGTCTGCTCTTCTATCGCATGGGGGATTTTTTCGAGCTGTTTTTCGACGACGCCAAAAAGGCAGCGGCGACACTCGATATCGCACTGACCAGCCGCGGCGAGCATCAGGGCGAACCGGTGGCGATGTGCGGTGTTCCGGCGCATGCCGCCGAAGCCTATCTGGCGCGACTGATCAAGGCCGGACACAAGGTTGCCATTGCCGAGCAGACCGAGACACCGGCAGAAGCCAAGGCGCGCGGATCCAAGGCGCTGGTGGCGCGCGATATCGTGCGCTTTGTCACTGCGGGCACACTCACCGAGGATACCCTGCTTGATGCCCGTTCGGACAACATCCTCGCTGCTATCGCCGAGGTGCGCGGCGATATTGCCATTGCCAGCGCCGATATCTCCACCGGCGTGTTCCGGGTGGAAACGGTAGAGCCATCGGCGCTCGACGCAACATTGGCGCGGCTCGATCCGGGAGAGATACTGGTATCGCCGCATGGCCCACAACCACGCAGCGACTGGGAAGCACGACCGGCGGAGGATTTCGACAGCGAAGCAGCGCGCGGCATATTGCGAGAACGCTTTGGCGATTGCGACACTGGCTTTAGCCGCGCCGAACTGTCGGCACTGGGTGGTATATTGGGCTATCTCGGCCATGTCGGACGCGGTGGCGAGGCATTTCTTACCCCGCCCGAGCGCCGCGAGACCCAAGCCTTCCTCTCCATGGATGCGGCGACACGACAGAGCCTGGAGATCACCTCCAGTGTCTCAGGCAACCGCGCACTCAGCCTGCTCGGCACCATCGATCGCAGCGTCACCGGCGCCGGGGCGCGTCAGCTGGCACGCGATCTCGCCGCCCCCAGCTGCGACGGGACCACGATCAGCGCGCGCCACGACGCCGTCGCCTGGCTGCATGACGATCCATTGCTCCGCGAAGCACTGGTGGATGCGCTCAAGACCATTCCTGATATTGGGCGGGCGTTGGGCCGGGTTATCGCCGGGCGCGGCAGCCCGCGTGATCTGGGGCAGATTCGCGATGGTCTCAACGGCGCGCGGCTGTTGCGCGAACAGCTCGGCAACACGGCCAATCTGCCAACGCTGATCGCGGGTCTGCTGCCCGCCATGTCCGGCCATGGCGCACTGACTGACCTGCTCGACCGGGCGCTTATCGAAAGCCCGCCAACCGATCGCAGCAAGGGCGGCTATATTGCCAGTGGTCATGACGCCGCGCTGGATGATCTGCGTGACACCAGTCGCAATGCGCGTCAGGCCATTGCCGCGCTCGAGGCACGCTATCGCGGCGACACTGGCATCGACAATCTGAAGATCAAGCATAATGGCGTGCTTGGCTATTTCATCGAGATACCGCCGCGCCATGCTGACCCGCTCATGGCGGCGAACTCCGGCTTCACCCATCGCCAGACACTGGCCAATGCGGTGCGCTTCAACGCCCCGGCACTGCATGAGGAAGCATTGCGGATTACCGAGGCGGGCGGCCGCGCCCTGCTCGCCGAAGCGGCGCATTTCGAGGAGCTGGTCGCCAGGGTCGCGGCATCTGTCGATGCGATTGCCGGCACCGCCGATGCGCTGGCGCGGATCGATGTCACACTCAGCCATGCCCGCTATGCTGCTGACCATGGCTGGGCCCGACCCGAAATAACCCTTGGCCATGAACTGCACATCGAAAGCGGCCGCCATCCCGTGGTCGAGGCGGCGCTGGCCAGACAGAGCGAAGCTTTTGTCGCCAACAGTGCCGCTCTGGACCGCAATGAACGGGTGTGGCTGGTCTCGGGTCCCAATATGGGCGGCAAATCAACCTTTCTGCGCCAGAATGCGCTGATCGTCATATTGGCGCAATCGGGGGCGTTCGTGCCCGCGGCCAAGGCTGTTATCGGCATTGTCGACAAATTGTTCAGCCGGGTCGGCGCATCGGACAATCTGGCACGCGGCCAATCGACCTTCATGGTCGAGATGGTCGAGACCGCGGCTATCCTCAACGCCGCGACCGAGCGCAGTTTCGTTATTCTCGACGAAGTCGGGCGCGGTACCTCGACCTATGACGGGCTGGCACTGGCCTGGGCCGTGGTCGAGGCCGTGCATGAGGTCAATCGCTGCCGCTGCCTGTTCGCCACCCATTATCACGAACTGACACGCCTCGCCGAAACGCTCGACGCGCTCAGCCTGCACCATGTCCGCGCCCGCGAATGGCAGGGCGATCTGGTGCTGCTACACGAACTTGCCCGCGGCCCGGCCGACCGCAGCTATGGTCTGTCGGTTGCCAAGCTGGCCGGGGTGCCGGAAAATGTCCTGGCCCGAGCCCGGGCGGTACTCGACAAGCTGGAGGAGGGCCGCGCCGCGACGGGCGGCCTCGCCGCCGGACTGGGCGACCTGCCGCTGTTCGCCGCCATGGAACAGGTCCCAACGGAGCAGAAAGATGCTCTGCGCGAAGCGCTGGAGGCGCTTGATATAGATGCGCTTAGCCCGAGAGAGGCTTTGGACAGGTTATATGCGCTGAAAGCTTTGATCGACAACTAAAGCCTGGCGGTCAAGCTGAGCCGATCATGATGGCATCCTGCGTCTTGTTCTCACAGAACAGCATCGGACTTTGGTGGCGGTCGGTCAGCGCTTCAACCTCCTTGCGGACATAGTTCGCAAACTGTTCAACCGTCATGCCTGGACGGCCCAGTGCATTGGTCAGCGCAATGGCAAACGGACTGCGCCGTTGGCCCGGCGCAGCATCAAGCGCGGTCTGATAATAGCTTGCGGCAAACAGAACAGAACATTGCGGATAAAGATCATCTCCGTAATCATAGGGTCGCAATTCATCGAGAATGCCGCGCCTGGTCATCCTGTCGTCAAGACCAAGACTCGGTTTCCAGGCCTCATCCAGCCCAAGATCATCAAGACAGAAGTCACACAAAAGATGTACGTTTTCAAAATCGAAAGCAGCAATAATGTCTCCGACACCAATAAGCGTAACTCCGTAAAATGGATCGTCTTGCTGCTTTCCGATACCTATTCCGCGCAGCACCGGTTGAGTACTGCAAACGGGCATTCCCGATTGAGCTTCCTGCGGCATGAACATCCACGCATCGCGATCCATGAGGCCGCCCTGTCCGGCGAGATACACGAACCGTCGTTCCAGCGGTTTAGCGGCAAGCTCTGCACAACTGGCAAGCAGCTCATCGCGCGATGGCTCGAGAAGCAGGGTCACTTCGGCTCCCAGTTCTTCGAAATCCGCAGCCAGTCGGCGGGCATCTGAATGCGGCGTCATCAGCCTGGCCAGTTTCGAATATCCGCAATAGCGTTCGATGCCGACAATGATGGCTCCGCTATTGGCGAGCGTTCCCCGAGCCGATCTACGGCTGCGCCGCGGCGGGGCCTTCCGGGCATCCAATCTGATATCGCGCCCCGCCTGATCGTATATTGCAGGGCACTGGTTACGTCCTATGCTCTGAGCATCGGCCAGAACCGATTCACGCGTCGACTTGATGATATCATCGATCAGGACATCAGGGGCCATCTGGCCCAGCAGATGACGGACGAAAAGGCCGTTGGGATGAGTGTCGTTATCCCCCATATGATCGATAGCATATTGACCTGCGCCCGCCGAATAGGTGACGTAAAATCCGCCTGGCGCATTGGTCGATACAAAGCCGTCGCCGCGACCGTCCAGCGTTACATCCAGCGGCTCATCGCGACAGGCATCGAGTATGACAATAGCCTGACTCGGTCTCGCGGCGGCTATGGTTTCAAACAGGAAACCCGTTTGTATGGCTGATTCCAGCAGGGCATCGCCTTCGCTGCGTGTATCTGCAGGCAAAATGAAATTTGTCCCGCTCGCCTGAATTCCATGCGCGGCCAGATAGAGAAAGACCGCACTGCCCGGTTCCAACCGCTCGAGAAAGCGGCCAAAGCCTGCAAAGAAATCTTCGCTCCCAGCGTTTTTGACGAGCTCCACATCATAGCCGAAGCTGTCGATTTTCCGCGCTACTGCTTCGGCATCGGCTACCGCCCGCTCCAATGGACGAAGCTGCTGATAGCGGTCAATTCCAAGTATGAATGCCGCTAACTTGTTTTCGGCGGGCTGCGCAAATAGCGCTGATTGGGCCCATGGGCCAGCAAGTCCGGAAACGGCAGCCGCGGAGAGAAAAGTACGGCGATCAAGCAGGAATTGCGAATGCCCCTTCATTTGTCACTGGTTTAGCACCTTTTCCGGGTGCATGCCATCGACATAGCCCATGAACGGTTTGTGGATATTATAACCCAGCAGCTCGCGAACCCGTTGCGGATAGCGCGCCGCCATTTCCTTAGGCACGGCCAGCAGCTGCTGTTCCAGCGGGCGGCACCAGCCGGCACAAAATTGCGGCGTGACAATCAGCCGCGGCGCGTTGCTGTGATTGGCGCCGCCGCGATGCCATAGCGTCCCCTTGGCGATCATCAGCGAACCGGCGGGCATGGTTGCCTTGATCGCCTGCGGCGTGTCGCTGCTTTGCCCCTTTTGCTCAGTAAAGCTGCCGGTCACAAAGTCGCCTGCCCTGTTCGCTCCTTCGGGTTGCTCATCGCCCCATTTGTGGCTGCCGGGAATGATCTCGGTCGCGCCATTGTCCTCGGTGGTATCGGTAATCGACCAGAAGGTAGACATGCTCAGCGGTGCGCGAGGACGCGGCAGGCCGCAATGGCTGTCATCAAAATGCCAAGGTTGAACGGTTTCGTCGGGGTGCAGGTTGATCGCGAGACAGGCATAGAGCAGCATCGTCTCGCCCAGTTCACGTTCGCCAAAGGCCAGTTGCAGCGGATGGCTGATCAGATCGGCAAACACCGGATTCTTGGCCAGCATGGCATAGACCCGGTTGGATTTCTCACCCTCGAAATTGTTGCGACCGCGAATATCAGCCTCGATCCACGGTTCAAGCGCCGCGCGCTGCGTCTCGAGCTGTTCGGGCGAGAGGGCATTTTCGAAAATCACATAGCCCTGCTCCTGAAATTGCTGCCAGCATGCCTCGAAAGTCCGGCCATTGAGATAGCGGCCAATATCTGCCGGTGCGGGTATAATCTTGCGTTCCACGTTCATACCATCATCCTCTCTCGGCCTGTTCTACCATATTGCGCACCAGCCGGTTGAATTTATCGAGCGCGCCTTCAAAGCGGCCAAAGGTCACATGATCATTGGCGCCGGATTTGAGGCCGGACTGGATGCTCTCGCCAATGGCGAAATCCTCATCCAGCGTCACCGATGTGATCCTGTGATTTTCCTGCCAGTGCCGCTCTTCATCCCAGCTCAGCTCCTCACCCACCCGGGCCAATGTGCTGATCCGCACCCGGGTGCTGTCCGGTGCCAGCGGTTCCATCTGGATCCACGCCAGATGGTCCTGCAGCAACAGCAACTGGCTCTCCGGGAAGACAGAATAGAGGATATTGCTGTGCGCGCGTACATCCCAGTCATTTTCCGGCTGTTGGGGCAATTTCGTGATCGAGGTGCGCGGCAGAACCGAGCGCAAATGCGGGCCGAACAGTTCATGGCTCGACAGATTGTCATTGAAATGTGGCCCGATGGTTTTGCGATGGACGATCTTGAAATGATAGGCCTCTATGCCGCCCTCGACCAATATCTTCCAGTTGACCGGGCGCACCGATTCGTCGCTGTGCAGCAGCCGCAGATCATCGGCACCGAACCAGTGGAAATCGCCCCCAAGTCCTTCAAGATAGGCTTCGATATCCAGCGCAACTCCTTCAACCGGCGACACCCAGATCCAGCCATGGCTCTCGACAGCCGGCAAACGCTTCAGGCCAAAATCATCGCGGTTCATATCGGGAAAGCCCTGATCGCCATGCGGTACGCCGATCAACTTGCCCAGATTATCCCATGTCCAGGCGTGATAGGGACAGGAAAAACGTTTCCTGCAGCCGGACATATCGTCGACCAGCCGGGTGCCGCGATGGCGGCAGACATTGAGAAAAGCGTGCACCTGTCCGTCACCATCACGCGTCAACAGCAGAGGCAGGCCCGCCATATCACGGCGCAGGAAGGATCCCGCCTGCGGCAACTCGCTTTTATGCGCCATCATCCGCGGCAGTGCGCGGAAAATAGCCTGCCGCTCACGGGCAAACCATTCGCTGCTGGTATAGTATTCAACCGGGTTGGTTGCGGTGCTTTGGTCAAGAAAAGCGGATTTCTGCTGCTTAAGGTCGATCAACTTCTTCAGCGCATTGTGCAGCTGCGGATGCTCAATGGTCATCATGTCTCTCCATCCATGAGGATCTGAGGGGCAGCATGTGCATAGGGATTTTTTGAATTGAATTCAATTCAAAAAATCCCTAATATCAAAATATGCAGAATATTCTATGGATGATGCGATGAGCGAAAGCGTCAGAACCAGTGAGAAGCCCGATCGCAAGGTGCTAAAGGCCGCGCGGATATTGGCCGCTGCGGAACGGATATTGCGTCATGGCAGCGGCGAACTCGAGATGAGCCAGGTAGCCAGCAAAGCCGGTGTTTCGGTCGGCCTCGCCTATCATTATTTCGGTTCCAAATCGGGGATGCTGGCGGCAATCATCCATGCCTTTTATGATCGCTATAATGCGGTGGTGAACCAGTATATCGACCCGGATATCCGCTGGGGCGTGCGCGAACGCGAGCGCCTGCAGGCAGCCATAGAGTTTCTCTATGCAGACCCGATGGCACCGGTAATTTTGGGCCGCATGGCACACACCAACCAGGTGGCTGCGGTCGAATCCTCACGCCATGAAGAGATGATCGAGATGGCCACCCGCAATATTGCGTCCGGCATCAAGCGTGGCGATATCGGTCAGCATATCGACCCCGCCATCGCCGGCGCAGCGATCACCGGCGCGATGCGCAGCGCGATCATGCACGCCATGGCCATGGAGCCGAGACCGGCTGCGGAGAAGCTAACGCATCAGCTCTGGGGCATGATCACCGGCGCGCTGGATCTGGAGCGATCGTGATCAATATCTGAGCGTCGGTAATCATGCCGCTCCGCTGGCTCCGCATATTGCCTTGCACCAGATGAGCCATTGACATTACTCTGCTTTGCACCTGTATTGTCCGGTAAATCCATTGCAGGGGGGCAAAATGAATTCTCGGCTAATTTTGTGTTCCAGTCTGGCGCTGCTGTCGCTTGCGGCATGCTCTGACAACAATAATCAGCAGCAACAATATCCGCCGAATAATCAATATGCCCCCAATCAGGCTTATGGACCTGCTGCGGTCGGGCCACAGCCCAATCAGGGGCAAAGACTGGCTGTCGTGCCGCGACAAGGCTATGCTCCGGTACAACCACCACCGCCCAATTATGGCCCTGCAATCGAAGATGTGCTCAAGCAGGATGATCGCATTGGTCAGGCCGGCAGGGTTGACCGTAACCGTGTCAGGCAGATGCGTGCCATCAGCCTAGGCAACACCCCTTCCGATTTCAGGGTCGCCTTCATGGACCATATATTTGCCTGGGAGCGGCGGGTGAAGGCCGAAGAGGCCAAAGAGGCGTTGGACAATAAAGATCCCGGCGGCTTAATTATCGGCGGTATTATCTGTGAGGCGGTCGACTGCAGGAACAACCCGCTCGACAGCCATAGCGAGGCGTATGATCGGGTGGATCGCGAAATCCGCCTTGCCCGTGATGAGGTCAGCTCTACCTGGCAGGACGTACAGCGCGTGGCCGTGTCGCATGGCGCTGACCTCAACCGCGCAATCTCCAGCCAGTAGTGACCAATAGCGCTGTTTGCGTCATTTGCGTCGCTACTAGCCCAGTGACAGGAACAACCCCGCCAGCGCAGCGCTCATCAGATTGGCGAGTGATCCCGCTGCCAGCGCCTTCAGCCCCATTTTTGCAATCATCGGACGCTGATTGGGGGCAAGCCCCCCTGTGACCGCCATCTGGATCGCAATCGATGAGAGATTGGCGAAACCACATAGAGCAAAGGTGACAATCGCCACCGATGCCGGTGACAGTCCGCTCGCATTGCCGAGATCGATAAAGGCGACAAATTCGTTGAGAACCACCTTGGTGCCGAACAGGCCACCGGCCTGCAGCGCCTCTTCCCAGGGCACACCGATCAGATACATGATCGGCGCAAAAATATAGCCGACAATCTCCTGAAAACTGAGATCGGGATAACCGAACCAGCCGCCGACCCCGCCCAATATCCCATTGGCCATCGCGACGAGCGCGACAAAGGCCAGCACCATGGCCCCGACCATGACCGCCAGCTTGACCCCTGTCTGCGCCCCCATGCTGGCCGCCATGATGAGATTGGCCGGCGTCTCCTCCTCATATTCGACATCCAGCGCCAGCGGCGGCGCATCGGCCAGGTCCTGCGGGTCGTCGGGCATGATGATCTTGGCCATGACGATACCGCCCGGCGCCGACATAAAGGCTGCGGCCAGCAGATAATCGATGCGAATACCCATCGCAGCATAGGCGGCGAGGATGGTGCCGGCGACACCGGCCATGCCGACGCTCATCACGGTGAACAGCTGCGCCGGAGTCAGGCTGGCAAGATAGGGACGAATCACCAGCGGAGATTCGGACTGGCCAACAAAGATATTCGCGGCAGCGCACAGCGATTCCACCTTGGAGATGCCGGTGACTTTCTCGATCGCGCCCCCGACCCATTTGATCACCAGCTGCATGATCCTGAGATAATAGAGGATCGACACCAGCGAGGAGAAAAAGATAATCACCGGCAATGCAGCAATGGCGAAGCTGTTGCCGCCAATCTCCGGCGTCGCCAGCGGACCGAAGATGAAGTTCGTCCCGGCAGCGGCATAGCTCAGAAGCTGCGAGACCCCATTGGCCATGCCCTGGATCACTGCCTTGCCCGCCGGCACATAGAGCACCAGCAGCGCAATCCCGGCCTGCAGCCCGAAAGCGGCGGCGACAACGCGCAACCGGATATGGCGGCGATTATGCGACAGCAGCAAGGCTATGCCGAGAATCAGCACCATCCCGGCCAGCGAGAGCAGCGGTCCTGTCATGCGTGATTATCCCCTTGGCAGATGCGCCCGGAGCTTAGCGTTAGCGGCAAAGCACCACTTGGGGAAGCGCGCATAGAGCGATTTTCCCCGGTGAAACCCTGATCTTGACCCTTCCCCAGCGCAAAAAAAGCCGATAACGCGCTGTCATGAGTGACCAAGCAACAGCCGCAACACCTGCTGCAACCACAGCATCGCCTTCATCCGCGAATGGAGCAATTCCGCGCTCGCTCTTTGCCTTTTCGGTATTCTATGGCGGCATGGTGTGCCTTGCCGGCATACTCGCCAACAAGCAGGTGACCCTTGGCCCGCTCGAAGTAGAGGCCGGTATCTTTGCTTTTATCATTCTCGTCATGCTCTCCAGCGCGGTAGCCGAACTGCATGGCCGGGCAGCAGCCAACAAGCTAGTGGCATTCGGCTTTGCACCACTGATCTTCTCGATCATCCTGACGCTTTTCGTACTCGCACTTCCGGAAGCGGAGAATGATCCTGTGCGGCTCGAAGCCTTCAACACCATCATGATGGCCACACCGCGTATCTGGATAGCCGGAATTGCAGCCTATGGTGTCGGCCAGTTCCTCAACGTTTACCTTTTCTCCCGGCTAACGGCAGCGACCGGCAACTGGATCGCATTGCGCGGGGTTATCGCCGGTGTATTGTCGCAGCTTGTCGATACCATCATCTTTATCACCGGCTCATTTTATGGCGAGTTCCCTATCATGGACCTTCTTGTCGGCCAAGCCATCGCCAAGGTCGTGCTGGCGATGATCGTAGTCCCGCTGCTGATCGTGTTCATCGTCAGGCTGGGCAAAAGGATTGACGCGGCATGACCGATACCCATCACGACCCGGCGCTGCTTGCCAAGGCAGAGACGCTAACCGAGGCCCTGCCCTATCTCCAGCGCTATGCCGGCGAAACCTTTGTGGTCAAATATGGCGGCCATGCCATGGGTGATGCAGAACTGGCGCGCGCCTTTGCCGAGGATGTGGTGCTGCTCAAGGCGGTTGGCATCAACCCGGTGGTGGTCCATGGCGGCGGACCGCAAATCGGGGCGATGCTGGCCCGGGTCGGCGTGGAGAGCACCTTTGTCGATGGCCTGCGCGTCACCGACAGGGCCACCGCAGAGATTGCCGAGATGGTGTTGTCCGGCGCGATCAACAAGGAGCTGGTCGGGTGGATTGGCGATGCCGGCGGCCGCGCCATCGGCATCAGCGGCAAGGACGGCCATTTTGTTCGCGCCCGCAAGATGCGCCGCACCCGCCGCGACCCCGACAGCAATATCGAGCGCATTGTCGATCTTGGCTTTGTCGGTGAACCGGAGCATGTCGACCCGGATGTGCTCGAAGCGTTGAGCGGTGCCGATATGATCCCGGTAATCGCACCGATCGGCATTGGCGATGATGGCGCCACCTACAATATCAATGCCGATACTATGGCCGGAGCTGTCGCGGCGGCAATGGATGCTGCACGACTTTTCCTGCTGACCGATGTGCCCGGCGTGCTCGACAGCGAGGGCGCGCTGATAGCCGAACTGGATCTGGGCGCAGTGGAGCAACTGACCCGGGAAGGCACTATCAGCGGTGGCATGATCCCCAAGCTGGAAACCTGCACCAGAGCGGTGGATGAGGGTGTCGATGCCGCTGTCATTCTCGATGGGCGGGTGCCGCACGCCATGTTGCTGGAATTCTTTACCGAACAGGGCATAGGCACGCTGATACGCCGATCCTGATCGCACCGGCTATGGCCATGGCGGCGTTTGTCGAAAAAGCGGCGTATCGCCATTGCACCTTTGCAGCTGCATCACTAAGGGGTATTAGCAGGGCAAGACACCTGAAACCTGTTGGCGGCCATGCGCTAGAGGCTTTACAGCCATCCCCGCACTCGCGATATCCCCGCCAGGGAGTGAATGATAATGCTGCTAATGATAGAAATCCTGTCGATATTGATGAATGTGCTGGTGACGATTGTCATCGTCCAGTTCATCATCGGCCTGCTGATCATGTTCAATGTCATCTCGATGAACAATCAGGCAGTCTCTGCCATCTATTCCTCGCTGAACATGATACTCGACCCGATATTACGCCCGATACGCGCGATTCTCCCGGATACCGGAGCGCTGGATTTCTCTCCGCTGGTGCTCATCATCGGGCTCAATATCCTGCAGCGCGTGCTGGTGCATATGGCATTGCAGACGATGTAGGACGCGCTCGGAAACGGGCTTATTTCAAGGGGTGGGGGAGCATATGGCTGGGGATCAGCCTCAGATTATCGATGGCAAGGCCTTTGCTGCTACATTGCGGCAGTCCGTAGCCGATGCAGTCCCCGCCTTTCGTGCCGCGACCGACCGCGCGCCCGGGCTCGCCGTGGTGCTCGTCGGCGATGATCCGGCCAGCGCCGTTTATGTCCGCTCCAAGCACAAGGCGACAGTTGCGGCCGGAATGGAGAGCTTCGAACATCGCCTCGACAGCAGCGTATCGCAGCAGGAACTGCTGGCACTAATCGGGCAGCTCAGCCAGGACAATACTGTTGATGGCATATTGGTACAGTTGCCTCTGCCCGATCATATTGACGACAAGGCGGTAATCGCGGCCATTGATCCGGACAAGGATGTCGATGGTTTCCATGTCATCAATGCCGGTCGGCTGGCGGTGGGGGAAGAGGCGATGATACCCTGCACCCCGCTGGGTAGCCTGATGCTGCTGAAACACCGTCTCGGAGATCTGAGCGGTCTCGACGCGGTGGTGGTTGGGCGCTCCAATATCGTCGGCAAGCCGATGGCCCAGCTGCTGCTCAACGAGAATTGCACCGTCACCCTGGCGCATAGCCGTACCCGCAACCTCGCTGATGTTGTGCGCCGTGCCGATATCGTGGTCGCCGCTGTCGGCAGGCCCGAAATGGTACGCGGCGACTGGCTGAAGCCGGGCGCAGTCGTCATCGATATCGGCATCAACCGTCTGCCGCCCACCCAGGGGGCGGAGAAGGGCCGACTGGTCGGCGACGTTGCAACCGAGGAAGCGCTGGGCGCCAATGTCGCCGCAATTACGCCGGTTCCCGGTGGCGTCGGGCCGATGACCATTGCCTGTCTGATGCGCAATACGCTGGTCGCCGCCTGCCGCCGCGCCGGGCTCGACGACCCCGCTCTGGCGGACCCGAAGGGAGCGTAAATGCTCGAGCTCTTTATCTCCGCCTTTGTCACCTTCTTCGTGGTGATCGACCCGCCAGGCTGTGCGCCAATCTATGCCAGCATGACCGGTGCCGCATCGGCCAAGGCACGCCGCGACATGGCGGTGCGGGCAATCGTCATTTCCTCGGTGATTCTCGGCGTCTTTGCCGTGTTCGGCAACAATCTGCTTGGCGCGCTGGGAATCACCCTCGACAGTTTCCGCATCGCCGGTGGCATCATGCTGTTCATTATCGCGCTGGAAATGGTGTTCGAAAAACGTACCCAGCGACGCGAGGATCGCGCCCAGCAGGTTGTCGATGATGCAGAAGTCGAGGATGTCTCGGTCTTTCCGATGGCGATGCCGATGATCGCCGGTCCCGGCTCGATTGCCACCATCATGCTGTTGTTCAACGAATATTCGACCCTGGAGCAGCATCTGGTGATCGGCGGCGCGTTGCTCGCGGTGCTGGTGCTTACACTGCTGGCGCTGCTCGCCGCAGGGCCGCTATTGCAACTGATGGGGCAGCGGCTCGAAACGGTGATCACGCGGCTGCTCGGCGTCATCCTGGCCGCACTGGCGGCACAATTCGTTATCGATGGTCTCAAGGCGAGTTTCGCCTGAACCTGCATCATTGCAGGGTAACGCTATCCTCGTCGCGATCGCGTCGGGCGAAAAATTGCATCAGCTGGATCAGCAGCTCGGTCCGCTGTGACAGCGTTTCGGCCTCCAGCAACGCCTGTTTCGCGGCGCTGTCGAATGGGGCGATCTGGGCAACGCCATTGACCATCGACACATCGTCGAGCCGCGCCACCGAATCCCAATCGACGCTGTACCCCTGGGCATTGGCGAAGCGCTTTGCCTCCTGCTCCAGCGCCGCGCGCTCGGCACTCGCCAGCGCCTCTTCCGGCTCCGCAATCAGCTCTCCCTCAACCTGGCGGAACGGAGTGGTGACATCGAGTTCACGGATCAGGCGAAAGCGGGCAACGCCATCGAGCAGCACATTATAGCGTCCGTCATCGAGCGCCTCGACATCGGCAATGCGCCCGAGACAACCCATTTCGAACAGCGCCGGCGGCTCTCCTTCACGCTCCGGTTCGCGCGGCTGGATCATGCCGATCTGGCGGTCGCGCGCCATGGCATCGCTGACCATCGCGCGGTAGCGCGGTTCGAACATGTGCAGCGGCAGTTGCAGTCCCGGAAACAGGATGACACCGGGTAGCGGGAAGATCGAGATTCGCTGTGCCGTCACGACGCTCACCCGAATAGCGCCGCGGAAAGCTTGCGCCGCGCTCCGGCGACCCATTCGTCCTCCAGACCGACCGCCTCGAAAATCTGCAGCAGCCGCTGGCGTGCGGCGCCTTCATTCCAGTCCCTGTCAGCCCGGACAATGGTCAGCAGTTGTTCGACAGCGCCATCGCGATCACCGGCACCCCACAGTGCATTGGCATAATCCAGCCGAACCGCATGGTTATCGGGTTCGCGCTGCAGCTGCTGCGCCAGCACATCGGTGCTGCCATGATCGGCGGCACCATCCTCGGCCAGGGCCAGCACTGAAAGCGCGCGCTTGACCGCTTCACTGCCGCGCTGATCTTCAGGCAGTGCCGCGAGAATGGCCTTCGCTTCGTTGAGGCGCTTATCCGCGATCAGCGCCCGGGCCAGACCGCTGACGGCGGCATCGCTTTGCGGCTGCATCTCGACAATCTGGCCGAAAATACCGGCGGCGCGATTGGCGTCACCACCGGCCAGAACCTCCTCGCCCATGGCCAGTAGCGGTTCGATATCCTGCTGCTCGCTGGCACCACCCGCGTCGATCGGCAGCTTGGCAAGCAACTGATCCAGTGCGCCCTTTACTTGGCTTTCACTGCGGGCATTGGTGAGATTGGCCACCGGCTGGCCCTGGAAAATCGCGTAGACGGTCGGGATGGACTGCACCTGAAACTGGCTGGCGATGAACTTGTTTTCATCGACATTGATCTTGGCCAGCACCACGCCCTTGTCGGCATAGTCGGCGGCGACCTTTTCCAGAACCGGGGTCAGCGCCTTGCACGGGCCGCACCATTCGGCCCAGAAGTCGAGTATGACCAGCCTGGTCATCGATGGCTCGACAATGTCGCGCTTGAATTCTTCCACGGCTTGCTGCTGGTCGCCGGTCAGTCCGAGAGTGGCCAAGAGTCTATCCTTTGTCTGTTTCCCGCTATGTCAGTCGCAATTGTCATGACCCGGGCAATGGCTTTTCATGCTGTCCTATCATTTTGGGTGCCCGGCGGGCAATGCCAAGCCCGGATTTGTCATGAGCCGTGATATTGCCGACGGAAATATCGGTCGGATTATCGAGGCAAAGCTGCAAAAAGCCTCTTGCGGCCCATGAAAACGCATGCTAACCGCGCGCCTCACCTGCTGATGGGCCAGTTAACTGGTATCAATAATCAGCCGCCGAGCGGGCGTAGCTCAGGGGTAGAGCACAACCTTGCCAAGGTTGGGGTCGAGAGTTCGAATCTCTTCGCCCGCTCCAGATTTCAGCTTCACATTGCGATCTGACCGTTTATCCATCTGCATGACATTTTCATATGTGCAGCAAAAGGGATCAGCATCGTGCAGAATTGGCCAGACATTCCCTATCAGTCCTGGAAAGCCACTGGCGAGAGCCTGCATATGTGGTTGCAGATCGTGGGGAAATTCCGGCTGGCGCTGACGCCCTGGGTCAACCATAGCTGGCACGCGACCTTCTATGTCACATCGCGCGGCCTGACGACGTCACCTATTCCCGGTCCGGACGCCGTTTATACCGTGGATTTTGACTTTTTTGACCATCGGCTGGTCATCCGCTCGACCAGTGGTGATATCGAAGCGCTGACACTGCATCCGCAATCGGTTGCCGAGTTTCACGGCCATTTTATCGCAGCACTGGATGCCATCGGCGCACCGAGCCGTTTTCACGGCGCACCCAATGAACTGCCCGAAGCGGTGCCCTTTGTGCAACAGACCGCGCTGGGCAGCTATGAACCCGAAGCCGCGCATGACTATTGGCGCGCGCTACTGGCAATTGATCAGGTCTTCCACCAGTTCCGCACCGGCTTTCTCGGCAAGGTCAGCCCGGTGCATCTGTTCTGGGGCAGCATGGATCTGGCGGTGACGCGTTTTTCCGGGCGTGCAGCTCCGGTACATCCCGGCGGCATACCCCATCTGCCCGACCCGGTCACCCGTGAGGCCTATTCGCATGAGGTCAGTTCAGCCGGTTTCTGGGCCGGGGGTGGCGGCTTGGATTATCCGGCATTTTACAGCTATGCCTATCCCACTCCTGACGGCTTTAAAGACTATATCAAGGATGATGCGCCGATCTTTTTCGATGAGGCTCTGGGGGAATATATCCTGCCCTATGATGCGGTACGCACCGCCGCCGACCCGGAGCAAATATTGCTCGATTTCCTGCAGGCCACCTATCTGGCAGCAGCCGAGACCGGCGGTTGGGATCGCGCTGCGCTGGAATGCAAGCCCGACATGATTGGACGGCCAAGGAAGATTGGCTAAGGCCAGGCTTTATTCCGCAGGCGTAGCGACAGCCGCATCTGCATTCTTCACGGAACCGCGAACCAGAGGCCAGAGCAGCTGTTCACCGACTCCGACATCGGGCAGATTCTCCACTCCGTACAGCTCGGGATAATTGCGGGTGATCCGCGCGGTACCGAACAGCACGTCCCAGAAGAACAGAAGATTGCCGTAATTCCCCTTATAATGGGTCGCGGGATCGCTGGCATGGCGGCCATGATGGGCAGCATGGGTTGCCGGTGTGGAGATCATCCGCTCCACCAGCCACATTACCGGTGACAGCCAGCCGATCCGGTACAGCTTCTCGTCCCAGCGAAAGGTGCTGTGCGCGCCAATAATCACCGCCATTTTGATGACGATATAACCGGCATAGACCCAGCCGAGACCGAGATAGATCAGCGCACCGGAAATCCACAGACCTGGCATCATGGCATAGTAGAACAGGTTGTTGCGGTAGACGATGCGTACGCTCATATAGCGCGCATCATGATGCGGCCGATGCAGTTTATAGAGCCAGGGCGTGGTATGTGACAGTCGATGCCACCAATATTGTGTCATATCATCACCGATCAGCAGCAAGCCGATCTGGAGAAGGATCGGCAGGCCGATAAGCGCGTCCTTCGCATCGGGGAAAGCCCAGGCCGTCGCCGTAAAGCTGGCGAGCAATATCATCGGCTGGGTGAAGCCGATGAGTGTCACCGTGCTCACGGCTTCGACAATAGCATCTTTGGTGCGCTGCTCCGGCTTGCGCCAGAAGCCACCGCGAATGGCTTCCATCACCGCGAAGAAGATAAAGATAGCCAATATCGCCAGCTTGTCATTCGTCATTATCGCTCTCCCGTGGATGATGATTTTAATCAGCTTCTTGCTCAAAAATACCAACCAGTTTACATTTCATATATGGAAGACAGCCGATCAACCGCGATACCGCTGCAGTTGCAGAGCTTTTTCGGCTCGCTGCCCGATGATTTGCGCGCCGCCGTCGCCGCTGCCGGTCAGGCACGCGACTATGCCGATGGTGCAGCCCTGCATCGGCGTGGTGACAAGAGCATAGGGCTGTCGGTGATTGAGCGCGGCGCGGTGCGTTTCACCCGTGTCGACAGGGAAGGCGCGATAGCGGCGCTGACGACATTGCAGGCCGATGATGCCTATGGCGAGTTCACCGTTTTTGGCGAGCTGCCGCGTGCCTATGATGCCGAAGCCATGGGCGAGACGCGGGTGCGGCTGATCCCGGCGGCAGCGCTGGAGCGACTGATGGACAGCATGCCGGACCTGCGCAAACATATTTTGCGGCATCTGACACGACAGCTTTTCCGTGCTCTCACACTGCTCGACGATCAGCGCCAATTGTCGCTGGACCAGCGCATTGCGAAAGCACTCACCGCCCGCACCCGAGCTGATGGCGACAGTATCACCATCACCCAGCAGGCCCTGGCCGAGGATATGGCGGTATCGCGTGTCGGGCTCGGCAAGGCGTTGAACAAGCTGATCGACGCCGGACTGGTGACCACCGGCTATCGTCGGCTGACCATATGCAATCATTGCGGACTGCAACGCTGGTGGAAGAACTAGATCGCTCTCTTGCCTTCAATGCTGATCGCCTCCGCAGGCCGGGCGCATAAAAGACCGAAACACAAATAATGTGCGAAACGGCGCATAATGTTCTATATTCTCATATAACATTGCGACACGCATCAGAGACAACACATATGGAACAGCTGCTGATCAACCCTGACGATAACACCCATGGCGATATCGACGTATCGGCCATACCCGAACTGCCCGACGACGTATTCATTGCACCGCTGGCCAAACCTGCTGGGCTGGGTGCCGACTGGCTGGAGCCGCAACAGCGTGTCTACACTATCGAAGAGCATGGCATTTGGGACGACCTGTTCGCGCAGCAAATGGATATCCTGCCCGGCCGTGCATGCACCGCTTTCATGCAGGGCCTGGAAAGGCTCGACCTCGGGCGCGGCGGCGTCCCCGATTTCGCCGAAATGAGCGAGGAACTGAAAGGCATTACCGGCTGGGAAGTGGTGCCAGTGCCGATGCTGATCCCCGATCATGTTTTCTTCTGGCACCTTGCCAATCGCCGCTTCCCCGCGGGCAATTTCATCCGCACCCGTGAGACGTTCCACTATATTCAGGAACCCGATGTCTTCCATGACGTCTTTGGCCATGTGCCGTTGCTTACCGATCCGGTGTTCGCCGATTATATGGAGGCTTATGGCCGTGCCGGCTGGAAGGCGCTGAAATATAACCGTCTCAAGGCGCTCTCCGCGCTTTACTGGTATACGGTCGAGTTTGGCCTGATCTGCGAGGAAGGCGAGATGCGATCCTATGGCGCGGGCATTTTGTCGGGACCAACCGAGGCGGTCTTCGCGGTCGAAGCCAAGTCCCCCAATCGCATCCATCTCGATGTCGACCGGGTGGTGCGCACCGATTATACCATCTCCGACCTGCAGCCGACCTATTTTGTCATTGAGAGCTTTAGCGAGCTGTTTCACATGACGGTAGAGCGCGATTTCAACGATCTGTATGAACGCCTCGGCCCCGGTTTCACCTATGCCAATCAGGCGGTGCTTGACTGCGATCGTGTCTATCAGATCGGCACCCAGGAATATGCCCAGCGTGGCGGCCGCGGATCCGGAGCAAAGCCTGTCTGACGCGTGTTATGGCATTGCCAATACTGATAAATTCCTTTTAAGTAGCAAGTGTTCCTCTCGCTGCACCGCTCTGGTGCAGCCTGGTCTCCATATCCGGTTTCTGTGGTGATGCGCTATGAAAACAGGCCCCGTCAAACCCTTCACCATCGCCATAGCGCAGCCAGCGCTCGATGATCTGATTGCCCGGCTATTCCATGCCCGCCTGCCCGAAGCCGAAACGGTGGAACAGTGGGAACAGGGCATACCGCTCGACATCGTCCGGGATTTCCTCAGCTATTGGTGCGATTATTATGACTGGCGCCATTGCGAGGAAGAGCTCAACGCGCATCCCAATTTCCGCGTCAAGATTGACGGCCTGCCGATCCATTTCATGCATATCCGCTCGCCGCATGACGACGCGCGGCCATTGCTGCTGACCCATGGCTGGCCCGGTTCGGTGCTGGAGTTCATGGATGTCATCGCGCCGCTGACCCAGCCCGAAGATCATGGCGGCAGCGCCGACCAGGCATTCCATCTCGTGATACCTTCGCTGCCGGGCTATGGCTTTTCGGGCAAGCCGAAAAAGCCCGGCTGGGACATCGCCAAAATTGCCGAAGCCTGGGACATGCTGATGCGCACTCTGGGCTATGACCGCTATTTCGCCCAGGGCGGTGACTGGGGTTCGGTGGTTACACTGGAGATGGCTCGGCAGAATCGCGGCGCGCTGGCGGCAATCCATAGTAATATGGTACTCGCCCCGCCCGACCCGGAAACCGTCGGTGAGCCGACCAATGCCGAAGCGGCAGCACTCGAGCGATTGCAATGGTATCGCCGTGAAGACAGCGGCTATGCCAAGATACAGAGCACCCGGCCGCAGACCATAGGCTATGCCCTGACCGATTCGCCGGTGGGGCAGATGGCGTGGATATTGGAGAAGTTCCGCAACTGGTCCGATGCCGGTGACGATATTGCCACGGCATTCGGCTATGACCGGCTGCTCGACAATGTCTCGCTATACTGGTTCACCCGCAGCGCCGCCTCTTCGGCAAGGCTTTATTGGGAAAGTTTCGGGGGCAATGCGATGGAGCCCATCACCATGCCGATGGGTGGCACCATTTTCCCCAAGGAGCTGTTCCAGACATCACGGCGCTGGGCCGAGAAGCGCTTCAGCAACATCATCCACTGGTCGGTGGCTGATCATGGTGGCCATTTTGCCGCGTTCGAACGGCCCGATATTTTCGTTGAGGAGCTGCGCGCCTGTTTCGACAAGGCCGGTCTCTAGGGCCGCAGCACCTGTCATTCGCCCTATATCGCAAGAGTCATTGCCGCATGTTTCGGACACAGCGCTGCTTGTGGATGACGCAAGGCAGGGTATAGGGCGCAGTGATGGCCAATCGCCCCGCCCACTACCGCAAGGACCATGCCCCCTTCGTGCTGCTTGATGATGCATCGGGTGCGCAGGCAGCCCGCCTCTATCGGCAACCAGTGGAAGAAATTGCCGTCTGGCAGGCGCAGGATGTCATTCCCGCATTGAAGCGGCTGGAAGAAGCGACGCAGAACGGTCTGCATGCCGCAGGCTATCTGGGCTATGAGGCCGGGCTGGCGCTTGAGCCCAGGCTGGCGCAACGGCCACGTGCCAATGCCTCGGCTGATGCGGCGCCGCTGATGTGGTTCGGGCTGTTCGAGAATTATCAGTCGCTGCCACCCGATACGGTCGACAGCTGGCTTGCCGGACAGCAGACCGCCAGCCGGGGCGAGAAAATCCGCAGTGGTGCCTTTGCCATGGCCGATGACGCAGAGGATTATGCTTCGGCATTTCAGGCATTGCAGCAGGCGATCAGGGATGGCGACATCTATCAAGCCAATCTGACCGGTCGCGCCAGCGCCCATTTTGCCGGTGATCCGATAGCGCTTTATCACTGCCTGCGTCGGCCGGCCGCAGCCCGTTATGCGGCGCTGGTGCATCATGATGATAACTGGTTTCTGAGCCTCTCGCCCGAGCTGTTTTTCACCTGCCATCAGGGGCGTCTTACCGCCCGGCCGATGAAGGGCACGCTGCCCGCCTGTCCCGACAGACCCGACGATGCGGCAAAGGCGCTGGCGCATTTCGCGGCCGACAGCAAGAACCGCGCGGAAAATCTGATGATCGTCGATCTGCTGCGCAACGATCTGTCTCGCATTGCCAGACCGGGAAGCGTCACCGTGCCCGACCTGTTCCATGTCGAGCACTATCCGACGGTGCATCAGATGGTATCGACAGTGCGTGCAGAACTGACCGAAGAGGCAGGGATCAGCGATATCCTGCAGGCTATCTATCCCTGTGGCTCGATCACCGGTGCCCCGAAGATTCGCGCGATGGAGCTGATTGATGCCATCGAGCCGGAGCCGCGCGGCATCTATTGCGGAGCGATTGGCCGGATCGACGCGACAACACCGGGCAATGGCCCCTGTGCCGCCTTCAACGTCGCGATTCGCACCTTGCATTTTTCGCCGCATCGGCAAAAAGTGATGCTGGGCTTGGGGTCAGGAATAGTCGCTGACTCCGACGAGGCGCAGGAACGCCGGGAATGTCTGGACAAGGGGGCTTTTGCGATGAATGCAGCGCGCACGGTCGACCTGATCGAGACCATGGCGCTCGACCCCAGAACCGGGATTGCCCGGCTCGAGGCGCATCTGGCGCGGATGAAAGCCAGTGCCGAGCAAATGGCCTATGCCTTTGATCGCCATGCCACGCGTAACACCATACAGGCCGCCTGTTTCCATCTCGATCAACCCTCGCGCATTCGGCTGATGGTCAGCCGCCACGGCAATATCGCCATCGATATCGCGCCGCTTGAACCACTGGGCGATGATGATGCCCCGCTAAAGGCAATAGTCCAGCCACTACCGGTGCATCCGGATGATCCCCGGCTGAAACACAAAACCACAGACCGGGCCTTTTACGATGACAGCCGCAAAACGGCGCAGCGCACGCATGATGTTGACGAAATCCTGTTCACCGACCCGAATGGCTTCCTCACCGAGGGCAGTTTCACCCATGTCTTTGCCGAGCGTAACGGACAATTGCTGACACCTCCGCTCAGCCGGGGGCTGTTGCCCGGCATATTGCGTGCCGAATTGCTCACATCCGGCAAGGCTTGCGAGGGCGACGTCACCCTCGATGACCTCGCCGATGGATTTTTTGTCGGCAATTCGGTGCGTGGTCTGCTCCCGGCCCGGCTGGCGCAATGAAACAAGTCTTTTTTGGCTAAGCCCAAGCCAAAATATATTGGCATTCCGGTTCCGCACACCCAAATGCAGCCTCAGAGACAGGCCGTGGCCCATAATTCCGCCGCGAAGATGAACAGCGCACTGTGTGCTTGTTCACATCCGCTTAGGGTGATTCGGGTTAGAGGCATGATCATGTCGGCAGGAGGTTGGGAGTTGCCGACAGTGTAACCGGAACGATGCCGGCAGCGAAACATGGGGAAAGGCTGTGCGGCGATAGCGATAACGAAAGACAAGATGATGGCCAGTTTCCTCAAATCCGACATGATCCGCAATTTTGTTATGGGTTTCGCCATTGGTGCGGCGGCGCTGTTCGCGCTGCAGCCACACGAAACCCGTGCGGAAATTGCCCAGGACATCGCCTCGGTTTATACCGACGTGCAGCAACGCCTTTCCTGATCCCCTGACGCCAGCAAAAGGGCAGTTCATCATGGCACGCAAGCACAGCGCGATTTCGCCCACCATACGCCCCGCAAAACACAAGGCGCTTACCCTGGCCCTGGCCGGTGGCGCTACGGCACTGCTGTTCAGTGCGACACCGACACTTGTCGGTGCCCCGGCAGTAGCGGCCGAAAAGGCCTATGATGTACCGGCGGCAAAGGTGACTGCACGCGAACCCAAAAAGCTGCAGGTAGCGATATTCGCTGGTGGCTGCTTCTGGGGCGTCGAAGGCGTGTTCAGCCATGTCAAAGGCGTGCGCAGCGTCAAATCCGGCTATCACGGCGGCAAGAAATCGACCGCAAAATATGATCTGGTGGCCTATGGCAAGACCCGTCATGCCGAGGCGGTTCGCATCGTCTATGACCCGACCCAGATCCGCTATACTGATTTGCTGCGCATCTTTTTCTCGGTCACTGCCGACCCGACACAGCTCAACCGCCAGGGCCCGGATCGCGGTGCGCATTACCGCAACGCCATCGTGCCGCTAAGCACCGAGCAGGCCAAGGCCGCGCGCGCCTATATCAGCCAGCTCAAAGCCGCCAGAATCTGGTCGAGACCCATCGTCACGAAAATCGAGAAATATACCGGCTTCTACGCCGCCGAAACCTATCATCAGGACTTCATGTTCAAGAACCCGATCCACCCCTATATCGTGCGGTGGGACCGGCCCAAGGTGAGCAATCTGAAGGCCAAGTTTCCGCGCTATTACCGTCGCAACCCGGTGCGCGGCTAGGTCTCTATGGGCAGGCCATGCATCTTCAAGAAGGTCAGCCAATCCCAATAGCCTCGCTGAAAAGCGATCCTGCCTCACGCACAGTGAAAAAGCCGCAGCCACGCAGGCCCAGAGGGTCGATCCATTCCTCAACCACCTGTCTGGGTGTCATGCATTCCTCCTTGGCTGACGCATCGCATAGCCCAGCAATAGACTGACAGACGCCTGCGACACAGACAGCGCATGCGAGATTGTTGCCGCTCATGCGCAAACCGCCTATATCAGGGGCATGACAGAGACTGCTTCAGAAACAAGCGATCACCAAGCGGCGCATGATCACCGCGAGCATCACGGTGCTGATCTGGCGATAGCGGCGCAACGCAGGCTGGAAGAATCGGGGGAGCGCTGGACCGAGATGCGCGCCACCGTTTTTGCTGCACTCGCGGCCATAGACAAGCCCGCTTCCGCTTATGACATTGCCGATGCGGTGAGCCAGCGCCGCGGCAAACGCGCTGCGCCCAATAGCGTCTATCGCATCCTCGACCTTTTTGTGGAGACCAATCTCGCCCGCCGGGTGGAGAGCGTCAACGCCTATATCGCCAACAGCCATCCCGATTGTCTGCACGACTGCATCTTCATGGTCTGTGATATCTGCAAGTCGGTGGTCCACCTCGATGATGACGAGGTCGCCGCGCATGTGCGTGGTGCGGCGAGCGACGCGGGATTCGCGGATATCCGCCCGGTAATCGAGGTACGCGGTCGCTGCAGCAAGTGCCGTTAGGCCCCAGCACCCGGCAATCACAGGAATATTCCAGCGCTATCAAGTGCCTAGACGAACAGGTCGAGTAGCGCCATGGTGTCGGCTTGGGGTTCGACATTCATGCATGAACGCGCTAAGCATAGACACGAAAACCGAGAGAAACTGGCGGAAAGTGTATCCGAACATATGACGATCGAAAGTAATGTGACCCCGAATCCGACTGGCGTTCTTGCCGAAACTCCGCTGCTGGACCAGGTCACCTATCCAGAGGATTTGCGCCGGCTCAAGCCGGAACAGCTGCGCCAGTTCTGCGATGAATTACGCAGCGAGGTCATCTCGGCGGTCTCTGTTACCGGCGGGCATCTCGGTGCCGGACTCGGCGTCGTCGAGCTCACCGCAGCCATCCACTATGTCTTCAACACGCCGCGCGACCGACTGGTCTGGGATGTCGGCCATCAATGTTATCCGCACAAGATCATCACCGGTCGGCGTGACCGTATCCGTACCCTGCGCAAGGGTGGCGGCCTGTCCGGCTTTACCAAGCGCACCGAGAGCGAATATGATCCGTTCGGTGCAGCGCATAGCTCGACCTCTATCAGCGCCGCGCTCGGTTTCGCCACCGCCAACAAAATGGCCAACCAGCCTGGCAAGGCCATTGCCGTGATCGGCGATGGTGCCATGTCCGCCGGCATGGCCTATGAAGCGATGAACAATGCCGAGTCTGCAGGCAATCGCCTGGTGGTTATCCTCAACGACAATGACATGTCGATTGCACCGCCCGTAGGTGGCCTTTCCGGCTATCTGGCCCGGCTGATCTCGAGCAGCGAATATCTGGGCCTGCGCTCGCTCGCCAGCAAGATGACCTCGAAAATCTCGCGCCGGGTTCACAAGGGCCTCGCCAAGGCCGAAAGCCATACGCGCGGCATGGTCACCGGCGGCACCTTGTTCGAGGAGCTCGGCTTTTACTATGTCGGTCCGATTGACGGTCATAATCTCGACCATCTGATCCCGGTGCTCGAAAATGTCCGTGATGCCGAAGAAGGCCCGATCCTGATCCATGTGGTAACGCAAAAGGGCAAGGGCTATGCTCCGGCCGAAGAATCGGCGGACAAATATCATGGCGTTGCCAAATTCGACGTCATCACCGGCAAACAGGACAAGGGCAAAGGTGGTGGACCACCAGCCTATCAGAATGTCTTCGGCGAGACGCTGGCCAGGCTGGCCGAGAGCGACCCGAAAATCTGTGCCATCACTGCCGCCATGCCTTCGGGAACCGGCGTCGACAAATTTGCCAAGGCGCATCCTGATCGCGCCTTTGATGTCGGCATTGCCGAGCAACATGGCGTGACCTTTGCCGCCGGTCTGGCGGCGCAGGGCATGAAGCCATTTGCTGCCATTTATTCGACCTTCCTGCAGCGTGCCTATGACCAGGTGGTGCATGATGTGGCGATCCAGAACCTGCCTGTACGCTTTGCCATTGACCGCGCCGGGCTGGTCGGGGCCGATGGTTGCACCCATGCCGGTTCGTTCGATATCACCTATCTCGCCACCCTGCCCAATATGGTGGTAATGGCCCCGAGCGACGAGGCCGAGCTGGTGCATATGACCTATACTGCGGCCGAATATGATGACGGCCCCATCGCCTTCCGCTACCCGCGCGGTGCTGGTACCGGCGTTCCGCTGCCCAAGGTCCCGGAAAAACTGGAAATCGGCAAGGGTCGCATCGTTCGCGAGGGCAAGAAAGTGGCGATATTGTCGCTCGGCGCGCGCCTCTCCGAAGCGCTTAAGGCCGCCGATACACTCGATGCCAAAGGCCTCTCCACCAGCGTCGCCGATCTGCGCTTTGCCAAGCCGCTCGATGAAGAGCTGATCACCAGGATGCTGACCGGTCACGATGTCTGCATCACCGTGGAAGAAGCAGCCGTTGGCGGTCTCGGTGCGCATGTGCTCACCATGGCTTCGGATGCCGGGCTGATCGATGCCGGGCTCAAGCTGCGCACCATGCGGCTGCCGGACACATTCCAGGACCAGGATTCACCGGACAAGCAATATGATGAGGCCGGACTCAACGCCGAGCATATGGTCGAGACAGTGCTCAAGGCGCTGCGCCATAACAGTGCAGGCGTGGAGGAAGCCGATATCGATGATGCCTGTGCCGGGGCTCAGGCTTGATCTGACAACGCTTTTTTGAGACCCTTCCATGCATAAGGGGGAGGGCATTATGAGAATTGTGATCGCAGCCGGCACCGTTGCCGGTATGCTGCTGGTATCGGTGCCGGCACAGGCCCAGCGCGGCGTCGCCAAGCGGCTCAACGGCTGGCAGCAGACCATGCTGTCCATAGCCGATGAATTGACTCAGGGCATCGACTCGGAAAATTTTGTCGTCGAATATAATTCGAGTTTTGGCGGCATCGAATATGGCACCATATTGGCGCCAAGCAATCGCGGCGCCTATTCCTCGCTGAACATTATCGGGCGTTGCCGCTTCGCCACGGAAGACGTCATTACGGTGGAGAGCTCACCTTTCCCCTCGGGCAACAGCACGGGCGGCTTCAACCTTGGTGGTGGGGCCGGTGCGCCGGGATTTCTCGCGCGCATTGGCGGTTTTTTCGGATTCCGCATCCAGAAAAAGAAGGCGATGAGCTACAGCTTCGATGACATTTCAGTCACCCAGATCAGCGAGTTCGCGCTGGACCAGAAAATTACCGAACCGTCCTGCCAGCGGCAGTTCAACAACCGGCGCGCGGTCTATGTCGTGCGCGGAAATTACAACATGAAACTCAGCCTGTCGCAGGGCAAGTCATCAGGATTCGGGCTGTCTGTCGACGGCTATAGCCGCCAGAATTTCGCCGACCCCACGCGCCGGGGCTTCAATGTCGGCTATAACTCTACCCGAGACTGGAAGATCAGTCAGAAAAAGGCGCGACCCTGGTTCCGTATTGTCTCACGCTATGTGCGCCAGAGCGATGGCAGCTATGCACGCGAAGCCATCCGTCCGGTACAGTCTCTGCCACGCTGAAGCTATTGCCCCGTCGGTATGATTGTCGCCTGCGCTGCGGCAACATGGCTTGGTTCCTTGCCGTCCGCTTCGGCCCAGACGTCGGCCCGCACAATCAACTGCCGCCTGCCTGCTTTCACTACCTGCCCTTTGGCGCGCAAATGGCTGCCAATGGCCGGATTGAGAAAATTGATGGTATAGCCACCGGTGACCACATCGCCGGTCAACGATGCCCCGGCCCAGGCACAGGCATTGTCCGCCATCAACCCGACAATCGCGCCATGCGCGAAGCCGTGATGCTGGGTCATATCCTCCCGAACCGTCAGCACCAGTTCGGATTCACCCTGCCAACAGCGAATCGGTTCAACGCCCAGATGACGCGAAAAGCCCGACCCCTGCACTGCAACTTTCTTCATATACGCTACGGCTTCGTCATTATTGGCAAATCGGCGGCGAACCGGGGAATCGGACATGATACACTCCTTTTAAGTCTGTAATAAAGACTTATTGCCTTGCCTTATCTCTTGGCTCAAGCCATTTATCTTTGATGATCGATAAAAGAGCCTCTTGTGCCTGAATATCGCGCCTCGCGCTCACCCTGCCCGATCGGCCGCGCCTCACGGGTGCTGGGCGACCGCTGGGCTATGCTGATCCTGCGCGATGCGCTGCTCGGCGAGGAACGATTTGAAGGGTGGATGGCACGACTCGATATCTCACGCGCGGTGCTCACCGACAGGCTGGCCATGCTGTGCCAGGCCGGGCTATTGCAGCGCGACCCACCGGGCGGCAAGCGCGCCCATTACCGCCTCACCGAAGCCGGGCGCGCGCTGGCCCCGGTCTATGCCGAAATTACCCAATGGGGAGATACACATCTGCCACGTGCAGACGCATCACCCGCCTCCTGATCGCAAGAATAATTGTCTGAGCTGCCTATTGCGGGATGCTGCTCTGTGCCTCGCGGCCATCGCCTTCAGGCGCGGCAATGATATCACGCACCACTGTGCCCTTGTCGACCGTGTCCGTATCGGGATCGGCGACGGTGGAACGGATCGCTGGATCGGCAGCGCCGGCACGTTCGATTGTGGCCCGTTCGGTGGCGCTGCGGGCCTGTGGTCCGCCAAACAGCGCTTCAAGCGCCTGCTCGCTCGCGCTGCTCTGCTGCGGACGCGCAACACCGGGACGCGGCGGCTGCAGGGCGAAATCGGGCGGGATGACCAGCGGCGCCTGGCGTGACACCGCAAATTCATCAGGCCGGTCACGATCAAAAATGCTGGTTGAGCCGCAGGCGGTCACGCCCATAGCCAGGCCGATCACCAAGCCGGCTTTGCCGACGCTGCGCACAATGCTGTGCATATCATCCTCCCAATTCATATTCCGCCCCCGGACATGTCCCGTTTCATTCGGCGGCTTCCCCCGTCGATGTCTGCCGCGCCTTGTCGCCGATCAGCAGCGCCCGGGCAAGCAATAACAGCACACCAAAGGTTATCGCTGCATCCGCGACATTGAATATCAGAAACGGGCGGAAATCACCAAAATGCAGATCGGCATAGTCGATGACATAGCCCAGCCGCGCGCGATCAAGAATATTCCCCAATGCTCCGCCCAGTATCAGCGCCAGTGCCCAGATATCGCCGCGCAATGTCTCGCGGAACATCCACACCAGCACGATCATGGCGATCAGGCCGGTCAGCGCCACCAGCAGCCAGCGTTGCAGCGGGCTTTCCGCCGTCAAAAACCCCATGGAGACGCCGTAATTCTCCGCCCAGGTCAGGTTGAAGAACGGTACAATCTCGACACTCTGCCGCGATTCCAGCGACAGCGGCACGACGACCATATATTTCACCGCCTGGTCGAGCAGAAAGACGAAGGCGGCGAGAAACAGCCCCTGCCGCCGATAGCTTTTTTCCTGGCTGTCCACCTGCCCCATGACCTTCTTATCCGTTCAACACGCTGCTGCAGCGGTCGCACAAGCCGCCGTCAAATGCCACATCGGGGATTAACCGCCAGCAACGACCGCATTTATGGTTGCTGGTTTTGCTGACGGACAGCTCTTTGCCATCAGCAACGCCGGCGATGATACAGATTTCAGCAAAGTCTTCCGGCGATACGGCGAGTTCGTCATGTGGAAAGACAATCTCCGCTTCCAGGCTGGAGCGGATGGTCTTTTCCTGTCGTAACGGCTCAATCGCCTCGGTCACCGCCTCGCGCTGTTCGCGCAACCTGTCCCATTTCCCAGCCAGTTCCGCATCGGACCAGCGCGCGTCCACCTCGGGCCATTCGAGCAGATGCACGCTCTCGCTCTCGGGATAGCGCGTTCCCCATACTTCCTCGGCAGTAAAGCACAGAACCGGCGCGATATAGCGCGTCATGGCATGGAACATGATGTCGAGCACAGTACGATAGGCGCGGCGCTTGTCGGTCTGCGTCCCCGTCGCTGGATTGACATCGCAATAGAGGCAATCCTTGCGGATATCGAAGAAAAAGGCCGACAGGTCCTCATTGGCGAAATCGGAAAGCGCGCGGACATATTTGCCAAATGCGAAGTCATTGACCGCCTGCTTCAGCTCGGCATCCAGCGCCGCCAGCCGGTGCAGCATATAGCGCTCCAGCTCGGGCATATCGGCGACGGGCATTTTCTCGGCCTCGTCAAAATCCGACAAGCCGCCCAGCATATAGCGAAAGGTATTGCGCAGCTTGCGATAGCTGTCCGACACGGTTTTGAGGATTTCATCGCCAATGCGGTGATCCTCGGTAAAATCGACACTCGCCGCCCAGAGCCGCAAAATATCGGCACCCTGCACATTGATGACCTTTTGCGGATCAAGCGTATTGCCCAGCGACTTCGACATTTTCTTGCCGCTCTTGTCGAGCGTCATGCCGTGCGTCAGCAGCGCCTTATAGGGCGCGCGGCCTCTTGTGCCGCCGCTTTCGAGCAGGCTTGACTGGAACCAGCCGCGATGCTGGTCAGACCCTTCGAGGTACAGGTCCGCCGGGCTGTCCAGTTCGGGCCAGCGTTCGCTTTCAAGCACAAAGGCGTGGGTCGAGCCGCTGTCGAACCAGACGTCGAGAATATCGGTGATGACCTCATAATCATTGAGATCATAATTATTGCCGAGCAGCGCCTGATGATCGGCATCGAACCAGGCATCGGCCCCGCCCTGTTTGAACGCGTCGATAATCCGTTCATTCACCGCCGGGTCATTGAGATACTCGCCACTCTTGCGATTGACATAGAGCGCAATCGGCACGCCCCAGGCGCGCTGGCGTGACAACACCCAATCGGGGCGACCCTCCACCATCGACTCCAGCCGCCGCTGGCCGCGCTCGGGCACAAAGCGGATTTTGTTGCGGATTTCATCGAGTGCCACTTCGCGGAGCGTGGGGTTGATACCTTTGGCGTGGCCACGCTCAAACTCCGTTCGCCCTGAGCTTGTCGAAGGGCCGTTCTCCTCTTCACCCAAGGACAGGGCTTCGACAGGCTCAGCCCGAGCGGTGGTGAAGTCTGGCAATGGCTGGTCCATCGGCACAAACCATTGCGGGGTGCAGCGATAGATGATCTTCGCCTTGGAGCGCCAGCTATGCGGATAGCTATGGGCAAAATCATCCGAAGCCGAGAGCAATGCCCCCGCCTCGCGCAGATCAGAGCAAATCGGCCCGTCAGCAGCGACAAACTTCTTGTTGATCACTGATCCTGAACGCGGCAGCCAGGCCCAATCCTCGCGATATTGCCCGTCGGCATCGACCGCAAACACCGGGTTGATGCCATGCGCCTTGCACAGATCAAAGTCATCCTCGCCATGATCGGGCGCCATATGGACAAGGCCGGTACCCGCATCAGTGGTGACAAAATCGCCGGGCAGGAAGGGGCGGGGCTTGGTGAAGAAGTCGGTATTCTTCAAGCCCTCTCCCTTGAGGGAGAGGGTTGGGTGAGGGTGTTCTGTCCCATCGGCCTTGGGAGCCCCCTCCCCGCCGGGGAGGGGGGAAGAGAAGATGTCCGCCATGGGGTGCTTGGCGACGGCTCCGGCGAGTTGGGAGCCTTTGCCTCTCCAAAGAGTGTCAACTTCCAGGTGACCACCCTTACCGCAAACTCGGTCTTTAAGGGCACCAAGCAGTTGATCTGAAACGAGAATCGTTTGTCCAGAAAGCACACTAAGCTGACGAGCCGTCATACTGCTTTCGCTTGCCCATTCAGCGGCAACCGAGCCTAGTATCTTGAAGGCCACATACTCAATATCCTCACCATAAGCGAGCGCCTGATTAACCGGGATCGTCCAGGGCGTCGTCGTCCAAATCACTGCATGCGCGCCGACCAGCTCTGGTGCATTCGGTGCCTCAACAATCTCAAACGCCACATCGATCTGGGTCGAGCAGATATCCTCATATTCCACCTCGGCCTCGGCCAAAGCGGTCTTCTCCACCGGCGACCACATTACCGGCTTGGCGCCGCGATATAATTGACCCGATTCAGCGAATTTCAGCAGCTCGGCGACAATCTCGGCCTCGGCGGCATAGTCCATGGTGAGATAGGGCTGGTCCCAGCGGCCCATCACGCCGAGGCGCTGAAACTGCTCACGCTGCACATTGACCCATTTATCGGCATAATCGCGGCATTCGGCGCGGAATTCAGCGGCGGGCACCTCATCCTTGTTGCGCTTTTTCTTGCGATATTGCTCCTCGATCTTCCATTCGATCGGCAGGCCGTGGCAATCCCAACCGGGGACATAGGGCGCGTCCTTGCCGAGCAGGCTCTGGGTGCGCACCACCAGATCCTTGAGAATCTTGTTCAAGGAATGGCCGATATGGATATCGCCATTGGCATAGGGCGGGCCGTCATGCAGGATGAAGGTCTCGCGTCCCTTGCGCCGCTCGCGCAGCGTCTCATACAGCTTTTCGTCGCGCCAGCGATCAAGAATGCCCGGCTCCTTATTGGCCAATCCCGCCTTCATCGGGAAAGGCGTTTTGGGCAGGAACACCGTGTCTTTATAGTTTGGCTTTTCGGGCGCGTTGCTGTCGGTCATAATGGAAGAGGCGATTAGGGCCGGTTGCTGCCGGACGCAAGCAATTTAGGGCGATAACCTCGCCGCATAAAATAGCGGACCCAAACCCGGCCCTTGCGATGCAAAGCCGGGAATGAGTCCGCAATGATCGGCAGATGCCTGTCCGTCAGGCCGCTTTGTAGAAGCTCTCGCCCTTGTCGGCCATTTCACGCAGCAGCACCGGCGGCTTGAACCGCTCACCATGTTTTTGCGCCAGCGAGTCGGCGGTGCGCACAAAACTGTCGACGCCCATGGTGTCGATATGGCTGATCGGACCGCCGGTCCAGGGCGCAAAGCCCCAGCCGAAAATCGCGCCGAGATCGGCCGATTGCGGATCATGCACCACGCCTTCCTCATAGCATTGTGCGGTGGCAATCAGCTGGACGAACATCAGCCGCTGCTGCACCTCCTCGACGCTGGGCTGGACCTCGGCGAGCGGGAAATGCTCGGTAATGCCCTGCCACAGGCCTTTCTTGTTGCCCTTGTCGTCATAGTCGTAAAAGCCGCCGCCAAAGCGCCGTCCGCGCCGGTCGATCTGCTTGACCATCAGCTCGAACAGACCCTCGGTCCCGCTCGGCTTATAGGCATCGCCCAGCTCTTCCTTGGTCGACTGCATCACATCATAGCCCAGCTGCAAAGTGGTCTCGTCGACCACTGCCAGCGGGCCAATGGGCATGCCCATATGCAGCGCCGCATTTTCGATCAGCGCCATCGAGACGCCCTCGGTGACCATCAGCATCGCCTCGCCGGCATAAGGCGGGAAGACGCGGTTGGTGAAGAAGCCGCGCACATCCTTGACCACAATCGGCGTCTTGCGGATGCGGGCATTGTAATCAAATGCCACTGCAAGCGCCTTGTCGCCGGTCTCCTCACCGGGGATGATCTCGAGCAGCGGCATCTTCTCTACCGGTGAGAAGAAATGCAGGCCGATAAACTGTTCCGGGCGCTGGCTGTTCTTCGCCAGACCGGTGATCGGCAGGGTCGAGGTGTTGGAAGCGAAGATCACATCGTCGCGGATCACCGCTTCTGTCTTCTTGATGACATCGGCCTTGACATCGGGGCGCTCAAACACCGCCTCGATAATCAGATCGACGTCTTTCAGGTCATCATAATTGTCGGTCGGGGTGATGCGCGCCATAAAGGCGTCGGCCTTTTCCTGTGTCATCTTGCCGCGCGCGACTTTCTTGTCGACGATCTTCTGGCTGTAGGTCACCGCCTTGGTCGCTTCCTCGACGCTGCGATCAAGGACCACCACGTCCATGCCACCCTTCGCAGTGACATGGGTGATGCCCGATCCCATCAGGCCACCGCCGAGCACACCGACTTTCTTGAGCTCGGCCTTGGGCACATCGGCCGGACGCGCTGCGCCTTTCTCGGCTGCCTGCTTGTTGATGAACAGGGTACGGATCATGTTCTTGGCCTGACTACCCGAAAGCAGCTTGGTGAAATATTTCGATTCCACCCTGAGCGCGGTATCCATCGGCAGCTGGGTGCCTTCATAAAGGCAGGACATGATCGCCTGGACCGCAGCATAATTGCCCTTGCTCTGTTTGTTGGCGAGGGCGTTGGCGCCGACAAAGAACTGCACCGCATTAGGGTTCATCGAGCCGGCACCGCCAGGCACCTTATAGCCCTTTTTATCCCATGGCGCGGCCGCCTTGGGGTTGGCCTTGACCCAGGCTTTGGCCTTGGCGACCAGCTCGTCAGCGGGCGCGACTTCGTGGACAATGCCCTGGGCCAGCGCCGCCTGTGGATTAGCCGGCTTGCCCTGGAGCAGCATCATCGCCGAAGCCTGCAGGCCCATCAGCCGCGGCATGCGCTGGGTGCCGCCACCGCCGGGCAGCAGGCCAACCTGCACTTCGGGCAGGCCCAGCTGGATCTTCGGATTGTCGGCGACAACCCGATAATGACAGGCCAGTGCCAGCTCGAGACCACCGCCGAGCGCCAAACCGTTAATCGCGGCAGCAACCGGCTTGGCATGCGCCGCGCCCTTGAGCAGCGCCTTGGCCGGATGGCCGCCGGTTTCCATCTTGCGCAGCGTCGCGTTGAGCGCGAACGCGCCTTCAAACGCTTCGGCCATGCTGTTGGCCTTGCTGCTGCCCAGCATGTTGAGATCGGCGCCGGCAAGGAAGCCCGATGCCTTGCCCGAGGTGATCACCGCGCCGGTAATGGCATCATTGCTGTTTAGTTCCTCAACAAACACATTGAAGTCATCGATCAGATCGGCATTCCAGACATTCATTGACTGGCCAGGCAGATCAATGGTGACAAGGGCAATACCGTCGCTGTCAATATCAACGGTCATGGCTTTATAGGTCATGTTTATTTTCCTGATTTCTCAAACCCGTTCACTCTGAGCCTGTTAAAGGGTCGTACTTGCTTGAAAGGCGATGCTTCGACAAGCTCAGCATGAACGGTGAAGGTCTGTTAGTTTACGCGCTCGATAATGGTCGCGATGCCCATGCCGGCGCCGATGCACAGTGTCGACAGCGCGACATTCTTATCGGTGCGCTCCAGTTCGTCGAGCACGGTGCCGAGGATCATCGCGCCGGTCGCGCCCAGCGGGTGGCCCATGGCAATCGCGCCACCATTCACATTGATTTCGCTGTGATCGACATTCATCGCCTGCATGAAGCGCAGAACAACCGCAGCGAAGGCTTCGTTCAATTCCCACACATCAATATCGCTATTGGTCATGCCTGCACGCTCAATCGCTTTCTGCGCGGCAAATTCGGGGCCGGTGAGCATGATTGTCGGTTCCGAACCGATAGACGCCATAGAAACGATGCGCGCACGCGGCTTGAGGCCATGCTTCTTGCCCGCTTCTTCATTGCCGATCAGAACAGCGGCGGAACCGTCGACAATACCCGAGCTGTTACCGGCATGATGGACATGGTTGACCTTCTCGACATCGGGGTGCTTCATGATCGCAATATCGTTAAAGCCGGGCATCTGCTCGCCCATGCCCTTGAAGCTTGGGTTTAGCGCGCCGAGCGACTGCATATCGGTGTCCGGACGCATTAGTTCGTCATGATCGAGAATCACTTCGCCAATGACATCGCGCACCGGCAGGATCGACTTTTCAAACCGCTTTTCTTCCCAGGCTCTGGCGGCGCGCTTCTGGCTCTCCACCGCATAGGCATCAACATCGTCGCGGCTAAAACCATATTTGGTGGCGATCAGGTCGGCCGAAATACCCTGGGGCACAAAATAATTGTCAAACGCCGATGCAGGATCGGTCGGCCAGGCGCCGCCATCGGAACCCATGGGGACACGGCTCATCGACTCGACACCACCGCCAATGGTGAGGTCGGCCTCACCCGACTTGATCTTGGCCGCAGCGATATTCACCGCTTCCAGACCCGAACCGCAGAAACGGTTGACCTGAATGCCCGAGGTGGTTTCGGCATAGCCTGCCTGCATCACTGCGGTGCGGGTGATCACCGCGCCCTGCTCGCCCACCGGAGAAACGCAGCCAAAAGCGACATCTTCCACCGCTTCGGAGGACAGATCGTTGCGCTCACGCACCGAGGCCAGCGTCTGCGAAGCCAGGTTGAGGGCGGTGATTTCGTGCAGGCTACCATCGGCGCGGCCCTTGCCCCGCGGCGTGCGCACGGCATCATATATAAAGGCTTCGGTCATGAACGGGGTCCTTTCATTCGCAGGGTGAAGATCAATCCAGAGGGGAATGCTCCACCATTATCATCTTTTCGAAATGGCGTGCAGCCTGGTTACGCGGGGAAAATGCCCGCAGGCCTGAGCCGGATTGGGGAGCATTTAGGCTAGCAGGGGGAGCCAAGGCAAGTCGTTTTAATCGAGCGGTTAAACCGGCTGCGTATTTATGGCGGGATGCCGCTACGGACTCCGCGTTGCGGGGCCAATATTGTTGCGGAAGCCAAATGGTTGCAGAAGCCGAATATGGAGGCCCGAGCCGGAATCGAACCGGCGTACACGGATTTGCAATCCGCTGCGTCACCACTCCGCCATCGGGCCTGGACAGGCCGGCCAAAAATACCGGGACCTTGTGGTAGGTCGCGGCAAATGTGCGCCTTTTGTCGGAAAGTCAAGCCGATTGGTACAAAATACACTGGTGATAGCAGCCAAATATTGCCATCGCCTGCCATGCGCAATAGAGGCATCGCAATAGCGGCCTTTGCTGTCGCCGGGCCATGGCTTGACTGTATTATAATTATAATACACTATGCTGTGACCTTGGGCATGGCTCCGGCCATGCCGCTGAAAGAAAGAGTGGGACGATAGTGCAATGACTGAGGTGAACGAAGCTGCGCCGCACGCTGCTACGGACTTCCATGACGCCCGGCGCGCCATGGTCGACAGCCAGCTGCGCCCCAATGATGTCAACGACCCGGTTGTCATCGGCGTCATGGCCGTTACACCCAGAGAGAATTTTGTTGCGGAGGAACGTCGCACCGCTGCCTATATCGACCGGGCCATACCGCTCGGCGACGGTCGTGTGCTAAACCCGCCACTGGCCTCCGGGCTGATGCTGACTCGTGCCAACATCCAGTCATCGGATAATGTACTTATCGTCGGCGCCAACACCGGCTATATGGCTGCGCTGCTCGCTCCCATCGTCAACAGTGTCGTCGCGCTTGAGAATGATGACACGCTGTTCGCCATGCTGACCGGGAATATCGGCACAACGGATAGCAGCAATGTCACCACCGTGCAGGGGCCGCTGGACAAGGGGTACCCCAAGGCCGGGCCCTATTCACTGATCATCATCGATGGTGCCGTGGAGACGATCCCGGTACCGCTGGCGCGCCAGCTCAAGGATGATGGCCGGCTGCTCTGCGGCCTGGCGGAAGATGGTGTCACCCGTCTGGCCATTGGCCGCAAGGTCAAGGATAATATCAGCCTCGCCGATTTTGCCGATGCCGATATCGCACCCCTGGGGGCCTTTGCCCGCCCCGCCGAATATGTATTTTGACGGGATGGCATGATGACGCAGAAATTACCAAAGACTTGCGGCAAAAACGCCGCGAACCGCTCGATCACGGCATCCGGAATGGCTGGGGCTTTGCTGTCGACGGCGCTGGTGATGCCCGGTCCCGCCCGCGCCGATACGCTGCGCGATGCGCTGATCGCGGCCTATACCAATAACCCGACGCTGACCGGCGCGCGCGCGGAACAGCGTGCCACCGATGAAGGCGTTCCGATCGCGCTGGCCGATGGCCGCCCCAACTCGACCTCGACAGCCACCTATCAGGAAAACTTCCTGATCAACGCCAACGCCTTCACCGCACCGATTCGCCAGGTCACCGCAAACGTCAACCTCAACGTCCCGATTTACCGCGGCGGGCAGGTGCGCAATGCGATCAAGGCAGCAAAGGAGCGCGTCAGCGCTGGACAGGCAACACTGCGCGGTACCGAATCCTCGATCTTCAGCCAGACCGTCGCCGCCTATATGGACGTCATCCGCGACCAGGCACTGGTCGAACTCAACCGCAATAATGTCGATGTGCTGGAAACCAATTTACAGGCAACCTCGGACCGGTTCGAAATCGGCGACCTGACCCGCACCGATGTTGCCCAGTCAGAGGCGCGTCTGGCGGTGGCCCGCAGCGACCTGGAAACCGCGATTTCCAACCTGATTCGCAGCAAGGAAGTCTATATCCAGATCGTCGGCAAGCCGCCCGAGGACCTGGCACCGCCGCCACCGCTTCCCGGTTTGCCTGAAGATCCGTCCATGGCGGTCGCTGTGGCGCTGGACAACAATCCCGACATTGAAGCGGCAAAAGAGCGCGTCAAAGCTGCGGAATATGATGTCAAGGCAGCGCGAGGCGCGCGCAAGCCGAGCATCGACGCCTTCGCCCAGGGCGCCTATGCCAATTTCCTCGGCACATTGGGCGGCAATATTCCCGGGGTCAATTTCATCCAGGAACAGTCCAACGCCCAGGCCGGGGTGACACTGAACGTGCCGCTTTATCAGGGCGGTCGTCCCGGCGCGCAGATTCGCCAGGCACAGGCGCGCACCAGTGTCGCCATGGAACAGGAAATCGCGGTTGAGCGCGATATTATCGCCCAGACCCGCGCTGCCTATGCCAGCTGGCAGGCATCGCTCGAAGTGATCCAGTCGGCACAGGAAGCGGTCGATGCCAATGCACTGTCCCTCGAAGGCGTGCGCGCTGAAAACAGCGTCGGCAATCGTACCATTCTCGATATTCTCAACGCCGAGCAGGAGCTGGTCAACGCCCAGGCACAGCTGGTGGTGGCGCGACGCAATGCCTATGTCGCCGGTTTCACCCTGCTGGCGGCGATGGGTCGTGCCGAAGCGCGCGATCTCGGCCTTGATGGCGGCGTATTGTACGATCCGGAAGTCAATTACAAAAGGGTCCGCGGCAAGCTGAATGACTATGCCACCGACCCCGATCCCGTGGCCGAGGCAACCCGCACCACTGATACGCCGGCGCAAACCGTGGTCTACGGCCCGGTTGACGAAGAGTAAGCCTGTCGCAAAGACCCTTGCACCACGCTAAAATGGCGGGTTATATCCATTATATGGTGGAACGGTCGGACTTTTTCGGTCGATCATCATTGATGACACGCTGAGAGCAGGGGCGATTATGGCACGGCAGGATCAGGAACCCAGTGTCGAGGATATTCTCGCCTCGATCAAAAAGGTAATGGCTGCCGATTCGGGCAAACCGGCCAAGCCACGTACGCCCCGCAAGACTTCTGATGACTCAGTGCTGGAACTGACCGATCCCGTCGATGGCGATACGACACCAAGCGGTGAAGACATGGATGATCCGCTGGTCGATGCCCAAGCCAGCCAGTCGATCCATGAATCGCTCGCCGCACTCACCACATTGTCCGGGCCCGGCCGCGCACCCCAAATTGTCCGCTCGGGCGAGACTTCGCTCGAAGGGCTGGTGCGCGAGATGCTGCGGCCGATGCTCAAACAATGGCTCGATGACAATCTGCCCGAACTGGTCGAGCAGATGGTCGCAAAGGAAATTGCCCGCATCACCAGCAAGCGCAGCTGATCCGGCGGCAGCATATTTCACTTTTTTTCGCAGCGCGTTTTGCTAGCGTGCGCAATATGAAACAGCTTCTTCTCTCTGCCGCCACTGCGGCCATCGCCCTCTCACCCACCTTCGCTGTGCCAGCCCTGGCCGAACCGATGACCGCACAGGATCTGACGACGCTGGATCGCGTCGGCGCGCCTGTGCTGAGCCCCGACCGCAAACAGATTGCCTATACGGTGACCCATACGGACAGCGAGAGCTACAAGCGCACCAGCAAGCTGTATCTCCGCTCGCTCGAAACCGATGCGGACGCCACACTGATCGCCGATATGGAGGATGCCAGCGAGCACAGCCCCGCCTTCACGCCCGATGGCACGCTTTATTTCTTGAGCGACAAGAGCGGCAGCGAACAGCTCTGGCGCTATAAACATGGCTCGGATGTCGTGCCGGTACAGGTCAGCGAAATGAGCCTGAATATTGCCGGATTTCATCTATCACCCGATGGTGCCAAAGTCGCGCTGTGGACCGACATTACCGTTGGCGCAATGCCCGACACGCCGCAAAAGGACCGTACTGGCACCGGCAGCGCTCGCAGCTATGACCGGCAATTTGTCCGTCACTGGTCAAGCTGGGAGGTTCCCGGCGAATATTCACGCATCTTCGTCTACTCGATCGGCGATGACGGTGCCCTGATCGCCGATAGCCGCGTTGATATCATGCAGAAGCTAGAAGGCGATAGCCCGACCAAGCCTTTTGGCGGCGGTGAGGAAATCGCCTGGTCGCCCGACAGCAGCACCATCGCCTTCACCATGCGCGTTGCCAATGGCGATGAACCCGGCTCAACCGACACCGACATCTACCTTGCCGCTGCCAATGGCACTGGCCCGGTCCTCAACATCACGGCCGACAACGATGCCACCGACACCCTGCCCACCTTCTCGCCCGATGGCAGCAAGATCGCCTATGCCGCAATGGCGCGACCCGGCTATGAGAGCGACCGGCTGGTGCTGACCATACTCGATATCACCGGACAGAAACGCACAGCCCTGACAGGTGACTGGGATCGCTCTGTCGGTTCCATCGTCTGGGAAGAGGATGGCAATGGCCTGATCATCACCGCGCAGGATGTACTCGACCACCCGGCCTATCGCGTCAACGCCACGACCGGCGATGTCGTGCGACTGACTGGACGCGGCAATGTGCGCAATGTCGTGCCGCTCGGCACCGCCAGCTATCTCTACACCATGAGCAGCCTGCAAAGCCCTACCGATATCCATGTCCAGCGCGGTCGCGCCATGCCGCGTAATATCAGCAATGCTAACGCCGCACGGCTGGCGGAGATCGATCCGGTCGACATCAATCGCTTTTCTTTTGCCGGTGCCAATGGCGACACGGTACATGGACAGATCATCAAACCCGAAAGCGATGCCGAAAAGCTGCCGCTGCTGTTCCTCGTCCATGGCGGACCGCAGGGCTCTTTCGGTGATGGCTGGTCGACACGCTGGAACCCCAAAGTCATGGCCGCCCAAGGCTATGCTGTGGTGACCATCGATTTCCATGGTTCATCCGGTTACGGCCAGGACTTCATGGATTCGATCAATCAAGACTGGGGCGGCAAACCGCTCGAAGACCTGAAGCTCGGTATGGCAGCGCTCGCAAACATCGACCCGCAAATCGATACCGAAAACGCCTGCGCCCTGGGCGCCAGCTATGGCGGCTATATGATGAACTGGATTTCCGGCCAGTGGAATGACGGGTTCAAATGCATCGTCAACCATGCCGGGCTGTTCGATATGCGCAGCTTCTATTATGCCACCGAGGAATTATGGTTCCCGCGCTGGGATTTCGGCGGCAGCTACGCCGAACAGCGTGACCTGTATGAGCAATGGAACCCGGCCAATCATGTCGCCAATTGGCAGACCCCGACATTGGTGATCCATGGCGAGAAGGATTTCCGCGTGCCCTATGGCCAGTCGCTCATGGCGTTCACGGTTTTGCAGGAGAGAGATATCCCGTCACGGCTGGTAATGTTCCCCGACGAGAATCACTGGATATTGGGCGGTGAAAATTCGGTGCGCTGGCATAATGAAGTGTTCGACTGGGTCGGCAAATGGCTCAAGGATGACAGCGCCGAATGAGCTTTTTCCCGACCAGCCGCCATGGCGATACGGTTCTGGTCACCCTGACCAATCCGGATCGCAATACGCTGACACCCGATCTGCTCGAAGAGGGCACAGTCGTGTTTCAGGCACTGGCCAAGGATCCGCCCAAAGGCGGTGTCGTCCTGACCGGCGCAGGCGAGCATTTTACCTGCGGCATGAACACAAAGGTTGCCGCATCACTCGATGCGGCTGGCATCAAGCGCGCAATCGCCGCAATCAACGCCTATTGCGCCGCGCTGCACCGCCTGCCCTGCGCGCTGGTATCCGCAGTCAACGGCCATTGCATCGGTGCCGGCGGGATCATGGCGCTGGCCAGCGACTGGATCGTGGCGGCCAGGGGCGACTATAAAATCGGCTTGCCCGAAGCCAGGGCGGGCCTGCCTTTTCCGCCAGTGCCGCAAATCGTTCTCGACCATTGGATCGATCCGGTATGGCGGCGGAGGCTGGCGCTGTCATCAGAATTGCTCACCCCGGAAAACGCCATATTGGCCGGTATCACGGATGAATTATGCGATCCGGCGCGCCTGATCGAGACCTCTGTCGCACTGGCACAGGCACTCAATGCCCAGCCCGGCTTTGCCGCCTGCAAGCACCAGCTTCGTGCCCGCGCCAATGCGGAGATCGATGCTGTGCTGAACTGACCGCAATCTTCGTCATCCTGGACTTGTTTCAGGATCTCGGCTGAAGAATGTGATTTAGCGAGATGCTGAAACAAGTTCAGCATGACGAGTGTGAAAATGTTTCCCGGGTTGTTTCGCGTTTAAAGCAATGCCAAAGGCAAAAACATGACACTCGACAAGACCTTTGATCCGGCGGCAATAGAAGCGCGCTGGTACAGCCATTGGGAAGAAAACGGCCTGTTCCGGCCAGAGCGTGATGATCGTGAACCGTTCACCATCGTCAACCCGCCGCCCAATGTGACCGGCAAGCTGCATATCGGCCATGCACTCGACAACACCTTGCAGGACATCATTATCCGCTATGAGCGGCTGCGCGGCAAGGATGCGCTGTGGGTGGTCGGCACCGACCATGCCGGCATCGCCACGCAGATGGTAGTCGAGCGCCAGCTGAATGAGCAGCAGCAAAAGCGCACCGACTTCACCCGCGAGGAGTTTGTCGAGAAAGTCTGGGCGTGGAAGGAAGAAAGCGGCGGCACGATCACGCGCCAGCTGCGGCGTCTGGGCTGTTCGATGGACTGGTCGAATGAACGCTTCACCATGGATGAGGGCTTTACCCGCGCCGTTACCAAGGTGTTTGTCGATCTCTACAACCAGGGCCTGATCTACCGCGACAAGCGGCTGGTCAACTGGGATCCGGCGTTGAAAACCGCGATCAGCGATCTGGAAGTCGAGACAACAGATATGAAGGGCCATTTCTGGCACTTCAAATATCCGCTGGCGGACGGTGCTGTGCTCAATGATGGCCGCGATTATATCGAGGTCGCCACCACCCGGCCCGAAACCATGCTCGCCGATATGGCGGTGGCGGTGCACCCCGGTGATGACCGCTATAAAAGCGTTGTCGGCAAACATGTGGTGCTGCCGATCACCGGGCGGCGGGTGCCGATCGTCGCCGACGAACATGCTGACCCGGAGCTGGGGTCAGGTGCGGTGAAGATCACGCCGGGGCATGATTTCAACGATTTCGATGTCGGCAAGCGTGCAGGCTTTGCCCCTGCCGAGATGCTCAACATGCTGGATGGCGAGGCTAATGTCTGCCAGACGGCTGACGAGCTGGTGCCCGAGGAATTTATCGGCCTGCACCGCTTCAAAAAAGACGGTGTCGACGGCGCGCGCGAACTGGTGGTCCAGCGGCTAAAGGAACAGGGCTATCTGATCCCGCATATCACCAAGACCAAAAAAGGCGAAGACATCGAGCTAGATGCCGAGCCGCGCACCATCGCCACGCCGTTCGGCGATCGCGGCGGCGTGGTCATCGAACCCTGGCTGACCGACCAATGGTATGTCGATGCCGAAACTTTAGCCCAACCCGCGATCAAGGCGGTGCGCGACGGCGATATCGAGATTGTGCCGAAGACATGGGAAAAGACCTGGTTCAACTGGATGGAGAATATCCAGCCCTGGTGCGTCAGCCGGCAGCTATGGTGGGGACATAGGATTCCGGTTTGGTATGGGCCTGTGATTGAAGAAAGAGATGGTGTTCGGTACTTTCTGTATCTCAATGACGTTCTTTTCCAGAAGAATAAGAATCGTCCGCGCGATGAGCAGAGATTCGTATTTGAGACAGAAGAAGAAGCAATATCAAAGGCAAAAGACTTTTATCGCTCTGATATCCTACCCGACCCCGAAGTCGTTGTCTTTGATACACGTGAGCAAGCTTCGCGATTCGCGCGAGAGGAAGGTGGAGGGCAGATAATCGCTCTCTTCCGAGAAGAAGACGTTCTCGACACTTGGTTTTCCTCTGCCCTCTGGCCTTTCGCCACCATTGGCTGGCCGGATGATATGATTTCCCTCCCCCTTGAGGGGGAGGGTCAGGGTGGGGGTGCTCCGCCCGCTGGCAATGACAGTACCCCCTCACCCCAACCCTCTCCCCACCGGGGAGAGGGAGCCGCGCCCCGCCCCAATTCCGACCTTGCGCGCCATTACCCCAATGACCTGCTGATTTCCGGCTTTGACATATTGTTCTTCTGGGATGCGCGCATGGCGATGCAGGGCTTGCATTTCATGAAGGATGTGCCGTGGAAGCGGCTTTATCTGCACGGGCTGGTGCGCGCGTCTGACGGCAGCAAAATGTCCAAGTCCAAGGGCAATACCGTCGATCCGCTCGGCCTGATCGAGCAATATGGCGCCGATGCACTGCGCTTTTTCATGGCGGCGATGGAGAGTCAGGGCCGCGACATCAAAATGGATGAAAAGCGCGTCGAGGGCTATCGCAACTTTGCCACCAAGCTGTGGAACGCAGCGCGTTACTGCCAGTCCAACGGCATTGGCGCGAGCAGCACCATCACCGCGCCCCCGGCACGACTGGCGGCAAACCAGTGGATTATTGGCGAGGTTGCGGAAACGGTCAAAGCCATGGATCGGGCCTTGGCTGACCTGCGCTTCGATCTGGCAGCCGACACCATCTATCAATTCACCTGGAGCCGCTTTTGCGACTGGTATCTCGAGCTGATCAAGCCGATTATCTCTCCCCTCCCGCTTGCGGGAGGGCCTGAAAACGCTAATACCCCCTCCCCTAACCCCTCCCGCAAGCGGGAGGGGGACTCTGATCCCGCTGCTGAAACCATCGCCGTCGCAGGCTGGGCGCTCGACCAGATATTGGTCATGCTGCACCCGTTCATGCCATTCATCACCGAAGAGCTGTGGCAGCAACTTGGTGAGCGCAGCGGCCCCGACGGGAAGCAATGGCCGCTGATCACTGCAAAATGGCCCGAGCCAAAAGCGCAGGTTAGCGAACAGGCCGTTGCTGCGATTGACTGGGTGATCGACCTCACCACATCGGTGCGGGCAGCGAAGAATGAACTCGGCATTCCGCCGGGTGAGAAGCTGGCAGCCTATTGCCCTGCCCCATCCGCCATCGCCAAAAGCACGGTTGAGCGCAGCGCCAAGGCGATCGAACGGCTGGCGCGGATCACCCCGGTGCATTTCGAAGGTGCTCCCAAGGGCGCCGCAATGCAGATCAGCGCTGGCGAGGATGTGTTTATCATCCCGCTCGAAGGCCTGGTCGATATCGCGGCAGAAAAGGCGCGGCTGACCAAGGCGCTGGAAGCGGTCGCCAAAGAAGCCAAATCGCTCGAAGGGCGGCTCAATAACGCCAATTTCATCGAGCGCGCCAAGCCCGAAGCGGTAGAGAAAGCCCGCGCCGACCATGCCGAGAAATCCGCCGAGGCCGAGCGGCTGACCGCGGCGCTGGCGCGGCTGGGATAGCGTCTTGAAACTCGATCATCTTGTCATCCTTGTGCGCTCGTTGGAGCGTAGCCTGCCCTGGTATGCAGCACTTCTGCCATTGTTGGGCTTCACCAAGACACGCAACCATGTCTGGTCCAGCGATGATGGTCTCAGCATTGATCTTAAGCAGGCTAAGCAAGCAACAGATGACTATGAGCGCTATGCCCCCGGTTTGAACCATGCGGGTTTTACTGCGGCTGATGATGCTGCGCTGGATGCAGTGCGCGATGGCATGGCAGCGGCCGGTTTCGAAGTCCCGGAAAAGCAGTATTTTGGCACCGAGACAGCAACCTTTTTCCGCGATCCCGATGGTATGCGGATAGAAGTTACGGTATATCGCTGAATTGATGACCAATAGTGATGCTTTAGCACAGGAGTACCGATCAGGGATATTGCGGCTCCTGCTTGTGTTTTGCACTCTCATCCTGCCTGCCGCCGTGAATGCGCAGACGACGGAAGACCCGATCATCCTCACTGGTGTGGTGCGCGAGCAGGGCGTCCCCTATGAACCCATAGGCGACGTCGAAGGATTCCGGCAATCGATCAGCTTTGTCGCCTGGAGAGAGGGCGATGGACCGGTCAGCACCTCGCTGCTTCAGGTGCAACTGAACGTCGACAGCCGAGAAGAGCAACAGGCGCTGCAACAGCCATTTCGCAAGGGACGTCTCGTGCGCTTCGTGATCGAGGATGAAGTCATTTTTCGCATGGTGGACGGCGTGCCACTATCTGCCGAAGCCGACTGGGTGAGAATGCTGGAGCCGGTTGAGGACCCCGAGCTTGCCGCCGCAGCAGACCGGATATTCAACCCGCTACCCTTTACAGACGCTGAGTTGGGCGAATTCGAGCCGCATTCCAGACTGTTCGATCATTTCGGGCAGGTGCGCCAGTGGCTGGGCAAGGATATCATCTTCGAGCTTATCCTCGAACCCATGGGGCCGGATGCGCGCGACCGGGCTCTCGCCATGGCGCACCTGGCGTGGAATGATCACGCGGCCATCGATGAAAAGATACGCGAGGCGATCACCGATCATATTTATGCACGGCGCGCCGAAGAGGCGGGCATACAGCTTGTCCCGCTGGACGGCGGTGAGCCGATCACCGAGGACGAACTGCCACCGCTCAGCCGCAAAGCCTTCAAGGCCGATCACCGGCTGAGACGCGTGTCCTGTTCAGCACTGGATTATTGTGTGCTGGAATATCTGGCGGATACGCTGGAGTGGCACTGGAGTTACACCGCCACCATCATGCGTGACGATGGTGGCGGCTGGTATCTGGACGGCTGGGACTTCCCTTGAGAGCAGGTAACCGTATGGCACCTAACGCGTGGACGATAATGCAATGCATGAAATTGAGTAAAAAGTGGCAGACGTGCAATGATTAGGCCTCCAGAAAGTTCAGGGGAATAATATGATTGAGCGCTCTATATCCGGCAATGGCGAACTTCTAATTGGAGAAAACTCGCTGCCTGTAGATTATCATATCAATGTATTCTTTGATGGAGCAATGCGCTCTGCGCGAGGCACAATAACTGGTGATCCCGGTACGTTACTGGCAGCAATGATGCAGCGCGAAAACTTGGATATGCATCTCGAAGGGGGAGGAAAAGTAAACTTAATCCTGACCCGCTCTAGTTCATCCGGTACTTTTCAAATCACAATTAGCGGACCGGTTCCCTAATGGAACGCCTCACCCTCGCCACCGACGATAACGGCGGTCCGGAAATCTTCGCCTCGATCCAGGGTGAGGGGCCGAGCATCGGTCACCCCGTGGCCTTTGTGCGGCTATCGCGCTGCAATCTCGCCTGCATATGGTGCGACACCGCCTATACTTGGCATTTTAACGGCGATGATCGCCCGCATCGCGATGGTGCGACCTTTGACCGCAAGGCCAATCAGATAACACTCGCTACTGCCGATGTCGTCGAACATATCCTCGCGCTCGGCATGAAGCGACTGGTGGTGACCGGCGGCGAGCCGCTGTTGCAGGCCGGGCCGCTGGCTGATCTGCTCGACAAGCTGCCCGATATGGCGGTCGAGATCGAGACCAACGGCACCACACCGGTACCGACCCGGCTCGATATCCGCGTCGACCAGTTCAATGTCAGCCCCAAGCTCAGCCATAGCGGCAATCCGGCAGAGCTTGCGCTTGTCGAGGACCAGCTGCATTTTTATGCCACGGACAAACGCGCCTTTTTCAAATTCGTCATCGCCAAGCCGGAGGATGTGGACGAAGTGCTGGCGCTACAGCAACGTTTCCATATCCCCGCTGAACGCCTTTATCTGATGCCCGAAGGCACTGACAGCCCGACACTGCATCTGCGCGGTGCATGGCTCGTGCCTTTATGTCTGAAACATGGCTTTCGCTTTACCGACCGCGAGCATATCCACCTGTTCGGCGACACGCGGGGAACGTAATATGTCAGCCCTCAAACGCCAGGCGGCTGCATCCGCAGCCCTGGCTTCGCCGCAATACGCGGCGGCGACCGGTCGGTCTTGCGGGCCTGACGGCCCGGATTTAGCCCGCAAAAATATGCTGTCATCTCGTATTGCCGCTGGAATAGAACCAGAAGCGATTTAGCGTAGTGAGCTGTGAGGAGTAAGGCGCGGGGAGAACGCGCAGCCCTTCGAGGCCGCAACGACGAAGCAGATCGCTGCGATAAATCGCTTTTAGCGGCCCTGGTTGCGCCAGCGAGTGATGACGCGGTCGACGATTTCCTCTTCGCCACCGGTCTGGTTCCACAGCTCGCTGAAGCTCGGATCTTCCGAAGCCGGGCGGCGCTCTTCTTCCAGATTGTCGAATGACACGCGGATCGGGATCGACACGCCTTCGCCGCAGATAATGCATTCGCGGTTCCTGAGCGCCGGAATCGAGTCGAGAAAGCCGCGCGCACCCTCTGGCATGGCCGCCTTGACATAGGCCTGGTCGCGATCATTGTTGAGACGCATCGCAATGATCGTACCGCATTGCGACAATACCCCTTCGGCAAGATCGGATGGACGCTGGGTGATCAGCCCCAGCGAAACGCCATATTTACGTCCTTCCTTGGCGATCCGCGACAACACATCGCGTACAACGCTCTTCTCGGTCTCGCTCGCCGGAATATAGCGGTGCGCTTCCTCGCACACCAGCAGCACCGGGCGTTGCGGTTCGTTGCGGCTCCATATGGCGTAATCGAACACCAGCCGTGACAGCACCGCGACAACGGTCGAGGTAATCTCCGAAGGAACACCCGAGACGTCGATAATCGAAATCGGCTTGCCTTCGCTCGGCAGACGGAAAATCTTGGACAGGAAGCTGGCCATGCTGTCGCCGACCAGCATACCGGAAAACATGAAGGCATAGCGCGGATCGGCCTTGATCTCCTCGATCTTGCCTTTGAGCCGCATATAGGGTGCGGTGGTGTGCGACTTGTCGAGTTTGCCCATCGCATCCTGAATGTTGGTGAGCAGGTCCGACAACATATAGGGCACCGGTGAATCCACCGTCAGCTTGCCGATAGATTCAGCAATGCGGTTCTTTGCCCGCGCCGCGAACAGCGCCCGGGCCAGAATGTCGCAATCGGTCTGGCGATCCGGCCCTTCGGAGGTGACGAATACCTCGCAATGCTCCTCAAAGTTCATCAGCCAATAGGGCATGGCCAGATTGCTGACATCGTAAAGCGCGCCATTCGTCTTGAAGGCCGCCGAATATTCGCCATGCGGATCGACCATCACAATATGGCCTTCGGGTGCCATGTCACAGATGCGGTGCAGGATCAGCGCCGCCGATGTTGATTTACCGGTACCAGTCGAACCGAGCAGGGCAAAATGCTTGCCCAGCATGGCATCGACATAGAGCGCACCGCGGGTATCCTTGGTCGGATAAACTGTGCCGATCTCGACATTGGCACGCGAATCGGCGGCGTAAATCTGTTTCAGATCATGGCTGGTCGCGGCATAGATTTTGGTACCCGGCACCGGATAGCGGGTTACACCGCGACGGAAATGATAGATTTTGCCGGTCAGCTTCTCTTCATCGCCTTCGCCGAGAAAATCGATCTGGGCGACGATCAGACCAGCTTCGCGCTGGTGCATGCGCTGGGTACGGACACTGGCCAGCAGCCAGCGACTGCCGAGGCGGATCTTGACCTGGCTGCCGACCTGGCCGGCCATGGCAATACTGGGGTCAGGGTCATCGTTGAGAAAGTCGAGACGCGAGGAATCGATAAGCACCTGGCTGCCGGATCCGTTGATCTCGATCACTTCGCCTATGGCAAGCTCTTCCAGGCTACGCTGGGAGACCATCTCCTGCGGTATATCCCGCACCGATGCCGGTTGGAAACGGTCGAAATTATGCTGTCCCATATCAGCCATGCTGTGTCCATATCCCTGCTTTTTCAATAGCGTTCGGCTTTAGCGGAATATGGTGAACAAACCTTTTATATGGCGCCATAACACTGTGTAAAATCAATGTTATCAATACTATATGCGCTGGAAAATCATGCCCGCAGCCCAACCGAAAAGCAGTGAGACCAGCACTGCCGCCAGGCCGTAGATCCAGCTGTAACGGTCGGCGACAATTGCGACAAAACGCTCAAAGCCAACCTTGCCGACCTCGATCTCGCGGATCTCGGCGGCCACTACCACGCCATCCTGCACCAGAAACGTCTCTGCCTCATAGGTGCCCTCGACCACGGTTGACGGGATTTGCAGCCGCGCCTGATAGAGCAGGCCACTTTCTATGGTGACACCGTTATTGCGTTCATCGAACAGCTGGTTGCGACGGTTGAGGTCGACCAGGCCGTCGACAAAACGCCGCTGCTCCTCCGGGTCGATGGTGCTGGCCGGCGAAAGCTGGAGCTTGTCGAGGCCGAATTCATAGATCAGCGCGGTACGGTCATCGACAATGTCGTCAAGCGGTCGTGACGATGCGATAGCGTAATAGGAAGGCGCCGAGCGAAACTCGGTGCTGGCGGCATTGACCCAGATGCCGGCAATTTTCTGTTTCTCGCGCACGGTGATCGATTGCGGCGGGCCGCGCAGCACCACAACAATATCGGTCTGGACGTCAGGCGGCCGGACGCTGGGATAGGAAATGGCGCCGAACAGCAACAGTTCAGCGCCGGTGAAGCCATAGCGGATGTTGATGGTACGCTGCGAAACATCGGGCACCAGCACCGGTTCCTCAGCTGCAGTCAGCAGCATCAGGCTCGCAAGGCCAAGGAACAGGGTTGCTATCCGCCTCACTGAACCGCCACCGAATAGATTTCATCCGGCCGCCAGCCCAGACCAAGGGCGAGACGGAACGCCACCATCAGCACCAGCGCCGCCAGCACCAGCCGCAGATATTCCGGCTTGAGCTGTTGCGCAATACGGGCACCGATCTGGGCACCGCTGACACTGCCCACAAGCAGAAAGATAGCCAGTACGATATCGACCGCCTTGGTGGTCAGACTGTGTACCAGAGTCGCGGCAATGGTGACGAAGAGAATCTGGTAAAGCGAGGTGCCAACCACCACCTGGGCGCCCATGCCGAGCAGATAGAGCATTGCCGGCACCATCACGAAGCCACCGCCAACGCCGAGCAGCATCGTCAAAATGCCGGTGATGAAGCCAAGCAGCAGCGGTGCCAGCGGCGAGATATAGAGACCCGAGCGATAGAAGCGCCAGCGCAGCGGCAGGCTGGCAACCAGTGGATGGTGCCGACGCTTGCGCACCGCAACCCGCTGACCACTGCGCATGGCGCGAATGGTCTGGATGCTCTCTCGCGCCATAAGACCGCCAATGCTGGCCAGCATCAGCACATAGATGAGGTTGATGATGATATCGATCTGGCCGAGCGATTCGAAAAAGCGGAACAGCAAGGCGCCAAAAAGCGTCCCCACCAGGCCACCCGCCGCAAGCATGGCCCCCATGTGATAATCCACCGCTTTGCGCTTGGTATGCGCCATCACCCCGGAAATGCTGGCGCCAGTGACCTGGGTCGATGCGGATGCGGCGGCCACTGTCGGTGGTATGCCATAAAAGATCAGCAGCGGCGTGGTGAGAAACCCCCCGCCGACGCCGAACATGCCCGAAAGCAGACCGACCAGACCGCCCAGGCCGATAATGACCAGTGCGTTGACCGAAAGGTTTGCGATGGGAAGATAGACGTCCATGACTGGCCTGAACCTAGTCTTTTTGCACGCCCACCGGAAGGGCAATAACCGCATCAAGCGTGGGTAAAATCGTCTGTTCTCAAAAACGCGTCGATACCGTCAGCGCCGGGCCCGATCCGGGATCGGCATTGCCGGCGACACGCTGGCGCCAGTCGAGCGCAACACTCGCCGGCTGTCCGGCCACGGAAAACCCAATGGCAGCCCCCGGCCCGATGTCGACCCGAACCACATGGTCGATCTGCAACCCGCTATCATCATCGCTTTCAATCGGGCCCTGACCACCACTCCACAAGCCGACGCCGAGCGACAGATCGCGCTGCTTGTCACGGGCAACCTGCTTCTGCGCCACCAGCTGCAGGTCAAAAAACCAGGCGGAATCCGCGACACCCACCGCACCGGCCTGGCCATAGCTGTCAAGCGACACGCCTTGTGGCAGCGCGAGCCGCGGCATTTCGGTATAGGCATAGAACGCAGGACGGGAAAAACCGCTGTCATCGAGCGCCAGCCGTTGTTCGGCGGCGACGCGCAGTGGCAGTTTCTTCACCGGGCGGATGCTGGCGCCAATAGCGAGCTCTGCCTGGGATGGACCGGAAAAGGCGCGCGTGGCCCGGGCAAACAACGTCGGTGCCGAAGCACTGCCGTCACCCAGCCGATAGCGCAACACCGTACCGGCCTGACTGCCGCCATATTGGCCACGACCGCCGATCGGGCTGACAGCACTGCCCGGACGCACAAATCCCCAGGCGTCGAGCGACAGGCGATCCACATTTCCTGGCGAAGCCGAAGACAGTCTTTGCTGACCCGGTTCACGCAGCTGGAATTTGTCATATGCACCATGGACCGCCGGCTCTGTAAATGGAGAAGCGTCATATGTGCGCAGCACAAAGGCCGGGCGCACATGACGCCAATATAAGAGCTGATGCTGTGCCAGCATAGCTCGCGGCAGTCCTGCCGGAGCGATTTCCCGGCTCTGTGGGTGCATCGCCATTACAAGCGCATTAGCCGAACGCCCATTGACGCGCCGTACGGATTGCCCTGGTTCGAGAGCCGGGGGGGCGGCGTCGCCAGCAGCGCTGGCCAGCGCGTCGCGCAGTGCTTCTATTACCGGTGGTGCGCTACCCGCCTCACCGGCAGGCGCCAGCAACATCTGAGGGACACCATAGGCAATCAGGCGGCCGCCGCACCACAGCAACAGCACGATCAGCAGAAAGCGCAGCGGCTCTCCCGGTGTGGCACGCCGATGCAATGTCATGTATCGCGCACGCGCAGCACGTCATAGGCAGGCGTCCGCACCTCTTCCGGCACGGCATGATCGGTCTTGTCCCAGCGTAGCGGACCACCGAGCAGCAATTTGCAATAGATCATCATCGCCCGGCGCGCTGCCATGATGGTAATGATATTGGCGGTAATCATGCGCGGTATCGCCAGCAACCCCTGCTCCAGACCGTAAAGGCGGGTTGTGAAGACAACCCGCATCACCAGCCGCCACAGCAGGAACAGAGCATTGGCCAGCAGCAATATCTGCAGCGGCCTGGCGAATGGCGTCGGCGTGATCAGCCCGAACCAGCTGGCTATCGCCACCATGCCGCCGCAGACAATGGCGCCATAGGCCGCCAGCAGGACAAGCGCGCTGAGCATTGCTCGCCGGTCACGCAGCCGCATCCAATATTCGGCCATGCCTCCCTGCCAGCCGAGCCGGTCCCAGCCGCTCAGCGCGATACCGGCAATCCAGCGGCTTTTCTGGCGCACCGCATCACCAAGGCGGTGTGGAAAATAGGCACGGGTGGCAATCCACTCGCCATCACCATTGCGGCAGCGACAGAAGCAGGCGCGCGCGCCTGCGCGGTGCAGCAACAGACCAAGCTCATAATCCTCTGTCAGACTGTCTTCAGAAAAAGGAGCGGCACCGCTTCCTGTTGCGAGCCGACCCAGCACCTGGCGGTCAATAGCGCAGCCGACACCTGCCAGCGGCAGGCCGGCATCTAGGCTGTCGCGGACCACCATCGCCTTGCCATGCGCCTCGGCAAATTCATCGGCATAATGGCCGGAAACAAAGAGGGAGCCCGGATGGATAAGCGGGATTACCGGCAGCTGCACCACTGCATGCGTTTCCAGCTTATCTGCATAGAGCGCGAGCGCGTCGCGATGCACGATATCCTCGGCATCATGCAGCACCACGGCATCAAAGGCATGGCCCGAACGCCGTTCTTCATGGCACAGCGCCTGCCACATGCGGTTGAGGCACTGAGCCTTGGAGGTCGGGCCGTCTTCGCTGTTGATGACAATGCTGAGCCGCGGGTCACCGGTCAGTGCCAGCGCAGCATGCAGCGTCGCCGGGTCATTGGGGTAGCAGCCGAGGAATATCTGCACATCCTCGTGCTGCCAGCGCTGCAGCATGGTGCCGAGCGTTCCGGCAATGACCTGCGCTTCATCCCAGGCCGGGACAAGCACGGCAAAACGGCGCCGGGGATATCCTTCAGGCGTGTGCCGATGCTCGGGAGCAGATCTGCGCCGCCACCATAACAGGTCGACAGCAATGTCATCGAGTGCACCGAGAAGGAACCAGAACCCGGCGAAAAATGCCAGCTCGCGCGCGCCAATGTCGAGCCAGCTTCCCCAATCGGCTGCCACAATCGTCCCCCTGACCGACACCGGCGCCGGCAATGTGTTCATGCATACTCTTGCTGCTATTGTGAAGCTTGTCAAAGCCCCAGCGCATATCGCGCCGCACCGCTCATCACGGCATTGCGACCATTGGCGACTGGACTCAGGGGAATATGCTTATACATAGAGGCTGAACCATTGATGATGGGGGCCATGACCCATGCCCCAGCGAAAGGACTTACATGGCTGCGCCAAAGACACCCCGCTCCGGCAGCAATTCCGCATTACGCAATTTTCTTGAGAGCGAAGCCGCCGGTGGCGTCCTGCTGATGATCTCCGCCGCGGTGGCAATGATCATCGCCAATACGCCGCTTTATGATGTCTATCATCATGTGCTGCACGAGATTGAAGGCCCTGTCCTGACCGAAAAGCTGGGTCCCATGACCCCGCATCTGTGGATCAATGACGGGCTGATGGCGATATTCTTCTTCCTTGTCGGCCTCGAAATCAAACGCGAATTCATCGATGGACGGCTGGCAACCTGGGATGACCGGCGGCTTCCGGTCATTGCCGCGCTGGGCGGCATGGCGGTCCCCGCGATTGTCTTCATCATCGTCATCTATGCGGCCGGTATGCCCGAACTCAGCCGCGGCTGGGCGATCCCGGCGGCCACCGACATTGCCTTCGCCATCGGGGTGCTGGCGCTGCTGGGCAACAGGGTGCCGGCGTCTCTCAAGCTTTTTCTGGTAACTGTTGCCATTGTCGATGACATGTGCGCGGTTGCGATCATTGCTCTGTTCTACACGTCAGGCCTGAAGATCGCCTTCCTTGCCGCCGCTGCGGTGGTGCTGGCGATCATGTTCGGCATCAACCGTGCCGGCGTCCGCTCGCTGCCAATCTATTTCGTCTTCACCCTGGTGCTATGGTATCTGGTGCTGATGTCGGGCGTCCATGCCACCATTGCCGGCGTGCTCGCGGCGCTGACTATCCCGATCACCAAGAGCCCGGGCGCGCCGGATGATGCGGAATCACCCCTGCATGTCCTCGAACACGCCATCGCTCCGATCAGCGCCTTTTTCATCATCCCGGTTTTCGGCTTTGCCAATGCGGGAGTCGAGATTATCGGCAAGCTGAGCTGGTCGGAAGTGTTCGCACCGCTGCCGCTTGGCATTGCGCTGGGCCTGTTGGTCGGCAAGCAACTCGGCATTTTCGGCAGCATCTGGGTTTGCGTCAAAATCGGCTTTGCCAAGAAGATACCCAATGCCAATTGGCAACAGATTTACGGCCTCTCGATGATGTGCGGCATCGGGTTTACCATGAGCCTGTTCATCGGTGAACTCGCCTTTGCCGGTAAGGATCCTTATATGCAGCTGCTGCGTGATGAGGCCAAGATCGGCATCCTGATGGGTTCGATCGTCTCTGCGGTTGTCGGCTATTTTGTGCTGCGATCGGCATGCAATAAGCGGCTGGCCGAACGCGCCGCTATGGCGGCCGCGGAGAAGGCAGCGGCTACCGATCCACAGGCGGCCGAATAGTGCGTTTCGCCGTAGCGGCCGGCACTGTCCTGTCGCTTGCCTGTCTGTTACTGCTCGGCGCCTGCACCGCTGCCAAACCACCCGTTACCGCGCCTGCGCCGACCCCTGAAAAAGTGGCGGTCACCATGGACGGCATCGCCGAAGAATATGTCCGGCTGTCGCTCGAAATCGGCAGCCATGAACCCGGATATATCGATGCCTATTACGGGCCAGCGGAGTGGAAGGCAGAAGCCGAAGCCAATCCGCGCGGACTGGTCGATCTCGCCAATGCGGTGATCGCGCTGGAAGAACGGCTCGATCTCGTCGACGAAAGCTTGCTCAACCCGTTGCAGCAGAAGCGCCGCGCCTTTTTGCTGGCGCAGCTGACCGCAGCACGCACCCGATTGCTGATGCTGCAGGGGGAGACACTGTCCTTTCGCGATGAGGCATTGGGACTCTACGGCGTTGTGCCCGAAATCAAGCCATTATCCAGCTATGACTCGGTGCTGGCGCGACTGGACCGGCAATTCCCCGGAAGCGGGCCGCTTATCGACCGCATATCCGTCATTCCCGCACGACACACCCTGCCGGCGGATCGTGTCAAAGCGGTATTCGATGCCGCCATCGGCGAATGCCGCCGACGCACCCTGGAGCATATCGCCCTGCCCGAGAGCGAACGCTTCACCATGGTTTTTGTCAGCGACAAGCCATGGAGCGGCTATAATTATTATCAGGGCGGCTTTAGCAGCAGGATAGAGATCAATACCGACCTGCCCTTGCGCACCGGCCGGGCCATCGATCTCGGCTGCCATGAAGGCTATCCCGGCCACCATGTGTACAACATGCTGCTCGAGCGCGACCTGTCACGCCAGCGCGGCTGGGTCGAATATCAGGTCTACCCGCTCTACAGTCCGCAAAGCCTGATCGCCGAGGGCAGCGCCAATTATGGCATCGAGCTCGCCTTCCCCGGAGACGAGAAGCTCGCCTATGAGCAGTCGGTGCTCTATCCGATGGCTGGCCTGGACCCGGATACCGCAAAGGAAATGGCCGATCTGCAAAAGGCTCTGCGCGATCTTTCAGGTGCCCGCTTCACCATAGCCCAACGCTATCTTGATGGCGAGATCAGCCGTGAAGAGGCTATCGCGCTGACCCGGAAATATCTTCTGGTGCGGCGCAAGCGGGCAGAACGGTCAATCCGCTTCACCGACACCTATCGCAGCTATGTCATCAACTATGGGCTGGGCCGCGACCTGGTGCGCGATTATGTCGAAAGTGCGGGTAGTGACCCGGCAATGCGCTGGGCCGCGATGGAGAAGATACTCAGCGAACCGACACTCCCCGTTGATCTGATAACGGGTCCCTGACGCTATGGATACTGCCACAGCCAGCCGGGCAATGCGGGTGTTTTTCGATCCCGGGCAGCGCGCCCATAATCCGGCGACCGAACTGCACAATGGCGGTTTCGTCCCCTATGCCGAGCATGTCGGGCGTATCGACGCGCTGACCGCGGCTGTCATTGCGGCCGGCCATAGGCTCGAAGAGCCGGCAGATTTCGGTATCGCTCCGATCGCAGCGGTCCACAACGTCGACTATCTCGATTTCCTGCAACATGCACACCGCCGCTGGCGCGAGGCCGGACGTGACGGCGATGCTTCGGGCTATGCATGGCCGGTTGTCGGGCGGCGATCGCTGACCCTCAACCGTATCGATGGTGATCTGGGTCAGTTCAGTTTCGATGCCGCAACTCCCATCGCCGCGCAAAGCTGGCACAGTGCCCGCGCCAATGCCCGGACGGCGCTGTCGGCTGTCGATGCGCTGCTCGACGGCGCGGCCGCAAGCTGCGGCCTGTGCCGACCGCCGGGCCATCATGCGGGAGCGGATTATATGGGCGGCTATTGCTATCTCAACAATGTCGCCATCGCGGCGCAATATGCCCGTGACAATGGGGTTCGTCGTGTCGCCATTCTCGATGTCGACTATCATCATGGCAATGGCACGCAGGACATATTCTACAGCCGCGATGATGTCTTCTTCACCTCGATCCATGCCGACCCGGCGACGGACTTCCCGTTTTTCTGGGGCCATGGAGATGAGCACGGAGAAGCGGCAGGCAAGGGGTATAATGCCAATTTTCCCCTGCCGCGCGGTACCCGGTGGCACGATTATGCCGTCGCGCTCGAGCAGGCACTCGCCGCCATCACCCGTTTCAACCCCGAATTGCTGCTGATATCATTCGGTGCGGATACGCTGGCCAGCGACCCAATCTCGCATTTCGTACTGGAGCTGGAAGACTATCCGAAAATGGGCGCAATGGTTGCCGCAACCGGTCTGCCCAGCGCCATCATCATGGAAGGCGGCTATGATGTCGACCATATTGGCGCGGCGCTGACCGGCTTTCTCTCCGCCTTTCCGACAGACGCGCCAAAAGCCTAGAGCCAGACCCTAGTCGGCGGCCTCTTCGGCCTTCTCATATTCGGTGAACATGCTGAACTGGCAGGAACCATAGGTCACGCCCGAGCGAAAATCGGTGATGGTGGCAACATCGCCCTTGCACAGCAGATCTACGGGGCGATTGGTCACCAGCGTGTTGTTCTTCAGATTGGGGCAGCCCTTGACCGGCTGGTTCACCAATACATCGCCATTGCGCATATTATAGACCAGCACATCATTGCTGATGGTGGTGACGTTGCGGATCAGCCGCTGGGAGATACAGCGGCGCTCACCCGTGGCTTCGCGACCGTCGAGCAGCTGGTCCAGCTTGGCCAGCTGCTTCTCGTCCAGCGCGGCACGGTCAATCTGGCCCGGCTCAGCGGCGGAAATCAGCAACGGAGCGACGACCACAAGTCCGAGGCCCGCAGCAGCACCGGCGGAAATCTGTTTGAAACGTGGCATAATCCTGATCCTTGTTTGCGTTTCCCGACCCACATACTCTCAAACAGGATTTAGCATAAATGAGCGATTGTGACCATATTGTGAACAGTCGCGGTGCCATTGACTGCCTCTATCACGCCGCGATGCAGCATCACCATTCGCCGCTATTGGGCATGGATGCCCAAGGCTCTTTCGGCTCCAGACTGCCCTGCTGCAGCAACTCTATCGATATACCATCCGGGGTACGCACAAAGGCCATATGGCCATCGCGCGGCGGGCGGTTAATGGTAACACCGGCATCCATCAGCCGCTGGCAGGTCGCGTAGATATCCTCGACGCGATAGGCGAGATGCCCGAAATTGCGACCGCCCTCATAGGCTTCGGCTGCGCTGCCATCTTCCCGCGGCCAATTATAGGTCAGCTCGACCTCGGCCAGCCCTTCCTGCCCCGGTGCAGCGAGGAAGATCAGGGTAAAGCGCCCTGCCTCGACATCGACCCGCCGCACCTCCTCGACACCGATGAGCTTGAAAAAGGCAACCGTCGCCTCGGGATCGGTTACACGGATCATGCTGTGCAGATATTGGGTCATAACAGTTAGTCTCACTCCATTCGTCGCAGTTCAGAAACGGTTCATCGCTGAAAACATATTGGCTGGGGCACGGTCGCTGTTCGCAATGTGTGCATGATTACTGCAAAGGGGAAGCGAAAATGTCCGAGTCATCCGAAAACCTGTCACCCTCTCAATCAGCGGCACGCGGGCTCTATTGGGGCAGCGCCGGCATTATAGCCATCGGCCTGGTGCTGGGCGGTTATTTGCTCGGCGATGGCCTGCTCCGCGCCCGCGAGGCTGACCGTTCGGTCACCGTGCGCGGACTGGCGGAACGCGAGGTGACCGCCGATCTCGCCACCTGGACCATCGCTTATTCGGCCAAGTCGACGAGCATGGAGCAGGCACAAAATGATATCGACCGCGATACCGACGCCATTCGCGCTTTTTTCACCGAACTTGGCTTTGCCGGCGATGCCCTGCAACCCACCGGCGTCAATGTCTCGCGCTATACCGAATATGGCAACCAGACCTTCACCATCCGCCAGCGGCTGCAGCTGCGCACCGATGACATCGAGAAGGCGCAGGCCGCAGTATCGGAGCAGTTCGGCCTCGTGCGCCGTGGCATTGTGCTTGAGGATGGGTCGGGCATGAATTTCAGCTTCACCAGGCTCAACGACATCAAACCGGAAATGGTGGCCGAGGCGACCAAGGATGCACGCAAGGCAGCGGAACAATTCGCCCAGGACAGCGGTACCGATGTCGGCGCGATCAAGAGCGCGACCCAGGGCTATTTCTCGGTCTCTTCGCGCGACGGCGATGGCGGCTATGGCGTCAGCGATACCCCCTATAAAAAGGTCCGCGTCGTCACCACGGTCAATTTCTATCTGGAATAGTATCGGTGCCGGTGCCCGCCGCCGGTGAGGCGGGGGCTTCCCCGCTCTCTTCACTATCCGCCATCTCATCCAGCTGGCGCAGATAGTCCTGGGCCGAGACCCGGGCCGGCCCGGGGGCATTGATTGTCACCACCTGCTCCCACGCCTTGCGAGCAGCGGCCAGGTCTCCCGACAATATGGCGATGGCACCGGCCTCGACCAATATGTCGGGATCTTCCGGACCGAGCGAAAGCGCCACCTGGATATCGGCGCGCGCGCGCTCGAGATTGTCGAGCCGCCTCTCAAGCGTTGCCGACAGCAGCCAGCCCAGCGGATCTTCGGGAACAAGCTTTTGCACCTGGGCAAAATCGCCGCGCGCATCCTCAAGCCGTTTCATCGCCACCAGGATGCGGGCGCGGTCGAGATGCGCCTCGCCACGCATCTGGCCAGTGAGCGTCCCCTGTGCAAGGGCGCTGTCAATATAGGACAGCGCGTCATCGAACTGACTGCCCGCCAGAGCGGCATTGGCCGCCTGGGTCCACAGATTGGCAGCGCGCTTGTCACCGGCGCTCTGGGCAGCATTGGCGGCCTGGGCGAAAGCGATGGCCGCCGCCTGCCAGCGCTGCTGACGAACATAGGCAAAGCCGAGACAATGGCGGGCAAAATAGCTGCCCCCGGTGGTCAGCCATTCATTGGCATTGGCGACGCCGCTCGACGGATCATCAATGGCGATATCGAGGCAACGGTTAAACTGGGCCTCGCGCGGATCAGGCGGCCCCATCACCTGCGCCGCCAGCGATTGCGGCAGCAGCGTAGACGCAGCAAGAATCGCCACAACGGGACCAGGGCGTATCACGGACAAGCGAGTCTCCTGCAGCGGGTTCAGCCTTCGGCTTTTGACGGATCGACCAGTTGCGCCAACATCGTCAGGATCAGGGCAATATCCTGTGGTCGCGACAACCGATGATCGCCATCCTTGACAAACACCGTCTGCACATCGGCTGAACGCAACAGCTTTGCCGTTTCCAGACTATATTGCCAGGGTACATCGGGATCGGCCTGGCCGTGGATGAAGCGCGCCGCGCAGGCTATGTCGATAGGCGCTTCGAGCAGGCGATGTGCTTCGCCCGACTGCCAGAAAGCCCTGGTGGTGATATAGGGCTCCGGGCCATAGTCGCTGGTTTCGACCAGCTTGCCCTCACGCAGGATTGTCAGCTTCTGTTCCTGGGTAAAGCCCCATAAGGTGAAATCGGGTGCGGCGGCAATGCCGAGCAGGCCGGTGACACGGCTCGGCCGTGACAGCGCGACCAGCAACATCAACCAGCCACCCATGGATGAACCGATCACTATGACCGGACCTTCGACCAGCCGGTCGATCAGGAGCAGCACATCATCGCGCCAGCTGATAAGGGTCTGGTCCTCGAAATCTCCCTCGCTGGAGCCGCAACCGGCATAATCGAACCGCAAACAGCCAAGACCATTTTCAGCCGCCCACTGATCGATCGCAACCGCCTTGCCGCCGTCCATGTCGGACATATAGCCGGGCAGGAATACCAGTGTCGGCTTGGCGGCACTGCCAGTGCGGTGGCGGTAGGCCAGCTTCAGCGTGTCGGGACGGGGGAGATAGGCGATAGCAGTTTCCTGAATCATGGCACCTGCGATATGGCGCGCGATGCGCATTTGCAAGCCGTTGCCACGATCCCGGACAAAAGTCCCATTCCATCCTCGGAAATGTCCGTTTTGATCGGAAGAATGTCATTTGAGACATCTCCAGTTCTATCCTAAGTCAAGCATATGGTTCGCACCGTCGCCTTTTTGTTGTTCGACAGGGTTAATGCACTCGATGTCGCAGGTCCCGCCGAAGCCTTTGCCACCGCTGTCGCTGCCGATGGCAAGCAGGCTTATATCGTCGAGACCTGGTCGCTGGGCGACAGGGTGGTTCGCAGCGAGTCCGGTCTCAGGCTATGCGCCGACCATGAAGTGCCGGGACAATCGCCCACTGATCGCTCCGGCGGCGCTGATATTCTGGTGATACCGGGCGGCGAGGGGATTCGCATCGGCCCCGCCTTGCCGCTGATCGCTGGCTGGCTGCAGCAACAAGCAGCGCATTTCCGCTATATCGCATCAATATGCACCGGCGCCTATGCCCTTGCTGAATCGGGGCTGGCCAATGGACGGTGCATCACTACCCATTGGGCCCATGCTGCCGATCTGCAGCGTCGCTATCCCGGGGTGAATGTCGCAGCCGATGCGCTGTATCTACGCGATGGCCGCTTCCATTCTTCTGGCGGTGTCACCGCCGGGGTCGATCTGGCACTTGACCTGATCCAGCGCGACCTCGGCAGCGATGCGGCGATGCAGGTGGCGCGGCAGATGGTTGTATTCCTGCGTCGCACCGGCGGTCAGGAGCAGTTCTCCCTGCCGCTGCAGATGCAGGCCGCGGCCCCCAGGGGACTGGAGAATCTGTGTGCCTGGGCGGCGGGCAATCTCGACAAAGACCTCGGAGTCGAGGCGCTGGCCGGTCGCGCCGGAATGAGCAGCCGCCAGCTGTCGCGCCGCTTCCGCGACGCATTCGGGACTCCACCCGCAGCCTATATCAAGCGGCTGCGGCTCGACAGTGCGCGCGCGCTGCTCGACCAGGGCATGACGATAGCGCAGGCCAGTCATGCGGTCGGGTTCATCAGCACGGACGGTTTCCGTCGCGCTTTTGAAAATTGCTTCGGCATTTCGCCTGGCGAATATCGCAAGCGCTTTCAGCAATAGGAGAGGGAAAATGGTCTGTACCGACCGCAGGACAGTGCTGGCATCGGCGATGGCCGGTGCTGCCGGAATGCTTGTGCAGCCGCCGGCGCTGGCGGCAATCGCCAACGCCACAGACGAGAGGTTCCGATGTCCACCATGCGGGTGCAGCATGGACAACCATATGTTCCTCGCGCCAGGCAAATGCCCCGATTGCGGCATGATATTGCAACCGGGGCAGGAAACCGATCTCGGCCATGCCCCGGACCGGCTGGCCGCGCGTGCCGGGTATTTCACCCTGGCAGGCAAGGATATGGCGCGCATCCGCATCGATTATTACAAGCCGGACAATTTCACCGCGACATCGCCGATCCTGCTGGTCGTTCCCGGAGCCGGACGGGACAGCGACGAATATCGCAACGCCTGGCTCGAAACCGCTTGGTCCACCGGCACTCTGGTCGCGGCGCTGGGATATCCCGAGGCTGATTATGATTTTTCCGCCTATCATATGGGCGGCGTTATCCGCGACCTGCGGTTCGACAATATGGTGATCGAGCGCCCGGATGGCGGCGGCCGCGTGATCCGGATGCGCGATGAGGATATCCGCTTCTCGGTCAACCCGGACCGGGCGAGCTGGCTGTTCGGGGATTTCGACCGGGTGTTCGACCATATTGTCACCGCTACCGGCTCGCGGCAACAGGGTTATGATATTTTCGGCCATTCCGCCGGTGGCCAAATTCTGCATCGGCTGGTGCTTTTCCATCCTCAGGCAAGGGCCGGACGGATCATCGCCGCCAATGCCGGTTTCTATACCCTGCCGGACCTGGCCGAGCCGCTGCCGACCGGATTGGCCGACACCGGACTCACCGAAGCGGATCTCAAAGCATCGCTGGGTCGATCACTGGTGCTGCTGCTCGGCGAGAAGGATGACAATGAAGGCGCCGGTGGTACCTTTTTGCGCACCCCGGCCACCGACCGTCAGGGTCCGGGCCGCTTGCAGCGTGGGCGCTATTTCCATCGCACGGCGCAGCGAAAGGCAGCAGAGCTCGGCATCCCTCTGCAATGGCAAGTGCAGACCGTGCCCGGGGCCGGTCATGATTTTGCCGCCATGACCCGTGGCGCGGCAAAGCTGCTCTATGGCTGATTGCGGTTCGAACCTGTCGGCGTGCGCCAACTACCCCTGGGTGTCGGCGAGCGCCGCCTGCTCGACCTGGTGCAGCCGCTCCTTGCCAAAGAACATCTCGTCGCCGACAAAGAAGGTGGGGATGCCGAATACGCCGCGATCGACCGCATTCTGGGTGCGCTGCAGCAGTGCCTGCTTGATTTCGGGATCATCATAGGCCACCGACAGCGCCGCGCCGTCAAAGCCCGATTCCGTCATTGCCGCGGCATAGACATCGGCATCGCCCATGGCCTTGGGCGCTTCCCACATATGGTACAGCCCGGCCTCGATATAGTCCATCAGTCGGCCTTGCTTCTCCGCCACCAGGGCGCCGCGCATCAGCCGCACCGTATTCACCGGGAAGTGCGGGTTGAACTGAAATTTGTCCACGTGGTGCTGCTTGATGAAGCGCTGTATCTCAAGCTGCTCATAGGCGAGCTTCTTGGGGATGTCGGCAAAGGCCACCATCGGCGCCTGATTGCCGGTCAGCTTGAAAATACCGCCGAGCAGTGCCAGGCTGTAATTGAAACCAATCCCCGTCCGCTCACTGATCGCGGGCAGGGCACAATGCACCAGATAGCCATTGGGGCTGGCAAAATCGAAGATGAATTCAACCGTTTTCGGCATCACCACTCTTCCTTCCATGGTCTAAGATCGAGTTCATGCGTCCAGGCGCTGCGCGGCTGTTCGTGCAGCATGACATAATTGGCGGCGATGGCATCGGGTGACAGGATACGGTCATCGGCACGCAGATCATCGACCCCGGACACATTCTGACGGATGAAATTGGAATCGATCATGCCGTCGACCACGACATGCGCGACATGCACGCCCTCCGGCCCCAGTTCGCGCGCCATGCTCTGCGCCAGCGCCCGCAGCGCGAATTTCGCTCCGGCAAAGGCGGAATAGACCGGCCCGCCACGCAATGACGCGGTCGCGCCGGTAAACAAAATCGTCCCATCGCCGCGCGGCACCATGTGCTTTGCCGCCTCACGGCCCGTCAGAAAGCCGGCAAAGGCTGCCATCTCCCACACCTTGCGATAAACACGGCCGGTGGTCTCGCGGATTTTGAACTGCACATTGGCGCCGATATTGAACACCACCACGCCCAGCGGTGCGATATCGCGCTCGATTCGCTCGAACAGCGCAACCATTTCGTCCTCATCGCGGGCATCCACCGGACAGGCCACAGCCTCGCCGCCTGTGGCCTCTATGTCGCGCACCAGCGCATCGAGTGCGTCACTATGCCGCGGCCGCCGCGATACGCAGGCGATATAACCTTTGGCCGCGAAGGCGCGGGCAATCGCACTGCCGGTATCATCCCCTGCCCCGATAACCAGGCAGGCGCGTTTCTCTGATTGATCAATATCCTCGTCCATGCACAAACGCTGACAGGATTCAGTGCATGATGCAAGAAAAGTCTTAAATGCAGACTGTTTGACCCCGAAGGCGGCGGTCACAGTCCACCTCGTTACGCTCGAGACATCAAAACACGGTCTTCCACGACCATTATGGACCTTGCCTTGCGGGTTGGATTTGCTAGCCTGTTCCCGAATACTAAAAAGGGACGCACGCAATGAATGATACACCGATTTCTGAGAACCCAGCCATCACCAAGCAGCCATGGGTGCGCCCTATACTCGTGGAACTTACCCACACGACAGAAGATGTTCAATTTGGTCCCGGTGCGGGTACCGACGGCCCCTTCAATACCACTACCAGCTAATGTAGCGCCTGTTATCAGCCACGCTGCGCACACTTGTTATTAGACAGGTTTGCGTTCTTCAGATTCCGCGCTGCGAGTACCTGCCCTAAAAGTGACTGGCAGCGAATGACAGTCACCTGGACGGCCTGATGCGCCCTGTTTAGTGCATTGTGTTTAATTTAATCTGTCATTCCGGCGATAGTTATGGGCCCAATATTTCAGGAGCAGATTCATTCAAGACCAGAAGTAAATGGAAGCCAGTCATATTGCAAAACAACCCTGGACCCGCCCACAGCTTACGGAACTGGATAGGGGCGCACCCGACATAGAAAATCTCACCGGCGCTATTGATGATGGGTTTTCTTCGACTTCCTGATAACGCCAATGGCATCCAGCCATTGTTTACCGAACCATGATAGAGCTTGCTTTGCATGCCGAGCTTGATAGTTTTCTTGATAGTAACAAGGGAGCCACATCATGACCGACACACCTGTTTATGAAGACACTACCGAAATCAGGCAGCCATGGGTGCGCCCGGAACTGGTCGAACTGGCAGCAATGGCTGATGACATAAAGGCAGCAGGCGGTCTTGGCGGAGACCTTGGGACGAGCACCAGTTAAGCGACTGGCACATTGTCGGATTTTGGCCGTGGTACCAGCAGCTGATCACTCATCGCCCGGCGCGCGCTGCATGGCATAGCCGAATGCACTGGCATCATGAATCACATTTAGCGCCTTTCAAACCATCATGGTTCTGGCGTTGCGGGTCAGATTTGCTAGAATCTTCTCGAATAATGGCAAGGGATGACCCGATGACCGATACACAGAATTCTCAGGAATCAGCCAATACCAGACAATCATGGGTCCGGCCCGAACTGGTCGAACTGTCAAAAACCCCTGATGACATCAGTTCCAGCAATGGCCCTTTCGTCGACCTCACATTCACCCTTACGAGCTAGTCACACACTAGCGCTCAGCCGACATTACTGCGGTCAGGCGTAAAAATCTCCTCGATCCGCATGCCGAACAGATCGGCAATTTTGAACGCCAGTGGCAGTGACGGATCATAGCGGCCTTTCTCGATCGCGTTGACGCTTTGCCGCGATATGCCGAGATGGGTGCCCAGATCCGCCTGTGACCAGTCGCGCTCGGCGCGCAGCACTTTCAGCCGGTTCTTCATGCCCGCCACCGGGCAAAGGGCGCCGCCAGACCGAACATCGCCAGCCAGATCACGCCTATCCATTGCGGTCCGGCCTCCAGCACATCATAGACTTTGAGAAACTGCCAGACGGTGGCAATCACCAGCGTAAAGGCGGTCGCCATCAGCACCTGCTTGGCGATCAGCAGCCGCTGATATTCATCATCGCATTCGATCAGCAGGCGGAAGATTGTCCAGAAGACGCCGCAAATCGGCAGCGCGGTCGCGATAGCCAGCGCAACCAGCGCCAGCTGTGGCGGATCGCCCTGCTTTGCATAGCTGAGACCGGCAAACAGGATCACCATATAGGCCCCGATAAACATCAGGATTCGGCGGCTGTAATTCTTCATATAGTGCGGCATCGTCATGGAAAACCTCCTGTTCTTTATGGAAAGGGTGTTTGACACAATGATTCGCTTATGTCAAGTAAGCTTTCCATAAAGGAAAGGGCGCTGCTATGCATTTGAATTCACTTGCAACATTTTGATAACCGACTAGGTTCGCCATGGGTTGCAAGCGCATCAGCCGAGGGGACAATCATGCAACAGGGACAAACAGGCAAGGCACCAGAGCAACGCAAGCGCTGGGAAAAACCGCAGCTTGTTGAGGTGACATCAGAGGTTGAGAATAGTTTTACCGGCATTGCCACCGATGCGACAACGCCTGTGCTGCCGACGTCGAGCTAGTCGCAACGCTCTGCCGGTCGTGCCGGACATCTCACATTTCCTTAGTGACTTTGAAAGGCTCAGCCATTAAACAGACGTTATGGCTTGTCTGTTGACCACGACCACCACTATCACCACCCCGACGCGCCAAGAGCGTTTTGGGGGAGGCGGATGGTCTGTGGCTGGCGCTAACTAGCCTTTATCAAGACACACCCGCCTCCGGTTCTGATGAGGCGGGCGTCGGCTTTATCGGAAAATCGTCAAAACTTCCCGACGTCGGCTTCAACCGCGCCCTTTATCATTATGGGCAATTGTGCCAAGGCGCGGCAAAATGATGGATGAGATGCGATGACAGAGATGATCAAGATCACCCTGCCCGACGGCTCCGCACGTGAAGTCGCATCGGGCACCACGCCGGCACAGATTGCCGCGGATATCGGCCCCGGCCTTGCCAAGGCGGCAATGGCGGCGCGGGTCGGTGGCGAGGTGCGCGATATCATGCGCCCGCTGGATAGTGATACCGATCTGGCGCTGATCACCAATCGCGATGAAGAAGACGCGCTCGAGCTGGTGCGGCATGACTATGCCCATGTGCTGGCCGAGGCGGTGCAGGCTTTATGGCCCGGTACGCAGATCACTTTTGGTCCCGCGACCGAGGATGGCTTTTATTATGACGTGATGGCCCCGGCCTCCCGCGAGCCCTTTGGTCTGGATGACCTGCCTGCGATCGAGGAAAAGATGCGCGCAATTATCAAGGCCGACAAGCCGCTGGTGCGCGAGGTATGGAGCCGTCAGCAGCTGATCGACAAATGGGAAAAGGAAGGCGAGACCTTCAAGGCCGAATGGGCCAAGGAACTGCCCGAGGATGAGGAACTGACGGTCTATTGGTCGGGGGAACCGGGCAGCGAGGGCGCGTGGCTGGATATGTGCCGCGGGCCGCATCTTGCTTCTACGGGCAAGCTCGACCCGCAGGCGTTCAAGCTGATGCGCGTCGCCGGGGCCTATTGGCGCGGTGACCAGAAGAACGCGCAGCTAACGCGGATTTACGGCACGGGCTGGCTCAACAAAAAGCAGTTGAATGCCCATCTGCATCGGCTGGAAGAAGCGGCCAAGCGCGATCATCGCAAGCTGGGCCGCGAGCTGGACCTGTTCCATTTCGAGGAATTCGGCCCGGGCGCGGTCTTCTGGCATCCGCATGGCTGGCAGATGTTCCAGAACCTGCTCACTTATATGCGTCGTCGTCAGGAGCGCGCCGGCTATGTCGAGGTCAATACGCCCGATGTCATGGACCGCAGCTTGTGGGAAACCTCGGGCCACTGGTTCAACTATCATGAGCATATGTTCACGACGCAGACCGAGGATGAGCGCGTCTTTGCGCTGAAGCCGATGAACTGCCCCGGTGGCGTATCGCTGTTTGCGCATGGCCTGAAAAGCTATCGCGACCTGCCGCTGCGCATGGCCGAATTCGGCAAGGTGCACCGCTATGAGCCTTCAGGTGCATTGCATGGCCTGATGCGAGTCCGCCATTTCACGCAGGATGACGCGCATATCTTCTGCACGCCCGACCAGCTCAATGATGAGAACCGCGCTGTGGTCGAGCTTGTGCTCGATATCTATCGCGAGTTCGGCTTTGAGGATGTGCGGATCAAGCTGTCGACGCGGCCGGAAAACCGCATGGGCTCCGATGAAGTCTGGGATGTACTGGAAGGTTCGCTGATCGACACGCTCGATGCGATGGGTCTGGAATATTCGGTCAATGAAGGCGAAGGCGCGTTTTACGGGCCGAAGCTGGAATTCGTGCTGCGCGATGCGATCGGCCGCGATTGGCAATGCGGCACGCTGCAGGTCGATATGAACCTGCCCGAGGCGTTCGATATCGGCTATATCGGCGAGGATGGCGAGCGCCATCGCCCGGTGATGTTGCACCGTGCGCTATTCGGTTCGCTCGAACGGTTCATCGGCATTTTGATCGAGCATTATGCTGGCAAGCTGCCGCTCTGGCTCGCGCCGATGCAGGCCGTGGTCGCGACCATTGTCTCCGATGCCGATGACTATGCGCACGAAGTGCTGGCCAGGCTCAAGGCCGCTGGCTTGCGGGCCGATGCCGATCTGCGCAATGAGAAGATCAATTATAAGGTGCGCGAGCATAGCCTCAAAAAAGTGCCCAACCTGCTGGTCGTCGGCAAGCAGGAGGCGGAGAAGGGCAGTGTCGCGTGGCGCAGGCTGGGTGAGAAGCAGCAGCAATTTATCCCGCTGGATGAGGCCATCGAAGCACTGGTTACCGAAGCCACACCACCAGATTTACGACAGTTAGAGGAGGAACAATAATGAAAAGGGCATTGATATTGACAGCGATACTCGCCTTGAGCCTCAGCGGATGCCTCAAGGATAAGAGCACCATGCCGGAAGAGCAGCCGGCTGACCCAAATGTTGCGGAAACCACCGAACTCAATGCGCCACAACAGGCCTATACCGAAGCCAATGCCCGGATGCATGCGGGCATGGGCGTGATCGACGCCGATGCCGATATCGCTTTTATCCAGGGCATGATCCCGCACCATCAGGGCGCGGTCGACATGGCCAATATCGTGCTCGAACATGGCGATGACGAGGAGGCCAAGGAGCTGGCGCGCAATATCATCAAGGCGCAGGAAGAGGAAATTGCGTGGATGCGCAACTGGCTCAAGGAGCGCGGTCTTTCCGAAGTCGAGCCGGTAGCGGTTGACCATAGTGCCATGGGGCACTGAAACACCGCGCAAAGGGGGCTTTTTGGCCAAGCCCCCTTTATTTAGCGGCGCAAAGGCTTTAACTAGCGACCGGTATCTGAAACACAGGAGATTTGACTATACGCCCGCCAATAAACCGCCGTGGACCGTCCGCACCGCCCAAGAACGGCCCGCGCTTCAACGATTTTATCCAGTCGCCCAACGTACGCGTCATTGATGACCAGGGTGAGAATCTGGGCGTAATGCGCACCGAAGAAGCGATCGAACGGGCCCGCGATGTCGGCCTAGATCTCGTCGAAGTCTCCCCCAATGCAGATCCGCCAGTGGCCAAATTCCTCGATGTCGGCAAGTTCAAATATGAGGCCCAGAAAAAGGCCAATGCCGCGCGCAAATCACAAAAGACACAGGATATCAAAGAGATAAAGATGCGCCCCAATATCGATGACCATGATTATATGGTCAAGATGAAGAAGGTGCACCAGTTTATCGAACATGGCGACAAGGTGAAGGTTACACTGCGTTTCCGCGGCCGTGAAATGTCGCACCAGCAGCTCGGTATGCAGTTGCTGCAGCGGGTGCAGGAAGACACCAAGGAGGACGCCAAGGTCGAAGCCTATCCACGCCTCGAAGGGCGTCAGATGCTCATGGTGCTGTCACCGAAATAAGCGACTCACCGACAGGAAAAAGAGCGCGGCTGGCCATAAGCGAGTCGCGCCCTTTGCATAGCAGGTCCGAATTCAGGCCAGCAATTGCTCGGTCATCGTCCACAGCCGCTCTGCCGCGGCATCGTCACAGGCATAAGTCTCGACATTCCGGTAGCGCACCGGATTGTCCGGATCGCTCAGCGCGGCAATATCGCAGTCCTCGCAATATTGCCCCCCCTTTTCCGCCAGCATCGGGCTTGTCGCCGCCCATAGCGTGGTGCTGCAACCCTGTGTGGTTGATTTGAACATCTCCTTGGCATTGGCCGACCAGTCACCGCTTTCATCCTTCCAGCCCAGCGCCACCATTTCCTCGTCATGCAGATGCCGCTGCAATGGCGTCGCGATACCGCCGGGATGCACCGAAAAGACCCGACCACCGCTCTCACTCAAACGCGCATTAAAGCCCCGCGCAAACAGCGCATTGGCGGTCTTGGACTGACCATAGGCCTGCCATTTGTCATAGGGCTGTCGGGTGAAAAACGGGTCATCCCAGCGAATGGGGGATTGCTTGTGCCCGGTTGAGGACAGCGCGACCACCCGCGGCGTCTCGGCCTTTTGCAGCAGCGGCATCAGACCCTTTGCCAACACAAAATGGCCGATATGGTTGACCGCAAACTGCATCTCCCAACCCTCAGCGGTACGCATTTCCGGGCACGCCATGATCCCGGCATTGTTGATCAGCAGGTCGAGTCTGTCCCACTCGCTAATGACCTGATCGGCAAGGGCACGCACCGACGCCAGATCGGCAAGATCCATTGCCGCAGTGGCGACATCGCCTTGGACATTGGCGAGCGCAGCTTCGGCCTTGGCCGGGTCGCGCACCGGTATCAGCACCTTGACTCCGCGCGCCGCCAGTGCCCGCACCGTTTCCAGACCAATACCCGAATAGCCGCCGGTGACGACCGCCAACTTTCCCGCAAGGTCAATGCCGGTGAGCACATCATCGGGCTCGCTGGACCGGTCAAATCCGGAATTGACGGGTTGCTGGCTGCTGTCGCTCATCAGACTATCCTCCGCTGTGCTTTACGGCAGAGAAAGCCAGGACCGGAACGGTCAATCGAGCACTTCTTCAACCGCCTTGTGCGGATAGCCCAGATCGCGAGCCACCGCTTCATAGGTCACATGACCGTTCCACACATTGAGCCCCTGGGCAAGATCAGGATCATGGCGCATTGCATCTTTCCAGCCGAGATCGGCGATACGCAAAGCGTGCGGCAAAGTGACATTGTTGAGCGCATAGGTCGAGGTGCGCGACACCGCCCCTGGCATATTGGCGACGCAATAATGGACGATGTCATCAATGACATAGGTTGGCTCCGCATGGGTGGTGGGGCGCGATGTCTCAAAACAGCCGCCCTGGTCGATAGCCACATCGGCCAGCACCGCACCGGGTTTCATCGTCGACAGCATGTCGCGCGTGACCAGCTTGGGCGCCGCCGCGCCCGGGATCAGCACCGCACCGATGACCAGATCGGCCTCGGCGACACATTCGGCAAGATTGGCAACATTGGAAAAGCGTGTCTTGGCACGGGCTTCAAAATAATTGCCGAGCTTTTCCAGAACTTCAGGGTCACGATCGAGGATGGTGACATCGGCGCCAAGACCGGCGGCCATTTGCGCCGCGTTGAAACCAACCACACCACCGCCAATCACCGTTACCTTGGCCGGCGAGACGCCGGGCACACCGCCAAGAAGCACACCGCGACCGCCATGCGCCTTTTCCAATGCCGTGGCTCCAGCCTGGATCGACATCCGCCCGGCGACCTGGCTCATCGGCTTGAGCAGCGGCAGGCCACCCTTGCCGGTCACCGTCTCATAGGCGATGCAGGTGGCCCCGGACCTGACCAGATCGGCGGTCTGTTCCGGATCGGGGGCGAGATGGAGATAGGTATAGAGAATCTGCCCCTGGCGCAGCATGGCGCGCTCCACCGCTTGTGGCTCCTTGACCTTGACCACCATGTCGCATTCGGTGAACAGCTGCTCGGCGCTGTCTACCAGCTGTGCGCCAGCGGCACGATAATCTTCATCGGTGGCGCCAATGCCCATGCCGGCGGAGCGCTCGACCTGAACTTCATGGCCATGTTCGACCAGTTCGCGAACGCTTTCGGGTGTCAGGCCGACGCGATATTCATGATTCTTGATTTCCTTGGGAGTGCCAACGCGCATGGGAAAAGTCCTTCAACCGGGGAGGATGATGGAGTCGCTATAATCGGCTTCACCCGAATTGGCGAATCCGAAAGCGCAAGAAACGCAAATTTATACGCAATTATCTTAGTCTGAATTTTGATCACAATGCCTGATACTGGGCGCGCTTATATCAGGGCGAGCGAAATCCGCACTTCGTCGCCAGCAACCAGCCCCTCAGCCTTGCGCACCTCCGCCTTGACAGGGAGAAGCCATTCACCGGTCTTGCTGGCGGGAAAGACCGAGGTCTGCCAGACACTGTCGCCAATCGTCACCTCGACCTTGACCGCGCCCCACCCGCGCTTTTTGGGTAAGCCGAGCTCGAGCCGGTTGATGATGGCGGCATCGCGTATCGCCGTTGCGGTGTCGCCCGATATGGTCAGGAAATGCCAGCTGCCCTTGCCGGTTTCCGGATGCCATAGCCAGAGTTCGCCCGATGCTGTGAAGCTCTCGCCGCTCATTCTCCGCTTTCAGTCACCCGCCGAACAGGGACAGGGATATTGCAAATATCCGCGCCGCCGGCAGGTACATTGAAAAACGGGTCACGGCGATTGGCCCGCGCTTCCGCATAGCGGGCAAAGGTCTCGGCCTCGGTATCGAGATATTCGAAGCGCGGCTGGTCTGCCTCGGGCAATGCACTGACCAGCCGTATCGATGTGATCGGCACGCGTCTGGCCGGGTCCTCGTAAAAACCAAGCTGCCCCTTGCCGCGCGGCAGGCTGGAGAGATGCTCTATCCCCTCGATAATCCGCGCGACCAGTGCGATATTGCGATCCAGGTGCCGCGGTGCATGCCCGATCACGGTATAGAGCTCGGCACCGGTGCCGGTATCGGGCGAGAGATTGCGACCGACACCGACCATACCATAGCAATGGACAGGCCAGGTTGATCCAAGACGGCGTGCATCAGCACCCAATGGCCAGCCCTTCCAAAAGCCAGCCGCCTCAGAATAAGCGTCTTTATCGGCCGGAATAGGGGTGATCGGGTCTACAATCGGCTGAAACGGATCGGGTTCCGGGATGCCAGGCTCGGTCATGACAAATAGCTCCTGCGCCTTGGGTTGCAGATATTCACTCTCCGGCACCACCTCCAGATCCTCTGGCAGGCTCTTCGCCTCGCCTTCGCTTTCCGGATTGTCATAATCGGCATCGCCCCATTGCACGACATAATTGTCCTGCACCCGGTTCACACTCGTGCCATCCCACCATTTCGCCGCGGCCAGCTTGCGGATATTGCGCACCCAGCCCTGGCTGAACGGCGGCGGCATCAGCTGGATGATGACGCGTCTTTCATTGCCTTCGCGGTCTGGTGCAAGCTCCATCACCAGCAGGTCGCTGGCGGCAATGGCGATCCATTCCTCCGCTGCAGCCTGTGCGACTATCTGGCCCGGTGATGGTGGAGGCGCCACCTCCTGATCCTGAACGGCGACAGCGGAAACGGCGCAGACAAGCGGCAATGCGGCGAGCGACGGTAGAAGATTTCTCATGGGAGCGAAGGCTATGCGATTTACCGGCCTTGCGAAAGAGTCAATTCACCGCTAGACGCGCCCTCTCGCGGACACGTGGCCGAGTGGTCGAAGGCGCACGCCTGGAAAGTGTGTATACGGTAACCCCGTATCGTGGGTTCGAATCCCACCGTGTCCGCCATTATTTTGATCTCGCGACAATTCGCTGCGCTCATGTCTCCGATGAGGCGGCCTTTCGGCCGACGCGCAGTTGCGCTTGCGAACCCCAATGGGTTCGAACGGTCGCTTGAAGCTGCGCTTTGCTTGACCGATATTCTCCGGCTTATCGGCCAGAACAAGCATTTCGCGTTCCAGTCCTGCAATGCACCGCTCTATGGCAGAGGCGACTTTGTCTGACTTCATGCTGACGATGCGGTCCACCAGCTTGTCAAGCTCGCTGTCCGTATCGCCGATCAGTCACTCATATGCAAAAGTCACATTTACATAAGCTGTTTTGCATTATGGATAGTCCGTGCAATTAGCGCGCTTGCAAATGTTGGAAAATAGAGTGGTGCCATAGGATAACATCAGGCCGAATTTACTTTGGGTATTTGCCTGAATTTATGGAATTTGAATATTCTTTCCTACAATCAAATCACTTGATATTTTTCTGTTCACTTTTTGTTCTGATGTGGATGGAGGAATATCGTGCGGGCTAAATTTATCATGGCGGCCAGCCTGATGGTGCTGGGCGGGGCGGTGGCCGCGCAGGAAACCACGACCTATGAATATGATGCGCAGGGTCGCCTGACCAAATCCTCCAAATCCGGCGGTCCTGCTTCGGGCACGGAGAAATGCACCAGCTATGATGACGCGGGCAACCGCACCAATCACACGGTCAACACGGCCGGCTGCACAGTTGGTGGTACAAGTTCGGGTGGCAGCAGCGGTGGAAGCTCTGGCGGCAGCGGTGGAGGCTCCAGTGGAGGTAGCTCGGGTGGCAGTTCTGGCGGAGGCAATAGCCCGCCTGTTGCCAATCCCGACAGCTATCAGGTCTCCTGCCTGCCCGGTGCCTATACTGTCACTTTCAACGACACCGATGCCGATGGCGATCCGCTGGATATCATAGCGGTTTCCGGTCCGATGGGCGCGCGCAGGCACAGCGCCTCGCAAATTCATGTGGACGGCACCTATACGCCGGGCACCTACGTCATCAATTACACCGTCGAGGATACGTCCGGTGCCACGTCCAGCGCAACATTGACGCTGACCTGGGCCCTGAACCCTGCCTGTGGCGGGTATGAGTGAGCAAATCCCTTCCGACCTGGCCGGTGCATCGCCATCACAGGATGATTTTCAACGATAATAACAATTTAGCTTTGGGAGCATTTATGCGGAACAATGGACTTTGGCTTTCTGCGCCGCTTTTTCTGACGCTCGGCTTCGTAACTCCGGCGCACGCACAATCAATCAAACCGCTGGAGATCGAGCCGGATGAAAATGGCGTCGATCTGCTGACCGGCCGTGTCGCCACCAGGGAACCGGCGCTGTCCATTCCCGCTGCGGGCAATCTGCGCTTCACCCGGATGAGCGAGATTTTGCCGATCATGATCGGCGAAGTGCCACCGGGGGTGGAGTCCTCCTATCAGATCAATGGCGGTGGCTCGACGTCGGAATCGCTGGTCTGCCTCGATGGCGAATGCCAGTCGCGCAAACAGAATGGTTCGACTCTGACAGCAGCTATTCAGCCTGGCGGCAACAGCTTCCACTATTATCAGGGCGGCACAAACAAGCAGATCCTGTTCGACAAGGAATTTGCCACCACGGCCCTTGCCCAGGGCGGCTGGCGCTTTGTCTACTATCCGTCATGGATCCAATGGACCAATGGTGAGCGTCACACCTATTTCTACGATACCTATGATAACGGTCTTACCGACCAGCATAGGCCGAACAAGATTACCAGCAATCTCGGCTATGAGATGCGCTTCACCTATCAGTCCAACACCGGCGGCCAGATAGGATGGCGGATTGTCGCCAGCGTTGCGATCTACAAGACGTCCGACCCCAATAATGCGCTGGCCAGCCTGACCTATAGCGGCAACACGGTCACCGACATATCGGGCCGGACATGGGACTGCGGCGGATGCAGCTTCTCGATGGATGCCGCGCCGCAGGTCAATACGACATCACTGCAACTCCCCGGCGAGAGCACCGATTCCTATGTGACAACAGCGGTATCGTCACCCAACGGCACCTATGGACAGCCCATTGCCCAGGTGGTGCGCGATGGCACGACGTGGAATTACAGCTATCAGAATCTGACAACTGTTCCTCAGGACCCCAGTACCCCCAAATTCGACAAGATAACCGTCTCCGGTCCATCGGGATTCACCCGGTCGGCCGATATCTGGCATCCTGCGTCGGGCAGTTCCGCCGCGCCGCGCATCACCAAGATCACCAACGGACTGGGTCAGGAAACCAGCTACACCCATGATGGCTGGGGCCGCTTGACCAGCATCACCCAGCCGGAGGGCAATTCGGTCTCGGTCACCTATGATCCACTGGGCAATATCACCGAGAAGCGCACCAAGAACAAATCGGGTACGGGTGACCTGATCGAGACCGCCTATTATGCCAGCAGCGGCGCGACTGAACCCTGCACCGGCACCATCTGCTTTCGCCCCAACTGGACCCAGGATGCGGCGGGCAACCAGACCGATTATACATGGGCCGAGCATGGCGGTATGCTGACCCGGCTCGAGCCGGCCGACCGGCAGGGCAAGCGCCGCAAGACCATCTATGAATATACGCCCGGTCTTGCCCGGGTGCAGCGCGAGCGTATCTGCTCGATCAACAGCGATGGCTCCAACGACACGTGCGGCACCGCCGATGAGCAGGTCACCGAATATAGCTATTGGGGCAACAGCTTCCTGCCGCTGACGGTGACCCGGACCAATGGCACCGGCACAATCTCGGCAGTGACCACCAACAGCTATGACAATGCCGGGCGCATGGTCTCATCCGATGGCCCGCTGCCGGGCAATGGCGATGCGACCTATTATCGCTATGACAGCATCGGCCGCCGGACCTGGGAGATCGGCCCTGAAGGCACAACGGGCGCAACGCGCCCGGCAACGGTGACGACCTATCGCGATGCCGATGACCAGCCACTCACCATCGAAACCGGCACCGTTTCCAGCCCGACCGATACCACGCTGACAGTAACGCAGGCCGTCGATCATGCCTATGATGCGAACCGGCTGCGCAGCAAGACCGAGGTCAGCAGCGGTGCCACCACCTTTGGCGTCACGCAATTCTCCTATAATGCCCGCAACCAGCTCGAATGCTCTGCGGTGCGGATGAACCCGGCCGAGTTCGGCTCGCTCCCGGCCAGCGCCTGCGCCCCCGATACCGCCGGCTCCGATGGCCCGGACCGGATTATGCGCACCAGCTATGACGTGCTTGGCCGTCCGGTGAAGACGGTCGGCGGCTATGGCGTGATGAATGGCGGCGACGGCAATGTCGAGATCGAGCTGGGCTATACCAATAATGGCCAGGTCCAGTGGCGCAAGGACGGCAATGGCAACAAGACCCAGTACGTCTATGACCCATATGACCGCAACAATTACATCTATTATCCGCACAAGACCAATGTCGGCGCGCATGACACCAGCGATTCCGAGCGTTTCGCCTATGATACGCGCGGCAATGTCATAGCGCATTTCCGCCGCGATGGCCGACGCATCTACTATGATTATGACGATGTGGGCCGCAACTGGCGCAAGCGTTACTGGGATCCGGCGCTGGGCTTTCTCGGCGGTGAATATCTCTTCTACGGCTATGATGGCCTGGGCCGCCCGACCTATGAGCGCCGCGGTTCGGCTGGCGGCCAGGGTCTGACGCACAGCTATGACGGTCTTGGCCGTCTGGCCTCGACCACCGACACCAGTAATGGCGGCAGCCGGACGCTGAGCTATCAGTATGACATAGCCGGCCGCCGCATCCGGGTGACGCATCCGGACAGTGTGTATTTCACCTATGACTATTCGCCTGCGGGCCAGCTGACCGCGATCGATGAATCGGGCAGCACCAATCTGGTAAGCTACAGCTATGACGGTCTGGGGCGGATGACGGCGCTCACCCGCGCCAATGGCATCAGCTCGACCATGGCCTATGATCCGGTGTCGCGCCCGGTCAGCTATGATCATAGCGGCGTCACCGATACCGACTTTGCCTATAATGCGGCGAACCAGATTATCAGCCGCACGCTCTCCAACACCGCTTATGCCTGGGGCGATGATGCCAATGCCGACAATGACTATGCCATTAACGGGCTCAACCAATATACCGGCATCGGCCCGTCGGGCAGCCCGGTCAGCCACAGCTATGACGGGAACGGCAATCTCACCGGCGATGGTTCGTCGACCTTCGCCTATGATATCGACAACCGTCTGACAGCAAAGAGCGGCGGCACAGCGGCGATGCTGGACTATGACCCCAAGGGCCGGCTGTCGCGGCTGGTATCGGGGGGCAGCACGACGCGCTTCCTCTATGATGGTGATGGCTCTTCGCTTACGATCATTCCCCGAAAGATCGTGTCTCATCGCGGTGGCCGAGCTGGATGCCACCGGCACCATATTGCGGCGCTATGTCCATGGTGCCGGGGTGGATGATCCGTTGAATGGCTTCGATCCGATAGGGACCGAATGTGGGTCACTGGCCGCGGGCTATATCGGCACCGCCTGTTCAGGCCAGTCGCTTGTTCAAACACGGCGCCGGCTCGCGCCATCAAATGCATATTCTTGGGTTACAAGATATCCTGGTATGGCAGGATATCTTTGATGGACAGTCAATAGAAGAAGTAGAATAAATCCAGGATTATATTGAATAATGTGCCGAGGGCCGGAATTCTTGAATATAATAGATTATAAATATATTTTTAGTGCAGTTTGAATTTGGGCCGGACGATCTGGTTGACCCGGCCGATCACGATCAGCATCGCGCCGCGGAGATAGCCATGAATGGCCAACAGGTGCAGCCGGTAGAGCGACTGATAGGCCCAGCGTGCCAGCCGGCCCTCAATCGCCATCCGCCCGCCGACGAGATTGCCCATCAGGCTGCCCAGAGCGGAAAACCGGCTGAGTGACACCAGCGAGCCGCGATCACGATAAACGAAATCCTTGAGCGGCTGGCCCTTTTGCACGCGCACCAGATTGTCGAACACCAGGCTGGCCATTTGGTGTGCCGACTGGGCGCGAGGCGGGATCGGCTTCTCGGCCCCGGGCAGGGTGCAGGAGGCACAGTCGCCAAGCGCGAAAACCCGGTCGTCCATGCTGGTCTGCAGCGTCGGCCGAACGACAAACTGGTCGAGCCGGTTGAGCTCGAGATCGCTCATCTGGGCAACTCCGTCCGAACCCTTGACCCCGGCGGCCCAGACGATGAGGTCAGCCGCAATGCGACCACCCGATCTGGTCTCGACATGATCGGCATGGACACCCGTCACCTGAGTCGAGGCATGGACCTCGACACCGAGCCGCTCCAGCTCATGTCGCGCGGTCGCGGCAAGATCTTCGTCCAGTTGCGGCAATATGCGCGGCCCGGCTTCCAGCAAGGTCACTTTCAGCTTGTCCTCGTCGAACACTTCCAGCCCATAGGTGCGCAATGAACTGGCTGCATTATAGAGCTCGGCAGCGAGCTCTACGCCGGTGGCACCTGCCCCGATAATGCAGATACGGACATCGACATCGCCCTTGCCTGTCTGGTGCGCATGATTGGCCCGCAGACAGGCGTTGAGCAAGCGCTGGCGAAAGCCGTCGGCATGGCCGCGATGCTCAAGAAAATGCGCATGCTCACGCACCCCGGGCACACCGAAATCATTGGAAATGCCGCCAAAGGCCAGCACCAGATAATCATAACGGATGACGTGCCGACCGATAATCTCTTCACCCTCATCATCGAGCAGCGGTGCTGTGGTGATCTGCTGCTTTTCCCGGTTGATCGATTCCAGTGCGCCATGGAAGAAGCGATAACCCCATCGCACTGCATGGCCGCCATAGCCGACCTCATCCATATTGGCGTCGAGCGAGCCTGCCGCGACTTCGTGCAGCAGCGGCTTCCATACATGTGTCAGATTGCAGTCGACGAGAATGATGTCATGCTGTTCGCGGCCATATTTGGCGCCCAGTTTGCGGACCAGCTCCAGTCCGCCGGCGCCACCGCCAACCACGACAATTTGCGTTTTGCGCTTGCCCACTCACCCACCACCTTTCGTAATGGCAGAGCCGCTCCCTCCGGCACCGCTGCTCCCCGATTTTGTCTACACATAGCGCTTCAAACCGGCCTTTGTTCCGCATGCAACGCTAATGCCGCCCTAGAGCTGTGTCGGGAAAGCCCTGTTTTCAGGCCGATAGAAGCTGCTTACCTAGCGGGCGCGCCGCTTCTGATTGGCCTGTATGGTGAAATAGATGATCAGCCCGACCCCGATCAGACTGGGTCCGGTCCAGATCAGCGGATTGAAAACCTGGTCGGGAATCAGACGGATCAGCCCGACCGAGAGAAACGCGGTGTAGGCCGAGATTCCCATGCCGAGCAGGGCGCGGAAATGCTCACTGACATAGGCGATGGACGGCACCGTGGTGCGCCAGATAAAGCGCTGCTGCAATGCCATGGCGACAAGGCCGACGGCAGCCACCAGCACCATCAGCGGATGCGCGACGCGAAAGCCGAACCAGGCGCACCACAGCCCGGAAATCACCACTGCCGCTATCACCAGCTGATAACGCGGTGCACGCAGTGCATTGCGCTTGCGGCCATGTTTGACCACCGCCAGCCCGTAATCGGCGAAACCAATGGTCAGCAGGCCGAGATACAGCATGAACCAGCCGAACAATCCGGCGAAAAGCTCGCGGTCAGTAATCGAGGGGATGCGCTCTTCGGGCCCATAGAGTGACAGCAGCGCCATGGCGATGGCAAGCGCACCGGCAGCCATGAAAGCATAGCAGGCAATGCGTCCCCATTTGCGATGCGGCTTACCGCCCTTGCGCGCAATAATCGGCACCCAGAAGGAAATCAGGCCGATCGACCCGGCAATAACATGCAGAATCACAAGGATTTCGAACAGGTGCATCCGGGCGACTGTAGAATCTTTTGGACAGTTGCAAAAGACAGGAAATGCAGACGACCAGAGTCGGCGGGATCAGAGAGACAGCGGGATCAGGGGCTGATAAGCTCTTCCAGCAGCGGATTGGGGAAACGACGCGACAGGGTGATCGCATAAAAGTCCTCTACCATGCCGGGCAATTCGGCGACCTGCACCAGCTCGCCACTGCTCAGTTCGTCCTGCACCACAATCGGCGGGATCACCGCCAGACCGTTTTTCTCACGCGCCAGAAGCCGCAGCATCGCCATGTCATCGGCCTCGGCGGCGACCTGCACTGTGACGCCCAGCCGTGCGGCAAGGGCATCGAAACTGCCCCGGATGCTGCTCTCGGCTGAGGGCAGAATCAGCGGCCAGTCGGTAAGCAGCCGCTCAAGCGGCTGCTGTTCAATCGCCAAGTCACTATGCGCGATAAGACTGACCGGCTGCTCGTCGATCAGATGCGCCGCCCAGTTGGTTTCGCTGTCGCGTTGCGGCGGCATATTGGTGAGCAGCACGTCGATTTCATGATTTTCGAGCTTTTCATGCAAGGTCCGGAAATTCCCCGAGTCAATGGTGACATGGACATTGTCACGACCCAGAAGCGGTTCGAGAAAACCGATCTGAAAGTTGCGCGACAGGGTCGACACTGCGCCGACGCGGAAAAGATGACGTTCGGGGCTATGCTGGTCGCGCAATGTCCCGAGCAGTTCTTCGCCGGTAGCAAAGATGGAATCGGCATAGTCGAGTGCAATGTGCCCGGCTTCAGTGAGGTGCAGCCGCTTGCCGCGGCGCTCAAACAATGGATGATCAAGCTGGCGCTCGAGCTTCTGGATTTGCACCGACAGTGCCGATTGGGACACATTCAGCTTCTCCGCCGCGCGGGTCAGATTGCCTTCATGCGCGACCGCCCAGAAATAGCGCAAATGGTTGTAGTTGAGCTGTGCCATGACGTCCTGTGGCCGGTTAATCGTTGATCTTTGATATATAAAAGCGAACGATAAGGCGCAAACATTGAATTTTGGAAACGAATAGCATGCCGCTAATGCCACAGGAGCATAATTTTGTCCGGAGCGGTTCATGCCTGATCTTTTGACCATCCTTCCCACGCTCGCCCCGCTGGCGCTGATCATTGCCGGCCTGTTGTGTTTCCGCAATCCCGGCCTGCGCCCCAAGGCGGCACTGGCCGCCAGTCGCGGCGCCAGCCTGTTCGGGCTTGCTGCAGCGCTGGGGACAATCGGGCTGCTGATCGCCTATGGTCCGATCGATGGGGCGCTGATCGGTAGTGGATGGCTCAGCCTTGGGGACCGGATCGACCCGCTCAGCACCGCGCTGTTTACGCTGATCGCCTTTATCGGCGTGATCGTGCTGCAATATAGCCGCAACTATCTCGATGGCGATGCCGCCCAGGGTCGGTTTCTCGGCTGGATGTGCCTGACTCTGGCTGCGGTGATGCTGCTGGTTCTTTCGGGTACGCTGTTCCAGCTTGCCCTGGCATGGATCGGTACCAGCCTCGGCCTGCACAAGCTGTTGATATTCTATAATGACCGGCCGGCGGCGACCATCGCCGCGCGTAAGCGCACCGTTGTCGCACGGCTAAGCGATGCTGCGCTGATCAGTGCCTTTATACTGATCGGCATGGCCTTTGGCGAAACCCAGATCAGCGCCATATTGGCCGCAGCCAAAACCGCTGAGCCGAACAGCACAATCACTGTCGCAGCCTGCCTGATCGCATTGGCGGCGCTGCTGAAATCGGCACAATTCCCGACCCATGGCTGGCTGATCGAGGTGATGGAAACGCCGACACCGGTTTCGGCATTGCTGCATGCGGGCATCGTCAATGCTGGCGGCTTTCTGGTCATCCGCTTTGCCGATGTCATGCTTCTGGCGTTGCCATCGCTGTGGATCCTCGCCTTTATGGGCGGCCTTACCGCACTGGTCGGTGTTGCCGTCATGCTGACCCAGTCGCGCATCAAGAACCAGCTGGCCTGGTCCACGGTCGCGCAAATGGGCCTGATGCTGATGCAATGCGGCTTTGGTGCCTTCTCACTGGCACTGCTGCACATCATCGCCCATTCGGTTTATAAGGCGCACAGCTTTCTGTCATCGGGCAGTGTGATCGACGCAGTACGTGTGCCGACTACCGATGGCGCGGTGGGCCGTCCGGATATGGCGCGCTTCCTTGTCGGCGCTGCTGCCGCCCTCACCTTCTATGTCGGCATTGGCTCGCTAATGGGTATCCAGCTGACCGAGAAGCCAGGCTGGATGGTGTTTGGTGCGGTGCTGGTGCTGGCGCTTGCTCGCTTCATGGCCAAGAGCCTCGCCGCGAAGAGCTGGGTTGCCAGCACGATCCGCATCGGCGCTTCCGCCGTTGCTCTCTCCGCGCTCTATTTCGCACTCCAGCTAGGGGCAGCATGGCTCGTTGGTGACAGCCTGCCCGCAACGGCGATAACCTCCCCCGTGCTGGTCGCGATGATGGTCGGCTTTACCGCCAGCTTCATCCTGTTGATGGCGGTGCAGCATCTGCCGCCATCGCTTGCACGCACCCGCTTTGCCGAGTCCATGCGCATCCACACCACTAATGGCTTTTACGCAAACGCCGTTTTCAACCGCATCGTCGGCGCTTCGCGCGGACAGAATAAGGCTGTATAAATCATGACCACTGACGTTATCGAGAACGTGAAAGACCTGCCCGCCTCTGCTTCGGAGATGGTCCATATCCCTGCCGAGGCTTTGGAAACGGCTATCGGCGCATCGTGCAACCGCATTGCCCCTTGCTGGCCACTCAAGAATTTCGTCGCGGTAAACCCCTATTTCGGCATAGCTGACAAGAGCTTTATGGGTGCTGCTGATTGGCTGGCGCAGACTGCCGGTTCTCCGCTGACGCTCAAGCCCACCGAATATATCGAAGCGATTGATTCCGGCCGCATCACGTCTGATGCCCTGACGGCTGCGCTGAAAGCCGCTAATATCGATGAACGCACCGATGCCGTGGTCGCGCGGCTGACGGTGATGGATGATACGCTCATCAAAGCGCATTCCATGGCCTCACTGCTCTCAGAAACACGCGGCTGGGACATAGAGGATTTTGTCATTGACCGCATCTCGCATTGGGCGATGGCGCATTATGATGAGGGTCAGGCCGATTGGCGCCCCGATCTCGACAAGAGCGATTTCGCTGCCTGGAAGACCTTTGCCGGCATTGACAAGACGGCCAATGTCGCGGGCCTGAAGGGTCTGCGGCCGCTATTCAAAAGCCTTCCCGAAGACCCGCAAGCGGCGATTGCGCAGATGGCGATGGAGATGGGCCTCGGCGCTGAACGGTTGGAAATGGTGTTTGACCGGATGCTGATGAGCATCAATGGCTGGGCGAGCTATACCCGCTATATTGCCTGGGGCTATGAGCTGAAGGGCGAGAGCAATGACAGCGTCATGCAGATACTCGCCATCCGTCTCGCCTGGGACTGGGCTTTGTGGAAGACAGCCAGCACCAGCGAAAAGCAAGGCTGGGCCGAAGCGCTGGACGCGGCAGAAACCAGAAGCGATGATCCGGCGCTGGCGCTGCTCCATGCGGTGCACAATGCCTATGAGCTGAGCTGGCAAAAGGATCTGGTCGGCGAGATCAATGCGCAACCCGATACCGATGTGCCAGAGCGCCCGGAAGTACAGGCGGCATTCTGCATCGATGTCCGCTGCGAGGTCTATCGCCGCGCGCTGGAACAGGCCTTGCCGAAGGTGGAGACGATCGGTTTTGCCGGCTTTTTCGGCGTTGCCATGGAATATGTGCCTTTGGGCGCGCAATCGGGCTCTGACCAGTGCCCGGTGCTGCTGAACCCCGGATTCCGCGTCGCCGAGACCAGCGGTGATCCCCAGAAAGATGCCGAAATCATCGGTGCCAAGCGCGTACGGGAGGCCACCCGCGCCGCTTGGTATGCACTGAAAATGGGCGCTATTTCCTCTTTTGCCTTTGTCGAGACCATTGGCCTGGGCTTCTTCTCCAAACTGATCACCGACACGCTGGGCATTACCCGCCCCGGCCCCAATCATGCCGAACGTGGCGTAGCCAAAGGCCAGGCCGATACATTGGCCCCCTCATTGGACGCACAGTCCGAAATTGCCGGCATTCCAACCGATGAGCGTGTCGATCTGGCGGCAGGAATATTGGCCGGTATGGGGCTGACCAATCGCGTTGCGCCGCTGACCTTGCTGATCGGCCATGGCTCGACCAGCGCCAACAACCCGCATGCCAGTGGGCTTGACTGTGGTGCCTGTGGCGGCAGCCCGGGTGATTGCAATGCGCGCGCTGCGGTAACCCTGCTTAATGATCCGGGCGTTCGTGCCGGTCTTGCAGAGCGTGGCCAGCCCATCCCCGAAGATACGGTCTTTGTCGCGGCCAAGCATGATACCGTCACCGACGAGGTGAAGCTGCTCGATGCATGCTGTGTGCCGGAAAGCCACAAGGCGCAGTTGAAAGAGGTCAGGGCCGCGCTCGACACCGCCAGCGAGACTGCAAGGCTGGAGCGCAGCAACAAATTCACCATCCGCAAGCAGAATGGCGTTTCGAATCAGGTCCAGGCGCGTAGCAATGACTGGAGCCAGACGCGCCCGGAATGGGGCTTGGCAGGGTGCGCCACCTTTATCGCCGCGCCGCGCAAACGCACGCGTGGTATCGATCTCGATAGCCGCGCCTTTCTGCATGATTATGATTCCGCATCCGACCCGACACGGGGTGTATTGGAACTGATCATGACCGCGCCGATGGTCGTCGCAAGCTGGATCAACCTGCAATATTTTGCCTCGACCGTCGACAATGTCACCTTTGGCTGCGGCGACAAGACACTGCACAATGTGGTTGGCAAGGTCGGGGTTTTGGAAGGCCATGGCGGCGATCTGCGCACCGGGCTTTCCTGGCAATCGCTGCATGACGGCGAGAAGCTGATCCATGAACCGATGCGTCTCAATGTCATCATCGAAGCGCCGATCGATGCGATGAACACCATCATCGAAGGGCATGAGCATGTCCGCCACCTGCTCGACCATGGCTGGATCCATCTGTTCCATATGGACAGCGATGGCAAGGTTGCGAAGAAATATGCCGGCAATGGCGAATGGGCCGCGTTTTAATGCTTGGTCTGACGACTTGAGAGTCTGGCGATAAAGGCTGGAATCTCCAGCTAGTCTTTATCGCTACCAGGCTTTGGGGGCTGGGTGCGGGTTGCGCCGGTTTCAGAGGAATCGGCAGTGTCATCCAGCCCCCAAATCGCCCGCGCGCTGGCAATGTCTTCATCGGTGACGCTGCCGACCCGGTGCGCCACAAAGTCAATGCCATCGGCAATCCATCGCGCCATTTGCGGCTGGCGCAGCCGGTAAAATTGTTCGCGCCCCTCGGCTTCGGCTTCGACCACACCGAAAGACCGCAGGGCCGAGAGATGCTGCGACACTCGGGATTGCGGCATGTCTAGCGTTTCCGCCAGCTGGCCGACATTATGACGGCTCCGGTAAAGTTCTTCGAGGATTGCGATCCGGTCGGGATGGCCGATCAGCCGGAAAAATGTCCCGAGTTCCCTGGCAACAATATGACGGCTGGGAATGGTCCTTCTCCCTTGGCTCGACCGCGTCCGCCGAGAATCTTCCTCACGGAGCCCCGGCGGCCTTTTATGGGCCCAGCCTAGACCGCATTGGCGGCTTTGCCTAGCGCGCTATCACGTCAGAAACTATATTGTGCCGACACCTGAATCTTCTGCAGATTGCCCGACAGGCCATTTTCCAGCTCGCGATCGGCGATCAGATACTCGATACCGAGATTGAGCGGTGGCACCGGCGAATAGACAAGGTTGATGAAAGCATTCCAGCTCTGGTCGGTCACGCCATCGGTGGTCAGGTTGATCGGATTGTCAGCCTTGAAATAGCTGCCGGCAATGGTGGTGCGGATGGTGTCGGTCCAGAAATGACGATAGGCGGCAAAGCCGGAATAGGTGCGGATCGGCTCCAGTGTGCCATCGGGCCGCACAGCCGCATCATTGACAATATTGAGACCGATATAGCGTCCAACGCCATCGCCATAGGTACCCATGAAGCGCAGATCGTCGCGCTCGCCAATATTGATCTTGCCCGACAGGCTGATGCCATAGCCAAAAGCGCTATCCGAGGGCAGATTGAACACATCCGGGCCGACGCTGAGTGTACGGGCAATCCCGGCTATGGTCAGACGGCCCCAGTCCTGGGTATAATTATAGCGCAGCACAAAATCAGGCAGTGTATCATCATTGCCGATCACGCGTGCGCCGGTGGGGCTGGTGATTGTGGTTTCCGGTTGCTCGACAGCGATCTGCAGCCCGCCCTTGGTATAGCGGATCAACGGCTGACGGTCGAAGGTGGTGCCTGGGGTGACACCGATAAAGTCGAGCGTCTCGGGCAGAGCACCGACATCCTGAAAAGTCGACCAGGTCTGGCCCAGCAGCCATTCGTCATAGGTTATGAACGCCTGACGGACGCGCGGTATGAAGCTGTTGGAAATGCGCTCATTGCCGCCTGCAGTGACCATGAAATCCAGCTCGATAACCGAAGACAGCTTATGGTCATCACCGACATCGGTCGCGGTCTTGAAGAAGAACCGCGTCTGGCGAATGTTGAAATCCGTGTCGAAGCCCGATGCCTGACCACCGACCGGGATCAGCCCGGGTATCAGAAAATCGCGTGCGATGCTGCTCGACGGCACGGTGCCGCCGCTCGTCCGCTCACTGATCGCATCCATTTTGACATAACCGCCATAGGTTACCTGGGTGTTGCCAATGGCGAAACCGTCGCGCCCGTCATTGCGATTGGCGATCAGCTTGTCATTGACCTCGATAATGCCCTGCTCCACCGCGTCGGTGCGCTCGGCAAGCTCGCGAGTCTCCTCGACCGCCTTTTTCGCTTCTTCCATGACCTCACGGTCTTCCTGGCTGGCGACTTCTTTTTCATCCATCCGCTCAATCAGGGCGCCGACCAGCGCCTCGAGGCGATCCAGACGCTCCTCGATATCCGAATCCTGCGCCTGGGCGACCGTCGGGGTCATGCAGGTTGCGGCCATCAACAGGCCATATGTCATTGTTTTTATGCTCTTTGGCATATCTCTGTCCTCCCCTACAAGGTTCGGACGAATAGGCCATAAGCGCAGCCCGTGATAAATTAGCCAATGGTCTATGCGACGAAGGTCTGAGTCGCGCTTGCGCCGCGCTTGGCGCATAATCGAAACCATGTCATGTTCTGCACATAGGCCGAGGGAGAAGACGCCATGAATGCACCCAGTCCCGCTCTGAGCGAAACCCCAAATCCGAGTGAAGCTGGCGCTGCCAATGCCGCCGAAGCGCCGGTTGCGCGACCGCAATCCGACCCAACCCATTGCACCGCCGAACAATATGACGCACTCTACGCCCAGTCGCTGAGCGACCCGGACAGCTTCTGGATGGAGCAGGCCAAGCGGATCGAGTGGTTCACCGCGCCAACCAAAGCCGGCAACTGGTCATTCGATCCGGTGACAATCAAATGGTTCGAAGACGGCGTACTCAATATCTGCCACAACTGTGTCGACCGGCATGTCGAAGCGGGCAAGGGCGGCATCGATGCGCTGATATGGGAAGCCGATGAGCCGGGAACGGTGCGGCGGCTGACCTATGCCGAGCTGCTCAGCGAAGTGCAGCGTTTTGCCAATGTCCTGAAAAAACTCGGCGTCAAAAAGGGTGACCGCGTCACCCTGTATCTGCCGATGATCCTCGAGGGCGCCATCGCCATGCTGGCCTGTGCCCGTATCGGCGCGGTCCATTCAATCGTCTTTGGCGGCTTTTCACCCGAGGCTCTGGCCGGACGGATCGTCGATTGCGACAGCCGCTTCGTCATCACCGCCAATGAGGGCCTGCGCGGCAGCAAGAAGGTTCCGCTCAAGGCCAATGTCGATGCCGCATTGGCGGAGCATGCCGGTGATCAGCATGTTGAGGCAGTGCTGGTGGTGCAGCATACCGACAGCGATACCGCCCTGGTCGAGGGCCGTGACCATATATACGCCGATGTTGCGGCCACGGTTGACGCCGATTGCCCCTGCGAACCGATGAACGCCGAGGACCCGTTGTTCATCCTCTATACCTCGGGCTCGACCGGCCAGCCAAAGGGCGTGTTACATACCACCGGCGGCTATGCCGTATGGACCGCCACCACCTTCCACTATGCATTTGATTACCAGCCGGGTGAGATTTACTGGTGCACCGCCGATATCGGCTGGGTCACCGGACACAGCTATATAGTCTACGGCCCGCTGCAGAACGGTGCCACCAGCCTGATGTTCGAAGGCGTGCCCAACTATCCCGATGTCAGTCGCTTCTGGGATGTCTGCGAACGGCATAAGGTCAATATCTTCTACACCGCGCCAACCGCAATCCGTGCGCTGATGCGCGAGGGCGATGCGCCAGTGGAGAAGCATGATCTGTCGTCGATCCGGCTGCTCGGCAGCGTCGGCGAACCGATCAACCCGGAAGCCTGGCGCTGGTATCATCGCGTCGTCGGCAAGGAGAACTCGCCGGTGATCGATACCTGGTGGCAGACCGAGACCGGCGGCATCATGATCACCACTCTGCCGGGCGCGCATGACATGAAGCCGGGCAGCGCCGGGCGACCATTTTTCGGCATTTCGCCGCAGCTGGTCGACAATGATGGCGATGTGCTCGCCGATGAGCATATTGGCGGCGCCACCGAAGGCAATTTGTGCATCACCGCCAGCTGGCCCGGCCAGGCGCGCACTGTCTATGGCGATCATGAGCGCTTCGAGCAGACCTATTTCACCACCTATAAAGGCAAATATTTCACCGGCGACGGCTGCAAGCGTGACGAGGACGGCTATTATCGCATCACCGGCCGTGTCGATGACGTGATCAACGTCTCGGGCCATCGCATGGGCACTGCCGAGGTAGAAAGCGCGCTGGTGCTGCACGACAAGGTCGCCGAGGCTGCCGTCGTCGGTTATCCGCACGACATCAAGGGCCAGGGCATTTACTGCTATGTTACGCTCAATGCTGGCGAGGCGATGGACGAGGAACTGGCCAAGGCGCTCAAGGCCCATGTGCGCAAGGAGATCGGCCCGATTGCGACACCGGACCATATCCACTTCACTCCCGGCCTGCCCAAGACCCGCTCGGGCAAGATCATGCGGCGGATATTGCGCAAGATTGCCGAGAATGACTATGGTTCGCTGGGCGACACATCGACGCTTGCCGATCCCGGCGTTGTCGATACCCTGATCGAAGGACGCATGAACCGGTGACGCAAACGGTCCTGATTGCCGATGACCATCCGCTGTTCCGCGCTGCGATGCGGCAGGCGGTCGAGCAGATATGGTCCGATACCGCCATTATCGAGGTCTCCAATGTCGCTGCAGCGCGGCAGGAGATCGACAAGCAGCTACCGCTGCTGCTGCTGCTCGACCTGCATATGGAGGACAGCGATGGCCTCAGCGCGCTGCTCGACTTTCGCCAGGACTTTCCCGCCATGGCAGTGGCGGTGGTATCGGCGAGCGAGGAAAGCCGCGTATGGCAGGCGGCGCGCAATCTCGGCGCCGCCGCCTTCATCCCGAAATCGGCCGAGCTCGGCAGCATGCGCGAGGCGCTGGCGGCGGTGCGCGAGGGCGATATCTGGTTCCCGGAAATGGATGCGACCATCGACGCCGCCGAAAACGAGGAATTGCTGCGGCTGGCCAGCCTGACTCCGGCACAGCGGCGGATCCTCAATCATCTGACCAAGGGGCTGCTCAACAAGCAGATCGCCTATGAAATGGATATCAGCGAGGCGACAGTAAAGGCGCATATCACCGCGATTTTCCGCAAGCTCGGTGTGGTCAACCGCACCCAGGCGGTGCTCGTCGCCGGGCGGCTGGTGGTCGAGCAGCCGGTCACCGCGTCGCAATAGTCCGAAAAATCGCTATTCGGCGGCCTGGCACTGCGCCTGCGCCGCATTGGCGAATTGCTGGCTCAGCCAGGCGCGCAAGGCGATGGGCGGCACCGGCTTGAGCAACCGGTCCGAACCGATCCGGTGCGCTGCAGCGGCGGTTTCGGCACTGTCCTCGGCGGTAATCAGCAGCACCGGCGGATGGTAGCCCCAATGGCTCACCAGCTCGGGCACCAGCACGTCCCCTGTCAGGCCATTATCGAGCTGATAATCCATGATCAGGATATCGGGGCAGGGTTGCTTCAGCGCCTCCTGCCTGCCCCCGACTGTGGTTACCGCATGGCCCCAGCGCGTCAGCAGGGCGGATAGAGATTCGCGCGCCGCCGGGTCATTATCGACGCACAAAATATGATGCTGTGCCTGTGTTCCGGCGGGTTTCAGGCTGGTGCGCAAGGTTTTTGCCAGGGCACCGCGATCCTGCTGCGGTTCGCCCTTATGCTCCAGGTGCAGCGCAAAACGGCTGCCGCTGCCCGGTTCTGATTCCAACGACAATTGGCCGCCGAGCATCGGTGCGATCCGGCGGGCAATGGCCAGGCCGAGGCCCAGCCCCTCGCCATCGGAACGGGCAATCTGCTCGAACTCCTCGAAAATCCGCTCCTGTTCCGCCTCGGCAATACCCGGACCGGTGTCGCACACCTGTATCTCGGCAACACCTCCCGCACGACGACGCACACCAACGATGATGCGGCCGCTATCGGTATAACGAATGGCGTTGGTGAGCAGGTTCTGCAGCACAGACAGCAATAGCCCGCGGTCGCTTTCGACCATCAGCGAACAGGGCATGACCCTCAGCTTCAGGCCCTTGGCTTCGGCCGGGGCCTGATAGGCGGCTTTCAGCTCATCGAGTACATCCTGCAGCGCAAAGGTCGACAGCTTGGCAGTCATCTGTCCGCCATCGAGACGCGAAATATCGAGCAGGGCGCGCAACAGCCGGTGCGCCGTCCCGATCGAGCGGTCGATCTGGTCGAGCAGCGCCAAGGCATCCTTGCCGCCACCGGGATCATCCGTTGTGCCGCCATGACCGACATCGTCGCGCGCTGTCAGATCCTCGCGCAGCGCCGATCCGAAAAGCCGGGCGGCATTCATCGGTTGCACCAGATCATGGCTGGCCGCAGCCAGGAAACGTGTCTTTGAGCGCGTCGCCTTTTCCAGCGCCGCATTGGCTTCGGTGAGCTGCTGCGTCCGTTCCGCAACCTTCGCCTCAAGCGCCTGTTCGGCACGACGGTCGGCGGTGATATCAGTATAGCTGGTGACATAACCGCCCTCGGGCGCAGGATTGCCCTGGATGCGAAGGATCCGGCCATCGGCCTGTTCACGCTCCTGAAAATGCCGCGTCCCCTGACGCATATAGTCGATGCGCTTGTCCACCTCGCGGGTGATGTTGGCGCCATCGACGCCATTCTGCTCCAGATTATAGCGGATCAGATCCGCAATCGGGCGACCGACCACCGACAGATCATCGGGCAGGTCGAACATCGAGACATAGCGCTCATTCCATGCCACCAGCCGCATTTCACGGTCCACCAGCGCCACGCCCTGATCGATATTCTCGATCGCTATCTGCAACAGCTCGCCACTGAATTTAAGCTTTTGTGATGTCTCACCGAGCAACGCCAACACCTCTTCGGGCGGTAGCGGTTCGCCATCGAGCACCGACTGCATCAGCGTCGCTGCCGAGGCTGAGCCCAGCACCCCGGCAATCTGGCGCTCGGCCATGCGCACCAGCGGTCCATCAGCCGGATCGCGATCGGCATAGAACTGGCCATGCGCATCGCGCATCGCGGACAGCGCCTCATGAGTGCGCTCAGGACCAACAAACTGGCGCAGCAACAGCCGGATATCGGCGACCCGCAGTTGCGATTGCTCTGCCACCGCCTCGGGCAATTCCGGGCCGGTGGCGAAGGCCACGGCCTGGGCACGGTCGACCACGGTATCGCGCGCCAGCAGCGAAACCGCGACATAGAGCGCCACATTGAGGCCGGTGGCCAGCACCACGCCCGAAACCAGCGGATCGGCATGAATGGAAACCGGTGGTGACCAGCCGCTGAGCGATGGCAGCAACAGCAGCACCGCCCAGGCGACGAACCCCCCAGCCAGACCGGCGAGCATGCCCTGGCGCTTGCCACCGCGCCACAAAAGGCCCCCGACCAGTCCGGGCATGAACTGGGTCACCAGCGCGAAGGACAATGTGCCGAGGCTCGCCAGCAAAGCCCCCTGCTCGACCACCAGATAATAGCCATAAGCCAATACCAGCAGCACCAGCATGATGACCCGGCGCAAAGGCTGCACCGCAGTGGCGATGCGGCTGGCGCGCATATTGCTGTCACGCACCGAACGCAGCATCACCGGCAGCACCAGATCATTGGCGATCATCCCTGACAGCGCCACCGTGGAGACGATGATCATGCCGGTAGCGGCGGAAATGCCACCGAGAAATACAAACAGCGCCAGCGCCTCGGCGCCCTCGGCCAGCGGCAGCGTCATCATGATCATATCGGGCGCCGCCATCGCACCGGGGAGCAAGGTGAGGCCGGCCATGGTGACCGGGATCACCGTCAGGCTGATCAGCAGCAAATAGAGTGGAAACACCCAGCGTATCGGTCGTCGCGGTGCATCATGCGGTGCTTCAACAACGGTCATGTGAAACTGGCGCGGCAGGCACAGCGCCGCCGAAGCTGCGATCAGCGTTAATATCGCAAAGCGCGCATCGATCTGGTCGAGGGTGAAGATTGTGCCGAAGCTGCCACCGCTTGCCACAGCGACCAACGCTGTTCGGTCTGTCGAGAATAGCAGCCAAAGGGCAAAACCCGCCATCGCCACCAGTGCCAGAAGCTTGACCAGCGATTCAATCGCAATCGCCGCGACAAGGCCGCGATTCTGGTCGCTGATATGCGCCCGTCGGGTACCGAACAAAATGGCGAACAGCGCCATCACCACCGTCACCGCCAGCACCAGCACATCGGTGGGCAGCAGCCGGGTCAACATGGTCCCCGGCGCCAGCGCGGTCAGCGCATCGCCAACCGATTTGAGCTGCAGTGCCATATAGGGCAGCGCACCGATGGCGGCAATCAGCGTCACGGTGGCGGCTACGGTGGGGCTCTTGCCGTAACGGGCCGCGAGAAAGTCGGCGATCGAGGTGCTATGCTGAGCCTTGGCGACGCGCAGCGTCTGGCGGATCAGGCCATAGCCCAGGGTGAACAGCAATATCGGGCCGAGATAGATGGGCAGGAACTGCCAGCCCGAGACCGCAGCCGAACCGACCGCACCGAAAAAGGTCCAGCTTGTGCAATAGACCCCGATCGACAGAGCATGGACCAGCGCCACTCTGTGATCGGGCTGCCTCAGGGCATCGGAACGGTCTTCGCGATGCGCCACCCAGAACAGCGCCGCGATATAGGCTGCGGTCAATGATAGCGCGACCCACAGGATCATGCCGGACACCCTTTCCCCAAATCAGCCGGCGCTCATTTTGCGGCACCGGTTCTGACATGGTGACCAAGCCTAAACGCTGCGGCACGCAAAGAAAAGGGGCACCCGAAGATGCCCCTTTACGCGACCCGGGGAGATACCGGGATCAGGGTTTGAACCCTGGGTCATGGCCATCAATGTGCGTGTGCATCTCCGGCACCGCGCGGTACCCTGATCGAGTCGATCAGCTTGCGCACTTCCAGCGGCGGTGAGTCGGTCATCCGCGACACCGCAATCGCGATGGCGAAATTGACCAGCATGCCGATCACGCCGATGCCTTCGGGTGAGATGCCGAACAACCAATAGTCGGCAGTATTCAGATCGGGCGCTACGAATTTGAAGTAGACAATATAACCGAAAGTGAACACCAGACCGCTGACCATGCCGGCAATCGCGCCTTCCTTGTTCATGAACTTCCAGAAGATGCCCATGAAGATGGCCGGGAAAAGCGACGCCGCAGCAAGGCCAAAGGCAAAGGCGACCACCTGCGCCACCCATCCGGGCGGATAGATGCCGAGATAGCCAGCCACTATGATAGCCGCGGTCGCAGCGACCCGCGCGGCCAGCAGCTCGCCCTTCTCGCTGATCTGCGGTCGGAATGTCGATTTGAGCAGGTCATGGCTGATCGATGACGAGATCACCAGCAACAGCCCCGCCGCAGTCGATAGCGCCGCAGCGAGCCCGCCGGCAGCGACCAACGCCACCACCCAGCCGGGCAGATCGGCAATCTCCGGATTGGCCAGCACCATGATGTCGCGGTCGACATAGACCTCGTTGGCGCTGTCGCTGTTGGCGGCATTGGCCACCAGCCGCTCACCCGATGCCCCGGTTTCGCCGGTGAATTCGGGTTTGCCGGCAAAGGCATCGCCTGCCTCATAGGTCATCACGCCATCGCCATTCTTGTCCTGCCATGCGATCAGGCTGTTCGCCTCCCAGTTGCGGAACCATTCGGCGCTTTCGCTATATTCGACATTGTTGACGGTCTCGACAAAGTTGAGCCGGGCAAAGGCACCGACCGCCGGGGCCGTGGTGTAAAGCAGGGCGATGAATACCAGCGCCCAGCCCGCCGATTTGCGCGCATCCGATGCCTTGGGCACGGTGAAGAAACGCACGATCACATGCGGCAGGCCAGCGGTACCGACCATTAGCGCCATGGTGATGCAGAATATATCGATGGTCGCCTTCGACCCGTCGGTATAGGCCCCGAAGCCCAGATCCTGCAGCACCAGATCGAGCTTTTGCAGCACATACATCCCCGACCCGTCATTGACCTGGCTACCCAGGCCGATTTGCGGGATCGGGTTGCCGGTGATCAGGAAGCTGATGAAAAAGGCCGGAACCATATAGGCGAAGATAAGCACGCAGAATTGCGCCACCTGGGTGTAGGTGATGCCCTTCATGCCCCCGAGCACGGCATAGACGAAGACGATCGCCATGCCGATGATCACACCCATGGTGATGTCGACATCGAGAAAACGCGAGAACACGATCCCGACGCCGCGCATCTGGCCGGCAATATAGGTGAAGCTGATAAAGATCAGACAGATCACCGCGACCACCCGCGCCGCCTTGGAATAATAGCGCGTGCCGATGAAATCGGGCACGGTGAACTGGCCGAACTTGCGTAAATAGGGCGCAAGCAGCAGTGCCAGCATGACATAACCGCCGGTCCAGCCCATGAGATAGACCGAGCCGTCATAGCCGAGAAAGGCGATGAGGCCTGCCATCGAGATAAAGCTGGCCGCGCTCATCCAGTCGGCGGCGGTGGCCATGCCATTGACCACCGGGTTTACGCCGCCACCGGCGACGTAAAATTCCTTGGTCGATCCGGCCCGGGTCCACAGCGCAATGCCAATATATAGCGCGAAGGAGAGGCCGACAAATATATAGATCAGGGTTTGCGTTTCCATCGGTCCCCTCCTCAGTCGTCGAGATCATATTTGCGTTCGATCTGCTTCATCCGGACGGTGTAGAAGAAGATCAGCGCGATAAAGACGTAGATCGCGCCTTGTTGCGCGAACCAGAAACCAAGCGGGTAACCACCAAGCGAAAACTGGTCGAGAAACGGGCGGAACAATATGCCGGCACCGAAGGAGACGAGGAACCAGATTGTCATCAGCGATATCAGCAGGCGGATATTCTCCTTCCAATACGCCGCTTCATTGGCGCTGGTATCGCCATCGCCCTGCTGTGTTTCATCGTCATTCTCTGCCATATTACCCTCCCGCTTTATTGGCATTGCCGATCACGCATCGGGCGCTATCCGGCTTATGCTTGGGTCAAAGGCTAGCGACTTTCGTGACCAGCGATAGCGAGACTTTGGTATGAGATGCGCTGACAGCAGAGACGCGGCTACCAGCGGATCAGCTCGGCCAGCGACACCCTGTCGCGCCGGGCCGCGGCAATCTGGGCCAGCAGCAATTCGCCCGATGCCATCGCATCGACCAGCCCGTCATGCGCGTGATAGGCGGGCAGTCCATGACGTGCGCGCAGCGTGCCGAGGCGCAGACCGTCATGGGTGCGCTCGCGCGGGAACCAGCGCATTTCGATATCCATGGTGCAGATGGCCGGCAGCAGCAACGGTGCGCCGAAAACGCGGCGGCAGGCCGCATCGAGAAACGCCTGCTCGATCACCGCATTGTGCGCAACGATCACCGCGCCGCCCAGCAACGGCAGCAGTGCTGCCAGCATATCCGCTTCGCTGCTGCCCTTCTGTGCCGCGTCATCGGTGATACCATGAATCACCACGCTGGATGCACGCAGATCAGACTGTGCCGAGATGCGCAGCCGCTGCGCCGTCGCCAGCCGCACGGCGCCATTGCTGAGCGCGACCCAACCGGCTTCGAGCAACATGTCGCTGCGCGCATCCAGTCCATCGGTTTCCAGATCGATGGCGATCAATGGCGCGGACTGCCAGGGCACATCCATGTCGGGCGGCCCGGCGGCGTAATAATCGGCAAGCGCAGAACCCGATGCCGCCCGATGCGCTGTTTCAGCCGCCTTTTTCCAGCGCCGCATCCAGCGCCAGCGTGCGTCACCGATCATGTAATCGACCCGGCATAGCGGCTGCGCAACGCATCGAGCCGGTCGCGTATCAGCTTGAAGGCATCTTTGAGATGCGTCTGTTCGAACTGCGACAGGTTTTGCGGGTCGAGCTTGTTGTCCGGTGTCTTGCCTGCTCCCACCTGCCGCGCCTGATGACGGATGCGCACCTCGCGGATAAAATCAAAGGCATCGCTGACATTGGCGACGATCGCGCTTTCAAACCCCTGGCGTTCGCGCAACGCCGCCATGCGTGCATGGGTGTTGACCGCTTCCAGCCGCTCGGCCAGCGCATGGCAACGCACCAGATCGATCACCGGGTTGATCGCCTGCGCCTTGAGATCGAGGACCCGGCCATGCACTGCATCATCCTTGAGCAGGAAATTGCGGAAGAAACCGAGTGGGATTTTGGTTGCCGCCGCGGCGCGGGCAACAAAAGAGAGGAAAATCCTGTTCTCTGCCGCACGCGCGAATACCCGCCGTCGCAGCCCGTCGACCAGCGCCACATCGCCGGCAAGCGCGCGCATGTCGAAAAAAATGCCCGAGCGCATCACCGCATCGGGATCGGGCGCGTCGATCCAGCCGTTGAAAATGGCTTCCCAGCCGGCGACATCGTGACGCCATGCGCTGTTGGTCGCCATAATATTGCCCGGACAATAGACATAGCCCGCTTCATGCAGCCCGTCGCAAAGCAACTGCGCCACTGCGGAGAAATATTCGTCATGCTGCGCCGGGTCATAACCGTCACCAAAGACAAAGCCATTATCCTGATCCGACCCCAGCGACTGTTCATTGCGGGCCAGCGATCCGAAGGCGACCAGCGCATAGGGCACCGGCGGGGGCCCGAGCTTCTCCTCGGCCAGCTGCAATAGCTGGCGATGTGCGGTTTCACCGATCGACGAAGTGAACCGCGCGACATGTTCGGCATCGACCCCTGCCTCGACCAGTGACGCAAAACAGGCCGGCAGTCGCGCCGCCGCCTGGGCGACATCATGCGCATTACGCGCCAGCCGTACTTCGCCGGCAATATGCAACGCATCGGCACCAAGCCGTCCCAATATGTCGCTGGCGCCGACGATACCGATCAGCTCGCCGTTCGGATCGGTGACGGGAAGATGGTGGATATGCCGATCCATCAGCGTCAGCAGTGCGCCGAGCAGCGGATCCTGCGATGATGCGGTTATCGGATCGGGCGTCATCACTTCTGACAAGAGCGTATCGGGATCGCGCCCGGCGGCCAGCACCCGCGCCCGCAAGTCACTGTCCGAAACAATGCCGACCAGAGCTTTGTCATCGAAAATCGGCAGGGTGGTGACATTTTCGCGCGTCATCATTTGCGCCGCATCGAACACACTCATCGCCGCCTGCGCTGTCACCAGCCGGTCGCGGCTGATCAGGTCGCCCATGCGCGCCTGGCTGTGCGGCGAGATTTCCGCACCGCCATTGTCTTCGCGCAGCGTTCGCAGCGCGCGCTTGAGGCGCAACTGGCTGTCGGCAATGCAATAGCGCTGCAATGGCGGATGCGCCGCGTGCAACGTCAGAAAGCAGTCGCCATCGACCTGATAGATCAGGCTGTCTTCCAGCGCCTGTACAGCGTTGCGGGTAATGCCCTCGGCAAGCAGCGAAGGATAGCCATAGCATTCCCCCTCCCCCAGCCGGGCGTGCATCATGTCGCCATCGAGCCGCAGCTCGACCGCACCGCTGCGAACGATGCTGAGTTTGTCATTGGACTGGCCGGCGATGATGATGTCGCTGCCCTTACGGAAATAGCGCACCTCTATGGCGCGTGCCATTTTCGCCTGTGCCTCATGCGGCAACAGCGAAAACGGCTCATGCTGAGCCAGAAACCCGGTTATCTCGGCTAGCTCGGTCAGCGGCCGCCTCCTCCAGTCACGGTTTCAGCATAGGCTGATCGTGCCAGCGATGCCATGCGACTTTAGCCGTAATGGCGCGGCCGCGGCTTATCTATCCCCGCGCCACGATAGCCTCGGCCTGCGCCACCAGTTGCTCGGCTTCGGCGAGATGTAGCCGCTCGACCATCTTGCCGCCGAGCCGGATCACGCCCTTGCCGGCATTGTCCGGATCGGCAAAGGCGGCGATAATCGCGTGCGCGCCGGCCAATGCATCGGGATCGGGGGCGAAAATGCGATTGCAGGGGGCAATTTGCGACGGGTGGATAAGCGTCTTGCCATCGAAACCCAATAGCCGCCCCTGCACCGCCTCATGTTCCAGCCCTGCAGCATCGCCAATAGCATTATACACGCCGTCCAGCGCCACCAGTCCATGTGCCCGCGCCGCCATCACCAATGTCGACAGCGCCGTACGAAACGCTGTGCGTTCGGCATCGGCGGTGACCCGCATCTCCTTGGCGAGATCGTTGGTCCCGGCGACCAGAGCGGTCAGCGGCACCTCGCGCGCCATGGCGGCAATGTCGCCGAGCGCCAATATCGCCGCCGGTGTCTCGATCATCGCCCACAGCGCCATGCCATCGGCGACACCCATGGCCTGCATGCTCTCCGCAAAGACGCGCACATCTTCCTCGCTATCGGCTTTGGGCAGCAGCAGCGCATCGACGGGCAACGTCGCCGCCAATGCCAGATCATCGGCAAACCATTGCGTGGCGCGGCCATTGACCCGCAGCACCAGTTCGCGATGACCATAGCCCGCATTGTCCGCAAGCGCCGCCGCCAGCGTTTCGCGCGCTGCGGCCTTGGCATCGGGCGCAACCGCATCTTCAAGGTCGAAAATCACTATATCGGCATCGAGGCCGCGCGCCTTTTCCAGTGCCCGGGCATTGCCCGCCGGCATATAGAGCGCGCTGCGACGCGGGCGATGGTCATGGGCGGCTAGTGTATCGGCCATGCGCCACTTCTGACCCGCATAAACAGCGCGGTCAATCGAAAGCCGCACCACCGCACCAGCAAGGTCAGGGTTAAACCAAAAGTTAAACGCTTGTCGTTAATCCGTTGGTGAGGATGCGAGTTGAGGAAAATGCCCATGACCCATATGTCGCCGATCGAGCTGCCCGGTCTGATTTCATTCGAGCAAGACCCGTTTGCCTATTACGAACCGTTGCTCTCGGTCGGGCATCTGCGCGTTCCGATTGGCCGCGATCTCGACAATGAAGCCATTACCAAGGCAGTGGTGGCCAAGGAGGCTGACCGCCGCTCGACCGATATCAACGACACCAAGTCGGAAGACTCGCTGCTCCCCTATGACCATCCGGAAGTGGCAAAGCTGCTGCGCCGTATTGATGCCTTTATCCGCCGGATGAATCCGCATTTCGAGGATCTGGACGACTGCGAGACCTGGGGCCATATCCTCAATCCGGGTCAGAATACCGATTATCACACCCATATCCGCGATGACTGGCCCGATGGCGTGTCCTGGGTCTATTATACCAATTATCCGGAAAATAGCGGGGCCATCGTCTTCGTCCTCGACGCAGTGGCACGGCGCAACCATGTGCAGCTCGAGCCGGAAGTCGGCACATTGCTGCTTTTCCCCTCCTATGCGCCGCATTACACAAAGCGCAATATGAGCACCGAAAAACGGGTGTCGATCAGCGGCAACCATTTCCCACATCCGAAAAAGGCGGAGAAATTTCAGAAATACGCCGAAACCCATATCACGCCCTATGCACATATGCTGGGTATCTGGACGTAACGGCATGTATGTCGGAATTTTTGACAAATCGGTGTGTCTGCGCAAAGCCATTAACCCTTCTGAGCCCAGGAAATCCGGGATTTTCCTGACTCTGGCATGGCACATGCTTTACCCTTACACATGCGGAACGAGTTAAGTTCTGCACCGAACCGGCAATGATGAAAAAGGGCGTGCAATGAAATACGCAAAACTCACCAAGGCTGTTGCGATCGGCTCAATGATGGCGGTCAGCGCGGCTGGCACCATGGCGGCAACCACCGAAACCGCTCATGCCAAAAGCACCACCAAAACCTCGAAGAGCAGCTTCTTCTTCGGCGGTGGCTATGGTTGGTCGAAGAGCAGCAAATGCAGCCGCTGGTCGCGTAAATGCGGCTCAAAAAGTTCTTCCGGTGGCTCCAAAAGTTCTTCGGGCGGGTCAAAAAGTTCCTCGGGCGGATCGACCAGCACCAGCACCGGTGGATCGACCAGCACTTCGAGCTCGACCAGCACCAGTACCGGTGGCTCAACCAGCTCGACCTCGACCGGCGGTTCGACCTCGACTTCGTCGTCGACCAGCACCAGCTCGAGCACATCAACCTCGACCAGCACCAGCACGGGCGGTTCTTCGGGTGGTTCGACCGGCGGCACACCGGTTCCGGCACCGGGAGCATTGCTGCTCTTCGGTCTGGGGGCAGGCGGCCTGGTCGGCGGTCGGCGACTGCTGAAGAAAAAGCGCGACTGAGCTTTTTTCGCCATACCAATAATCACAAGGGGGCCGGATCTGTGTTCGGCCCCCTTATTTTATGGATTCTTCATCAAATCGCGCTATCCATAGATGCATGATTGCGTCGACCAAAGAACGCCCTGCCCGCCTGGGAATTTTGCGACTGGCGCCACTGTTTTTGACGGCAGCTATCGCCGGCTGCGGCACCGGTGCACCGCCATCAGATATCGGCGATGCCCAGACGGCCTTTGCCGACAGGGACTTTCGCACCGCGCGTATCCATCTGCTCAACATACTCGGCGAGACACCCGATAGCGATGCCGCCAACCTGCTCTATGCCCGCACCATGCTGGCGCTGGGCGATGGCATTGCGGCACAAGCTGCGGTGGCGAAGATTTCCGATACCGGCATCGACGCCGCCAGTCGTGCCGCCCTGAGGGCACATGGCGATATTGTACGCGGTCTGCCGCAACAGGCGATAGACCGGATCGAGGCAATAGACCCGGACCAGCGCGGCGGCCAAGGCTATCGCATGCTGCTCTGGGGGCATATGGAAAATGACAGCATTGATGACCATCCCGAGCTGTTCGCCGAGGCGCTGGAGCGGCATGACGACAATGCCGATATCCATGCGCTGGTCGGACGCCATGCGGTGAATCTGGGCGACTGGGACATTGTTCGCGAGGCGATGCAGGCGGCATTGGATCGCGACGCTGGCAATTATGAAGCGCTGCTTCTCAAGGCCGAAGTCGAAATCCATGACGATGATCTGGAGGCTGCCAGATCCACCTATGCCGATCTGGCAAAGCGCTTCCCGAATCACGCCGTCCCGCTGGCCAATATCGCCGGGCTGGAGATTGATGCCGGCAATTATGATGCAGCGGCGCAAGTCATCACCGATGCCGAAACCCAGCATCCGGGCTTCGCCTTTCTCCAATTCCAGAAGGCGCGCCTCGCCAATGCCCAGGGTGATTATCGCCGCGCCAATGATATATTGCAGGCAATGCCCGACTATATCCATGACTATCCGCCGGGTCTGGCGCTGTCGGCGGAGATTGCCGAAAAGCTGGACAACCGCGAAATCGCCATCGCCCGGCTCGAACGACTGCTCGCCATTGTGCCCGATGACGACGCGGCGAGGGAAAAGCTGGAAACGCTGCAGCTATAATGGGCAACCAATTGCCTGCGCAGATGCGTATGGTGCCGTGATAGCGAGAAGAAGGCTGGATGCCCCGCGAGGATTCGAACCTCGATTGACGGAGTCAGAGTCCGTAGTCTTGCCATTAGACGACGGGGCAATGGAGGCGGCCCACTATCGCGTGCGTTTCGGCCTGTCAAGCCGTCGCCATCGCGATTGCAGCACCAGACCCGGCAAAATGGTTGCGGGAATCCGTTCGAGCGGCTAGGCTCAATAGCAAGTGGAGGTGGTATTTTCCACCCTGATAACAGCAGAGTATAGGCCATGGTGGAGCGAAACACGCCCATGGCATCCGAGGCCAGCCATGACGGCGCGCGCAATATCGAAGACGGGCCGGGCGACACGGATGCAGAGCTACAAAACGGGAAAGCGTCACAATCCCGGACCCATAATAATCGGCAGCATAGCAATGGCGACGCCCGTCCGGCGGCTGCCCATGGCCAGCTTGGGCGGCCGGGGCCGATGCCCAGGCCAGCCAGGGCCCGGCGCGCCTATGCCGCGATTGATCTTGGCACCAATAATTGCCGCCTGCTGATCGCCAAGCCCGCCGGTGACAGCTTTGTCGTCGTCGATGCCTTTTCGCGCGTTGTGCGCCTCGGCGAAGGGCTGGCCACCAATGGCAGGCTGAGCCAGCAGGCGATGGATCGCGCCGTGGCGGCGCTCTCGGTCTGTGCCGACAAGCTGAAGCGTCGCAATGTCTGCCTAGCGCGCTCGGTCGCCACCGAAGCCTGTCGCCGCGCCGGCAATGGCGAGGAGTTTATCGAGCGGGTGCGCCGCGAGACCGGGATCATGCTCGACATTATCAGCGCCGAGGAAGAGGCGCGGCTGGCGGTGCTGGGCTGTCATATCCTGCTCGAACCGGGTCAGGGTCCGGCGCTGATCTTCGATATTGGCGGTGGCTCGACCGAGCTGGTGCTGATCGACACTGATGGCAATGCGCCTGAAATCCGCGACTGGGTCAGCGTGCCATGGGGTGTGGTATCGCTCACCGAAAGCGTACGGATAGACAGCTGCAGCGAAGCCAGCCGCATTGCCGGATATTCCGCCATGCGGACCCGGGCGCTGGAGAGCTTCAGCGAATTTGCCGAGCGCCTGCCGCATAATGCCGGTGACAGCTATCGCATGCTGGGCACCAGCGGCACGGTAACCACATTGGCGAGCCTGCATCTCAAACTGCCCTGCTATAACCGCGCGGCCATTGACGGCCTGATCGTGCCAGCAGAATCGATGCGCGAGATCAGCCAGCGGCTCGGCGCCATGCATGTCGATGAACGTCGCGATGTGCCGTGTATCGGTCATGAGCGCGCCGATCTGGTGATTGCGGGCTGCGCGATATTGGAAGCAATTCTCGATATCTGGCCCGCCGAACGGCTGGGCGTGGCGGATCGCGGCATCCGCGAAGGGATATTGCGCGCGCTGATGGCGACCAATGCGGTACCTGCCCGCAGCACCGGGCAGCGCAAGCGCGCCGCCAATGGCAAACCGCCACGCAATCGCGCATCCGGACGCGCGCGCCGCCGTAACGCCAAAAAGGGGTAAGCGCATGACACGTTCGGGAAAGCGTGGCCGCGCCGATTCGGAAAAGCGGCTGCGCAAAAATCGTGGTCGCAAGGAATCCTCGGCGCGCTGGCTGACCCGCCAGCTCAACGATCCCTATGTCAAACGGGCCAAAGCCGATGGCTATCGATCACGTGCCGCCTATAAGCTTGCCGAACTCGACGAACGCTTCAATTTTGTCCGCCAGGCACGCCATGTTGTCGATCTCGGCATCGCACCCGGTGGCTGGGCACAGCTGGTACGGATATTATCACCCAAGGCAGAAGTGGTCGGTATCGACCTGTTGCCCACCGAGCCAATAGAGGGCGTGACGATATTCGAGCATGATTTCATGGCGGACGACGCGCCGGAGATGATCAGCCAGGCGCTGGGCGCGGCGCCCGATCTGGTGCTCTCCGATATGGCGGCAAATACGGTGGGCCACAAACAGACCGACCATCTGCGCACCATGGGGCTGGTCGAGGCGGCGGCGGATTTCGCGATCGAAAATCTCGCACCCGGTGGTGCCTTTGTCGCCAAGGTCTTTGCCGGCGGCACCGATAGTGCATTGCTGGCCAGGCTCAAACGCCATTTCACCAGCGTCAAACACGCCAAGCCCCCGGCCAGCCGCAAAGGCTCGTCCGAATGGTATGTAATTGCCCAGAAATTCAAGGTTGGTCCGAACGGATAGATAGTGGTGTACTCCTTCGGCTTCGCCTCAGGCGCCGCACCGGCCCGCACCCCCACCCGGCCTCCCAACGCATAGTAATCTGGATTGGGAGGCCGGGTGGGGGTGCGGGCCGGTGCGGCGATTTCCCGTAAGGGAAATTCGGACAAGCAAAATACACAGCCAAAGATCAGACAGATGTAAAAACGGCAATGCATTGCCGCAAAAACCAAATTCATAACGCCGCGTTAACCATCTCTTAGAAGTTTTCCTTCACTCCCTTGGTCAACCCCGGATTGGGAGCAGGGAGCAAAAGAGATGACCGCCAGCAAAAATACCCAGAATAGCGTCGATGTCGCCATTATCGGTGCCGGTCCCGCCGGCCTGACCGCAGCCTATCTGCTCAGCAAGAAAGGCTATTCGGTAACGGTAATCGAAAAGGACGAGAAATATGTCGGCGGCATCAGCCGCACCGTCGAATTTGACGGCTATCGTTTCGACATTGGCGGCCACCGCTTTTTCTCGAAGAGCCAGGAAGTGGTTGATCTGTGGAACGAGATCCTGCCGGATGACTTCATTCAGCGCCCGCGCATGAGCCGGATCTTCTATGAGGGCAAATTCTACAGCTATCCGCTGCGCGCTTTCGAGGCGCTGTGGAATCTCGGCATCTGGCGGTCGACATTGTGCATGGCAAGCTATGCACGCTGGAAGCTGTTCCCGAAAAAGGACGTGAAGAGCTTCGAGGACTGGGTGGTCAACCAGTTCGGCTACAAACTCTACTCGATCTTCTTCAAGACCTATACCGAAAAGGTGTGGGGCATGCCGTGCGATGAAATGTCGGCGGACTGGGCAGCGCAGCGCATCAAGGGTCTGTCGCTGTGGAACGCGGTAACCGACGGTCTGAAGCGCTCGCTCGGCCTCAATAAAAAGCCCAATGACGGACAGGAAGTCAAAACCCTGCTCGAAACCTTCCGCTATCCGCGGCTTGGCCCGGGCATGATGTGGGATGCCGCACGCGATTTTGTCGAAGACAAGGGCAACAATGTGATGATGGGCCATGCCCTCAAACAGCTCGCCCAGGATGCCGATGGCAATTGGCGTATGTCCACCGATTCCAGCGATGGCGGCACGGTGATAACCGCAAAACATGTCATCAGCTCGGCGCCGATGCGCGAACTGTCGGCACGTATCCATCCTTTGCCGGAGTCATCGCTCGAGGCGAAAAAGCTCAACTATCGTGACTTCCTGACCGTCGCACTGATGGTCAAGTCCGAAGACCTGTTTCCCGATAACTGGATCTATATCCATGACGACCGGGTCCAGGTCGGCCGGGTGCAGAATTTCCGCAGCTGGTCGCCCGAAATGGTGCCGCATGACGATATGGCCTGTGTTGGCCTCGAATATTTCTGTTTCGAGGGCGACGGCCTTTGGTCTTCGAGTGATGATGAGCTGATCGAGCAAGCCAAGCGCGAAATGGCCATTCTCGGCCTGTGCCGCCCCGAACAGGTGGTTGGCGGCGCGGTGGTGCGTCAGGAAAAGGCCTATCCGGTCTATGACGATGAATATGAGGCCAATGTCGAGACGATGCGCGCCGATCTGGAAGCACGCTATCCGACGCTGCACATGGTCGGCCGCAACGGTATGCACCGCTACAATAATCAGGACCATGCGATGATGACCGCGATGCTGACGGTCGAGAATATCGCTGCCGGTGAGCGGGTCTACAATATCTGGAATGTCAATGAAGACGCCGAATATCATGAATCTGGTGATGAAGGCGCCGAGCGCATGCTGACCGAAGGTCAGAAGATTGCGCTGCAGTCCGAACGTGCGGTGCCGCAGAAAGTCGATGGCGGACGGATTGCCAGCGGCAACGCGGCAAGCGGTGATGATGATAGCGACAAAACCGGTACCGATCCGAAAATCCGCCGCGCAGCCTGAAAAGCTTCAACCGCTGCGTGATGACCAGACGGGGGCAGTATGAACAAGATGCAGCAGCTATGGACAGCATGGATCACGCGCTTTGGCGGTGCCACCGTAGTACGCTATGGCGCGGTGAGCGTCGTCGCGCTGGCCGCCGATATGGGCAGCTTCCTCGGGTTTCTGGCTCTGGCTGTACCAGCAACTGCGGCGGCGGCGCTGGCTTATTGTATTGGCATAGTGGTGCACTGGCTGCTCTCCAGCCGGTTGGTTTTTGCCGAACGCGTTGCTGATCGCGGCCTGCGCCGGACCCGGCAAAAGGCAATGTTCCTTGCCTCGGCATTGATTGGCCTCGGCCTCACTGCGCTGATCGTGTGGACTGCTGATGCCTCGGGCATTGACGCGCGGATCGGCAAGCTTGTCGCCATCGTCATCAGCTTTGGCGTGACCTATGTGCTGCGCAACAGCATCGTCTTTCGCCACTGGGCATGATGGAAAGACAGATCATGACCATTCCCATGGGCGCCGATCGCCTGCCGCTCGGCATGGTGACGCTGGCATGGCTGGCGGTTTCTGCGCTGCTGCTGATCGTCAACTTCAGCGCCATCGCGACGATAAAATTCCCCGATCCCGATGACCTGTTGCGCCTGCTCCAGGTACGCGACTGGCTGGCGGGCCAGGGCTGGTATGATGTTACCCAATATCGCATGAACCCGCCTCAAGGCGGGCCAATGCACTGGTCACGGCTGGTCGACCTGCCGCTGGCACTGGTGATATTTCTGTTCACACCGCTGGTCGGCAGTGGGAACGCCGAGCTGGTGGCGCTGGTACTGGTGCCGTTGCTGACGCTGTTCGTGGTGATGTGGCTTGGCGCCCGGCTGACCGCCAGAATATCCGGCCGTGAGGCAGCAATGCTCGCCTGTTTCATGATGGTCATGATCGTTCCGGTGACCCATCAGTTGCGGCCGATGCGTATCGATCATCATGGCTGGCAGATCGCCCTGGCGCTGGTGGCGCTGGGCGCCTTGATCGACGGTAACCATAAACGCGGCGGTCTGGTTCTCGGCCTGGCGCTGGCTGGCTGGCTCAGCATCTCGATGGAAGGCTTGCCGCTGGCAGCGGCCTTTATGGGCTATTGCGCCATTTTATGGCTTATCGATCCCGAAGAACGTCACCGGCTGGCCAATGCCATGGTCGTGCTTGCTGGCGCCAGCGCGGCGCTGTTTGCCGCCACGCGTCTCGGCAGCAGCGATGCGCTGGTGCAATATTGCGACGCGCTGGCGCCAGTGCATATCGTCATATTCGGGTTCGGTGCACTGGCCCTGACAGGACTCGCATGGTGGAATCCGCAGCACCGGCTGCTGCTGATCACAGGATTTGCGGTCACCGGCGGCACTGCGCTGGCAATCCTCGCAACACAGGCGCCGCAATGCGCCACCGGGGCTTTTGCCGAACTCGACCCGCTGGTACGCGAATTCTGGTATGAGCGCGTCTATGAGGGCCTGCCTTTATGGCGGCAGACCGGTGTCGCCATAAGTCAGACACTCGCGCTGCCCTTATTGGCGATGGTTGCGGCCTGGCTACACTATCGTCAGCACGGTGACAGTTTTATCACCTGGCTTCACAGCGTGCAGGGCCGCCTGACCGTGATGACATTGGCAGCGCTGGCGGTGGCGATACTGGTCGAACGCGCATCGGCCGTTGCCAGCCTCTATGCCATGCCGCTGGCCGCGGGACTGGTCATGAACTGGTTGCGCAAGGTGCGTACAACGCAAAATCCGCTGCGGAGGGTTGCCGCGACTCTGGGCCTGTTCCTGATGGTCACACCCGGTCTTGTCATCGCACCAGCCTCGGCACTGGTCAGCGAGCGCGCAGCCAGAATAGAGCGCGTCACCAAAATCATAGCGGAGGCGGCGAAATGCGAACTGCCCGGCAATATCGCCGCGCTTAACGCGCTGCCACGGAGCAATTTCATGACGCCGCTCGATATCGGCCCGGCGCTGCTCTATGCCACCGACCATAATATTGTGGCCAGCGGCCATCACCGCAATGACGCGGCCATGCGCGATATTGTGCGTTTCTTCTCATCCGCGCCCGATGAGGCGCACAGCATCGCCCAGGAACGGAATATCGACTATGTCGCCTTTTGTGAGGGTCTGGCCGAGCCGAGGCTCTATGCCATGCGGCACCCGGAAGGCCTGATGGCGACACTGTCCGATGACGAAGTTCCCGCCTGGCTCGAACCGGTACCCTTTGCCGGGGCAAAGGGTCTCAGGGTGTGGCGGGTGCAGCCACAGCGCTGATATGCTACACCTCGTCTCTCAAGGGAAATGGGGGGAGGCAGATATGGCAAAGATCACCGGCCTGGGCGGCATATTCTACATTGTGAAAGATCCCGCAGCGACGCGCAAATGGTATGCCGATATGCTGGGGCTGGAGGGCGAATATGGCCCGCAACTCGACTGGTCGGAAGAAAGTGGCGACAAACCCTATTCATTGATCAGCCATTTTACCGATGGCGAATATCTCAAGCCCAGCGGCGAGCGCTTCATGATCAATTTGCGGGTCGACGATCTGCCAGCGTTTCTTGAGCAGCTCAAGGCCAAGGGTGTCGACATCCTCGGTCATAGCGACGAGGGCTATGGCGAATTTGCCTGGATCATCGACCCTGATGGCGTGAAGATCGAGTTGTGGCAGCAGAAAGCCGCACCCTGAGCTCTATTTCTCAGGCCGGAACTTCAGCGCCGCACCGTTGATGCACCAGCGTTTGCCGGTCGGCTTCGGCCCGTCATTGAACACATGGCCCAGATGCCCGCCACAGCGGCTACAATGGACTTCCGTACGCGGGATGCCGATCTTGTAGTCGGTGCTGGTGCCGATATTGCTGCGCACAGCACGGGTGAAACTGGGCCAGCCGGTGCGGCTGTCATATTTGTCGGCGGAACGAAATACCGGATAGTTGCACCCGGCGCAGACAAAGCTGCCTTTGCGTTTTTCCTTGTTGAGCGGGCTGGTAAAGGCGCGTTCCGTGCCTTCCTGACGCAGCACATAATATTGCATCGGAGTCAGCCGCTTTTTCCATTCGGTCTCGCTGCGGGTGATCGGGAAGCGTTTGCCCTTGGCAGAAGCGGGGGCCGCACCGACACCGATGCGCGTCACGCCGGAACCGGCCATGACAACACCGCCCGCAGCCAGTCCGGCCAATATATGTCTGCGTTTCATGGTCATATCACCTGCCTCTGCCAGATATAGTTATCCAGCATGATATTCGCCAGCGATGGGATCAGGGTTACAAACCGGCCACGCGTTCAATATCGGCGCCTCAATATTTGCTGAGCTTGACCGGAATGCTGCGATAGCCATGAACGAAACAGGCATGAACCCGTTCAATCGGACCGGTGACATCGACCTGCATCCGCCGTGCCGCCATTTCTTCCAGCAATACCCGCAACTGCAATTCTGCCAGACGCGCACCGACGCAGCGGTGAATGCCATAACCAAAGGAGAGATTGCGCCGGGCATTTTCGCGATCGACAATGATCTGGTCGGCATCTTCGAACACATCTTCATCGCGATTGGCCGAGATGTACCAGAGGATCAGCTTATCTCCCTTTTTGATCTCATGGCCGAACAGGTCGGTATCTTCCGTCGCGGTACGACGCATATGCGCCAGCGGCGTTTGCCAGCGGATAATCTCCTGCACAGCATTAGGAATAAGGTCCGGGTTCTGCTGCAGCCTGGCGCGCTGTTCGGGGAATTGATTCAAGCCATAGGCTACCGCCGACATGGAGTTGCGCGTGGTATCATTGCCACCCACGATCAGCAGCACCAGATTGCCCATAAACTCCTGAAAATCCATGTCATTCATGGCTTCGCTATGGATCATCATGGAAATCAGATCGGGTGTCGGCTCGGCGTTGACCCGCTGATTCCACAGCTGCATGAAATAACCACCCATTTCATAGAGAATATCGCGCCGCTTATCCTCCAGCTCTCTTGCACGGGTCAGTTCAACATCGCCGGCCCAGTCGGACCAGAAGGTCAGCAGGCGCCGGTCATCCCAGGGGAAGTCGAACAATATCGCCAGCATGCCGGTGGTCAGCTCGATCGAAACCTTATCGACCCAGTCAAATTCCTCATCCCAGGGCAGGCTGTCGAGCACTTCGCCGGTACGCTGGCGAATCTCGGCCTCCATCTCTTTCATCTTGGCCGGGGTAAATGCGGGCGCCACAGTGCGACGCTGGCCAGTATGCTTGGGCCGGTCCATGGCAATAAACATCGGCATTTCAAAATCCGAATCTTCGGGTGGTTCGGCGATGGTAATGCCGCCATTGCTGACATCGGAGGAGAACAGCTCTGGCAGTGCCTCGACATGCTGGATCACCTTATGCGAGGTGATGTTCCAATAAGGGCCGTAAAAGGAGTCTTCGACCTTGTTGATGGGTGCATTGACGCGCATTTCGGCAAAGGGCGCACGCCATAAATCTTTGGAATAGAGTTCGGCGCGACTGACATCTCGTGGATTGGCGTTTTCATCAAAGGACTGGGGATTGTCCTTATACCAGCTTTTCAGTGCCTCAACCGCGGTTGGGGATTTCGTAAGTCCTGACGTATCTATCGCTGCTTGGGTGGCCATGGGTCATTCTCTCCTGCAAAAGCAATGGGCTAAAACCTAAATGCGCCGCTGTTTCCCAGCGATCATCAGTTGCTTTTCGAGACCAGTCTGTCTGTATTGACAACATTGTCAATAGTGCCTGCTCATATTCCTGTTTTTGCTAGTCTTTTACCGTCGCCGCCGCTTTCCCAAAGCCGAGACTGGCAAAAAGACTCCCGCGGTTCTTGTTGCGCGGGCCGGACTTCATGACATTGCGGCGGAAGATCCCGGCACCGAAGCGGATGATCAGCCAGGCCCAGCCGATCTGCCAGCCCAGCGCCAGAACATGCTGCAGCACGTCGCCCTGCTGCGCCGCTCGTGCCAGCATGGCAAAGGGCGAGCTCAGCGGAAAAAGCACCGCCACCCATTCGATCAGCTCACCGGTCTTGGTCACCGAATAGGCGGCAAGGAAGAACACCAATACCTGGGTCATGGTCACCGGCATTGACAGCGTCTGCACCTCGCGCACCGTGGTGGCCAGCGCGCCGATGCCCAGGAAAAGCGAGCCAAGCAGTAGATACGCCATGGAGAAATAGACAAAGCCGAGCAGCAGGAACAGCGGCCATCCAACCGCCGGTGTCGGCAGTTGCGGTACGCTGTCCGAGAACAGCAGCAGACCGCCACCAATAAATCCCAACCAAACCGATATGCCTATCAGCGCCATGGCCAGCATCGCGAACAGCTTGCCAAGGAAAATCGAATCAATGGGAATGGCGGCGGCAAGGATCTCGATGATCTTGTTGGTTTTTTCCTCAACCAGATTGGACAGCACCATCCCGGCAAGCAGCATGGTCAGCAGGAACAGCAACCCCTGGGCCAGTTGTGCAGTAAAGCGCTGCTGCTGCTGCAACTGGCCACTCGAGGCCATCACTGTTTCTACTGTCAGCGACGGGCCGCCGGCAATGTCGCCCGACCGCGCATGGTCGAGCATCAGGTTGAGCTGACCCTGCCATTTGCCCGCAAAGCTCTCGGTTGCGGTCAGTATCGGCGCGTCCAGCCTGCCCGACAACACCGCATCGAGCCGATCGGCACCGCTGCGGCTATGGTCAAGCAGGGCATTAATCTGCTCTTGGCCACTGCCATCGGGAAGGATAGTGCGAACTCCCGGCAACCCGCGCGGGCCGATCTGCCGGGTCAGCGCCGCGTGCGCCATTTCGATCGCGGCGGCATCATCGCCCGACATGACAATCGCTGCCACCGGTTGGTCGATCTCGCGGGTGACCTGCTGGGTCAGGCCGCCTGCCGCCAGTCCAAGCCCGACCGGAAAAAGCGGGCCGAGCAGGAAGAAGAAAAACGCCTTGGAGAAGATGATCGCGGCAAAATCGCGTCGGGCGATGACCCAGGCGGCACGGATGGTCTCGTTCATGCCTCTTCCTCCTGTTCTATATCCATTTCGGCAGCAGCGGCCTCACCGGCAATGGCAACAAAGGCGTCATGCAGGCCGGGTCGTTCAATCGCCAGCGATTCAACCCCGGCATCACCCTCGACCAGCGCTTTCAGCAACGGCTCCACCCCGGTTTCAGGCAGGGTAAAATGCCAGAAATGGCCCTCGGGTCGGCAATCGGGGGGCAGCGCAGCGCGCCACGGTCCATCAAGGCTGCGCGTCTCCAGCCGGACCTGGGGCCGCAGCCGGTCACGCGCAGCGCTGACCTTGCCGGAAAATGGTATCCGGCCGCCGGCGATAATCGCCACATCCTCGCACAACCGCTCGGCATGAGCGATGACATGGGTCGAGAAAATCACCGTCACTCCGGCTTCGGCCTGATCGCGGATCAGCCGCTCGAGCTTGGCCTGGTTCAACGCATCGAGTCCGGAAAATGGCTCATCGAGCACGATCAGCTTGGGACGATGAACAATGGTGCCAAGCAGCTGCACCGTCTGTGCCATGCCCTTGGACAGCATCCGCACTTCCTTGTCAGCAGCATGGCCTAGACCCGCCTGTTCCAGCAGATAGCGTGCTCGCTCGCGGCCCTCGGCCAGCGGCAGGCTGCGCAGCGCGCCCATAAAGGCAATCGCATCATAGGCCTTCATCGCCGGATAGAGACCACGCTCCTCGGGCAGATAGCCGACATCATGCGCCGCATCGAGTGGCCGCGCCTTGCCGAGCAGGCGACATGCACCCGCATCCGGATCGATAATGCCCAAGAGCATCCGCAAGGTCGTGGTCTTGCCCGCGCCATTGGGGCCCAAAATCCCCAATATGCTGCCCCGGGGCACATGCAGATCGATTCCGTCGACAGCGCGGAAACCGTCAAAATTCTTGACAAGCCCGTGCGCCTCAATGGCATAATCCGGCACTGAAATATCCCTTTCAAATCGCATCGGGCCAACCCGTCCTGCGGGCCTAATCGTTTCCGGGCCAGGTGATCGGGCCAAAACTATGGTCGGGATAGCGAGGTAGCATGGCAGGCGGCAAGGAAAAGTTAAGCGGCCAGGAGCAGGCGGCGGAACCGGCAAAGGCACCCGCTTTGTCAGATGATTTTGTCACCCGAATGGCGGATGAGGCGAGACGCCTTGGATTTGCCGATATCGGCATCGCGCCTCCGGAACTGGAACCAGAAACCGGGAAGCGGTTGCACGACTGGCTCAATCATGGCCGCCATGGCGACATGCTGTGGATGGAAAACCGCAAGGACCAGCGCGCCCAACCGGGGACATTATGGCCCGACGTCCGCTCGATAATCATGCTGGGGATGAGCTATGCACCTGGTCATGACCCGCTCGACCATTTGGCACATAAGGATAATGGCCTGCTGTCAGTTTATGCGCAGGGCGGCGACTATCACAAACATGTCAAAAAGGCACTCAAGGCATTGGCCCGCTGGATGGTGCAGAACGCACCCGCTGCCGCACCGGACAACGGTGATGCCAATGATGTCGGGATCAAGGTATTTGTCGACACAGCGCCGGTGATGGAGAAACCACTGGCTCAACTTTCGGGGTTAGGGTGGCAAGGGAAACACACCAATATGGTTAGCCATGGCTATGGTAGCTGGCTTTTCCTCGGTGCTATCTATACCAGCCTTGAGCTGCCGGTTGATACGGCCGGGCGCGACAGTTGCGGCTCGTGCCGTGCCTGTCTGGATATCTGCCCCACCAATGCCTTTCCGGCGCCCTATCAGCTCGATGCGCGGCGCTGCATCTCCTATCTGACCATTGAGCATGCTGGCCATATTGCGCATGAATATCGCCATGCCATGGGGAATCGCGTCTATGGCTGTGACGACTGCCTCGCCATATGCCCGTGGAACAAATTTGCCGGCAGCGCCCAGCGCAGCCGCACCTTTCTGCCGCGCGCTGAATTTGTCAGCCCCGATCTCGACGCATTGCTGGCCCTCGACAAGGAGAGCTTTGCCATGATCTTTGCCGGATCGGCAATCAAGCGCTCGGGCCGCGATCGCATCGTGCGCAACGCCTGTATTGCTGCGGGAAACAGTGAAAATCCGCGTTATGCGGTGCAGCTGGCGGTGCTGACCCGGGACCCTGCGTCGATTGTTCGTGGCGCGGCAATCTGGGCGTTGCGGCAGCTTGATCCGGATCAGGCCGAGCATCTGCGTCGCCAACAGGAACCGGAAGAGAGCGATCCGGCGATCCGGCGCGAATGGTATGGCCAATGCCCCGAACAGCCAGCACTGGAAGCGCTTCCGGCTGATCGCGCCTGAATCATCGCACCGCCCTTGCACCCGCTGCATGTGCGCAATAAGGCGGGGCCATGGCCGCGCCGCTCTCCCATATCCGCCACTGGATCTTCGATCTCGATAACACGCTCTATTCGGCAGACCTCGGACTGTTCGATCTGATCGACGTCAAGATGGGCCGCTATATCTCTGAGCTGCTCGGCGTCGATAATGTCGATGCGCGAACCATCCAGAAGCGCTATTTTCGTGACCATGGCACGACGTTGGCCGGGCTGATGCACTTTCACGGCACCGATCCACACCATTTCCTCGAATATGTTCATGATATCGACATGTCGGCGCTCGACCCGCGTCCCGACCTTGCCGAACAGATCGCAGCGCTGCCGGGAGAGAAATATATCTTCACCAATGCCGATGCGAGCTATGCCGCGCGCGTGCTCGACCGGCTCGGGCTGGCCGCGCTGTTCAGCGATATTCACGATATCCACGCCACCACCTATCAGCCCAAGCCGCAACCGCATGCCTATGCCAGTCTGGTCGATCGGCTGGCAATCGATCCGGACCAGTCGCTGTTCTTCGAGGATATGGCCCGCAACCTGCTGCCGGCGAAGAAAATGGGGATGACCACCGTATGGATCGACAATGGCTCCGAGCTCGGAAATCACGACCATGATCCCGAACATGTCGACCTGCATGTCGGTGATCTGACCGAGGCGCTTGCATCGATTCACACAGCGATTAATCAGGACCGCAAGCAACCCGCGCCCGCGGTAACGCATGAATAACCCGCCCGCGACCTACCGCCACCAAGGCGGAAGCAAGAGGAAACCCAGCATATGACCGAGCAACACGCACATCTGGCCGAGGCCATCGACAAGGCATGGGAGGTGCGCGACACGCTGAATCCTGCCAGCCGCGGCGAAGAGCGTGATGCCGTAAACGGCGCGCTCGACCTGCTCGACAATGGTAGCGCACGCGTTGCCGAACCCGATGGCGCGGCAGGCTGGACCGTCAACCAATGGTTGAAAAAGGCGGTATTGCTGTCCTTCCGGCTCAACGACAATACGCTGATCGAAGGCGGGCCGGGTCACGCGACCTGGTTTGACAAGGTCCCGTCGAAATTTGCCGGATGGGGCCAGAACCGCTTTCGCGAGGCCGGATTCCGCGCGGTGCCGGGCGCGATCGTCCGCGCCGGTTCCTATATCGGTAAAAATGCTGTGCTGATGCCGAGCTTCGTCAATATCGGCGCCTATGTCGATGAAGGCACCATGGTTGATACCTGGGCCACTGTCGGAAGCTGCGCCCAAATCGGAAAGAATGTCCATATTTCCGGCGGTGCCGGTATTGGCGGTGTGCTCGAGCCGCTTCAGGCCGGACCGGTGGTGATAGGGGACGGCGCGTTTATCGGCGCCCGGGCCGAAGTGGCCGAAGGGGTACAGGTCGGCGAGGGGGCCGTGCTTTCCATGGGCGTCTATCTCGGCGCATCGACCAAGATTGTCGACCGTGCCACCGGCGAGATCCATATCGGCAAGGTCCCGCCCTATGCCGTGGTTGTGCCGGGGTCGCTGCCCGGCAAGCCACTGCCCGACGGCGCACCCGGCCCGTCGCTCTATTGCGCGGTGATCGTCAAGACCGTTGATGCCCAGACCCGGTCCAAGACCGGGATAAACGAATTGTTGCGCGACTGAATATCCTCCCCGCTTGCGGGGAGGGGGACCGTCGAAGACGGTGGAGGGGCCTATCCATTTAGCACAGCCCCACCAAGCGGAGACACCCCTCCGTCAGCGCTACGCGCTGCCACGTCCCCGTCCCGGGAGGACAAAAGAGCGGCGCCGGTTTCCCGTCGCCGCCCTTTTGGTAATCTGTGGGCCTATCGCTCGCTCAGCGATAGAAAATATGGTTGTCGATCTGGGCAACCCGCCTCAGCCGCCAGCGCGGATTGACATAGCGGGCATGGAAGAACAGCGCGCCTTCGGCGCCGCTTTCCCAGGCATTGCTGTCGGCAATCATCGCAATGGCGCGGGCATTGGCCCAGGCATCGCTGCCGGTGCGGATGCGTGGCATGCTGCCACCGCGCACGAAAGAGAATTGCTTGCGCTGATAGACTACGCCGCAATAGCTGTTCGGGAAACGCGATGATGCGGCTCGCGCCATGACAACACGGGCAACCGCGAGCTGGCCTTCAAGCGACTCACCCTTTGATTCGAAATAGACTGCACCGGCAAGGCAGCGCATCTGCTCGTTCAGCGGGGCATTCAGATCCTGCATCGCGACCAGCTCACCCAGGCTGGCTGCGTCGGTAAGCACAGCCTCGGTTATCTGATCGGCCGGGACATAGTCCTCGGGCAATGGCTGCACGATCTCTGTCGATGCCGGATCGGCTTCGTTGTCTTCAGTCCGGGACTGTTGCGCCATGATATCGGCATTATCGTCTACGGTCGCTTCGGTTTCGGGAGCCTGCTGCTCCTGAACCGAGTCAACGATCTGGTCATAGGCCAGACCGACATCTTCTGTCATGAGGACAGAAATGGTCGACGCGGTGATCGCCACCGCGCTCGCGAATTTCAATATTCTACTCATATCTCAAATGTCTGTGCGGTTGACGCGTCCTGTGAAGCTATCATGCCGTGGTTAATATTCTCAATTAACCATTCGTATAACTTCGACGGTCCCCCGTCTGCGCGCTTGCCTGTGCCTCTGTGCACAGCTGCCTACGCTTTTCACGTGCGGGGCCACATAGCGCTGATGTGACAAGTGTCAACCAATAGATTGCAGCAGGACGACCAAACGTTCCGCATCCGCGATATCCAGCTCGACCAGCCACAAATCGCGGTCCCGGTCCATGCGGCGAGCAAGATAATCCTTATATTCCTGAATGTTATCCGGATTTTCCTGGCGGATTTCCAGCCATTCTCCCGGTCCGTCAAATCCCGGCATTTGTTCAAATAGGGCAGGATTTCTGCCATTTTTCAACTGTTGCACCAAAAGCGTGCCGGAGACCGGGTCGCCTTTTTTCAGAACCATGGCAAAACCACCTTCGGCCTCGACCGACTGGCGCAATGCGCGCACCCGGACATGAGTCGCGAGTCGCGGTTCAAGCATGATTCGGCCCTTGGATGGTGATCCTACTGTTCTCCGATTTACTGATGATAGCCATCAAGGCTGCTCAGCTCGATATGCGAGCGCATGAAAGTGCCGGTGCCGCGGGCAATTTCCTCGCCCTCTTCATCAACCAGGCGTGATTCCGCCACCAGCACCCGACGCTTCCCCGATACCCAATGGCCCTCGGCGCGCACCCGGCCTTCGCGCACCGGCCGGGTAAAATGCAGGTTGAAAGCGGTGGTCAGCAGAAACCGGTCACTGACAAGCGAGTTGGCGGCATAAAAGGCAGCATCGTCGAGCATCTTGAAATAGACGGTGCCATGTGCAGCGCCAGCGGCGTGATAGAGCCCAGGGGTGACCGCGAAATCGATAACTGACCGGCCGGTTTCAATGATTGTCAGCCGCGAGTCGAAAAGGTCGTTGACCGGAGCGCTGGCGTAAAGCGATTCAAGTGAACGGAAATGCGCAGCGGCTCCCTGTTCGGCTGCACCTCGCTGATTATCATCGGATTGCGCCATGTCGAACAGCCAGTCAGGCAGCGTCGCGCCGGAGTTGTTCACCCAGCAAGGCATGGATGGCATCCAGCTCGCGCGCGCCGCGCACACGGCTCACCAGAGCATCGTCACGCATCAGACGTGAAATATGTGCCAGCGCGCGCAGATGATCGGCGCCGCCTTGCTGCGGTGACAGCAAGGCCCAGACCAGATCTACCGGTTCAGCATCGACCGCACTATAATCAAGCGGCTGATCGAGCTGCACGAACAGCCCCACGGGCCGCGATATACCGTCAATGCGACCATGCGGGATGGCGATACCACGACCAAAGCCGGTGCTGCCTATCGCTTCGCGGTCCATCAGCACTGCATGGCACAGTTGGCTGTCGACGCCATAGACATGCGCCAACTGCTCGCTGATGATTTCAAAAAGCTGCTTTTTGTCGGCAACGCGCAGACCGCTGACGATCGCTTCGCTGTCAAACTTCATGGCATGATTATTCTGGTGCATTTCTGTGTCCAAAGACCCGCATCATGGCCAGCCATATGGCGGCGTGCTTATCTCTTACCTGCCCTGTTTGCGCTCACATTGGCATTTGTCGCTATCGGCAATCCATAGGGATTCGGCCCTGCGGCATCAAAACCGCGACGAAAAGCTATGTTTCCGGCGCTAATTCTGGGGTTCGACCCAGCCTATTGTTCCGTCGGCGCGGCGATAAACCATATTATGCGCGCCAGTGCCAGTGTTTTTGAACAACAGCGCCGAGGTGTTGCGCAAATCAAGCATCATCACCGCGTCGGATACCGAGGCTTCAGGTATGTCCACCTTGGTTTCGGCAATGATCAGCGGCGCATCGGCGCTATCATCAACCACCTCTTCATCATCGCCGTCACGCGGTTCGATGACACTGTAGGCCGCTTCATCCATGCGCGCGGCGTGCTGCATCTTTTCATGCCGATCTTTCAACCGGCGCATATAGCGTCGCAACTGCTTCTCGATCTTGTCGGCAGCCTGGTCGAAGGCCGGATGCGCCTGTTGGTCCTGAGCCGATCCTTTGAGAATCAGGCCCTGCATCACATGCATGACGATATCGACAACAAAACTTTCATGCGGCCCTTTGCTCAACGTCACATGCGCCGAAATTGCCTTATCGAAATATTTGTCGACAATCGCGCCGAGCCGGTCTTCGACATGGGTCTGCAAAGCTGAACCGGTGTCCACCTGATGGCCTGAAACGCGAATATCCATAATCCTGTCCTAACTTCTTTTGTCTTCTGGTCTCATTCTGCGGTCGGTGCATCAGCGCGCATTACGATATGGGCCTCGAGCTTCGCCCATAGCGGCTGGTCGATTTTGTCGAGAAAAGCGCGATGACGTTCGCGCTCGGCATCACTGGCATGATGCGGACGCGGCGGACGCACCGGTTTTGTCGGGCAAGATGTTGCGGTCAAGGCGGTGTCGACGGGTGCTTCTGCCGCACTGTCGAGGCCAAGGCCGATCTGACGGCCGCCGGTGAGCTCGATATAGACCTGGGTCAGCAGTTCCGCATCGAGCAGCGCGCCATGCTTGACCCGCTGACTGCGATCAATGCCGTAGCGGGTGCATAAGGCATCAAGCGAAAGCTTGGCCCCGCTATGTTTGGCCCGGGCTATGGCCAGGGTGTCGACCATCCGGTCATAGGATACCGGATCATGACCGGCCCATTCCAGCTCGGCATTGAGAAATTTGAAGTCGAAAGCGGCATTATGCGCCACCAGATCGGCATCACCGATAAATGCCAGCAGCTCTTCGGCCTTGCCGGCAAAAAGCGGCTTGTCGGCAAGAAAGGCATCGCCCAGACCATGCACCTCTTCCGCTGCGGCGGACATGGGTCGCTCGGGATTGAAATAACAGTGGAAAGTTCGCCCGGTCTCGATCCGGTCGATCATTTCTATGCAGCCAATTTCGACCATCCGGTCGCCGCCATTGAGTCCCGGTTCGAACCCTGTCGTTTCGGTATCGAAAACGATCTCGCGCATAAAATCCCTTCTGCTCCCTATATATCGGCCTGATCATCGCGTTGTGCAAGCATTTGCATCAGTTCCTCCACCAGCTGATCGACCGCGGCGGCGGTTTGTTCCAGTGTCATACCGGTATCGATGACATGGTCCGAACGCGCACGTTTCTCGGCATCGGGCAGCTGCAGCGCCAAAATCCGCTCAAATTTCTCCGCGCTCATGCCGGGCCGGGCCAGCACCCGGGCGCGCTGGACATCACCGGGGGCGGATACTGTGACGATGGTATCGACAGAGTCGGCACCACCCTTTTCGAACAGCAGCGGGATATCGAACAACACCAGCGGCGCATCGCCATTGTCAGCAAAGAAACCCGCGCGCATTGCCGCCACCGCCGGATGGATGATCGCTTCGAGCTTGGCCAATTTCTCGCTGTCGCCAAACACCGCGGCACCCAGCTTCTGCCGGTCGACATGGGCTTCCTCGCCACGGCCAATGGTGGTGCCGGGAAAGGCTGCTTCTATGGCACTGACCAGCGCACCACCTGGTGCCTGAAGGACATGTACAGCAGCGTCAGCATCAAATACCGGCACGCCGGCATCAGCAAACATTGCCGCGACCGTCGATTTACCCATGCCGATCGAGCCGGTCAGGCCGATGATGTGGGGCCGTTTCGGCGCAGCGCTCGGCATATTATCGCTCATGCCAGCAGCCTTTGACGCAATTCTGCTTCGCTGTCAGCCGGTACCGGTACGCCGAAAAACAACTCAAAGGCCAAAGCTGCCTGCCCGATCAACATCGACAGGCCATCGATGGTTTCCAGCCCGCGCGCCCGGGCTGAGGCCAGCAGGGGTGTTTCCAGCGGTGCATAGACCAGGTCATAGACGATGGCGTCATCCGCCAGGCGGTCAAGATCCCATTCGGGCAGTGCTTCGAAACCGGTCATACCGAGTGGGCTGGCATTGATCACCAGATCGACGACCGGCAGCGGTGCACCAAAATCCATCACTTCGCCCTTTATCCCGAGGGCGGACAGCATCGCCATCGCCTTGAGCGGTGTCCGGGCTATCAGCGTGACGGCACCAATGCCCGCCTGTTTGAGCGCGAACAGCACCGCCCGCGCCGCGCCGCCTGCGCCGATAATGACGGCATGGCGTCCGCTAAGGTCGGTAAGAGACAGCGGGGTATAAAAGCCTGCAGCATCAGTATTGGTCGCGACAAACGTTCTCTCTTCTTCCGCCCGGAAGATAGTGTTCGCCGCGCCGATACCCGATTTCACCCCGCCACGATCCTCGACATGATCCAGTATCGCAAGCTTGTGTGGAATGGTGACATTGCAGCCGCGCCAATGCGGATCCTTCCGCCGGGCGGCAATATAGGCCTCGAGCTCATCGGCGGTGACATGACAGGCCTGATAGCTGGCATCGAGACCTAATGCCTCAATCCAGAAGCGATGGATCAGCGGTGACTTGCTGTGCCCGACGGGATCGCCAATCACTTCGGCAGTTGGCCGGTCAAACTGTATATCGAATGTCATGACGCCATGATTCCTCTGTCGCGCAAAAATCCGAGCAGCGGCAATAACGGCAAACCGAGTATAGCAAAATGGCTGCCATCAATTCGTGCCATCAGCTGCGCTCCCACAGCCTCGATCTGGTAGCAGCCAACCGAATGACGAATATCATCCCAATGGCTGGCAACATAATCCGCAACATAATCCCTACCGAGAGGGCGCATGGTCAGCTTCACGCTTTCCAGCGCGCGCCATATCGGCTCGCCATTTTCCGCGATTACCGCAGCACTGTGCAGCCGATGCCGCTGGCCTGACATGCGTTGCAGGAACGTGACGGCCTCTTCAGGCGACTGTGCCTTGCTCAACAGCGTGCCATCGGCAAGTTCCAGCGTCTGGTCCGCTCCCAGGACCAGCGCGCCCGGTTGTATCAGCGACTGTTTGCGCGCCTTGGCTTCGGCCAGCGCATCGGCAATGTCGCGCGCACTCATATTCTGGTCGAGCAATCCCTGTTTCAGTGCGTCCTCATCGATATGCGCCGGTCGCGCGGTAAAAGGGACACCCGCAGCGCATAGCAGCGCAGCGCGCGTTGCACTGCCCGAAGCGAGAACCAGGGTCACGCGCTGTCCTTTTGCGCCGATGACGAATCCTCATTGCGCGCCATTGCACGATCATTGACCAGATTGATGATGGCCGCGGCGGTCTCCTCAATCGAACGCCGGGTCACATCGATCACCGGCCAACCCTGATCGGCAAACAGACGACGGGCATAGCGAATCTCTTCCTGCACCGCATCGCTGTCGACATAGGCTGTCTCAGGCGCCTGGTTGAGCGATAGCAACCGGTTACGCCGCACCTGTACCAGCCGGTCGGCATGGGTAGTGAGACCAACCACCAGTGGATAGTGCAGATGGAACAGTGCATCGGGCGGCGGCGACTCGCGCACAATCGGGATATTCGCCACCTTGAAGCCACGATTGGCAAGATAGATCGATGTCGGGGTTTTCGACGATCGCGATACGCCGGCGAGAACAATATCGGCTTCCTCCCAATTTTCCCATGCGACCCCGTCATCATGCGCAATGGTGAACTGGATCGCCTCGACCCGGGCAAAATAGGCGGCATCGAGAATATGCTGGCGACCGGGCCGTGCCTGGGCTTGCTGGCCAAGCAGATTGGACAGAGCATCGGTTACCGCGTCGAGCGCCGGGACAAAGGGCAGACCGAGCCGACGGCATTCGCGCTCCAGCTTGCGCCGGATCGACGGGTTGACCAGTGTGAACAGCACCAGACCCGGATTGGCCGCTACTTCGGTCAATATGCGCTCCAAATGGCTTTCCGAACGCACCATTGGCCAGAAATGCTTGATGATCTCGACGCCATCAAACTGCGCCAGTGATGCCTTGGCGATATTCTCCAATGTCTCGCCGGTGGAATCGGACAGCAGATGCAGGTGCAACTGCTTGGTCACCGGTCTGGATATTGGCTGTTCAGCCACGGCTGTTCCTTTCGGCTATCGCGCCCATATATTCGGCTTATTGCCATCGCATAGCGGCATGATCGCGTCATGCCCAATCACGGCATGGCTCTCGGGAAAGCCTGTGCACAAATCAGCGGACAAATCGCAACACCCTTTTGCTCCCCGCTAACAGGAAATTTCTCCCTGCACTTGTCCACATCACGATCGGTCAATCCACAGCCTGTGTAAAATGCGGACAACCATAACGACTCATTTGCCACCGGGTGAATCCGGTCTGTCAATCTGTGCGCAAATGTTGCAAGGAACATTTATCCCGGCTTTCTTCTCACCAACTATCATCATCCAAGATTCTCTATATAAAGAATATTATGACCAAAGATGCACTTATCGTGAGACAGCTCAAGGGCGAGCGAACCGATGCACGGCCGATATGGCTTATGCGTCAGGCAGGGCGCTATCTGCCCGAATATCGTGAACTCAGGGCGCAAAAAGGCGGCTTTCTCGAGCTGGTCTATGACAGCGAAGCGGCAGCGGAGATTACCATCCAGCCGATCCGCCGTTTCGGCTTTGATGCAGCCATCCTGTTTGCCGATATATTGAACATCCCGCATGCCATGGGGCAGGATCTGGCCTTTCTGGCGGGCGAGGGACCGCATCTGAGCCCGAAAATGGTCGATCATGACCTGGCAGGTCTGGAAGCGGTGCCAGAGCGTCTCAATCCGATCTATGAGACCGTACGCCGGGTGCGGCATATGCTCGACCATGATTATGACGAGGAACGCGCGCTGCTCGGCTTTGCCGGATCGCCCTGGACGGTGGCCACCTATATGGTCCACGGGCAGGGCAGCAAGGATCAGGCCGAAGCAAGGCTTATGGCCTATCAGGATGTTGCTGCGTTCAGTGCATTGATCGATGCGATAACTGCGCAAACGGTCGATTATCTCTCCGGCCAGATCGAGGCAGGGGTGGATTCGGTGCAATTGTTCGACAGCTGGTCTGGCACATTGTCGCCGGCGCAGTTCGAACGCTGGGTGATTGCGCCCAATGCAGCGATAGTCGGCGCGCTGAAACAACGGCACCCCGACACGCCGATTATCGGCTTCCCCAAGGGCGCGGGCGGCAAGCTTCCGGCCTATGCGCGTGAAACCGGGGTCGATGCGCTGGGCATTGATGAAACGGTTGATCCGGTGTGGGCGCATGCATCATTGCCGGCGGGCATGCCGGTGCAGGGCAATCTCGATCCGCTGGCGCTGCTCGAAGGTGGTGAAGCGCTGAACAGCGCGGTGGTGCATATTCTCGAGGCGTTTGCGGAACGGCCGCATATTTTCAATCTCGGCCATGGCATCATCAAGGAAACGCCTATTGCACATGTCGAGAAGCTGCTTACTCTTGTGCGTACGGAAGCATAATCTTTCGCAACATATCGGAGGTGAGCACCGGTTCTTGGTGCTCTGCAAACCTGCATAAAAATGCGAATCTATGATGGATATACTGGCATTGCTCTATGAATGGCTAAAAGCGGGACATCTGATCTTCGTCATCTTCTGGATGGCGGGGCTGTTCATGTTACCGCGCTTCTTCATCTACCACCAGGAAGCTGAAGCCGGTTCACGGGAAGATGAGCAATGGATCGAGCGGGAAAACCGGCTGCGCAAGATCATTCTCAATCCCGCTCTGATCATCGTCTGGCTATTGGGTCTGGCGCTGGCCTATTATACCGAGGCATGGCGGGATGGCTGGTTCCACGCCAAGCTGTTGGCGGTGCTGTTGCTGTCGGCCTATCATGGCTGGATGGTCGGCTATGCCAAGAAGCTGGCACGGGGCGAGCGTCCCATCGCGGGCAAAACGTTGCGGCTTCTCAATGAAGTGCCGGGGATTGCTGCAGCCATCATCGTCATATTGGTGGTTGTACGGCCTTTCTGACAGGCTTCACAAAGCTGCTTGCGGCAATGACCGATCGGTAAAAGCTATGCTGTTGCGCATCCTTGTCCGATTGACAGGACTCGTCGCAAAGCGTATTTAGTGCATAAGCCCATCCGGGTATCTGACGCCACTCCCCAAGATTAACCGCGTCACTGCACTCCATTATTCTCTGGCCGTTTCTTCAGGACAGACTCTCACTTTCAACTGGATCAATGCGTCATGCATCTTAAGGAACTAAAACAGAAAACACCCGCCGAACTCGTTTCGATGGCGGAAGAGCTGGGCGTCGAAGGCGCGTCGACCATGCGCCGACAGGACCTGATGTTCGGCATTCTCAAGCAGCTGGCCGAGGATGGCGAGCAGATTATGGGCCTCGGCACGATCGAGGTGTTATCGGACGGGTTCGGCTTTCTGCGTTCGCCGGAAGCCAATTATCTCGCCGGTCCCGATGACATTTATGTCTCGCCCAATCAGGTGCGTAAATTCGGCCTCAGAACCGGCGATACGGTCGAAGGTGAAATTCGCGGGCCGCGCGATGGCGAGCGCTATTTTGCGCTGACCAAGTTGACCCAGGTCAATTTCGAGGATCCGCAGGCGGTGCGTACCCGGGTCAATTTCGACAATCTCACCCCGCTCTATCCGGACGAAAAGCTGTCGCTCGATACGCTCGATCCGACGGTGAAGGACAAATCAGCACGGGTGATCGATATCATTTCGCCTCAGGGCAAGGGCCAGCGCGCTCTGATCGTCGCACCGCCGCGTACCGGTAAGACGGTATTGCTGCAAAATATCGCGAAGGCGATCACCGATAACCATCCCGAAGTCTATCTGCTGGTTCTGTTGATCGATGAACGGCCCGAAGAGGTGACCGATATGCAACGCTCGGTCAAGGGCGAGGTCATCAGCTCGACCTTTGACGAGCCGGCCAGCCGCCATGTGCAGGTCGCGGAAATGGTGATCGAAAAGGCCAAGCGTCTGGTCGAGCACAAGCATGATGTCGTGATCCTGCTGGACTCGATTACCCGTCTGGGCCGCGCCTATAACACCGTGGTGCCGAGTTCGGGCAAGGTGCTGACCGGCGGTGTCGACGCCAATGCACTGCAGCGGCCGAAGCGGTTTTTCGGTGCCGCGCGTAATATCGAGGAAGGCGGATCGCTGTCGATCATCGCCACCGCGCTTATCGATACGGGGAGCCGGATGGACGAGGTGATCTTCGAAGAGTTCAAGGGCACAGGCAACAGTGAGATCGTGCTTGACCGCAAGGTTGCCGACAAGCGCATCTTCCCGGCGCTTGATGTCGGCAAGTCGGGCACCCGCAAGGAAGAGCTGCTGGTCGAGAAGGATACGCTCAGCAAAATGTGGGTGTTGCGCCGCATTCTGATGCAAATGGGCACGGTCGACGCCATGGAGTTCCTGCTCGACAAGATGAAGGACTCCAAGACCAATGAAGACTTTTTCGACAGCATGAACCAGTAGCGGGAAGAGGCGTTACCGGATCAACATCATGGATTTTGTAACCCATCTGGCACAGGCTGGTTCGATGTTCGGCTATGGTTCCCTTAGTGAATTATGGCTGGCAATTGTCAATGATCTCAGCGGTTTTGGCTCGGCTTCCTCGCTGGCAGCCTTTGGCCAGGTGATATTGATCGACCTGGTGTTCGCCGCCGACAACGCCATCGTTGTTGGTGCCCTGGCTGCCGGCCTGCCGGCCGACCAGCGGCGCAAGGTAATCCTGATCGGCATCAGCGCGGCGCTGGTGCTGCGCATTGTCTTTGCCCTGATGGTCAGTGTGTTGCTCGGGATTGTCGGGCTGATTCTTGCTGGTGGCTTGCTGTTGCTCTGGGTGGCGTGGCGCTTCTGGCGTGAAATCCGCCAGATGGGCAGCGAATCCGTAGGGTCACCCGAAATTGCCGGCGATGAGGACAGCGGGCTCGCGCCCGCCAAGAGCTTCTGGGGCGCGGTGTGGGCGGTAACCGCTGCCGATGTATCGATGAGCCTCGACAATGTGCTGGGCGTTGCCGGAGCCGCGCGCGAGCATCCGGGCATATTGGTCATCGGCCTGTTGCTGTCGGTGGCGCTGATGGGACTGGCGGCCAATATCATTGCCAAATATATCGAGCGCTATAAGTGGATTGCCTATCTCGGCCTGCTGGTGATTATCTATGTGGCCTGCACCATGATCTATGATGGTTTTGTCGACCCGCAAGTCGGACTGATGCAGCTGGCGATGGGTTGAGCGGATTATGCCGATCAAGTGCTAAGCTTGAGTGAGAATTTTGCCTGTTTGTGGTCGAAGTTAAAAGATAGGTTCTTAAGAACATCAAATCCCAAAATCATATCGAAGTTGATATTTTCTTCCATATCAACAACCTCAAATGGTTGCTCGATACTAAAAAGGGATTGTTCTGTAATCTCTTCACCTTCGGGATCTATACGGTTGGTTGACCATATACCTATGCTCGCAAGATACCGGCCATGAGTTTTTGGGCCATGCAAGCTGGAAAACTGCATATGACCTATACGCGATAGTTTCTGCTGTGTGATTATGCGGCGTGACACCACACTTCTCTGAGCACCCGTATCAACAAGAGCACGATAGCTCTGTTGATTAAAAGACATCTTAAAAATATCTTCATGTAGAACAGGCTTTGTAATACTAACCTGAACAATCAGCCGATGTTCATCAAGCGTGCAATGCTGCACTAACATGTGAATAGAATCCTAAATCTTCGACTTTGTCATCAACGCATTCTACTGAGAAATTATTCTCACCATAGTGCTTAAGACCATCCTTTATAGCTTCAAGACTAGTCTGGAAAAAGCCCACGATCTTCTGATTATGGATCAAGGCATGCTGGCCGCGATGGTTGATAAGAAGATCAGAAAGATTCTGCTGAAACCAAGTGTAGTTGGTTGCCGTTTGGTCTGCCATATTAATTTCTCCGGAAAAATAATATAACAGAATCAGGACTCTACGTCATTACCTTATTTTCCTTTGTTTAGAGTCACTTGAATCACCTCATCCCAAATGCTCAGCAAAAAACGTCGCTGTCCGGCTATCGGCGAGCTGGGCGGCGTCTTTGTCGCGGCGTTTGCCGAACTCGGTGGCGAAGCCGTGGTCGAGGCCCTCATAATCGTGCAGCGTCACCCTGGGGTGGTCATCCAGACCCTCATGCATCGCCTTTTGTGTTGCCGCATCGACAAAGCCATCGGCGGTCGGGACATGCAGCATCAGCGGGTGGACGATGGCATGTTTCTCATGCAGCAGCCCGTCAATACCGACGCCATAATAGCCGACCGATGCATTGATGTCGGTGCGCGCTGCCGTCATAAAGGCGAGGCGGCCGCCAAGACAGTAGCCGACACAACCGACCTTGCCATTATCACTGCCCAGTTTCTGGCGCGCGAAATGGATCGTCGCTTCGATGTCTCTTATACCCTGATCCTGATTGAACTTGCCCATCCAGTCGAGCGCCTGATTGAACTCGCTTTCGATATCGGGGTCGAGAGCGATGCCCGGTTCGAGCCGCCAGAACAGATCGGGCGCGAGTGCCAGATAACCCGCTTCGGCCCATTTGTCGCATTTGCGGCGGATGCCGGAATTGACGCCAAATATCTCCTGAATAACGATAATCGCTGCCTTCGCAGGGGGTTGCGGCGTTGCCACATAGGCCCCGAAACTGGCATCGTCTGACAATGTGCTTATATTTTCCATATCTACCATGATCTGTCCTCTCATGCCCATTGATTGCCGCATCATGGATACAGGTTTAGCCATTGAATTGGCGCTGTCCAAGAAGCCATGTCCGTTCTATCATGGTCCTTTATCACCAACCTTTGGGAGAGCCCGATGAAAATGCATGTCGAACTCGATTGCACCCCCGAAGAGATGCGCCGACTGCTCGGCCTGCCCGATGTCAGCGAGGTCAACCAGGCCTATATCGATGGTATCAAGGATGCGATGCAGGGGGCAACCAGCCTCGAGCAGATGCAGAACCTGGTCAAGAACGTCGCCCCCATGGGGGAAATGGGGATGCGTTTTTTCCAGACCCTGATGCAGGCGGGGACGGGCGGCCTTGGCAATCGCAACGATGACGATCCCGACCCGGATACATCCAAAGACTGATTTGCCGAAAATGGCGGAGGATACGATATTCGCCGTGTCGAGCGGTGCGCCACCGGCTGCGATTGCGGTTTTTCGCGTCAGCGGCCCCGCAAGCGGCGCTGCGCTGGAAGCGCTTGCCGGATCGTTGCCCGTGCCACGTCGCGCAGTGCTGCGATCACTGCAGCATCCCGAGCATGGCGATATTCTCGACCGCGCGCTGATAGTGTGGTTTCCCGGGCCGGGTACGGCAACCGGTGAGGATTGTGCCGAGCTGCATTGCCATGGCGGTCGCGCTGTCATCGCCGCGGTGAGCGCTGCGCTGGCCACCATAGCCGGTTGTCGTGCCGCTGAAGCGGGCGAATTTACCCGCCGTGCCTTCGCCAATGGCGTACTCGATCTCGCCGAGGCCGAAGCGCTGTCCGACTTGCTGGCCGCCGAAACCGAACGCCAGCGCAAGCAGGCACTTGATCAGGCTGGCGGACTGCTTTCACGCCAGGTCACGATATGGCAGCAGCAATTGCTCCAGGCATCGGCGCAGGTTGAGGCGGAACTCGACTTTTCCGATGAGGATGATGTCGATCCCGCTTCACTGAAGCGGCTGCACACAATGGTTTCGGCGCTGCAGCGTCAGGTCGAAACGGTGCTGGCAATGCCGCCCGCCGAGCGGTTGCATGACGGCCTGCGCGTGGTTATTGGCGGGCCCCCCAATGCTGGGAAGTCGACATTGCTCAACCGGCTGGTGCAGCGCGAGGCAGCGATAGTCACCGATATTGCCGGGACCACGCGCGACATTATCGAAGCGCCGGTGACCTTGGGTGGCATGGCTTATATCTTCACCGATACCGCTGGTCTGCGCGGTGAAACGACAGACAAGGTTGAGACGATTGGCATTGACCGGGCGCAGCATGCGCTGGAACGCGCCGATATAATATTGTGGCTGGGCGACAGCAAAGACCGCCCTGACCATCCGGCAGTGATCGACATCGCCGCCAAAGCCGATCTCGAAGATGCGGCGGAACAGAAACCGGATGCCGATATCATGGTCTCGGCCAAAAGCGGGGAGGGAATGGCCACGCTGATTGCGCGGCTGACAAGGCTTGCCGAAAATCTGTTGCCGCCACAGGACCAGCCGGCATGGAATGCCCGACAGCGCAACCTGCTGCGCGACTTAGCCGATGCGCTGGAACGGGCACAGAAAACCGAGGATATGCTGGTCATTGGTGAAGAGTTGCGGCTGGCGCGACTGGCCCTCGACCAGATCACCGGACATAGCCATGTCGAGGACATGCTCGATGCGCTTTTCGGCAAATTCTGCATCGGGAAATAGTGATATGACGGTGCCATGCTTCGCATGGAACGGCAGCCTTATGTCGAGTGATTCAGGGATGCAAGTCAATGCCAGCTGAGCCAGAACCGCCCCGGTTGGCAGTGAGCGATAATGATATCAGGCTACTGATGGAAAAACAGTTTCCGCAGTGGAAAGCGCTAGATATCGAAAGAATTGAACCTGGTGGGTGGGATAATCACAGCTTCAGGCTTGGATCGGATAGGCTGGTGCGTTTACCGAGCGCGGAGCGCTATGCGTTTCAGGTGGCGCGTGAGCAGCAATGGTTGCCGCATTTGGCGCCGCATCTGCCGCTGGCCATTCCCGAGCCATTGGCCGAGGGTAGAGCATCGGCGATTTATCCCTGGCCCTGGTCGGTGCATCGCTGGATTGCGGGTGCCGTGCCACCACGCGATACTATTTGCCATCGCACGGATATTGCCCATATGCTGGCGCATTTCCTCATCGCTCTGCAGGGCGCACCGGTTGCCGATGCTCCGATGGATAACCCTTTTGGCCGCGGTCAATCGCCCCGGCTTTACGACGCAGCCGCACGCGAAGCGATAAACCGGCTGGTAGACTGGCTCGATGCCGAGCGTGCAATCGCTGTGTGGGAGCGGGCTTTGCTTTCCGACTGGCAGGAAGATCCCATATGGGTACATGGCGATATCAGTCTCGGCAACCTGCTCTGGGATGGTGATCAGCTGGTCGCGGTCATCGATTTTGGCAATATGGCGATCGGCGATCCCAGCTGCGATCTGGTGGCGGCATGGACCATCTTTGAAGCTGCGGCGCGCGAGACATTCCGTGACGCTTTTGCGCTGGATGCGGCCTGCTGGTCGCGGGCACGCGGATGGGCGCTATGGAAGGCGCTGATCACATTGGCTGCGATTGCGGACAAGCGGAGCGCGAAAGCGCTTGGCCAGTTGCGGATTATCGATGCGGTTATTGCCGATACGCCTGGTTGAAAGTGCCGAGTGTTTCACGTGAAACAGTTCCGATCCTGCTACGTATAGAGCTTTGACCCGTCGCCCCGGGTGATTTATAGGGCGCTCGCATGAGTCAGGCATTTGACATTATCGTGGTTGGCGGCGGCCATGCCGGATGCGAAGCGGCGGCTGTCGCCGCGCGCATGGGCTGTAGCGTGGCGCTGATCAGTTTCAGCCGCGACGGGCTGGGGGCGATGTCGTGCAACCCGGCAATTGGCGGGCTGGGCAAGGGTCATCTGGTGCGCGAGGTTGATGCGTTTGATGGTCTTATCGGTCGTGCCGCCGATGCTGCAGCGATTCATTACCGCATGCTCAACAAGAGCAAGGGCAGCGCAGTACAGGGGCCGCGAGTCCAGGCTGACCGCATGCTGTATCGTGCGGCGATCCAGCATATGCTGGCTGAACTCGAGACATTGACGATAATCGAGGGCGAAGCGGCAGAACTGCATATGCCCGGCGATAAGCTGGGTGGCGTGGTGCTCGGCGATGGCAGTGTGGTTGAAGGCGGACGCATTATCCTGGCTACTGGCACCTTTCTTGGTGGTCGGCTGTTTCGCGGCGATGAGCGCTATGAGGGCGGGCGTATCGAAGAGCGCGCCGCGACTCGATTGGCGGACCAGCTTTATGCCCGTCATCTGCCGATGGCACGGCTAAAGACCGGCACACCGCCACGCATTGATGGCCGCACCATCGACTGGAGCCGGCTCGAGGTGCAGCCCAGCGATGATGATGGCTGGACCATGTCGCCGCTCACCCGGGCGCGAAGCAATCCGGCCCTGTTCTGCGCTATCACCCGCACCAATCCGGCAGCCCATGACATTATCCGTTCAGGCCTTGATCGCTCACCGCTATTTGGCGGCGAGATCCAGGGGGAAGGGCCGCGCTACTGTCCGTCGATCGAGGACAAGATCCATCGCTTTGGGGATCGCGACGGACATCAGGTCTTCCTCGAACCCGAGGGACTCAACGATCATCTGATCTATCCCAATGGCATCAGCACTTCGCTACCGACCGACATTCAGCAGGCCATGGTCAATGCCATGGCGGGGATGGAGCGCGCGAAAATCGTCATTCCCGGCTATGCAGTGGAATATGATCATGTCGATCCGCGAGCGCTGGGCCACGATTTGCAGCTGGCGGCCCTTCCGGGTCTCTATTGCGCAGGGCAGATAAACGGCACCACCGGTTATGAAGAGGCGGCGGCGCAGGGGCTGGTTGCCGGTATGGCTGCTGCCTGTGCGGTGCAGGACAAAGACATGCCTCCACTCGACCGCGCCAACAGCTATATCGCAGTCATGATTGACGATCTGGTGCTGCATGGCGTCACTGAACCCTATCGCATGCTGACTTCGCGGGCGGAATATCGGCTGCGGCTACGCGCCAATAACGCTTCGGATCGACTGACGGCAATGGCTTTGCAAACCGGGTGCGTCAGGGAAGAGCGGGCGCACTGGTTTGGCGAGCGCGCTGCAACCAAGGTACGGATCATCGAGGCACTGGATGCGTCCATTGGCGCTGAAGCACTGATAGCTGCGGATATTGCGGTCAAGCGCGATGCTGGCAGGCAGAGTCTGTTCGACTGGTTGCGCTTCCCCAATATCCATCTCAACGATCTCGCTGCCATCCAGCCAGGACTGGTCTGTGATGCCGAACTGGCCAACGAGATTACCGAAGATGCACGCTATGCGCCCTATTTGCGGCGTCAGGACGCCGAATTGCGCGATATCCGCAACAATGAGCGGATCAGCCTACCTGATGATCTCGACTATGCGGCGCTGCCCGGCCTGTCCAATGAGATGATCGATCGTTTATCCGCTGCCCGGCCCGAGACTCTGGCCGCTGCGGGGCGCATTCGCGGGATCACCCCGGCGGCGCTATCGGCGATATTGGTGCATGCCAAGCGGCGTGCTGCCTGAGCTTTATGAGCCATCACAGCCCCGGGACATCAATAACCACGGATCCTGCCGCACATGACTGGCTGGTGCACGATCTGGGTGTTTCCCGTGAAAACATGGCGCGTCTCGAGATTTACGCCGATCTGCTGCGCAACGAATCCGCACAGCAGAATCTTATCGCACGCTCAACGCTCGACAGTCTCTGGGCACGGCATATCGTCGACAGCGCCCAATTGCTGTGCCACGTCCCAAAGGATCATAGCAGCCCGTGGCTTGATCTCGGCTCGGGACCCGGTCTGCCCGGGTTGGTGATCGCCATCTGCACTGGCCTGCCGACCATATTGGTCGAATCGCGGCGCAAGCGTGTAGCTTTTCTGGAGGTGGCGGTAGAGGCACTCGGTCTCACCAGGACGGTGAGCATTTACGGTGGGCGGCTTGAGACCATGCCCCGATGCGACGCCGGGATTATCACCGCGCGAGCTTTTGCACCGCTGCCGAAATTACTGACGCTGGCCGCGCGCTTTTCCACAGAAAACACCCTGTGGATTCTGCCCAAGGGCAAAAATGCGGTAAACGAACTGGCAGCCTTGCCAAGGAAATGGCAGAAGGTGTTTCACGTGAAACACTCGCTGACCGATCCCGAAGCCGGGATCATCCATGGTCGAGGCCAGATAAAGTCCTGATAGATCAGGCTCCGGGACCCGAATCAGGGGCTGGAAGGATGTATTCGCCAAGGAGCGCTGCTTAATGATCACCATTGCCGTCGCGAATCAGAAGGGTGGAGTAGGCAAGACCACGTCGGCGATCAATGTGTCGACGGCGCTTGCAGCGACCGGCTGGCGCACCTTGCTGATCGACCTCGATCCACAGGGCAATGCTTCGACCGGCCTGGGTGTTGCACTGAGTGATCGCAGCCGGTCGAGCTATGACGTGCTGACAGGCAGTGCAGATATTGCCGGTTCTGCGTTGCCGACCACCATTCCCAATCTGTCAATTGTCCCGGCAACTGTGGACCTGTCGGGTGCCGAGGTTGAGATGGTCGAGCTTGAAGACCGTACCGAGAGGCTGAAGAACGCCATTGCCGAAGGCACAACGCAGGATATCTGGGACGTTTGCCTGATCGATTGTCCACCATCTTTGGGCCTGTTGACGCTGAATGCGCTGGTTGCGGCGGACTCCCTGCTGGTGCCCTTGCAATGCGAGTTTTTCGCGCTCGAGGGGCTTAGCCAGTTGCTGCAGACGGTCGAGCGGGTGCAGCAGGTGTTCAATCCCGAGCTTTCCATACTTGGCGTGGTGCTGACCATGCATGACCGGCGCAATCGCCTGACCGACCAGGTCAGCGATGATGTGCGCGACTGTCTCGGTACCCTGGTGTTCGACACAGTGATTCCGCGTAATGTGCGCCTTTCTGAAGCGCCGAGCCATGGCATGCCGGCGCTGGTTTATGATCATCGCTGTGCCGGCTCTGCTGCCTATATTGCGTTGGCCAAGGAATTGATCGCCCGCCTGCCCGAAAGAAAGGTTGCCGCATGAGCGACAGGACAGACAGCAAGAAGAAAACGAAAAAGACGATAGCGGCGAAGCGGCCCAGCGGTCTGGGACGCGGGCTGAACGCGCTGCTTGGCGAAGCCCGGCCCGAGCGGCCTGTGGCACCCGATGGTGAGGCTGTCGGTGATGTATCGTTTGTCACTGGTGATGGCACTGTCAGCGATGGTCTGGCGCGGATCGCCATTGGCCGTATCAAGCCGCATCCCGATCAGCCGCGGCGCCATTTTGCCGATGCTGCACTTGATGAGCTGGCGGCGAGCATTGCGCAGCGCGGTGTGATCCAGCCGATCATCGTCCGCCCTGCATCCAGGGACGGCCATTATCAACTGGTGGCTGGAGAACGCCGTTGGCGCGCGGCGCAACGGGCAAGACTGCACGAAATTCCGGCGATTGTGCGCGATCTCGATGATGAACAGACGCTGGCCATTGCGCTGATCGAGAATATCCAGCGTGAGGACCTCACTCCGGTCGAGGAAGCGCGCGCCTATAAACAAATGACCGAACAGCAGCAGCTCAGCCCTGCCGACCTGGCGGAACTGGTCGACAAGTCACGCAGCCATGTCGTCAATATGATGCGGCTGCTGGCATTGCCCGATGCGGTGCTGGATCTGGTCGATGCGGGGCAATTGTCCATGGGCCATGCGCGGGCCCTGATCACCGCAGCGGCACCGGAAGAGCTGGCGCGGCGGGTGGTCAAACAGGGTCTGTCGGTGCGCGAGGTGGAGAAGCTGGTGCGCACCGGTACCGGCGCCGCTGACGGCAAACCCGGGCGGGGGCGGCGCGGCAAGGCTCTGGCGATGAACCAGACCGACTCGGATATTGCCGCTGTGGAGCAGCATCTTTCCGATCTGCTTGGCATGAAAGTCAGTATCAAGTCCGGCAAAAATGGTGTGTCAGGTGATATATCGGTGCGTTATTCGAGCCTCGACCAACTTGATCTTCTGTGCCAGCGCCTCTCTGGTGATTTCATCTAAATTACTGATTAAAAGAAATTAAATCCCTAATATATGGCCCGTGATCCGGCGTGCCATATCCCCTTTTGTGGTTAATGCCGCAAGGGTAGCGGCTAACTGCAAATCGTTAAATCCGGTTAACCATGATTTTCAGTAAAGGCTGAACGGCTCTTTGCCATAAGCGCTCGTGAATGGAGTGGGAATAGCCATTCGCACCGGGTGCATGTGGGCCCCGGCATTATCATATTCGCATCTTGCGATGTAGAAGGGACCAGAGATGAACAAGACAATTTTCAAAGCACTGACCGTATCCGCCGCTGCCATGGCTGCCATGGCCTCCACCAGCGCCCATGCCGATACGGCAGAAGCTGATGCCGTGGCACGTATCCTCCAGCAGGTAACTGTCGAATCTGACGGTTCGGCACTGAACTTCGGCACTGTTGTCGTAGGCGATAATGGCGGCGACGTCGAAATCGCTACCGATGGCAGCCTGAGCTCGTGCGATGCCAATCTCGTCTGTTCCGGCACCGTATCGGCCGCCGGCTTTGACGTGACCGGCACCCTGGGTGAGATTGTGAGCGTCACTGTTGATCCTTCGGTCACCCTGACCAACGATGATGGCGATACCATGACGGCATCGCTGAGCGCTTCGGATTCGACGCTGACCCTGGCCGGCGGTGACGGTTTCTCGGTTGGCGGCACGCTGACCGTTGCCGACAACCAGGCTGACGGCAATTATGACGGCACTTTCGAGGTTACCGTCGACTATCAGTAATGACTGAAATACATCGCTGGAAAACCATGTTTTTCAGTGCATAAAGCCTATAAAGGCGCCGGGTATATGCTCTATCCGGCGCCTTTTTTGCGCGCCGCTTCCGCTGTTGAAAGCTTCCTCCGACGCTGACCATCATGGTTAGCGAAATATCAACCATATTGCGCGATCACGGAATATGCGGGGTAATGGCAGGAACGGGAAATCCTCCATGCCCCAGGGACCAGAACTTCAGGGGATAATCATATGTTCCGCTCTTTTTGCGCTGCCTTGCTGTTTGCAGGGACGGTATTGGCAGGCAGCATCACATCGGCCCATGCCGCTGGCGGCGACTTGCTGGTGGCGCCGACCCGCATCGTCCTCGATGACCGGCGCGGCACCGAGGTTATCCTCAACAATGTCGGCGAAGAGGTAGCGACCTATCGCATTACTCTCGAGCTGCGTCGCATGACACCGGATGGCCGTCTTGACGAGGTCAGCAAGGCAGAGGCCAATGCGATCGAGCAGGCGGCGCTCAAGATGATTCGCTATGCCCCGCGCCGGGTTACATTGCCGCCGAACCAGCCACAGGCGATCCGCATCGGCATTCGTCCGCCGGCTGAACTGCCCGATGGCGAATATCGTGCGCATATGCTGTTTCGTGCCATTCCCGACGTCCAGTCGGTCACCGCCGCCAGCAACACCGACGTCGAGGGCCTGGCGATTGCGCTGACACCGATTTATGGCGTGACCATCCCGATCATCGTGCGCAAGGGACGTCTTGAAGCCACGGCGAGCATTGCCAATGGCCGCATCGAGCGCGGTGAAGACGGTCCGGCACTGGCTTTTGACCTCGCGCGCAAGGGGCAGGGCTCTACTTTCGGAGAGATCCGCGTCACCAAGCCGGGGCTGGATGAGCCGCTGCTGGTGGCGCGTGGTATCGCCGTCTACCCTGAGCTTGAAGGGCGCACGGTGCGCTTTCCTATCCCTGAAGAACTGGCTACGGCGATGACCGGCCCGGTTTCGATCGCCTATTATGAGGCATCCAATGCCGGGGGCGGACTGATCAGCAAGATAGATACAGTGCTGCAATAGTCCAGGTGCCGGGCTGAGTCGCTCTCGACCAGCTGAAACCATGACGACGTCATGACATCATATCCTCTCCAAAAGCGCCTATTTTTCAGTGTGATAGCTGCCGCGACAGCCTGTCTGTCCGCGGCTTTTGGCGCACCTGTCCAGGCACAGACGGCAGAGGAGCCGGCGACGGCGCAGTTCGCTATTGGCAACAGTGCCAGTGCAGCGGGTGCTGATAGCTGGCAGGCCAATGACGATGACTTTCTGCTGCTCGATATCCGTTCCGGCCAGTTTCGTCTGGGCGATGGGGTGCGTGGCTATGTCACCGACAGGGGTGTCTGTGTCGATTTTGCCGATGTCATCATGGCGCTCGATATTCCGGTGCGGCTCAACAAGAAGTCGCGCCGCGCAACTGGCTGGATTTTTGCCGAAGAGGAAATCCTGGTCGTCGACCGCGATCAGAATATGGTACAAATCATGAACAAGAGCCAGTCGCTCAATTCCGGTGATATTTACGATACGCCCGAGGGCTGGTGCATCGATACCCGCACCTTGTCGCGCTGGCTTTCGGTTGATCTAACGCCCGATCTTTCCAATGCGCTGCTGCTGTTGACATCGGAGCGCAAGCTGCCGTTCCAGCGCGCTGCCGAGCGCAAGGCCCGGGCGGCGAAAATCCGCCCGGTCAGGGATTTTGACCTCGCTGACCTGCCCCAGGCGGATCAGCCCTATTCTGTGTGGCAGACGCCGTCAGTCGATGCGGTGGTGTCGGTCGGAGGGTTGCGTGATGCCCAGCGCAATCGTGGCCAGTTTGATGTGCGCTATGAATTGTTTGCCTCGGGTGAAATCGGCAAAGCATCGGTCGATGCGCGACTGGCATCGGACAATGATGGTGTACCCAACAGCCTGCGCGTTCGCGCCTATCGTGCTGATCCGAGCGGCGAAATGCTCGGCCCGCTCAAGGCCACCCAGGTTGCGGTGGGCGATGTCGCCACAATATCGACGCCTTTGGTGGCGCAGAGCGTGATTGGTCGCGGTGCGCTGATCACCAATCGCCCGCTGCAGCGACCCGACACCTTTGACCGTACCAGTTTCCGTGGTTCGCTGCCTCTGGGCTGGGATGCCGAGCTGTACCGCAATGGCCAACTGCTGGCCTTCACCGAAAACCGCGCCGATGGCCGTTATGAGTTTATCGACGTACCATTGTTGTTCGGCGTCAATGATTTCGAAGTCGTGCTCTATGGTCCGCAGGGGCAGATCCGCCGTGAAAAGCTGTCACTGCCGGTGGGCCAGGACAGCATTCCGCCTGGCGAGACCTATTATTGGGTCGGCGGCAACCAGGCCGGGCGTGATCTGGTGACGCTGCGCGATCCGGTAGTGTTGCCGACACAGGGCTGGCGCGGCACCTTCGGGCTGGAGCACGGGATCGATGAACGGACATCGGTTTCCGCAGCGTTTCACAGCCTGCGGATATTCGGCAGGAGATCGAATATCTTCGAGCTATCGGGCCGCAGGGCCCTGGGAAAAGCACTGATCGACATTTCCGCAGCATCCGACGTGGATGGCAATGGCGCAATACGCGGCCAGTTTCTCGGCCAGTTCGGCCAGAGCTTTGTCCGCGCCGAGACCATATGGGGTAATGACGGTTTTCGCTCGGACCAGTTGCAGCAAAATGTCACCGGGCGGCAGCGGCTGTCGGTGACGCATTTCTTCAAGGCCGGAAAGGGTACGATCCCGGCCGAATTCGAGGCAGTGTACCGATCACGCAACACCGGAAACGACACGCTCGAAGTGTCATCGCGTCTGTCCTATGCGGTGCGCAATGTCTCGCTGACCAGCGAGGTGCAGTGGATTCGCAACACCAGCCGCTTTGGCCCCGATCCCGACGATATCGTCGATACTGCGCTGCTGGCCAATTTGCGGCTTGGCAAATTGCGGCTGCGCGGGGAATCACGCTTTCGCCTGTCACCCGATTCACGCTTCCAGTCAGCGACGCTGGTGGGCGAATGGCGCCAGGGCAGCCGTGCCAACTGGCGCGCCGAGCTGGGCTTCGATGCCGGAGCCAACCGCACCCGGATTGGCCTGGGCTATATTCGCCAGTTCGACAAATTCTCCCTGAACGGCAGTGTTGAGGCTGCGACCGATGGCTCCTTTGCCGCCGGTCTCAATCTGGCCTTCAGTCTTGGTCCCGATCCGCGCAATGGCCGGTTGCGCTTCAGCAATGAGCGGCTGGCAACCAACGGCCAGGTGATGGCCACGGTGTTTCGTGATCTCAATGCCGATGGCATCCGCCAGCGCAATGAGCCGCTCGAGGCGGATGTCGAGCTGACCGCCGGGCGTGCCGTTGCATTGACGCCGACCGATGATCGCGGCCGGGCATTGATCGACGGGCTGCAACCCTTTCAGCCGGTGCTGGTCGGGATCGATGCCGGTCGTCTGCCCGACCCCTATTTGCAGCCCGCCGGTTCGGGTGTGGTGGTCACACCACGCCCGGGTGTTGCGGCCCGGGTTGAACTGCCGCTGGTCGCCGCCGGTGAGGTCGACGGTACGCTGGTCAGCGCAGGTGGCGCCGGTATCGGCGGAGTCACGCTCGAACTGCTCGACGTAGAAGGCCGGGTACAGGTTAGAACCCAGACCGAATTTGACGGCTTCTTCCTGTTTGATCGTGTGCCCTATGGCCGTTACAGCCTGCGCATCGAGAAGCTCTCGGCTGATGCAATCGAGGCCGGCCAGGGCCTGCGCACCCCTCCCGTTGTGCTCGACGATGCCGAGCCGCTGGTCAATCTGGGCGCGGTGCGGATTCACGCCAATGCCCGCACCATCGCCGGTAATGGTGTCGAAACAGCCGGTCCGCAGTGATGGGCATGGTCTGCTTGGTGTTCAGACAAGGAATAAAATTTCTTCCGTTTTTTGTTTTTGGAACAAAAGCATCCCCCGTGCCGTTATCATTGTAACTTTGCGACAATCTGACTATGGTCCGAACTGGATCTTGTCATCATCCCGATAGAGCTGACGTTACAGCAAGCTGCCATTCCGGCACATCGCTAGCCGGAATGACTGCAGAAGGGGATGTTTGCGCAGCGCGGGAGGGAAAATTCATGGTCGGGAAAAATGGATAAGGTCGTGTCTGAAGCGAAAGAACAGCTGACGGCACAAAACACATCCGAGCCGCAGCAAAATCCGGTCGTCGACCATGCTGCATGGCAGGCGATGCGTGATGCCTGTGCTGCCGATCCAGGGGCGTTCCATGGCAATCGCGCCAAGCGCAATATCCACTGGCTGGCTGATAATGGCACCAGCAGCAAGGCATGGATATCATGGGACGATTCGGCCGGGGCGTGGCGCGGCTGGGACAGCGAATCGGGCGCAGCGGTGACCATTGATATGCGAGAGGAGTTTGCTCCCTGGAATCGCGCCTTTAATGACGATGACCCACCGCATTTCCGCTGGTTCGAGGGCGGGTTGACCAATGCTGCGTTCAACGAGGTCGACCGCCATGTGCTCGCCGGCCATGGTGATGAAACGGCCCTGATTTTCGAGGGTGATCGCTGGGATATGGCGCGCAATGACGGGCGCGGCGGGCCGGTCGATTGCTATCCGGTGTCGCGCAAGCAATTGCTGCTCGAAAGTGCCAAATGCGCGCTGGCGCTCAAGGCACTGGGGTTGAAGGCAGGCGATCGTATCGCGCTCAACATGCCTTCTGTTCCGGGTCAGATTTACTGGACAGAGGCGGCAAAGCGGCTGGGGATTATCTATACCCCGGTCTTTGGCGGTTTCAGCGACAAGACGCTGTCCGACCGTATCGCCGATGCTGGTGCGCGTGTCGTCATCACCGCCGATGGCTGTTATCGCAACGCCCAGATGGTGCCTTTCAAGACCGCCTATACCGATCCGGCGCTCGATAATTTCATCGCGGTCAGCGTCGCCATGCGGCTAATCGACGAAACGCTGGCCGAAGCCGGGCTGGGCGTCGATCAGGCCGCTGCCGAGACGATCAGTGCCACGGTTTCGGAATTGCTGACCGGAGAAGTTACGGTCGAGCGCTCCGATATCATGCGCGGTGTTGGTCGCGCGCTCGCCGAACTGGGACAATCGGGCGTGCTCAGCGTGCAACAGGCATCGAAGGTACGTATCGCCATTGCCACCGCGCTGGTGGAATCGCCCCCCCGGGTCGAGGCGGTGATCGTGGTGCGCCATACCGAGCAGCCCGACCTGATCTGGCATCAGCGCGACAGATGGAGCCACGACCTTACCGATGCGGCAGCGGAAACATTGCTGGCGGCAGCACGCAATGCCGGTTTTGCGGCGGTCAGCGAGGATGAATTGCTGGCGCTGCCCGATCCTGATTTCGTTCGCGCCATCTGGGCCAGCTGCCCACCCTTGCCGGTGGATGCCGAATATCCACTATTCGTCATCTATACCTCGGGTTCCACCGGCAAGCCCAAGGGCGTGGTTCATGTCCATGGCGGCTATGTTTCGGGAATCGCCGCGACCATGGCGGTGGCATTCGATGCGGCGCCGGGCGACACCATCTTCGTTGTTGCCGATCCGGGCTGGATCACGGGGCAGAGTTATCTGATCTCCGCCTCGCTCACCACCCGTGTCACCACTGTGGTGACCGAAGGATCGCCAGTTTTCCCGCATGCCGGGCGTTTTGCGTCGATCATCGAGCGTCATGGTGTCACCATCTTCAAAGCCGGGGCGACCTTCCTCAAGTCGGTGATGTCCGATCCGGACAATCTCGGCGATGTCCAGCGCTATGACATGTCGTCATTAAAGGTGGCGACCTTTTGCGCCGAGCCGACATCGCCCACGGTGCAGGCCTTTGCCATGCGCGAGGTCACGCCCTGGTATATCAACAGCTACTGGGCCACCGAACATGGCGGTATTGCCTGGACCCATTTTTACGGCAATGACGATTTCCCGCTCCGTGCCGATGCGCATACCTATCCGTTGCCGTGGATTTTCGGCGATGTCTGGCGCGAAGAGGCGGAGGGCATTGGTGATGATGCAGCGATGTTGCCGCGTGAGGCCGGTGATGGCGTGCCCTGGAGCCGTGCCGATGAAAGGGAAAAGGGTGAGATCGTCATCGCCTTGCCCTATCCCTATCTGGCGCGCACGATCTGGGGTGATGCCGATGCTGTTACCAATACGGATGGCGCGCTCAATCCCGGCTGGACCGGCGATGGGGACCGCTGGGCCGATACCTATTGGCGGCGCTGGCGTGGCACATGGGCCTATACCCAGGGCGATTTTGCCATGCGCCATGATGATGGCTCCTTCTCACTCCATGGCCGTTCCGATGATGTGATCAACGTCTCGGGCCACCGTATCGGCACCGAGGAGATTGAGGGGGCGATCCTGCGCGACAAGGCGCTCGACCCCAATTCACCGGTGGGTAATGTGCTTGTTGTCGGTGCCCCGCATCGCGAAAAGGGTTTGACCCCGGTGGCTTTTGTCACCCCTGTGGCAGGACGCAAGCTGACCCAGGAAGACCGCCGCCGCCTCACCGATCTGGTGCGTACCGAAAAGGGCGCGGTTGCGGTGCCCTCGGATTTTCTCGAGGTCGAACAATTTCCCGAGACCCGCAGCGGCAAATATATGCGCCGCATGGTGCGGGCACTGGTCGAAGGCGGCGATCTTGGCGATGTTACCACTTTGCGCAATCCGGAAAGCCTGAACGAGCTCGAACAGGTCGTCAGTGCATGGCAGCGCAAGCAGCGCTTCGCTGAAGACCAGCCGCTGTTCGAGCGCTACCGCTATTTCCTCGTCCAGTATAACAATGTCGGGCCGGGCCAGCGTGTGGCCACCGTCACCGTTTCCAACCCGCCGGTTAATGCGCTGAATGAGCGGGCGATCGATGAGCTGGTGCTGGTGGTCGACCATCTTGAGCGCAAGCAGGATGTCGTCGCACTGGTGTTCAAGGGGGCGGGCAATGCCTCCTTTGTCGCTGGCGCCGATATTCGCCAAATGCTCGAAGAAGTGCAGACAGAAGAGCAGGCGAGTATATTGCCCAATAATGCGCAGCTGGCGTTCAGGAAGATCGAGCAGATGGGCAAGCCCTGTATTGCCGCGATCCAGGGTGTGGCGCTGGGTGGCGGCATGGAGTTTGCGCTCGCCTGCCATTATCGCATTGCGGAGCCGGTGGCACGCTTCGGCCAGCCTGAAATCCGCCTGCGGCTGCTGCCCGGCTATGGCGGTACGCAGCGACTGCCGCGGCTTTTGACAGAGCGTCATGGGGCCACCGGCCTGCGCGATGCGCTCGACCTGATCTTGGGCGGGCGGACAATTGATGCGGCACAGGCCTTGGCAATTGGCGCAGTCGATTCGGTAGTCTCGGGCGCCGATGATGCGCTGTCGCGGGCGCATGCGCTGGTGCGCGAATATGTCGCCTGTGGCGGCGACAGCGTGCTCGGTCAGGCTTTTGCCGAACGCAACAGCCAGATCGCCAACTGGCAACAGCCGGGCACCGCCGATCTCGATGCGGTGCTTGAAGATGACTTTCTCCAGCGCATCCAGGCACAGCTCGACTGGGCCGGGCGCGGCACTGCTGGCCAGCGCGCGCTGGAAGCGGTGCGTACCGGCTGGAGCGAAGGCGTTGCTGCAGGCTATGCGCGCGAAGCGGCACTTTTCGCCGAGGCGATTATCGATCCCGAGGGCGGCAAGACCGGCATACAGCAATTCATCGACAAGCAAAGCCCGCCGCTGCCGGTGCGGCGGGACGGGGTGTGGATCGACGAAGAGCATGACGATCGTGCTGCGGCGCTGATCGCCAGTGGCGACCTTCTGCCTGTCGGCGCGCCCTTTTTTCCGGGCGTGACCCCGATTCCTGCGCACCAGCTCGCCTTTGGCATTGCCCGCGATCCCGATAGCGGTGCGCCGCGCTTTGGCGAACCGGCGGATCATGAGAAAGAGCTGATCGTGCCGGTGCGCGAACCCGCGCCCAATGAGGCGCTGGTCTATATGCTGTCGTCCGAGGTCAATTTTAACGATATCTGGGCACTGACCGGGATTCCGGTGTCGCCATTCGATGCGCATGAAGAAGATGTGCAGATCACCGGCTCGGGGGGTCTGGCGCTGATCGCGGCGCTGGGCAGCGAGGTGCGTGCTGAGGGTCGGCTGGGTGTCGGTGACATGGTCGCGGTCTATTCGGGCACCAGCGATCTGTTGTCGCCCAATGCCGGCAACGATCCGATGTATGCCGGTTTTTCGATTCAGGGTTATGAAACCGAGACCGGCAGCCATGCCCAGTTCCTCACCGTACAGGGGCCGCAGCTGCACCGGGTTCCAGGCGACCTGACGCTGGAGCAGGCGGGCAGCTATGTGCTCAATCTCGGCACTGTAGTCCGCTGTCTGTTCACGACTTTGCAGATCGAGCCGGGCAAGACGATCTTCGTCGAAGGGTCTGCGACCGGGACCGGGCTCGATGCGCTGAAAAGCAGCATCCGCACCGGCCTGGCGGCAACCGGCCTGGTGTCGAGCGAGGAACGTGCCGACTTTGTCAGCGATCAGGGTGCAGTCGGTGCGCTCAACCGCAAGGATCCTCGCTTTGCCGACTGTTTCAGCGCTGTTCCCGATGATCCCGATGCAGCGCGGGCTTGGGAAGCTGAAGGGGTAGGACTAGTGGCGGAATATAAGCGGCTGAATGGCGGCAAGCTCGCCGATTATGTCGTCAGCCATGCTGGCGAGCGCGCCTTTCCGCGCAGTTTCCAGCTGCTCGGCGAGGGTGGCAAGCTCGCTTTTTACGGTGCTTCGTCAGGCTATCATTTTAGTTTCATGGGCAAGCCGGGCAACGCGCGGCCGGAAGAGATGCTGCGCCGGGCGGCGTTGCGCGGCGGTGAGGCGGTGCTGCTCTATTATGGCCCCGGATCGCGTGAACTGCTCGATCAGACCGGGCTGGAGATGATCGAGGCGGCGCGGCGTTTTCGGGCGCGTACGGTGATTGTCTCGAACACCGACAGCCAGAAGGAATTTCTGCAATCACTGGGGCTGGAAGATGCGGTGGAAGGCATGATCAGCCTGGAAACGCTGCAGCGACGCTTTGGCGACCAGTTCCACTGGCCCGACACGTTGCCGCGGCTGCCCGATGCCAAACGGGATATCGAAGCGTTCAAGGCCGGCGTGCGCGACTATCAGACGCGGACGATGAAGCCCTTTGGCAGCGCCATCGGCAAGATATTGCGCGCGCCGGACAATCCACGCGGCGTGCCCGATCTGGTGATCGAGCGGGCGGCGCAGGACAGTCTTGGCGTTTCAACCTCGCTGGTCAAGCCATTCACGGGTCGTGTCATCTATGCCGAGGATATGTCGGACCGGCGCTTCACCTTTTATGCGCCGCAGGTGTGGACGCGCCAGCGCAAGATCATGATGCCGACCGCTTCCATCCTCGGCACCCATTTGTGCAATGCGCATGAGGTGACGGTGATGAACAGCATGATCGCTGCCGGGCTGCTCGATGTCACCGAACCGACTATGGTTGACTGGGATGGATTGCCTGAGGCGCATCAATCCATGTGGGATAATAGGCATACCGGATCAACCTATGTGGTAAATCATGCGCTGCCTGCCGAAGGGCTGCGTAGCCGCGATGAACTGCTCGAATATTGGGCGGCGCAGATGGCCAATCAATCCGCTGGAGCCCAATCCAGTGATGCAGAATCCAGCAAATAAGGGAAAAATTGATGACGACCAGGACCAAAAAGGCCGCCACCATGAAAGCTGTGCCGGATAATGCTGCACCTGGAGGCCGTCTTCAGGGCAAGGTGGCGCTGATCACTGGTGCTGCGGGCAATCTCGGTAGCTATATTGTCCGCCATTATGCCCGCGAAGGCGCGACCGTCATCATGACCGGACGGACAAAGGAGCGCATTGAGGCAGCGCGTCAGGCAGTAATCGACGAATTGCAGCTGGCCGAAGAGCGGGTCTCGACTGTGGTGCTCGACGGTGCCGATCCGGCGTCGGTGCGCGCTGGCCTGGCCGAGGTCGCCAACAGCCACAAGACCATCGACATATTGGTCAACAATGCCGGTTCGGCTGGCCCCAAGCAGACGCTGGAAAATGTGCCGTTGACTGCCGATGAGCTCAAGGCGCTGCAGGATGCCGGGCATGGCGATAGCGAGACCGTGGGCGACGCGATGCGCAATATTCTTGGCGTCACCTGGAATCTTGCCCGGGCTGCGGTGCCGCTCATGGGCACCGGATCGACCATGGTCAATGTCTCGACCATCTTCTCGCACACCCGCTATTATGGCCGCACCGCCTATGTTGTGCCCAAGGCCGCGCTCAACTCGCTATCGGCACAGCTGGCAGACGAACTGGGGCCGCGCGGGATCAGGGTCAACACCATCTTCCCCGGCCCGATCGAGAGCGACCGTATCCGCACTGTCTTTGCCGCGATGGACAGCATCCAGGGCAATAAGGAGGGTGCAACTGCTGATCATTTCATGGGCCGGATGTCGCTTGAGCGCAGCGTGGATGGCGGCAAAAAGGGCAAGACCCTGCCGACGCCGACCGATATCGCCCAGACCTGCGTATTCCTTGGTAGCGATGAATCCGCCGCCTTTAACGGCCAGGAATTCGATGTCACCCATGGCATGGCGGTCGACAAGCATTCGCAATCGACCTATCTCGCGCGTCCCTCGATGCGCTCGCTCGACGGCACCGGCCTGTCGGTGCTGATCGCGGCGGGGGAGCAGTGGGAGGATGCGCTGGAAATCGCGAAGATCCAGACCGCTTGCGGTGCCGAGGTACTGCTCGGCCTCAGGCGTCAGGCCGATGTTGCCCAGGCCGAGGCGCGGGTCAAGGCACAGGGCGCGGGCGAGGGGCTGACCATCATGCGCTTCAACCGCACCGACCCGGAAGGCATGGAAGCGGCGATGGAGGAATTCAGCCAGAAACATCCGGCGATCACCAGCGCCATTTTTCTGCCGGTCAAGTCCGCCGATCATTTCAAGAGCGCGTTGATCGAGGTCCCGGATGCCGACCTTGATGCGTTTATCGATGTCGAGCTCAACGGCATTATCGCGCTTGGCCGTACCATGAGCCGCTATTGGAAACGGCATGATGATCTGGTGCAGGAGCCGCGTTTCGTCTTCCTGTCAAATGCCAGCGACGGCGCCGGCAATCGTTTCAACGCCATACTTTCCGCCGCGATCACTCAGCTGACCACCATCTGGCGCGATGAATCGCGGGTCGACAAGGAACAGGGCAAGCTGAAACAGGCGGCTTGGGGCAACCAGATTGTCCGCTACACCAATGCGGAAGAAGAGAATATCCGCTTTGCCGGCGGCCAGGCGACACGGATTGTCTGCAAGAAGCACAAGATTCAGGAGACCACGCTCACCCTGCCGCAGTCGATCGGTGAGGCCACCGGCGCGCGCAAGGCGATGGTCGGCTTTGCCGAGAATATCACCGGGCTGCATCTCGGCAAGGTGGCGCTGATCACCGGTGGTTCAGCCGGTATTGGCGGCCAGGTGGCGCGGTTGCTGGCGCTCGCCGGATGCAAGGTCATGATGGTGGCGCGGCGCGAGAGTGAGCTCATGGCGGCGCGTGACCGCATCGTCGCCGAGCTGCAGGATGTCGGCTTTTCCGGGGTCGACCGCCGGGTGCAGATCCTGCCCGATATCGATGTCAGCAACTTTGCCTCGCTGCGCAGTGCGGTCGAGGAGACGCTCGAGACCTTTGGCCATGTCGATTATCTGATCAACAATGCCGGGGTCGCGGGCGCCGAGGATATGGTGATCGATATGGACATAGACACCTGGCGCTGGACGCTCGATGCCAATCTGGTCAGCAACTATCTGCTGATGCACGAGCTGGTGCCGCATATGAAGGAGCGGGGCACAGGTTATGTGCTCAACGTCTCCTCCTATTTCGGTGGCGAAAAATATCTCGCGGTCGCTTATCCCAACCGTTCCGACTATGCCGTTTCCAAAGCCGGGCAGCGGGCAATGGTCGAGAGCTTTTCCGAATATCTCGGCCCCGAAGTGCAGCTGAACGCCATTGCACCCGGCCCGGTCGATGGCGACCGGCTCTCGGGCGTCGGCGGCAAGCCGGGGCTGTTCCAGCGCCGGGCCAAGCTGATTCTCGAGAACAAGCGGCTCAATGCGGTCTATGCCGCTTTGGTTCACGCCATTCGCGATGGCGCGGATATTGATCACATTCTCACCCGGCTGGCGCGCAACGATACCGCGCATCTGTCTCACGATCCGGAAATGCCGCGTGAGTTGCGCGATCTGGCGCTGAACTGCGCGCGTGAGGGGGACGGCATGTGCAGCTGGGACCGGTTCCTGCTGACCGGGGAAATCGCTGCGAGCCTGCTGTCCAGGCTGGCGCGTGCCGGCTATCTGCTCGACCTGCCAAAATGGCAGGACAAAGCCAGCAAGAATGATGGTGGCTGGTTGACATTTGTGCCGCCCGAGGACGCGCCCTTCCTGCCAGCTGCCAAGGTCGACAAAATGGCGGAAGGTGTGGGCAAGGGCGTATTGTCGCAGCTGCATCTCGGCCGCATGCCGACCGAGGCCGAAGTGGCGCAGGCGACAGTGTTTTTCCTCGCCGATCGGGCCGTCAGCGGCGAGACCTTCATGCCTTCGGGCGGGCTGAGCGTGCAGCGTTCGGCGGTCGAGCGCGAGCTGTTCGGCAGCCCGAAACAGGAGCGTCTCGATCGGATGAAGGGCACCACCGTATGGTTTGTCGGCGAGCATCTTGACGATTACAAGGCCGAGGCGATCAACCAGATGATCGACCAGCATGGCGTCGCCCGGGTGGTGCTGTTTGCCACTTCCAGGGCCGGTGCGGCGACAGTGCTCGATTATTGTACCGACAGCGCCCGCAAGGCGGTCGAGACAGTGCTGTTCAGCGATGGTATCGAAGATGCGATGGACAAAGCGCTCAAACAATGGGGCCGACCGACCATTGTCGTCTCGACCCCGTTGCAGGGCCTGCCCGACAAGCTGTTCGACGATGATGCTGTGCTCTCCCCGGATGAATTTCGCACCATGGTCGAGCAGAATCTGACCCAGCATTTCCGTGTCGCGCGCAAGGCCAGCTTCTATGATGACTGCCAGTTGGTGCTGGTATCGCCCGATGTCCCGCTCGACGCCAAGGGGCCGGCTTTTGCCTTGGCCAACTTCATCAAGACCACGCTGCACGCCTTTACCGCGACACTGGCGGTGGAGAATGAGCGGCTGGTGCATGATGTGCCGACCAACCAGATCAACCTGACGCGGCGCGTGCGTTCGGAAGAACCGCGCAATGAGGAGGAGCATCAGGAAGAGCTGAAACGCTTTGCGCGCGCGGTGCTGCTGGTCGGCGCGCCGCTGCCCGATGTCGAGGATTCACGCTATCGCGCCCGCATTTATCGCGGCACCTCGATGACGGTGTAGGGCAAAAATCAGACCCGTAAGGCCCGCAAGCGCGACCGCGCGTCCGCAGCAGCTCCGAAGTGGAGCGGAGGAAATGGCTGCAAGGATTGGAAAATGGTGCGGTCGAGAAGACTCGAACTTCCACGGGATTTAACTCCCACAGCGACCTCAACGCTGCGCGTCTACCAATTCCGCCACGACCGCACGCTTCGATGGTGAAACCGGCCTGTCGCCGGTAGCTGGTAGCGCCGCTGACAAGCGGCAGGGGCGAGCCATTAGCAACTCCCTCGCTCCGGTGCAAGCCGCGTTATGCGCCATCGCTGTCCGGCTTTTGGTTCATCACCGTGGCATTGGCTGTGTCAGCATGGGGCAATTTGCCGCGAGTCTCGCAAAATAGCAGAAATGCTGCGGCATTTTCCGGTTGTTAACCACCTTTCCGGCTCGACAACCAGGGTAAACGTCCGGTTAATCCAGCGACATGTGCCGCGTCATAGTCTCTTGTATTTTGCTGATACTGGCTTCCTCTGGCTCTGCCGCACCGGCTTTGGCCGGGATGGATTCGGCTCAGCCCGCGCAATCTTCCGGCGCCCGGGCTTCCGCTACGGCGACTGCAACCATAGCGCGCGTCTCGACGACGCGTGAAGCAATTGAGCGACAAGCGGCCCTTGGCGAGAAGCGTGGGCGCATCTTTGAGACCAGTGCATCGATCAAGCGGCTGGAGAATGGTGCCATACTGGTCGAATATCGCTAGGGCCAGCCCTAGAGCGCGCCGGGGGCCCAGCCAATTTCTGCCTTGACCGCCGAACGCGGGATATCGAGCAGCGCCTCGTCGAACCGTGCCTCTTCACCCGGCCCCAGGCTGTCGACCGGGGCGCGGATTTCCTGCTCATAGACAATGCGGTCATCGGCATTGCGCAGCACGATCAGCATGTCGGGCACGTCGCGCCGTTCGCTGCCCTTGTTGACGACGCTGCCGCTGGCGGCGAATAATTCGGTGCCATCGGGCAGGGTACGCCGGTCATCCTCATCGATTGGCAGCATGATTTCCAGCCCCGCAATTTCCTCACCCATCTCCGGCTGCCCCACGGTCAGCCATTGCGGCAGGCCATAGGCATAGATGGCGCCGCCCAATATCACCGCCACCATGGCAAAGGCGATGGCGGCGCGTGTCCACAGCTTGACAGGGTTGCGTCGCGGCTTGAACGGCGGTTCATGCGCGAACGGATCGGATTGAGGCGCGTCGATCTGGTCCTCATGATAAGCGCCGGCATCGCCATGCAGGGGTGTGTCGGCGATGCCACCCATTGGCGGTGTGTCGGGGGCGCTGCGGAAAGAGGGCGGCGCATCAATGCTGTCGGCGGCGGGTTCCGGCTTTGCCGGCGTCGATGGTTCGGGATCGGGTGCGGCGACCTCAGGCTCTGGTGTTTCCGGCACCGCTGCAGGCTCCGGCGCTGGCGGGGCTTTGGCCGGGGGCGGCACTGCCCGGGGCTGTCGCACAGCCTGGCCCGGCCCGGCCTGGTGCCAGCTATGCCCGCATTTGGCGCAACGTACGGTGCGCCCGGTGGCTCCAATGGCACTGTCCGGTACCGCATAGCGCGTACCGCAGGAGGGGCAGGCAATAATCATCGATAACGTCCGGGCCGTTCATTCATTGCGATGCGAATCTAAACACGCGCGGTGAAAATCGTGCAAGGGGGGAACCGCATTTATGCGCCGAAAAACCACCTTTGCCGGGATGGCGTGACGCCATTGGTGTTGCGCCGCCCCTTGCAGGATCATTGCCGGGGCGTATAGCATTGCCATGACCAGCGCCATTTCCGTGCCAGCTCGATGCGCGGGACATGCCGCATTCGCCGGGAAAGAACCGTATAACGCAGCGCATATGCAGGAAATCGTCACATTCGATAATGTCGGACTGCGCTACGGCACAGGCAATGAGGTGCTCTCCGATATCAGCTTCCGACTTTATCCGGGGAGCTTCTATTTCCTCACCGGGGCGTCGGGCGCCGGCAAGACGTCGCTGCTCAGGCTGCTCTATCTGGCGCAGCGTCCCAGCCGTGGTGTCATCCGCATGTTCGATACCGATACCATTACCCTGACGCGCGACCGGTTGCCGGGTTTCCGTCGGCGTCTCGGTGTTGTGTTTCAGGATTTCCGGCTGGTGCCCCATCTGTCCGCCTATGACAATATCGCGCTGCCACTGCGCGTTGCGGGGGTGGTGGAGAAGGATCTCGACGATCCGGTGTGTGAGATGCTCGAATGGGTTGGCCTGGCCGATCGTGCCAGCGCGCGACCGGCGACGCTTTCCGGGGGTGAGCAGCAACGCGTCGCCATTGCCCGTGCGGTGATCGCCCGGCCGGAGATACTGGTGGCGGACGAGCCGACCGGCAATGTTGATCCGGAGATGGCGATCCGCCTGCTCAAGCTGTTCGAGGCACTGAACCGGCTCGGTACCACCGTGGTGGTTGCTACCCATGATGTCCATCTGCTGGCCCAGGTGCGCGATGCCCATATGATGCGGCTCAATCGCGGTGCCTTGTCGGATCCGACCGGCGCTTTGCGCAATCCGCCACGTCCGGCAGATCGTGACGGCATGGCGCCAGAGTCGGATTTGGGGACAATGTCGTGATCGGCCTGTTCCGTGCCACCGCAGCCGAGCGACGGCTGATCCCCGAAGGTCGGCTGTCCGGCCCTATGCCCTGGGTGATTGCCATCATGATCCTGTTTACCGTGCTCGCAGTCGCCAGCGGTCTGACGCTGCGCAGCGCGGCGCAGGGGATCAATGCCGATCTTGCCGGCCGGGTGACGGTGCAGATCGTCGCCGCCGATCCGGTGCAACAGGCACGCGAACGCGAGGCCGCCGAGGCGATGCTTGACGGTCTCGATATCGTTGCCAGTCGACGGACATTGAGCGACGCCGAGCTGCAGGCATTGCTGACACCGTGGCTGGGCGCAGAGGATATTGCAGAAACCATCACCATACCGGCGATGATCGATCTCGATCTTGCGGTGCCCGCCGATGCGGCGGCGCTCGATCGGCTGCAACAGGCGCTGGCCGATGCCGCACCATCGGCGCAGATCGATGCCCATGGTGCCTGGTTGCGACCGGTATTTGACCTGCTGGGCTCGCTGCAGATACTCGCGATAATATTGGTGACGCTGCTGGTCATCGCCACTGCATCCGCCGTTGTGCTGTCGGTGCGCAGCTCGCTCGACACCCATCGCGCCACCATCAATGTCATGCATCTGCTTGGCGCCACCGATGTGCAGGTGGCGCGGCTGTTCCAGCGGCGCATCGCGCTCGACGCCGCTTTTGGCAGCCTTGTCGGCGTGGTGATTGCCGGCGTATTGCTGCTGCTTCTCGGGCGGCAGGTTTCCAGGCTCGATGCCGGACTGTTCGCTGCTGGCGGGCTGGACTGGCCCGACATATTGGCGCTTGCGCTGGTGCCGATAGCGGTTATTGCGCTGAGCATAGTGACCGCGCGGATCACGGTTCTGGTCGCACTCAGGAAAACATTATAAACATCACTTCATGATTATCCGTATCCTTGCCCTTGTCATGCTGAGCTGGATTGTCGGCTTTATCGTCTTTGCGGTATCGCTGCCGCTGCCGCTCGATGACCGTGAGACCGATGCCATTGTGGTTCTCACCGGCGCCCCGATGCGGATCGAGCGCGGGCTTGAAGCGGTGGAGAAAGACTGGTCGAAGGCGATGCTGATCACCGGGGTCGACCGCCAGGTGCTGCGCGAGGAGCTGGTGGCGCAATATCCTGACCATGAAGCGACGTTCAACTGCTGCATCGATCTCGGCTTTGCTGCCGTCGATACCCGCACCAATGCGCTGGAAATGGCACGCTGGGTCGCCAAGGGCGAATATGACAGTGTACGGCTGATTACCTCGGACTGGCACATGCATCGTGCCGCTTTCGAGATTGAACGCGCGATGCCGGACAATGTCACCATCTATCGCGATGCCGTGCGCGGCGAACCGTCGCTGCGGGTGCTGTTCACCGAATATAACAAATATCTGCTGCGCCTGGCCGGGGCGTTGACCGGGATATAGTCGCCGATGCTATCGGGCCTGAAGACCATCATCGCCGCTCTGCGTACGGCGCTGTTCACGCTGGTCTTTTATACAGGGTCGGTGCCCTTTGTTGTGCTCGCGGCACTGGCCGCGCCGCTTTCCATGTCGCTATTGCGCTCGGCGGCGCATGGCTGGGGGCATTTTCATTATGGCTGTGTGCGTTGGCTGCTGGGGATCAGGGTTGTGGTCGATGGCCATTTCCGCCATGGCCCGGTGCTTTATGCGCTGCGCCATGAATCCTTTTTCGAGACGATCGAGCTGCTGCGGCTGCATGAGCGTCCCGTGCCGATTGCCAAGCGGCAGCTCTCGGCGATTCCGCTGTGGAGCGGTGTCGCCAAGAGCTATGGCATGATCTATGTCGATCGCTCGGGCGGGGCCGGCGCCTTGCGGGCGATGATGAAGGCGGCAAAGACCTATATTGCCGATGGCCGGCCATTGGTGATTTTTCCCGAGGGTACGCGGATGCGCCATGGCGAGCGGGGCAAGCTACAATCGGGTTTTGCCGGGCTGTATCGTGCCTTTGGCCTTACCGTAGTGCCGGTGGCGGTAGACAGTGGCCGGTTGTTGGGGCCGTATAATCGGATAAAATACCCCGGAACAATAACCTACAGAGTTGGTGATCCGATACCGCCCGGGCTACCGCGCGCCGAGATGGAGGCAAGGGTGACGGAAGCGATCAATGCGCTCAATGACTGCGGCGCTAACGCGGAAGATGCCGTTCCGGCCTAGTCATGGCGGCGGCCGAAATCGGCAGAGGCATCATCCTGTCCCTCATCGATAATCCTCCGCCTGATGGCGCGGGTGCGGGAGAACAGGTCCTCGAGTACATCGCCTTCGTCACGGCGGATGGCGCGCTGCAATGCGGTCAGATCCTCGGTGAAGCGTTGCAGCATGTCGAGTACAGCCTCCCGGTTGGAGAGGAAGACATCGCGCCACATTACCGGGTCGGAGGCGGCGATTCGGGTAAAGTCGCGAAAGCCGCCAGCAGAATATTTGATCACTTCCGAGCGGGTAACGCTCTCCAGATCACTGGCGGTGCCGACAATGGTATAGGCGATAAGATGCGGCAAATGGCTGGTCACCGCCAGCACCCGGTCATGATGCGTCGCATCCATCCGTTCGGTATCCGCGCCCAGTGCGGTCCAGAACGCCTCCAGCCTGGCAATATCCGTCTCCTTTGCATCAGCATCCGGGGTCAGGATGCACCAGCGGCCTTCAAACAGGCTTGCAAAGCCGGCATCGGGGCCACTTTTCTCGGTGCCCGCGACGGGATGCGCCGGAATGATTGCGGCACCGGGCAAGGCAGCGCGCAGATCGGCGAGCACGCTGGCTTTGCACGAGCCGACATCGCTGATGATCGCATCGGGGGTAATATGGGGTGCGATATCGCTGGCGACATCGCCCATCGCCCCTACCGGGACGCACAGCAGCACCAGATCAGCCGCCGACAGCGCGGCATAATCGTCATGCACCGCATCGAAGAGCCCCAGTTCACTGGCGCGGTTGCGGGTAGCTATATCGCGGTCAAAGCCCGAAAGCTGCATATCGGGCAGTTTTTCGCGTACCGCCCGCGCCACCGAGCCACCGATCAGACCCGTGCCGATGATCGCAATGTGCCGAAACGCCGTCATGACGCCGCGCCATTGTCGCATAGCGCCCGCAGGGCCCGCATCATGCCGTGCATCTCTGCTTCGGTGCCGATGCTGATGCGCAGGCAGTCAGGAAGGCCCTGGCCCGGAAGCCAGCGGGCGATATAGCCTGCTGCCGCAAGGCCATGATAGGCCGATTCCGCAGTCAGGCCACCGCCAAACCGGACCAGCAGGAAATTGGCATGGCTGGGAATGGCCTCGAGCCCGTAATTGCCGAGCGTTGCCAGTTCATTGACAAGCCATTGTCGCCACCGGGCATTATGTTCGCGTGAGCGGGTGACGAAATCCTGATCGCCAAGTGCCGCGAGGGCCGCTGCCTGACCCGAGCTGGTAACGTTGAATGGCGCACGGATGCGGTTGATGGTGTCGATCAATCCCGGTGCGCCAAAGGCCCAGCCGATGCGCTGTGCCGCCAGACCATAGATTTTCGAGAAGGTGCGGGTGATCAGCACATTGTCATGGGCTCGCGCCAGCGAAAACGGGTCGCTCCCCGCAGCGGGTTCGAGATACTCGCCATAAGCCTGGTCGAGGACCAGCAGCACGGTGTCAGGCAGCGCGGCATGCAACCGCGCGATCTCGCTATCGGCGATGATGGTGCCAGTGGGGTTATTGGGGTTGGCGAGATAGATGACGCGAGTCTTGTCGCTGACACAGGCCAGGACCGTGTCGATATCGGTACCATAATCCTTGTCGGGGGCGATCACCGGCACCGCGCCGATACGCCGTGTTGCTATGTCATAAACGGCAAAGCCATAGCGTACATGGATGATCTCATCGCCGGGACCAGCATAGCCTTGGGCTGCCAGATTGAGCAACTCGTCCGATCCGGTACCGCAGACAATCTGCGCGACCGGCAGATCGTGTAACGCACCCACAGCCATACGCAGCTCTGTAGCATCGGGGTCGGGATAGCGGGCGGCTTTGGCGGTCGCATCGCTGGAAAGGCTGGCGATTGCTGCAGCGCAGGCACCGAGCGGGTTCTCGTTCGACGACAGCTTGACCGGTGTCATGCCCTGGCCGAGGCGCGACTTGCCCGGGCTATAGGCCGATATCGCACTGATCCAGGGCTTGGGCTGGGGGCCGGAAGGGGAAGGGACGGTCATGATATGTCTTTTTCTCGCTTTCCTGCGGCCATTAACGGTGGTGATGGGTCCCTGCCAAGCGCGAAATGTCACAGCCTGCGACATTGACAGCCCGCGGCAAACCGCTCTAGCGCCGCTGCATGACATCCCCGGCCCCTCCTTCCGCTGCCGGAGACAGCCGTTTTGGCCGCGACAAGCGGGTTGAACTGCTGGGTCCGCTGCCGCTCGATTGCGGCGCTGCGCTGAGTCCTGTGGCGCTGGCCTATGAAAGCTATGGTACATTGAACCGGGATGCCAGCAATGCGGTGCTGGTGTGCCATGCGCTGACCGGCGATCACTATGTCGCCAGCCCCCATCCGGTGACCGGGAAGCCGGGCTGGTGGTCGCGGCTGGTAGGACCGGGCAAGCCGATCGACACCGACCGTTTCTGCGTCATCTGCATCAATGTCATCGGCAGCTGCATGGGCTCTTCCGGTCCCGCGACGCTCAATCCTGCGACTGGTGTGCCGTGGGGGATGGATTTCCCGGTGATTACCATTTTCGATATGGTTCGGGCGCAGGCGCTGCTGATGGACCATCTGGGTATTGACCGGCTGGCGGCGGTGATTGGCGGTTCGATGGGCGGGATGCAGGCGCTGGCCTGGCCGGTGCTTTTTCCCGATCGGGTTGCGGCGTCGCTGGTCATTGCCTCGGCGGCGCGCCATTCGGCGCAGAATATCGCCTTTCACGAGGTTGGGCGCCAGGCCATCATGGCGGATCCGCGTTGGCGCGGCGGCGGCTATTATGGTGCCGAAGGAGAAAGGGGCGAGGCACCGGCTTCGGGGCTGGCGGTGGCGCGCATGGCAGCGCATATCACCTATCTGTCGGAGGCCGGGCTGACCGAGAAATTCGGCCGGCGGCTGCAGGATCGTGACGCCAAGACGTTCGGTTTCGATGCCGACTTCCAGATTGAGAGCTATTTGCGGCATCAGGGGATCAGCTTTGTCGATCGCTTCGATGCCAACAGCTATCTCTATATCACCCGGGCAATGGACTATTTCGACCTTGCCGACGCTGGCGGTGGTTCGCTGGCCAAGGCCTTTGCCGCAGCGCGGGCACGTTTCTGCCTGATCAGTTTCGACACTGACTGGCTATATCCGACGGCCGAATCGCGGCGCATCGTCCATGCGCTCAACGCTGCCGGGGCCGAGGCCAGTTTCGTCGAACTGTCGTCTCCATTCGGCCATGATGCCTTCCTGCTGGAAAACCCGGAAATGGATCGGATCATCAGCGGTTTTCTTGCCAATGGAGAAGCTGTGTGAGCGCGGCGCTGCGTCCCGACCTTGCCGTTATCTACGACCAGATCGCACCGCAATCCCGGGTGCTCGATATCGGTTGTGGCGACGGCACGTTGCTGGCGGCATTGCGTCAGGACAAGCAGGTCGATGCGCGCGGACTGGAGATCGATGCTGCCAATGTTGCCGCAGCCATGGGCCGCGGCCTGTCGGTGGTCCAGGGTGATGCCGATACCGATCTTGCCGATTATCCCGCAGCGGGGTTCGATTATGCGGTGCTCAGCCAGACGCTGCAGACCACAGGCCGCCCTGACAGGATTGTCGAGTCCTTGCTGCGCATTGCCAGCCAGGCCTTTGTGAGCTTCCCCAATTTCGCCCATTGGCGCATCCGCACCGCGCTGTTCACTGGCGGACGGATGCCGGTGACCCGACTGATTCCCGAACGCTGGTACGATACCCCCAATATCCACCATGTGACCATTGCGGACTTCGAGGATCTGATTGCAGAGCGTGGCTGGCAGGTGGAGGGGCGCTGGTTTCTCAGTGGCGACAGCCGCACCGGCACCGCCATGGCCAATCTGCTTGCCGAGCATGCGGTGTTTCTGCTGCGCGGTTGAGCCGCAAACACTTCTCCGTAGTCTCGCAACACATAATTGCTGGTCTTGCTCACACCCCGATACTAATGATGCGCATTATGAGTTTAGCCAACCCGTCTATCGCATCGTCCGCCAGCCAGCAGCAGCGCTATCATGCTGTTGCCCAGTTGCTGCATTGGGTGATGGCCTTTGCCATCATCACCATCGTCGCCATCGGCCTGTTCCATGATGGCTGGAGCGATGAGGTCAAGGGCGTCACCATGCGGCTACACAAGTCGCTCGGGATCACCATTTTCGTACTGGCACTATTTCGGCTGGGCTGGCGGTTGACACACAAGCCGCCGCCCTATGAACCGCCGCTGCCAGCTTGGCAAAAGGCGCTGGCCACAGCGGTGCACTGGCTGTTCTATGCGCTGATGATCGGGCTGCCGATTGGCGGTTATCTGATGTCTTCGGGCGGCAGCCGACCAATGCTGTGGTTCGGTATCGAACTGCCAAAGGTGCCGATTGACCGCGAATCGACGCTTTGGGAAATGGCGCATAGCGGCCATAGCTGGGGCGGCTATATCATGGCCGGGTTGATCGGCTTGCATATTGCTGCCGCCGGTTATCATCTGCTTGCCGGAATGGACAATTCGGTCGAACGGATGATGCCCGGCATGTCAGGTGACTAGGCCAGGCAGTTGTTCATGCGGTCCATCGTCACCGAGGCCCGACGCCGTCGCGCAACAGCCGGTTGGCGCGGGCGCTGATCGCGGCGATATCCTCATCTTTGCCGCTCCACACGCCGTAGCGTAGCCCGAGAAACACGTTCATCCCCATCAGCGCCCAGGCTTCGAGCTCGCCAAGACCCTCGCGCATTTCTCCGGCCTCCGATCCGGTACACAACCGTGCGGCTATGCGCTCGGCGACAGTCTCATAATGCTGGCGATAGCTCTCCGGATCGACAAATTCGGCCTCATCGATAATGCGGTAAATTTCCTTGTGGCTGCGTGTGAAGGCCAGAAAGCCTTCAAGCGCGCGTTGCTCGCGCTCCAGCGCGTCGCCGGCTCCAGCCATGGCGCTGGCGGCATGACGTCCGACTTCGCCCGACATGTGCTGCACCAGCGCCCGGAAAATCTCGTCCTTACTGTCGAAATAGGTGTAGAAACTGCCCAAAGCGGTGCCGGCGCGACGGGTGATGCTGCTTACCGAAGCATCATGATAGCCCTTTTCGCCAAATTCCAGCGCTGCGGCATCGAGCAGTTTCTTCCGGGTTGCGCGGCCACGCGATGTGCGCGGTTCCTTTGCGGACAGCCGGGCTGTCTTTTTCCGGCTGGTCTGCTGATCCACCCATAATCCCCTTTACTGGCCGCCGCATTCACTGGGGCCTGCACCCCTGTGTCCCGATTGCATCAGTCTAACCGAGGAAAGACAGAGGCGCAAACTAAAAGTTGAAAGGTGGTTCATCTTTCATTATAGGCCGTCAACAGAGAATGTTTGCGGCGTCCAAATGACAGCATCTCGAAAAAATGCCGCAGGCCAAAGGAGAGAGATTATGGGGATCGCCAGCAACCAGCGGGCCGAGGGTTCGTATTTTATCGGCACCACAACCGCGACACGGCGCTTGCGCTACAGGCTGCTGGGCGGCACCGCTGTGGCGGTGGCCGGCCTTATCGGCATTTCTTCCCCGGCCATGGCGCAGCAAGCACTGCCGGATGCGGCCCCTGATGCAGCCGATGACCAAGCCAGCAATGCCGATGACGATGATATCATCGTGGTCACCGCACGGCGGCGCGAAGAATCGCTTCTGCAGGTCCCGGTCGCGGTTACCGCGCTGAGCCAGGATGACCTTGCCGACCTGCAGGCACAGGATCTTGGTGGTATTCAGGGCGCGGTCCCCAATCTCAACCTGGTGCAGGGCCGCGGCTCGGCGACCAGCGCCAATATCTTTATCCGTGGTGTCGGTCAGCCCGATGCGTTGCAGACCTTTGATCCTGCTGTAGGCGTCTATGTAGACGGTGTGTTCCTCAGCCGGATTCAGGGCGCGCTCCTGACACTCAGCGATGTCGAGCGGGTCGAGGTGCTGCGCGGCCCGCAGGGCACGCTCTATGGCAAGAACACCATTGGTGGCGCGGTCAATATCATCTCCCGCAAGCCCGATCTCAACGAATTTACCGCCAGCGGCAGCTTCCTTTATGGCAGCTTCGACCAGACCACGATCAACGGCTATGCCTCGGTTCCGCTGGCCGAGGATGCCGTGGCGCTGTCGGTTGCCGGGCAATATGACAATCGCGACGGCATCATCACCAACCCGCTGACCGGTGAACGCTTCAACGATCGTGACAATCTGACTTTCCGCAGCATTTTGCGGGCGCAACCTTCGGACTCGGTCGAACTCAGCCTGTCTGGCGATTATACCCGGCAGCGCAATGCGCTCACCCTTGGCTCGCCGACCGCGCCGATTATCCAGACCGATTTCCTTACCGGACCCCGGGTGCTGGTACCTGCCAACCAGTTCGGGCCGTTCGACTTTGAATCGGCGACCAGCTTCACCAATGGCGAGGGCCAGGAGCTCGATCACTGGGGCATCGCCCTGACTGCGAATTTCCAGCTGTCCGATTCACTCGAACTGGTGTCGATCACCTCCTATCGCGATCTGGAAGCCGACTTCTTTATCGATATCGACGCCACACAGGCCGAGATTGGCGATGTTTTTGTCGGCATCGACCAGCGCCAATGGAGCCAGGAACTGCAGCTGCGCTACAGCAGCGATCGGCTCAACGGTGTGTTCGGCCTCTATTATCTCAACGAACGGGTGGACTCCGATCAGCAGGCCTTTGCCGATGACCTGTTCACTTTTGGCGGTGCCCCGATCAGCTTTGAACGGCTTATCAACGATGCGCAGGAAACCGACAGCTATGCGGTTTTCGGTCAGTTGACCTATGATATCAGCGATTACTGGGCGATCACCGCCGGTCTGCGCTACACCTATGAAGAGAAGCGCTATAACCGCTTCACCACCACGGTTTCCGATCTGGCGCTGCTCAACGGCATTGATTTCAGCTTCCCCGATGACCTGCCGCCGCCGCTCAACGGCACCGACACCCAGGATTTCGATGCCTTCACGCCCAGCCTGACGATCAGCTATACCCCGGCACCCGACCGGCTGCTTTATGCCAGCGCCAGCCGTGGTTTCAAATCGGGCGGTTTCAACGGTCGTGCCAACAGCCTTGCCGACCTCACCCTGTTCGTCGACGGTGCGCCACAGCTGGTGACGACTTTCGAACCGGAAACCGTCTGGACCTATGAGATTGGCGGCAAGGCCTCGTTTCTTGACGGTGATGTCGTCGTGTCGGCAGCGGTCTTCTATTCCGACTATCAGAACTTCCAGGCGCGTGTCGGCGGCGGTGTCGATGGCGGTGCCGGGGTCGGCGTGTTCCCGGTGCTCAACGCCGGTGAGCTGGAGATTTTCGGTTTCGAGATCGAGGCCACGGCCAAGCCGATCGAGGGCCTGACGCTCGCCACTTCGCTCGGCTATCTCGATGCGCAATATAATGAGTTCAATGATGGCCGCCGGGTGCCGCCGCAGAGCTTTTCGTGCAACCCCACGGGGCAGGAAATTATCTGCGAACCGGCCTTTGCCCCGCCGATCAGCGCGCGGCTCGCGGGGGATTACACCTTCTCGGCGGGTCCGGCCGATATCTCGTTTGGCGGTGAAGTTCGCTATGTCGATGCCCATTTCCTCTCGGTCGACAATCGCGAGGGCCTGCGCGAGGATGGCTATGCGCTGCTCAATGCCTATGTTCAGGCGTCGTTTGACGATGGCCGCTATTTCATCCGCGGCGGCGCGCGCAATCTCACCGACACGCTCTACCGCACCGACGGGCAGGAATTCAGCTCGGTGGGCAATATCCAGACCGTCTATTTTGGCGATCCGCGCACCTTCACCATCACTGTTGGCTTCAACTACTAAGCCGATTGAGGCGACTCTCTCGCCATGTTAGCCTGCTCCTTCGCAAAGGGGCGGGCGCATGCGCAAATGGCTGGAATATTTCGTCATCTTCTTCGGCAGCGTCTGCTGCCTGATCGCACTGGCGCATATCGCATTGGGGCCGAAATCGATCCCCGGGGCGATCCCGGTCAACGCCACCATGGACAGCGAGGACCGTTTCTATGCGACGCTGTTTCTCGGCTTCGGTATTGCACTGATCTGGTGCGCCCGGGCGCTGCATGAGGCCGAACGCATAAGGGTGTTCGGCTTTCTGCTGGCAGTGTTCTTTTTCAGCGGCGTAGCGCGGATCATATCCTGGGCGATGGTCGGCCCGCCAATTGCGCTGTTTATCTTTCTGATGTTCGTCGAACTGCTGCTGCCGCCACTGCTCTGGTGGTGGCATAAGGCAACTTTGTCGGCGCAGCGCTAGGGGGCACATTACCCAGTGACAATGTCGCTCAGGGCGTGGGAGCGATGCTGTAGGTCAGCCGGTATTCACTCTTGTCGCCATTCAGCGTCACGCTGTGCGAACCCTCGACCGGCGCCAGCTGGACGGTTCCGAGCAGGTCATGCCCGCCGACATCGTCATATTCCATCACCCGGAATGACGACCCGGCCGGCAGGGTTACTGTGTCCCCCGGTTCCCATATATCGCCCTTTTTCACCCGGTAGGATGATTTCGGCTCGCCCGGGATGCGCTGGCCGTCGGGAAATTCGATGAACAGATTGTCGGGCCTGCCGAAAAACCCGGAGAGCTTGATCGTCTCGATGCGGATATCCGATACCAATACCGCGCCGCTGGTCAGCACCGCCGGACCGGATGGCGCTGCACCGGCTTCGCCCAGCGCCGGGCGGGTGCGCAATTCGGGCCGCAAATAGATCGGTGTGCCGGTGACGCTGGCGCTGACAAAGGGGCGCTGGTCGCCATTGGTTGCCGCCAGGACGTCATCGCGCACCGACCCGCCGAGCAGCTGCAACGGCAGGTCAATCTCCGGCAGGCGTCTGGCCAGCGCGGTGGCAAAGGGCGAGTTTGCCGCGCCATCGCCATCGCTTGCGGTTTGCCCCGGCGCGGCGGCATAGATGACGATGACATCATCGACCTCGATACCGGCAAGGCCGCGCCGCACCGCGCGGGTACCGCTTTTCCAGGTGCGCGCAAAGGGATTGTTGCGACAGGCATCAAGCACCACCATGCGCACCTGGGCCCCGTCGAGTGTTTCCATTACCCGCTCCAGATCGACCGCCTCATAGGGCAGGTCGCGCGCCTTGTTGAGAATGGCATCGACCGGCAACAGCCAGTTCCGGCCCTGGCGATCAGTGCCGCATCATTGGCCGGGTTGGTAAGCGGGGCGGCCTGGCCATAATCGGAATTGCCGATAATCAACGCCACCTTGCGCGCCTCGGCGGGACTCGCCGCCACAAATGCGCACAACGCCACGACAAAAAATGCAAACCGCCCCCACATAAGGAAAGCGTATCAGGAAATGGTGATGATGTCAGGGTGCGCACAGCGTGGCGGAGCTGTATTTCACGCAAAGGTGCAAAGAATTTCAAGAGAGTGTGCCACGCAGCCAGAGCCAGCCTGTCAATTTTGGCGATCCGCGCACCTTCACCATCACTGTCGGCTTCAACTACTAAACCGATAGAGGCGACTCTGTCCGCATCTTAGCCTGCTCCGGAAAGGAGTAGGCGTATGCGCAAATAGCTGGCCTATTTTGTCATCTTTCTCGGCAGCGTCTGCTGCCTGATCGCGTTGGTGCATATCGCATTGGGGCGGAAATCGATCCTTGGTGCGAGTTTGGTCAACGCCACCACCGACAGCGAGCATCGCTTTTACGCAACGCTGTTCCTAGGCTTCGGCATCGCGCCGATCTGGCGCGCCCGGCCTTTTACGTCTTGTCCAGCGTCATGGCTTCATTCGTCACGCGCACAGTATAGAATCGGCAAATCAACTCTGAAATGGAGCAGTTTAATACAATCCCCGCTTTGTGAACTGGTAGTACAGGCCATAAACACTCAGGAAAGACACCTTCCATGAATGGCCGAATCCATATTTGATAAGCGAGAGGGAAAATGCGAATATTACTGTTTCTAGCTTTACTGACCTTCAGTTTTCCTGCGCATGCCCAGAATAATGATGGGTGTCAGGCTGTTCTTGAATATACAGGAATGGAGAGGGAGTTCTTCTGGTCGAAGAATATTGGTCGTATCTACTTTGCGAACAAGAATCAGTCTTCAGACGGCCTAGCCTTGGCATATAAGGCCTTTGAACTAGACTGGTCACAAGGGAGACAAGAGGTTTCTACCCGCTTTGAAGAGTGGAGCGATGAATATATGTCGCAAATCGACCGTGTCTATGCGCCTGCCGTAAGTGCGTGGTCTGAATGCAAGCGAGCTGCCCAGAATCGGCTTAGCCTGGTGCCGCAGATCAGGGGAGGAAATCTCTACATCACTTTAAAAAAGCCGTTTGGCGTTGGCATAGACTATTTTGGCGTTTCGGCCGACCAAGACTATGTCGCTTGCTCGGACGATCTCAAATCCGAGAATCTGTCTCTTCGCAGGATCGATGTCAGCCGATCAAGTGCGATTAAAGATATAGGAACACCGCTCCCTGATCGCGCTGTCACCATAGCCTGCGTGCGCAAGGGGAATGCCCTTGGTCCAGCAACGGTGAGAATAAGAACCGGACCAGAGGTATTTACGTTTGACATGCCCCAAATGGCCGGGACCTTGAAAACCTATCATGAGGGGAATAATCGCGTTTATGACTTTGGCGGTTGCAACAATGTCAGCGAACTTGTCGCCGCCGCCGACTTTCCCAGGGTTGTGCGATTGGAAAACGTGCAAGTCTATGGGCCATGGGAGCCCGATTCCACCGGAGTCGTCAATGTCACCGTCAATGGCAGGGAGCGGCTGGCGAACAAAAGCTCAAAGCCAGAAGATGCCAATCCGAGTGGCGGGGTAACTGCTGGACCGTCCGAAATTGAAATTCCAGCTTTTGTACCGGTTATAGTTCATATGACGGGCGGCATCAGTTCTGGCGGAACCTGTCAATCCGGCAAAAGCACTGGCAGAATTGTTGTCCCCTATTAACGCTCCCTAGTCGCCTTAAACGCAATCTCCGGGTTCTTCTCCTCCTGATAGCCGACATCCCAGGCCGATTTGGCGAGGAACACCAGATTACCATCGCGGTCTTTGGCGAGATTGGCTTGGGATATGCGCGCAAAGGCATCGAGCACGCTGTCTTCGCCATGGATCCAGCGCGCGGTTTCGAAGGGCGCGGCTTCGAGCACCGCCTCGACCTTGTACTCCGCCGCCAGCCGCGACACCAATACGTCAAGCTGGAGCTGGCCGACCACGCCGACAATCCACTGGCCGCCGATCTCGGGGTAAAAGACCTGAATAACGCCCTCTTCGGAGAGGTCATCGAGCGCCTTGCGCAGCTGCTTGGTCTTGGTCGGGTCTTTGAGCGCGACGCGGCGCAAAATTTCGGGGGCAAAGTTCGGCAGGCCGGTGATGCGCACATCGTTTTTCTCAGAGAGCGTATCGCCGACGCGCAGCGTGCCGTGATTGGGAATGCCGATAATATCGCCGGGCAGCGCGGTATCGGCAATCTCACGATCCTGGGCGAAGAACATGATCGGCGAATGCACCGCAATCGGCTTGCCATGGCCGCTTGGCGTCAGCTTCATGCCGCGCCTGAAAGTGCCCGAGGCCAGCCGCATAAAGGCGATGCGGTCGCGATGCTGCGGGTCCATATTGGCCTGCACCTTGAAGACAAAGCCGGTGACATCGGGCCGCGCCGGGTCGATCGGATCGGGTTCGGCCGGTTGCGGCCGGGGTGGCGGGGCATGGCTGGCAATCGCCTCGATCAGCTCCTCGACGCCGAAATTCTTCAGTGCCGATCCGAAATAGACCGGCGTCAGATCGCCATGGCGATAGGCGGTCAGGTCGAATGCGGCATAGCCTTCGCGCGCCAGCTCTGCTTCTTCGCTGAGCTTTTCATGCGCATCGGCAGACAGCGCCTCGCCCAGCTTTGGGTCATCGAGCCCGGCAAATTGCCGCGCATTGCCGAGATATTCTTTTGCCTCACCCTCGGGCTGGCTCAGTCGCCCGCTTTCAAGGCTGAAAATCCCTTCGAACAGCCCGCCCATGCCGGCGGGCCAGCTCATCGGGCAGACATCGAGCGCCAGCATATCGGCGACCTCGTCCATCAGTTCGAACGGATCGCGGCCCTCGCGGTCGACCTTGTTGATAAAGGTGATGATCGGCACTGAGCGCAAGCGGCAGACTTCGAACAGCTTGCGCGTCTGCGGCTCGATGCCCTTGGCGGCGTCGATCACCATGATCGCGCTGTCGACCGCGGTCAGCGTGCGATAGGTGTCTTCGGAGAAATCCTCATGCCCCGGCGTGTCGAGCAGGTTGAAGGTGATGGTCTCGCCATTGGTGCCGGTCCGCTCGAAGGTCATCACACTCGAGGTGACCGAGATGCCGCGCTGCTGCTCGATTTTCATCCAGTCCGACCGTGCGCGCCGTGCCTGCCCGCGCGCCTTGACCTCGCCGGCAAGATGGATCGCACCACCGGTGAGCAGCAGTTTTTCGGTCAGCGTCGTCTTGCCCGCATCGGGATGCGAGATGATGGCAAAGGTGCGGCGGGAATTGTTATCGGGGCTGTCGGTCATCGTGCCCGCGTCTCTAATCGTTTATTTGCCGCTGGCAATGGCTATTGAGCGGGACTGTTGTACCGGGCGGTTTTTCCCGATGGCGAAATCGGCTAGCCTTGGCGCATGGACCGACGGGTTGTGCTCAAACATATGGCGCTTTTGAGCGCTGGCGCTGCCTTGCCCATGGGTTTTCGCGCTTTCGCAGTCGAAGCACCGCGCGGTGCCAAACTGCTGGGCTATATCCGCACCAACTGGAGCCGCGATCGCTATAGCCTTGGCGCCTATTCCTATCTCGCCCATGGCTCGAATCGCGGAGATCTTCGCGCACTGGCCGAACCTGTCGCGGACTGGCTGTACTTTGCCGGAGAGGCCGCCAATCCGGATTATACCAGCACTGTCCATGCCGCCTATGAATCGGGCCAGACGGCGGCGCGCGCGGCCAGCCGCAGCGGGGCACAGAAAATCGCTATTGTCGGTGCCGGGATGAGCGGGCTTTCGGCGGCGCATTTCCTCGCGACGCGTGGTTATGATGTGACGCTGTTCGAGGCCCGCGATCGGCTGGGCGGGCGGCTATGGACCGATCAAAGCCTCGGCCTGCCGCTTGATCTGGGTGCGAGCTGGATCCACGGAATCAAGCGCAATCCGCTGACTGATCTGGCGAGGCAGGCAGGCGAGAAATACATCCCTACCAATGACAGCTACCGGATAAGGGGCGGCGATGGTCGCATGATCAGTATCCGGAACGCGCCGGAATGGCTTTATGAGGTCGGCGAGGTGCAGAATGAATATGCCGCCGATAGCGACCAGATCGATTTTGGTGCCTATAATTATCAGCAGGACTATGGCGGCAGGCATGTGATCTTCCCCAATGGCTATGCCGGGATATTGGATGCGCTAAAGGCCGGTTATGATGTGCGACTGGGAAGTGTTGTCACCAGCGTGACGAAAGGTGAGCGGGGCCCTGCCATCGGTCTGGCGAGCGGTGAGAAACCGGCTTTCGATGCCGCTATCATCACCCTGCCGCTCGGCGTGCTGAAAAAGAAGCTGGTGCGGTTTGATCCGCCACTGCCACCACGCAAGCAACAGGCCATTGACCGGCTGGGCATGGGCACGCTCGACAAAGTCTATCTGCTGTTCGACCGGCCTTTCTGGGATACATCGACCTGGATTGCCACGCCGGAAAACGGTCTGAAACAGGGGCAATTCAATCTCTGGCTCAATCTGAATCGCTATATCCAGCGCCCGGTCATCGCCGCATTTAACGGCGGTTCCGCGGCACTGGCACTGGCCGGGCAAAGCGACAGGCAGATGGTGGCGCAGGCCATGGCGACACTGGCGCGCGCCTATCCGGGCTAGCGGCGCAATTCCGCACCCAGCTTGGCCGCATTGGCAACGATCTTGTCGGAAATCGCCTTCAGCTCGTCATCGGTGAAGCTTGCCACGCCGGGGCGCAGCGTGACTTCGAGCGCGAGCGATTTCTTGCCGTCGCCCAGCTCTGCGCCGGTGAACAGATCGAAGATCCGTGCGCCGACAATTGCCTTTTTGTCTGCGCCCTTGACCGAGCGCACCAGATCATCGGCAGGCAATGCTGCATCGACGATGAAGGCAAAGTCGCGCGTCACATCCTGCAGCGCCGGGGGCGCGTAGGTGGATCGCATATGGTCACTGCTGCGTCTGGCGGGAATGGCGTCGAGGAAGATCTCTGCCGCCATCACCGCGCCTTTGAGGCCGAATGCCTTGGTGGTTTTGGGGTGCAGCGTGCCATAGGAGGCGAGCAGCTTTTTCGGGCCGAGGCGCAATGTCGCCGACTGGCCGGGATGGTAATGCCCACCCGGCCCCGCATCATCGGGGACGAAATCCATCAGATTGCCAACCGGTGCGCCTGCCGCTTCGAGCAGCGCCAGAACTTCGGCCTTTATGGCATAGGGATCAAACGCCAAAGGCTTGCCCGTCTGCCATTGGCGTGGGCTGGCTTCGCCTGCCAGCACCAGCCCGATGGTGGCACGCTCGTCGCTCGCATTGGTGCCGCTACGAAAGTAGCGCCGCCCAACTTCGAACAGACGGATTGACGTCGCGCCGCGGTCCATATTGCGCTTGGCCGCTGACAGCAGGCCGGGCAGCATCGAGGTGCGCATGACTTTCAGGTCTTCAGAGATCGGATTGGCGAGCACCCAGGGGATGATGTTGTCGCCACCCTGATTGCCCTGTCCGCGCAAGGCTGCGTCTTCTTTCTCCGAGATAAACGACCAGTTGACCGCCTCGTTAAGACCGCGCGCAGCCGCAGCGCGACGGACTTTGCGCTCCATTAGCTGCGCTGGCGAAGCAGTGGGTTTGGCAACACCCGGTGCACGCGGCAGCGGCGTTGAAGGCACGGCATCCAGCCCCGTGATGCGAATGACTTCCTCGACAATATCGGCCGATCCATGCACATCGCGCCGCCATGTCGGCACGGTAATGGTCCAGGGCGTTGCGACGCTGTCCACTGCGAAGCCCAGTCGCTCCAATATCGCCACTTGCGCGTCCAGCGCGACATCGACTCCGCCGAGACGCAAGCAGTGCGATGGATCATAAGCGACGGTGTGCTGCTCGGTTGGTGGTGTGCCTGTGCGGGTAATGTCGCTGGCGCTGCCGCCGCACAATGACACGACATACGCCGTCGCAACTTCGATACCATCATCGAGAAAAGCCGGATCGACGCCGCGCTCGAAACGCTGGCGCGCGTCCGAGGTCAGCATCAGCTTCTGCCCGGTGATGGCGATATGCTCAGGCGTAAAATAGGCACATTCGATCAGCACATCTGTTGTGTCGTCCGCCGCGCCGGTGGCTTCGCCGCCCATAATCCCGCCAATATCATGCGCGCCATTGTCATCGGCGATCACCGTCATGGTCTCGTCGAGCGAGTACTCCTTGCCGTTGAGCGCGGTCAGGCTTTCGCCCGACCTGGCCTTGCGCGCTTCGAGAGGGCCGTTGAGCTTTGCCATGTCATAGACGTGCAGCGGGCGACCGAGATCGAACATCACATAGTTGGTGATATCGACCAGCGCCGAAATCGGGTTCTGGCCAATGGCGCGCAGCCGCTGCTGCATCCAGTCCGGGGCCGTGCCATTGGCCACGCCCGAAACGGTGCAAGCATAAAAAGCCGGGCAGCCTTCGCTATCGCTGATCCTGATATCGGGGCCAGCGCCCAAGCGCTCTACAGCATCGATGTTCAGCGGCTTCAATGTGCCAATACCCGATGCTGCCAGATCGCGCGCAATGCCACGCACGCCCATGCAATCCTGCTTGTTTGGCGTTACCGACACATCAATCACCGGATCGTCGAGCCCGGCATAATCGGCATAGCTCTGGCCGACAGCGCTTTCCGCATCAGCATCGAGTTCGATAATGCCGTCATGGTCCTCGCCCAGCTCTAGCTCGCGCGCCGAGCACATCATGCCGAAGCTTTCAACATCGCGGATCTTGGCGGGCTTGAGGGTGAAGTCACTGCCCGGAATATAGGTCCCCGGCGGGCCGAATACGCCGACCATGCCGGTGCGCGCATTGGGCGCGCCACAGACCACCTGCCAGGGCGCATCATCGCTGCCGTCATCGACCTTGAGCAGTTGCAGCTTGTCGGCATTGGGATGGGGCCCGGCTTCCAGCACCTTGGCGACACGGAATGGACGCAGCGCATCGGCGGGGTTCTCCACCCCCTCCAGCTCCAGCCCGATGGCGGTCAGCTTTTCGGTGATCTCCTCAAGGCTCGCTTCGGTGTCGAGATGCTCTTTGAGCCAGCTTAGCGTGAACTTCATGCGCCCACTCCCCCGGATAATGTCGGCGTGTCGAGCGCGCCAAAGCCATAATGGCCGAGCCAGCGCAGATCGCCGTCGAAAAAGGCACGCAGATCATCCATACCATATTTCAGCATCGCCAACCGGTCTATGCCACAGCCAAAGGCAAAGCCCTGCCACTCATCGGGATCAAGGCCGCAATTGGCGATGACATTGGGGTGCACCATGCCGCTACCGCCCAGCTCCATCCAGCCACCATCGGGGCCATAGGGATCGCCGCCAATAATCCGGCGACCTTTTTCAACGGTGAAGCCCATATCGATCTCGGCCGAAGGTTCGGTGAACGGGAAGAAGCTGGGGCGCAGGCGCAGGGTAATGTCATCGCGCTCGAAAAAGGCGCGCACAAACGTTTCCAGCGTCCATTTGAGATGCCCCATATGGATATCGCGGTCGATCACCAGTCCCTCGACCTGATGGAACATCGGCGTGTGGGTGGCGTCGCTGTCGGAGCGATAGGTGCGGCCCGGTGCGATGATGCGGATCGGCTCACCCTTGCCCTGGCTGCGTTCGGCAACATCCACCATGGTGCGGATCTGCACCGGGGAGGTATGGGTGCGCAGCAGCATCGCCCGTTCTTCGCCATCGGTATCCGGGAAATAGAAAGTATCATGCATTGCCCGTGCCGGATGCGTTTCGGGGATATTCAGCGCAGTGAAATTGCGCCAATCATCCTCAATCTCCGGGCCGGTAGCGACGGCAAAGCCGAGGTCTGCGAAAATCTCCGCCAGTTCATCCATCACCTGTGACACAGGGTGAACGCTGCCTTTGGGGGAGTCTGTTACAGGAAGCGTCAGATCAAGCGATTCCGCCGCCAGCTTTGCATCCAGCGCCGCATCCTCCAGCGCCTGTTTGCGTGTGGCGATGGCATCCGCAACCGCCGCACGCGCGCCATTGATGCGCGGGCCTTCGGTCTGGCGCTGTTCGGGCGTCATTTTGCCGAGGGTCTTCAGCAACAGGCTGATTTCGCCCTGCTTGCCCAAGGCTGCGACGCGCAGCTGTTCCAGTGCCTCAAGGTCGGCCTCGGCGATTTGGGCCAGATAGCCATCGCGGATGGTTTCTATGTCGCTCATGAGTCATTTACCGTTGTTGCCGGGTGGTGATTGCCCGGAGCATGTACAGCGAGTCGCTAAAGCAAGGCTGGCGGGCGAAAGCAAGCACGGGCGATGGCATGACGATAAAAAAAGCGGTGTCGTGGCATTGCCTCAGCTGTCTTCGATGTCACTCTCTGATGTCACTGGTTGGTGCAGGGCCTGCATGGCTGCACCGGCGGCGGCCATGCGCGCCTTGGCCGCCGCCATCATGATCGGATGTGGTCTTGCCGCATATTCGCCCGGGCGCATCCCCATGAAGCGCAGAAAATCACGGCTGAAATGGGCCTGGTCGTGATACTGCCAGTCGAGCGTGTTGATCCAGCGCAGCGAGGGATCGATCATGAATTGCGCCAGTGAGCGCAGGAAGCGCTGGCGGCGTAACAGCAATTTGGGCGGGAAGCCGAATATCCGCCGGCTGAAACGTTCGAGCGAGCGTTCGGTCATCGCCAGCCGTTCAGCCATCGCGGTGACGCTGTCGAGACGGTCATCGACCAGTGCTGCATGGGCGTTGGCGATACGCGGGTCGGGCGCAGGCCGGTCGGCAATGATGGCCTCGAGCGCGGCATTGATCGCAGCGGCCTCGATATTGGCATCACCCTGGTGATCCATGTCGATGGCCTGGCTTACCTGTATCAGCTCTTCCAGGGCAGGTTCGGCCTCGGCGTTAACTGATTGGTCGGCATAGATATCGGCCGCTGCGCCGCTGGTGAATATGTGCCAGCCCAGTGGCAACAGGCCGATGCCGAAAATGCTGGCATTGCGCTGGGTGAAATAGGTGGCCTGGCTGGTCGGGCCAATGAGGAAAGCGCGTGGCTGTTCGGTCAGCTCCATCTCGCCGATGGAGCCGCTGACCGGCTCACCCCGGACAAGGCGCAAATTGGCCCATTCGGGGTGGAGGTGATCCGCCAGCGCCGGTTTGTCGCCACGCAGGATATCGAGACGGTAGAGCGTGGAAATATAGGGGGCGAGCAGCGGCGAAGGCGCGAAGAAGCGCAATTCGACATCGGATATATCGAGCGTGCCGTCCGTCATTGCCCCTGATCACCAAGCGGTGTGCTGTCTGCAGATCGTTGCGAAAGTGAATGAATTGTCGGAAACTTACAAGAAGAATAGCGCGGTTTTTGGGCAAGTTACGACCATTCGCAAGGGGAACTGAAAGACAGAGACAACCGCCAATGTGCACAGGGAGGGGGCACAGGATGATTACGGCACGGTCGTCCGGGCGTCGGTGGAAGATTTGCGATAAGTGCTGTGGGTCACAAACCGGGCCTTAGGGTTAGGGTAAACCGGCATTACAAATCGTCACGTCCCCCGCAGCGGGCAATTTTCAGCGACCCTTTTGACTGCTGCGGAGTGACCAGATGCCGCCTTACCCCCGGGGAGGGCGGCATCCGCGCCGGATCGGCTTTCGGGCCGGTCCGGCGTTTTACATGTAGCGGACGCACAAACGCCGCCACCCCAAGGGCAGCGGCGTTTTGAAACGGTTCGGCTAAAGGTTTATGCCTTTGCCAGCGCGTCCTGGGCCTGTTTGACGATGGTTTTGAACACATCATTTTCGTTCATCGCCAGATCGGCGAGAATCTTGCGGTCGAGATCGACCTCGGCCAGCTTCAGTCCGTGCATGAACTGGCCATAGGTCAAGCCTTCGGCGCGGACAGCGGCGTTGATGCGCTGGATCCACAGGCTGCGGAAATTGCGCTTTTTGACCTTGCGGTCGCGATAGGCGTACTGGCCGGCCTTTTCGACCGCCTGCCGCGCGACGCGGATGGTGTTCTTGCGGCGACCATAATAGCCTTTGGCTTGTTCCAATACCCGCTTGTGCTTGGCGCGGGTGGTCACACCGCGTTTAACTCGTGCCATGATAATATCCTTTCAGAATGTCGCTGAATAATGGGTGCGCGGCTTATTTCAGCCCGTAAGGCGCCCATTTCTTGATGGTTTTCGCATCGGCATCGGCGGCGACCTTGGTGCCGCGATTCTGGCGGATATATTTGGAATTATGGCTGATCAGCCGGTGGCGCTTGCCTGCGACACCATGCTTCACCTTGCCGGTAGCGGTGATCTTGAAGCGTTTCTTGACCCCGCTCTTGGTCTTCAGCTTGGGCATTTTGGTTCCTTTCTGTTGCTTCGGCACCAGCCCGCTCCCCCACCCGACCACGCCAGATTATACCATTGGGTGGTCGGGTGGGGGAGCGGGCCGGAACCGCATGTTTCGCCTGTGAGCGAAACAAAGTCTCCATTACGGACAGACATGGCAGCCCTAACCGGCCAGCCCGTCCTGATTCTCACATTTTCATGCGAAGCGCGGCCATTAGCGCCGTGTAACGGAAAATGCAAGCGGCAAAGCCTGGTACCATGCCCATCGTCATGCCGCTTCTGCTCTGATAATCTTGCGCCATGGAGAAGGGGACGAATCATGAGTGACACCACACCACCCAATGACCAGCTGAGCGGCGTGACGCCGCATATCACCATTCGCGGCGGCAGCAAGGACGAGAGCATGGCCGAAAAGGCCATTGCCTTTTACCAGCAAGCGTTTGGTGCCGAGCCGCTCTATCGCGACCATGAGCAGGGCGGCAAAAGGCTGATGTACGCGCATCTGAAAATCCTCGGCGGCGGGTTGATGCTCAATGACGAATTTCCCGAATTTATGGGCGGCGAGACCATGGCCGCGCCTTCAGGCGCAACGCTGCATTTGCAGGTGCCCGATGCCGATGCCGCCTGGCAACGGGCGCTCGACGCCGGCGCGGAAGTGCGCTTCCCGATCGATAACCAGTTTTGGGGTGCGCGCTACGGCCAGCTCACCGACCCGTTCGGCTTCATCTGGTCGATCGGCGGGCCGGTGAAGGAATAGACTAGCCGGTTGCCATCGCCCCGAGCACATCCTCCAGCCGTGCCGGATCGCCAATCGCCATCACCCGACCGTCGCTATTGGCGTGGAGCGGGTCGCCATACCAGTCGCACATCATGCCGCCGGCGCCTTCGACGACCGGTACCAGCGCCGCATAGTCATGCAACTTCAGGCCGCTTTCGCAGACAATGTCGAGATGGCCGCTGGCGAGCAGACCGTAATTATAGCAATCGCCGCCCCAGATCAGCCGCTGTGTCTCGGTCTGTTTGGCCAGTGCGGCAAAATAGTCCGCGTCCTGGTTGCTGAACAGATGCGGACTGGTGGTGGCGAGAATGGCTTCGTCGAGCTTCGGGCAGGGGCGGGTAGTGACCGGCTTGCCATTGAACAGCGTTTCGCGGCCCGAGACGCCGAGCCAGCGTTCACCCGAAATCGGCTGATCGATGATACCGATCACCGGAAAATCGTTGACGGTCAAAGCGATCAGCGTGCCGAATATCGGTCGTCCGGCGATAAAGCTGGTGGTGCCATCGATCGGGTCGAGCACCCAGCAGCGGCGTGACGTGCCTTTCTTGCGGCCAAATTCTTCGCCGATAATCGCATCATCGGGGCGCTCGGCCTCCAATATCTGGCGCATCGCGGTTTCGGCCGCCTTGTCCGCCTCGGTCACGGGTGAGCTGTCGCGCTTGCGCTCGGTCTCGAAAGCAGCGCGATAATAGGGCCGGATTGCCGCCGCGGCGGCATCGGCCAGGCGTTGGGCAAGGATGATGTCTTCAGGAGTCATTGCGCGCCTTTTTGGGTTTAAATGTCCTCAGTCTCAATCGTAGCAGGACGCCATGCCCAGAGATAGAGAATCAGGCCGGTGATGATGAACAGGGCAAAGCCCGACAGCATCCAGGCATTGGCATACCAATATTCGCCCCAGCTGAACTCGCCGCCCATGATCTTTGCCCAGCCGTTGAAATGCTGCATCCCGGCGACGACGAGTCCGAACACCGCCAGCACAGAGGCGGTCCAGCGGGTAAACCAGTGTTGCGGATTGACGAGGAGAATGAGGCCGAGCAGCCCGATCACCGTTCTTTGTGCGCGGCAATAGGGGCAGACATATACCAGCCCACCCCATTCGGTGCCCCAGGCGCCGAGACAGATAATGATCGCACCGATGGCGATGGCCAGGCGATAGCGCAACAGACTTTGCCAGCTGGGCATGAGGTCTCTTCCCGATCGCGCTGTGGCTCAGTCAAACAGGCTTGAAACCGAGCTTTCCTCGGCGATGCGGCGCATGGCCTCGCCGAGCAGCGGCGCGATAGGCAGCGGGCGGATATGGTCGGAAGCCTGCACCGCTTCGGTGGCTTCGATCGAATCGGTGATCACCAATTCCTTCAGCGTGCTCTTGTCGACGCGCTCGACCGCCGCGCCCGAGAGCACACCATGGGTGACATAGGCGGCGACATCGACGGCGCCGGCTTCTTTGAGCGCATCGGCGGCGTTGCACAATGTGCCACCCGAATCGACAATATCGTCGATCAATATGCAGAAACGCCCTTCAACATTGCCGATGATGTTCATCACTTCGGACTCGCCGGGCTTTTCGCGGCGCTTGTCGACAATGGCCAGTGGCGCGTTGTTGAGCCGTTTGGCGAGTGCCCTGGCGCGGACCACACCGCCGACATCGGGCGACACCACCATCAGCTCATGCGCGCCGAAGCGCGCCTGGATATCGGCGGCCATTACCGGCGCGCCATAGAGATTGTCGGTCGGTATATCGAAAAAGCCCTGAATCTGCCCGGCATGCAGGTCGACCGAGAGCACCCGATCGGCACCGGCAACGGTGATCAGATTGGCCACCAGCTTGGCCGAGATCGGCGTGCGCGGGCCAGGCTTCCGGTCCTGCCGGGCATAGCCGAAATAGGGGATGACGGCAGTAATCCGTCGTGCCGAGGCGCGTTTCAGCGCGTCGATGCAGATCAGCAATTCCATCAGATTGTCATTGGCGGGATAGCAAGTCGACTGGATTAGAAACACGTCCTCGCCGCGCACATTTTCATGGATTTCGACGAAAATTTCCTCATCGGCAAAGCGCCGCACGCTGGCATCGGTCAGCGGCATCTCCAAATAGCCGGCAATCGCCCGCGCCAGCGGCAGATTGCTGTTTCCCGACATGATTTTCATGGCTGATCGCTCCCCGAAATATGTGCCCCAAATCTGATCGCCAAAGCAGATGCACCGTCTTTAGCATTGCGCGCCTGATTCGAAAGACGAAACTTTTATGACAGTGGGAAAATGGACTGTGACGACTGCTTATGACTCGGTTTGCGGCTGGATATTTTCCAGCCAGCCGCGTGCCCGGGCACCGGGAACATGGGCGCGTGAGACCGGAACATGGAGGCCATTGGCCAGGGTCAGGCCGATATTGCGGCCCAGTCGCATGGCCCCGGTCACGGCATGATCGGCGACCCACCAGCTGCGATGCACCTGCATGCCGGCAAGCGGTTCCATTTCGTCCATCGCATCGCCCAGCCGCATCAGCAGCATTTCGCTGCGCTCTGCCCCATGGACCCGGACATAATGGTCCTCGACATTCAGCGCCATCACCGGACCGGCAAAACCAGGCGGCAGACGCTTCATCAGCGCTGGCTCTGCGGCCTGTGGATCATCTGGCACCGCAGGGGTGAGTGGTGGATCGACCAGCAGTTCGCGCTGCATCCTTCCGTCCTGGAGACGAGAATCCCTGCCGCTGCCGAGGCGCAGAAACGTCATGACGGCATAGATGGCGGCGCCAATGCCGGCAACCTGAAGATAGAGAATCAGGTATCGCGATCCGTCAACATTGGTGGGAATCGCCATTCCGTTCATCGCAAAGGCGACGATCCAGCTCATTGGTAGCGACGCCAGTGCAACCGCCAGCAAACGGCACAGCGCCAACGGCACCGCAGAGCCTTCCGCCAGCCATGTCGCCGCCAGTGTCACCGGGCGAAACAGCAAATAGCCGATAATCGCGAACACTACCCAATAGGGCAGGCGATAGGCGGCCGGCATCTCGAAGGTGCCAAATGGGCCGAGCAGTCCGAGCAGAAACCCGATCGCGGCGGCGAAAAAGATTTCGGCGGCAAATTGGCGCATGCCGTATCGGCCCTTCTTTGCTGATCCTGCTCTTGCAACCCGGTCTTCCGGAATCGGGCGCAAGGGCGATGAACGGGTTACCCATTGACGCTTCGTGAATGGGCGAGTGCGTATTTTTGCCGTATTTGCGTAGTTTGCGCAACCGCTTACGCAGATGTGCTGGTGCCCTTTTGTCACGCTCTCCATGCTTTTCATCGATGGACGGTCGCTTCAGGCCATAAGGGAAGAACGCCATGCACAAACCTGCTGCGAAAAATGGCCTGGGCCGCCTTGTGATCCGCAACGAGGCACAGCATCGCTGGAAAAATGCACCGATGACTGTCGCCGCCACGCTATTGGGAGCAATGCTGCTCTACGCGCTGGCGAGTCTGGCTGTCAGCTATCTGGACGGTGATATCTCAATGGGCGGTAGCCGTGATCTGGAGGGGCGTTTGCCCCTGCCGGTGATGCTGCATGTTGGTGCGGTCATCCCGGCCATCCCGCTGGGCATATATGTCTTCTGGGCCAGAAAGGGCACATCGCGGCACAAGCGGCTGGGTCGGATCTGGGCACTATTGATGGTGGTTATCGCGCTATCCAGCTTCTGGATCGGCAATCCTGATCGCGGCTTTGCCGGAACCCATTTCAGCTGGATCCACCTGCTCTCACTGTTCGTGCTGTTCTCGGTCACCCGCAGCATCGTGGCGATCCGGCGCGGCAATGTGCAGCGCCACCGCAATGCGATGGAGAATATGTTCATCGCATTGCTCGTCGCCGGGGCCTTCACCTTCGTTCCCGGCCGCGTCCTCAACATCCTCGCCTTTGGCTGACTGTGCCTGTGCACTTCTGCCTATCACAAATGATCAGGAGCCATTCCCATGTCGCTTGCCGAAGATATTGCTGCCGTTGATCGCCCCACCCCGGTGCGCATCGTCCGCATGTTGTTGCTGGCCGGGGCGGCAGTGCTGCTCACACTGGTGCTGATGGCGCTGAGCAGCCTGACCGGCGGTTATGCCGTGGGCACCGACCGCGTTGCCGCCGAAGCGGATATGGTCCAACGCGCCGCCGACCGGCTCACTCTGCCGATTATCATCCATCTGGTGACTGTGATTCCTGCGCTTCCCCTCGGCATCTATGTTCTGGTGCGGCAAAAGGGCGATGCGCTGCATCGGCTGCTCGGTCGCGTCTGGGCCGGGTTGATGTTTATCACCGCGTTGACCAGCCTGTTCATCGGCCGCCCGGGCACCGGCTTTGGCGGAAGCGGCTACAGCTTCATCCATATTTTCTCGATTATCGTGCTGGTGTCGGTACCGATGGCGATCTGGCGTATACGCAAGCGTGATATTCGCGGTCATCGCGGCGCCATGGAGGGTGTGTTTATCGGGCTGGTGCTGGCTGGCCTGTTCGCTTTCCTGCCGAACCGGATATTGGGCCTGCTGGTGTTCGGATAAGCCCGGCACAAAAGCATTGCCGCAGAGCAAGCCGCTTTCTATCAGGCTGGCATGACCGATCGCCTGATACTGACCATGGCCCAGCTGAACCAGAAAATGGGCGCGCTGGCCGACAATGCTGATGCGATGCTGGCGGTGCGCAGCCAGACCATGGCCGACGCACCGGACAATGCGCAGCCGGACCTCATGCTCTATCCCGAGCTGCAGCTGATCGGCTATCCGCCCGAGGATCTGGTGCTGAAGCCGGCGCTGATCCAGCGCGCAGCGGAGCAGCTCGACCGTCTGGCCGCAGCCACCGGTGATGGTGGTCCGGCGATGCTGGTGGGCAGCGTCTTTCTCGATGGTGACCGGCTGTATAATGGCGTTGCGCTGCTCGATGGTGGCCGGATCGCGGCGGTGCGCTACAAGCATGAACTGCCCAATTATGGCACCTTCGATGAATTGCGCCTGTTCAAACAGGGCCCGCTGCCCGAGCCGGTGGACTTTCGCGGCGTCCGCCTTGGCCTGCCGATCTGTGAGGATGGCTGGCTGCCCAAAGTGCCGCGCCATCTTGCCGAGCGCGGTGCCGAACTGCTGATCTCGGTCAATGGCAGCCCCTATGAAATCGCCAAGGACCAGCATCGCGAGCTTGAGGTATTCCGCGCCAGGACCAGGGAGACCGGGCTGCCGCTGTTGTTCCTCAACCGGGTTGGGGGGCAGGACGAGCTGGTGTTCGATGGCTGCTCCTTCGTGCTCAACAGCGATGGCAAGACGGTGCACCGCCTGCCCGACTGGGAAGAGCATGTCCGCACCACGGTCTGGGAAAAGGGCGCCAATGGCTGGGCCTGTGCCAATTGCTCGGGGCCTGATGCGCTGGCGGCATGGGATCATCACCCGGCGGACATCTATAATGCGATGATAGTTGGCTTGCGCGACTATGTGAACCGCAACGGCTTTCCCGGCGTGGTGCTCGGCCTGTCGGGCGGGATAGACAGCGCGCTGTCGGCGGCGGTGGCGGTTGATGCGTTGGGTGCCGACCGGGTGTGGTGCGTGATGATGCCGAGCCGCTTCACCAGCCAGGAAAGCCTTGACGATGCAGCGGGCTGTGCAGCGATGCTCGGTACAAAGCTCGACACCATCCCGATCAACCCGGCGGTGGAGGGGTTTGATGCGATGCTCGAGGACAGCTTTGCTGACAGTCAGGTCGACATAACCGAGGAGAATATCCAGTCGCGCATTCGCGGCGTGACCCTGATGGCGCTGTCCAACAAATTCGGCCATATGCTGCTGACCACCGGCAACAAAAGCGAGATGAGCGTCGGCTATGCCACCATCTATGGCGATATGGCCGGCGGCTATTCGGTGCTGAAAGACGCTTACAAGCTGACGGTGTTCGCCCTGTCACGCTGGCGCAACGCCAACAGGCCGTCACTCGGCATGGGCCCCGATGGCCCGGTGATGCCGCAAGGCGTGATCACCAAGCCGCCCAGTGCCGAGCTGCGCCCCGACCAGAAGGATTCGGACAGCCTGCCCGATTATGCCGTGCTCGACCCGATCCTGCACGGGCTGATCGAGCAGGAGCAATCGGTCGACGATCTGGTGGCGCAGGGGTTCGACCGCGATGTCGTGGTCCGCATCGAGCGATTGCTCTATATCGCCGAATATAAACGCCGCCAGTCGCCGCCCGGGGTCAAGCTGGGGAGCCGCAATTTCGGCCGTGACCGGCGCTATCCGATTACCAATGCGTTTAGAACTGTTTGAAAAATGACCACAAAAACCCGTTTCGCGCCGTCGCCGACCGGCCATTTGCATATCGGCAATATCCGCACCGCGCTGCATAACTGGATGTGGGCGCGCAAGAATGGCGGGCATTTTGTGCTGCGCATCGATGATACCGATAAGGAGCGCTCCAAAGAGGACTATGTCACCGGTATCCAGCGCGATATGCAGTGGCTCGGGCTCGATTGGGACAGCAGTTTCCGCCAGTCTGAACGGTTCCACAGTTATGAAGCGGCGTTTGACAAGCTCAAAGCCGATGGCCGGGTTTATGCCTGTTATGAGACAGCGCAGGAGCTTGACCTGAAGCGCAAGGTGTTACGCTCGCGCGGGCTGGCACCGGTTTATGATCGCGGTGCGCTGGAACTGACAAAGGAGCAGATCGCGGCTTATGAAGCGGAAGGGCGGACCCCGCATTGGCGCTTCAAGCTCGACCATGATGCGCCGATTAGCTGGGATGATCTGGTGCGCGGGCCGCAGAAATTCGATCCGCCGGCCCTGTCCGATCCGGTGATCCGCCGCGCCGATGGCTCCTGGCTCTATATGCTGCCTTCCACCATTGACGATGCCGACCATGGCATCACCCATGTGGTGCGCGGCGAGGACCATGTCGCCAATACCGCAGCGCAAATCCAGATGTTTGAAGCCCTTGGCGCGGATATTCCCACCTTTGCCCATAGCGCGCTGCTAATGGGCAAAGAGGGCAAGCTCTCCAAGCGGCTCGGCTCCATGGGAGTCAGCGACTTCCGCGAACAGCATATCGAGCCGCAAGCGGTGCTGGCGCTGCTGGCACGGCTCGGCACCAGCGATCCGGTTACTCCAGAGGGCGATATAACCAAATTGGTTTCTACGATCGATTTCAGCCGCTTCGGCCGCGCGCCAGCGAAATTCGATCCTGAGGATTTGGCCCGGCTCAACACCCAGATCGTGCACAAGCTCGATTATAAGGCGGTTGCGGATCGTCTTCCGGCGGCGATGGATGCAGCCGCCTGGCGTGCGATCCAGCCCAATGTCGCGCATCTGGGCGAGGTCGCCGACTGGTGGGCGATTGTCGAAGGGCCATTGGAGTTGCCGGACTTTGATGATGAGACGCGCGTCTATCTGAAGGACGCGCATGATATGCTCACCGGGTTGGACTGGTCCGATGCCGTTTGGGGCGAACTGACCGGCGCGCTCAAACAGGCGACCGGGCGCAAGGGTAAGGCGCTGTTCATGCCATTGCGCCAGGCGCTGACCGGGCAGAGTCATGGTCCCGACATGGCCGAACTGGTGCCGCTATTGGGCCGCGACGTCGCCTTGCGGAGACTGGAGCGCGGGGCGCAATAAGCCGCGTAGATTGCAAAGCGAAAGCTGATTGACGTTACGGAAAGCTGGATTTTTCCTGTATCAGACGCTATGCCATGGGGTGACACGGAATACCGTGCACCCCGTTTAGAGCCTTTTGGGAGAGAGCTATGAGCTATGCCGAAACATCCGGATTTGGCGCCAATGCGCAGGATCGTGTCAGGAGCGCGGCCATTGTCACGGCGATACAGGGCAGCGCGATTGCGGCGCTGATACTGGTGCCGGTTGCCGTGGTCACACAGTTGCCCGAAGAGGATGATCCGGATGCCATCCAGATAAGTCTGCCCAAGCCGCCACCGTCCAAACCGGTGGTCGATCCGCCGCGCCCGATGACGCGGATAGACGCGCCGCATCCGCCCAAGCCGCTTCCTGTCGACAAGCCTGTCACCGTGCCGCCGCTTGATGATTTCACCATTGATCCGCCGCTCATCGGCGATGCCGGAAATGCTAACATTGCCGGCCCTGATTTGGGCGATGGCGTCGGTGCGCGTGTCCCGCTGCCGGTGCTTGTCGCGCCGCGTCGCGACCCGCGCTATGCCCGTTTCTTTCAGCCCAGCTATCCGACGCAGAAATTGCGTGCCGGCATTGAAGGCCAGGTGCGGATCAACGTGCTGATCGGTATCGATGGCCGGGTGAAGGCGGTCAAGCAGCTTGCCGCCAGCGATCCGGCCTTTTGGCGCACCACCGAGCGGCAGGCCATGCGGCACTGGCGGTTCATTCCGGCAACGCGCGACGGTGAACCGGTCGAGCAATGGCATACAGTGACGGTACAGTTCACCATAAACCGTTGATTATCGATCCCTTCGACAACCAATGCCGGTAACCTTGCATCAGAGGGGACTGGTACGCGGCGATGCGGATAGCTATATCCCGGACAATGACATCGCCGCCGCCACCCCGTCCACCGCGCCGCCATACACCCCGGGCATTGACCGAGGCCAAGCTGCGCGCGGCCTATCAGGACCAGCCGGAGCGCATCCGCTATTTCAAACGTGTCTCGCCGAGCGGCGCGGTGAACGATCTGGTCGCGATGCTCAAATGGGACAGCCCCTATCGCATCCGCTTTCTGGCACTGGCCGGGGCGCTGACCATCTGTGTTGCGGGTGGCTTTCTGGTCCAGTCCTCGGGTTTTCGTATCGAACCGCGCAAATATGAGATCGATTATGTTGACCTGCCACCACTGAATGAGACCGAGGAGCAGAAAGCAGAGCGCTATGCCCGCAATCGGGCCGAACGGGACGCCCGGCTTGAGGCCAATCGCCGCAAGGCCGAGCGCATAAAGCAATTTTATCGTGATCTCGGCGAAGCCACCGGCGTTGATGTGAACGACGAGTGAGCCACGATAGCGAAGATCTGCGCTGGATGCAGGCGACGATTGCCCTGGCGGCGCGCAGCCCCGCCCTGGCCGCGCCTAATCCCTGTGTCGGCTGCATTGTCGTCAAAGATGGCGTGGTTATAGGACGCGGTGTTACCGCTAACGGTGGTCGCCCTCATGCCGAGGCCATGGCACTGGAACAGGCGGGGGAATCGGCCAAGGGCGCAACCGTTTATGTCACGCTCGAGCCTTGTGCGCATAAGTCCAATCGTGGTCCGGCCTGTTCCGATCTGCTGAGCGCGGCGCAGCCCGAGCGGGTGGTGATTGCGCTGACCGACCCGGACCCGCGCACCGCAGGCAGTGGGACAGCGCGGATGCGCGCCGCCGGCATCGCGGTTGCAGAGGGTGTGGCGGAAGAGGCGGCAGCCTATCAGCTCGCGGGCTATCTCAGTCAGCAGAGGCCCAATGACGATAGAGGGGGCCGCCCGCATATCATGCTCAAACTGGCGACGTCGCTTGATGGCCAGATCGCCATGGCCGATGGCAGCAGTCAATGGATCACCGGCGAACCATCTCGCGCCCATGCGCATGGCGAGCGGGCGCGCTATGAGGCGATATTGGTGGGCGGTGAGACCCTGCGGCAGGATGCGCCGCGCCTTGATGTGCGTTTGCCCGGACTGGAAGAGCGAAGCCCGGAGCGGATTGTGCTCAGTCGTTGGACTGCGCCTGAGGGATGGGCTGGAATCTCTGCACCTGAAGCGGTGTATGATCTGGAGGCGCAAAGCCTGATGGTCGAGGGCGGAGCTGGAGCCGCGGCAGCGTTTCTGCGCGCCGATCTGGTCGATGAACTTCTGCTCTATCGTGCGCCAATCCTGATCGGTGACGGTCGAGCGGCGCTCGGCGATATCGGCCTTGCCAGCCTGTCCGACGCGCATGGCCAATGGCGGCGTATCGAAAGCCGCGACCTTGGCAATGACCATATGGAACGCTATCTGCGAACCAGACACTGATTGCATATGATAGTAACGTCATTGCGAGCGCAGCGAAGCAATCCAGGGCGTCTCGCGCTGCTCTGGATTGCCACGTCGCTTCGCTCCCCGCAATGACGGGTTCTCAATCAATGGCATTGTGTTCAAAGCAAGTGTAACACCTAGGAGCCCACATCACATGTTCACCGGCATAGTCACCGATATCGGTACCATCCGCAGTAGCGAGCAGCGCGGCGATTTGCGGCTGGAAATTGGCTGTTCCTATGAGATGCACGACGTCGCCATTGGTGCATCCATCGCCTGTTCGGGCGTGTGCCTGACCGTAGTGGATAAGGGCGAGGACTGGTTTGCGGTCGATGTTTCGGGCGAAACCATCAGCTGCACCGCCGATGGGCAGTTTGCCGATGGCGCGAAGCTCAACCTCGAACGCTCGCTCAAGCTCGGCGATGAGATGGGCGGGCATATCGTCACCGGCCATGTCGATGGCGTCGGCAGTATCGCTTCGGTCGACAGGGTCGGCGACAGCTGGAATATCCAGGTCGCCGCGCCTGCCACTCTGGCGCCGTTTATCGCCGCCAAAGGATCGATCACCGTTAATGGCGTGTCGCTGACGGTCAATGCGGTCGAGGATGGTGCCGATGGCACCAGCTTCGCACTCAATATCATCCCGCATACTGCCGAAGTGACCACTTTGGGTGACCTCAAGACAGGCGACAGCGTCAATCTCGAAATCGATGTGCTAGCGCGCTATTTGCGGCGGATGAAGGACCATATGGCGGCTACATAAAGCAGTGCCGGCATGACGTGACCGCCATCACGGGTGACAGGCATGGATATTCTCTACCTCCTTGAAAGGAAAAGGAGGATGAATATGCAAAATTTTATCGATGATTATGCGGTGCTGGATGATGTTTCAATTCAATCTGCATCTATGGATGAGCTGTTTCCGCCAGAGATTGCAAAGGCGGTGGCAAACGCCGAACGGATAAAGATCTTCAACGTTTCAGATGAAACACTGGAGCAACCCATCGTTCGCGCAGACCGCATCGTGTTTGAAAGCGGCGCGAAACTCAGAATTCCCGAAAGTAACTGGCCCTATGTCGTTCTCTGGGCAGATGAGCTGCTGTTTGCCAGCCCGCAGGCGCGGGCAACGATTTACCGTGATCTGGAGTGGGAGGCGCAGGATGGCAGTTCGGGCGCAGCCGGTGCCAATAAGCCCACAGCAGGCCGGAGCGGGCGTCATGGACGAAGAGGTGATCAGGGTGGCCCGGGAGGAACGGGCAAGCCAGGGGCTTCTGTTGAACTGCCCGAACTGTACATCATAACCAACAAAGTGGTGGTTCAGGACGGCTCGGTGCCCGATTTCGTGAATCTGAAGATCCTCGTCCCCGGGGTCGATGGCGGCACAGGCGGTGCTGGTGGCCGGGGCGGCAATGGTGGCGCTGGCGGCCCCGGTTTGCGAGGGGCCTCCGGCGGGATTGGTTGTCGGCGCGGTCCGGGCAATGGTGGCCATGGCGGTGACGGCGGACCCGGCGGCCGCGGTGGCGATGGTGGCGCCGGCGGCGATGGCGGCGATGTCGTATATTTCGGCCCCCAGGCTGCGATTGACGTGCTGCAATTCAGCGGTGTCGTCAACATCCCGGGCGAGCCGGGCAATGCAGGACAGCCGGGCCCCCATGGCAATCCTGGCAAAGGCGGTCCGCGCGGTGCGCGCCCAGGCCCGTGCGGAGGGGGACGCCGTGGCAGAAACGGCAGCATCCCTAGCCCTGCGAATCTTGGGCGGGGGAATATCGGCGAGGCTGGCAGCAAGGGCAGTACTACTGCCTATATCGTCAAGAAAATCGATGATTTGCTGCCTGCGACTTAGTGTGGCCGGCGGAACCATATGCGCTACATGGCGCATATGGTTCCACGCCCTTCTGCAACCAGTGTAATCCCAACAGCTTGCAATCACACTGCAGTGTGATACATAATCTTCATCGCACATTGTGATGGAGTCGCCTTATGAGCGCGCAACTGATCGAGCAAATTACCGATATTGTCGAAAGCGGTGAACTGACCCGCGCCGGGCTGGCCCGCGCCGCCGGGCTGCATGCCAATTCGCTGCGGCGGCTGGGGCATGATGACTGGAACCCCACCGCCGAGACGTTGACCAAGCTGGAGCATTATCTGGCGCAGGATGGCGGCGCGGTGATGGCCAGCGCCGAAGAGATTATCGACGAGGCGCGCAATGGCCGCATGTATATCCTGGTCGATGATGAGGACCGCGAAAATGAGGGCGATCTTATCATCCCGGCGCAGATGGCCACCCCCGATGCGATCAACTTCATGGCCAAATATGGCCGCGGCCTGATCTGTCTGGCGATGACGCAGAACCGGGTAAAACAGCTCGGCCTTGGCATGATGAGCCAGAATAATCGCGGCCAATATGAGACCGCTTTCACCATCTCGATCGAAGCGCGCGAGGGCGTCACCACCGGCATCAGCGCCGGCGACCGGGCGCGGACCATCGCCGTCGCCATCGACCCGAGCAAGAACAGCACCGATATTGTCACGCCCGGGCATGTCTTCCCTTTGCAAGCGCGCAATGGCGGGGTGCTGGTGCGTGCCGGGCATACCGAGGCCGCAGTCGATGTGTCGCGGCTGGCGGGGCTCAATCCATCGGGCGTGATTTGCGAGATCATGAAGGATGATGGCGAGATGGCGCGGCTCGATGACCTCATCGCCTTTGCCCATCGCCATAAGCTGAAAATCGGCACCATCCGCGACCTGATCGCGTACAGGCTGCGCAATGATCATCTCGCCGAAAAGCGGGTCGAGGCGCGCTTTACCAGTCGCTGGGGCGGCGAGTGGAACGCCATCACCTATTATAACCACGCCACCGAGACCGAGCAGCTGGTGCTACAAAAGGGGCATATCGACCCGGGCAAGCCGACATTGGTGCGGATGCATGCGCTGGCGGTGTTTGACGATATTTTCGGTCTGGAAGGGCCAAGCTCGGGCATGTTGGCCGGGTCGATGAAGATTATCGGCGAGGAAGGCGCGGGCCTGATCGTGATGATCCCGCAACCGGGCCGCAGCTTCCTGTCGTCACAGGTCAAGCGCCTGCTGGGTGAGAAACCCGCCGCCCCGGCGCCCGCACCTTCGACTGGTGGTATGCCCGATCAGCTCCGCGACTATGGCGTCGGCGCGCAGATTCTGGCTGACCTCGGCGTGCAGGATATGGAATTGCTCACCAATAGCAGTCATGATCTGGTCGGACTCGATGCCTATGGCCTGCGCATCGTCGGTTCGCGCGCGGTTCCGGTAGGCAATGCGTAGCGGCGAAGACGAAGCACGCTCGCCCAAATATGCCCATATTGAGCGCGAGCGCCGCTGGCGTGTCGATCCCGCTAACAGGCCAGATCTGACAGAGCGGCCCTATACGCTTATCGAGGATCGCTACATCACCAACACCAGGCTGCGCCTGCGCCGGATGACCGATAGCAATTCGGGTGAGACGGCACATAAGCTGACCAAGAAATATCTCTGTGACGACCCGCTCGCCAGACCCATAGTGACCAGCTATCTCAGCGAACAGGAATATGCGCTTCTCACCACGCTTCCGGCTTTTCCGCTGACCAAAAAGCGCTATCAGGTGGATGTGGACGGCATCATCTGGAGTCTGGATTGTTTTGCCGGGGCGCTGGCGGGGCTGGAGCTGGCAGAGATTGAATGGCCTGATGATGCGGGGTTGCGGCAATTGATGCCGCCCGCATGGGCCACAGAAGAGGTTAGCGAGAACCCGCTCTATCAGGGCGGGGCATTGGCGGAATTTGGACTGGCGGAGAAACAGATATGGCGCATTTTGGAATAGTCGAAGCGCGGTTTTATGATGAGTTTAACGATATGCTGGTCGCCGGGGCCAAGGCGGCGCTGGAGGCGGCGGGGCATACGCATGAGGTGACCACTGTGCCCGGCGCGCTGGAAGTGCCGGGGGCGATCTCGATCCTCTCGGACTCAGGCCGTTTCGATGGCTTTGTCGCCATCGGCGTGGTGATCCGCGGTGAGACCTGGCATTTCGAGATTGTTGCGGGCGAAAGCGCGCGCGGGCTCATGGCACTGACGCTCGATGGCCTGCCCATCGGCAATGGCATCCTCACCGTGGAAAATGCCGATCAGGCCCGCGTTCGCGCTGACCCGGCGCAAAAGGACAAGGGCGGCGAAGCGGCGAAGGCGGCGATCCGGCTTTATGATCTGGGGCAGTTGGACGAGACCTGATCGATTGTTGACAGTCCCCTCTCCCAACCCTCTCCCCTGAAGGGGGAGAGGGCTATAATCTCCCTCCCCTTCAGGGGAGGGATTAAGGGAGGGGGCTATCGCAACGCTTGGTGTATAAACACAGGAGAACCCACCCATATGACCCTGATCGGTCCGGCCTCGAACAGCTTTTATTCGCAACGCCACCGGCTGCATTATGTCGATTGGGGCAACCCGGATACGCCGCCGCTGATCCTGCTCCATGGTGGGCGCGATCATTGCCGTAATTGGGACTGGACGGCCGAGGCGTTTCGCGACCGCTTCCATATCATCGCGCCCGATCTGCGCGGGCATGGGGATAGTCAATGGGCCAGCGACGGCAATTATCCGATGCTCGCCTATATCTATGATCTCAAACAGCTTATCGACCAACTAGACTTGGCACCGGTGACCATCGTCGCCCATTCGCTCGGCGGCAATATCGCCACGCGCTATACCGGGCTGTACCCGGATACGGTCAAAAAGCTGGTGGCGATTGAGGGGCTGGGGCCATCGCCCAAGGTGCAGCAGGAAATGGCCGAGAAAGGCTTTAACAACCGGCTGCGCGGCTGGCTGGAGACCAAGCAGAAATATGCCGATGTCGCGCCGCGCCGCTACAAGGATTTCGCCGCCGCGCTGGAGCGGATGCAGCAGGAGAACCCGCATCTCTCCGACGAACAGGTGCGCCACCTCACCGTCCATGCGGTGATCCGCAATGAGGATGGCAGCTATAGCTGGAAATTCGACCCGCTGATGCGCAACTGGTGGCCGCACGACCTGCCCAATGCGGCGACCGAGGAAATGTGGCGCGCCATCACCTGCCCGACGCTAATGCTCTACGGTGCCGATAGCTGGGCCAGTAATCCGGAAAAGGACGGGCGGATGGCGTTTTTCGGCGACAATGTCGAGGTGCGCGAGTTCCAAAAGGCGGGCCACTGGCTGCACCATGACCAGTTTGCTTTGTTCAGGGAGACGCTGGAGGGGTTTTTGTGAGAGAGTAATTTTGCTAGATAAGAATCCGATTACGGATCACTATTGGATGGCCATAATATGAGCAATTTTGACTCGAAAACAGTCAACGTCGGAGATTTGTTTTCAGATGATAAGTTTTACAAAATCCCAAATTATCAGCGCCCATTTTCGTGGGATGCAGACAATTTCAGTGATCTCATTAACGACACTTTGCACGCGGCTAGGCACAATGAGTATTTTTTAGGCACGGCAGTATTTTATATTGATGAGACCTATAGAATAGTCGTAGACGGGCAACAAAGATTAACTTCTTTGTTGATACTAATATCGTGTATAAGAGATTCTATAAAAGACGAGAACTACAAAAAAGAGCTCCAAGGATTTATAATACAGAAAGAGCAGCTTTTGAAGCAAATTCCCAGTAGAGAGCGTCTAGAGGTCAAAGATAGAGATATATTCCAGAATGTTGTCTTGGCCGAGGGCGGAACTCAACAAGCTTTAAACCCTAAGGACTTAACTGAGCCAGCAAATAGATATGCTACAGCCGTTGAAATATTTCATGAAAAACTAGATAAACTACCAGAGCAAGAGAAAATTGAATATGCTAATTATTTAATCCAGAAATGTGTAATTATCTATCTTCAAGCAGATAATTTCGAAGAAGCTTTTAGGCTGTTTGAAATTGTCAATGATAGAGGCAAGCAATTACGCAGAATAGACGTACTTAAATCCGTAAACCTTTCACCTGAAAACGTACCCAGCAATGCTGTGAGGGATCAGCTCGCGCGTAAATGGGAAGAAAATGAGGAGGTTTTGGGTGAGGATATTTTCGAAAATATATTCTTCCTCATGAGGCTAGCATTAGTTAAAGAAAAACCGCAGGGAGATCTTTTAGCTGAGTTCCGGGATAAAGTTTTTGGAAAAGATTTAATCAAACCAGGTGAGCCATTCATTCAATCTGTTTCAGAATACGTTGATTTGTATAGGAAAATATTTCTGGATCGTAGCTATCTTCAAGGTGAAGAAGAGGATTTTAGATTTCAGTCACTCATGTTCATAATGGACAAAGAGTTTAGAGCATCTGAATGGCGCTCATGTATACTGAGCTTCTGCAATAAGTTCGGCCGAGAGAGTTTTTATGAATTTTGCTTAGCGATTGAGAAGCTATTCCTGACACATTGGGTTGATAGTGTGAGGAAAGATGAGCGATATGCAGATTATACTACGGTTCTGAATCTGATTGACGCTTCTAAAACACCGCAGCCAGTTATAGACAATATTCCTAGCAACAATGACCGTATTATAGCGGAACTTACATCATCTGATGTATACGGAAAGGGTTATGCTAAATACGTTCTTTTGAGGTTGGAACTCACTGCCGCTGAGTTTGATCAACCACGCTTGTTTGAAGCGAAATCTATAGAGCATGTGTTGCCACAAAACCCTGATGAGGGAAGTGATTGGGTTAAGCTTGGTGATGAGGAGCAGAGAGGGGATGTTGTAAATAAACTGGGTAATCTTGTATTGCTTAGTAAAGGTCGAAACTCATCGGCTGGAAATAGAGAGTTCGTTGAAAAGAAGGCTACATATCTTAAAAATAGGGTAAGTGATTATCCACGTAGTATCCAAGTTTTACAACAAGATGAATGGGGTTTAGAGTTAATTCTTGCCCGTACTACAGAAGCAGCATCGCGCGTCATTGAAAATCCGTAATATGAAGCGTCTCTCCTGCATGTCAGACGACGACACCTCATAAACTCACCCGCTCACCACCCCAACCGCCTCGATAAACTTGCCGATATTCCCCTCGGTCAGCCCGGCGATATTGATGCGGCCGGAGCCGGCCATATAGATTGCATGGTCATCGCGCAGCGCCTGGATTTGCTCGGGTGTCAGCGGCAGCATAGAGAACATGCCGTTCTGCGTTGCCAGCGGGGTGAAATCGACGCCGCCCTGGCCGCTATTATGGCCGACATGCCCTGCAGCAGCCAGCGTATCGCGGACCCAGCGCATGCGGCTGCGCATTTCGGCGACTTCATCGCGCCACATCTGGGTCAGATCGGCATCGTCGAGGATAATCCGCACCGCTGCGCCGCCATGATCGGGCGGCATCGACCAGTTGGCCCGCGCCAGCGCCGCCATATTCGACTTGGTGGTCGCCATCACTTGCTTCTCCTGCGCCACCGCATAGAGCGCGCCGACGCGATCGCGGTACATGCCGAAATTCTTGTCGCAGCTATAGGCGATCATCGCCTGGGGCAAGCGGGCGAGCACGGTTTTCAGGCCCGCACTGTCTTCCTCAAAGCCCTGACCCAGCCCATGATAGGCAAAGTCGACCAGTGGGAACAGGCGCTTCTCCGCCATAATCTCGACAATATGCGCCCATTGCTCGGCGGTGTAATCAACGCCGGTCGGGTTGTGGCAACAGCCATGCAGCAGCACCACATCGCCATCCTTGGCCTTATAGAGCGAGGAGAGCAGCGCCTCCATATCGAGGCTCTGGGTGGCGACATCCATATGGCTATAGGTCAGCACCTCGAAGCGCGAGGCGGTGAAGATCGGCGCATGGTTGGGCCAGCTCGGCGTGCCCAGCCAGATGCGGCGCGCCCCCGCGGCATAAAGCGTATCCGCCGCCAGCCGCACCGCGCCGGTGCCGCCCGGCGTCTGCAGGCCGTCAATGGTGAGGTCTTTGGCGAGGTCTTCGCCCAGAATATGGCCGAGCAGACCGCAGACCATGCCCATATCGCCCTCGGGACCGAGATAGCTTTTGCTGTTCTGGCTCTCAAGCAGTCGCTGCTCCGCTGCTTTGATCGCCCGGAACACCGGCGTGTTGCCGGCATTGTCTCGATAGACACCGACGCCAAGATCAATCTTGTCGGCGCGATCATCAGCGGCATAAAGCTTGATCAGCGCCAGCAGCGCATCGGGCTTTTGCGGGGCGAGCTTTTCGAGCATGGACGGGCTTTCCTTTGGCCGGGTGTTTATCGCTGCAAGCTATAAGCAAAGCGCAATGATTTGGCCAAGGGATTTGGTAATAAAGCCCCCTCTTCTTCAGGGGAGGGGGTTGGGGGAGGGGCTATCAACGGGCGCTGCGCAAGCGGAGGGTCCCCCCTCCCAACCCTCCCCCTAAAGGTGGGGAGGGCTATTCAGCCCATCAGAATGGCAGCCAGCGCTGTTTCTTGCTGAATTTGCGATAGCCGATATTGGCGCCCAGCCGCACGCCGGCGCCGAGATGCACCGGGATCAGCACCACGTCACCGCGGCGCAGATAGCTGACATTGAAGCCGCCGACAAAATAGGCCGCGCCTTCGCCGGTGCCATAGCGCTTGAACAGGTCCTCCGTGTCATAGAGATTATAGACCAGAGTGAAGCTGTTGGCGGCATTGGCCCCGGCGTCAAAGCCGATCGATGGCCCGGTCCAATAGACTTTCCGCTCGCCTTCTACCTTGTGATACAATGTGCCCGAGCCATAGCGCAGGCCAACGACCAGTGCGCCGCCCGCCTCGCGTCCGACAATATAGCCATTGGGCTCGCCCTGGTCCTTGAGGATATCCTCGATCACTCCGGCCAGACCCTTGGCGCCCTTGCCGAACACACCTTCGGCGGCACCGATAAGGTCATCCTTCTGATAGGTGCTGTCGGCATCGGCGGTTGCGGTACCATCACCAGCGGTGGCGTCGGTGGCGAGATCGTCACCCGTCGCGCTGCCCGGCCCGTCGGGATTGCCCGGGTCGGCGGGCAGGCTTTCGGGCGCGTCATCCGGCAGCGGCTCATAGTCGAGCGCATCGGTCGCCTCTTCAGGGATCGAAGCCTCGGTGCTGGCCGGCGGCTCGATCAGATCGGCATCGATCGCCTCATTCGGATCGATCGTCTCCACCTGCGCCATGGCGGGTGCGGCGACCATTGCCAGCAGAGCGGCCATCATCAGACCCATATTTCGACCCGGCCCGGGCCGCTTGTTCGGCATGCGCATGGCCAGAATTCCTCCTCACACTATCAGACCATTGAAGCTCCGCCATTTCTGCACCGGCGACAATGAATGCGCGATGACCCGAGTCGAAAACGCGCCCTGTTGAATCTTCGCAGCTGATTATAACCGGTTTTTCAGTGCTTTTCGGGTGTTCAGTGCTATCCGCCCGCTACAGCAATGAGCGGAAGAAGGCATAGACCAGTTCAACGCCATTGGCTTCGCGGCATTGCGGGCCGAGCAGATTGACAAATTGCCGGCCGCGTGGCGGTGCATCGGGGTCCGGGATGCTGTGGCCGGCACCATCAGCCTGATAATAGAGCAGCGCAACCGTACCGGAGCCGGTCGAGCGGTAGATATTTTCGGTAATGCGGCAGCCGTCATCAGGGTCACGATCGGGGAAGACCGTGATTTCGTCCGGCGTGGCTCCGGCCATATTGGCCGTGGCCCAATAGGCCAGGGTGTCTGGCACCGCGCGTGTCGGCGGCCCATTGGCGCCGACCACGCCGCCGTCAAAGCGGATCAGCGGATCCTCCGTGCCGTTCAGCATCATGATCGGCGTGGGTGATGTCGGGAAAGGCACAGGTTCCTCCGGCAGGCTGGCGATAAACGCCGCCGCGCCGAAATAATCGAGGGGGCGCTCGATCAGCAGTGTCATCGACATGATACCGCCATTGGAGGAACCGGTGACGAACAGGCGACCGGCATCAAAACCGCGCCCGTAGAGCACCTGCTGTCGCACCGCGCTCAGAAAGCCGACATCATCTTCCGATGAGCGGTTGGGCTGGTCGCGGCGAATGTCATTCCATTGCTGGTCATCGCCCAGGCCGTCATCATCGCCGGGATTGTAGCCATTGGGTACGATCAGCAGGAAGCCATCCTGATCGGCCAGGTCGAGCCAGAGGCGGGTTGTGCGGGTGTCGCCCAGCACGTCGCGCATACTGCCTGAACCGCCATGAAGCAGCATGACAGCCGGGGCGTCGCGGCGATAGCTAACCGGGGTGTAGAGCGTATAGGCGCGGGTTACCCCGTCAAAGGGCATCTCCACTTCCAGCCGGGTGGCACGTGGTGCCGGATCAATGGTGATGGTCACGCTGTCGGTGCTGGTTGCGCCATCATCATCGGTCACGGTCAGAGAGAGTTCGGCCTGTTGGCGCGACAGTACCAGCGGCGCGGCAAAGGACAGTTCAGCGCTATTGGCACTGTCGAGCAACAGGGTCGGGCCAGATGTCTGCATCCAGCGAAAGGCGGTTATACTGCCATCATTGTCGCGGCTTTGCGCACCGGACAGGGTAACGGATTGTGCCTCTGTCACATTTTGTCCGGGGCCGGCCTCGGCCACCGGGGCGATATTGGCAGGCGGCGGGGGTGATGCCGGTGCGGGGGCCGGCGCCGGGGCGCTGTCATCGCTGCCACAGGCGGAAAGCATTGCGAGCGACAGAACCAGGCAAAAGGTTCGCCTTGCCGACGCTAGACAGCGATGGCCCGTATATGCATGAGCTGGCAGGTCAGACAGTAAGAGCATAGGCTTATCGAAAAGCGCAGATCATATGCGCTATCAAGTCGCAATCTGTATCAGCCGGTTGTGCATCAGCGATCTGCGCCACGCTTTTTGGGATTATGTCTGGGCAAGATTGTTACCAAAACCATTGATCGCGCCGCGCTGGCTGGCTATAGCCCCGGCCCTGATGCAAGCCGCACCGGCATCGCACATGGTATGGACACGTGGGTGAGCGGCTGAAACCACCTCCCTGCTAAGGAGGCAAGCCTGGTAACGGGCTTCGAGGGTTCGAATCCCTCCGTGTCCGCCATTACTTTACAGACTGGCTCCAGCTGATCATCCCAAAGGGGGGATATTATATGGCGACGCCGGTTGATATACGCATATCGCGTCACCAGCCTGTAAAACTTGCTTCTTATAGTTAAGAAGTATTGGGAGACATCCTGACCTGAACCCCATCCATACTATTGGAGCAAAAATTGGAAGATGAAAGCGGCTGCTTTGAGGTCCTGATGCCTGCAATTCTGGGCATTATTTATGGATATGGATGGTGGAGCGCGGCTGCGGGAAATGACGGCGCCATGGCGTGGGTGGCGATTTTGTCGTGCCTTGTCGCTTTCCCATTCTTTCTGATGCAGTCTCTTGGCGCCATGATAGGCGGAAAGATCATCGCGCTCATACTGATCCTTATCGGCTTGTTCATTCCGCTGGTAAACATCCTTCTGGCGGTGTTGATAATTGTGACCATAGTGACGAAATTCGACACGCTTTTCAAAAGCCTGCCATTCATATTGGCGGGCGTGATACTGTACAGCCTGCTATGGGCTGTGCCGTCATATTTCACCACTTCCGTTCCGGTTCTGGGGACGATTTTGCCGGTGCTGATGGGCTTGGCAGGGTGCGCCATCTTCTATGCCTATGCCCGGCTGTGCCTGGAAAATGGTCACCGCGCATCGACCGCCTCGGCCCTGGCTCTTGGTTCGGCCAGTTTTCTGCTGCTTTTTGTGGTGTTCCTGCTGCTGCCCGGGGATCAGGGAGATTTGTTCGACGAATAATGAGGGCCTGGTTCAGGGTGGTGCTCATCGCCCTGTGTTCGCGTCTATCCCATGCCGGCCTTTCCTTTTGGTATCGCCAGAGATAGAGCATCGGCATGTCTCTGCCTTCGCTTGTCGTCATCGATGATTTTCTCGCCGATCCGCACGCCGCGCGGCGCTCTGCGCTTGGGCTGACCTATAATCCGGCCAATAAGCGTGGCAATTATCCCGGCATCACCTCGGATGACGCGCTCGATGTCGCGGCGCTGAACGACCAATTGTCGCATTTTGTCGGTGTGCCGGTGGCGGGCGATCCAAATACGCTGCATGGCCATTGCCGCATCACGCAAAAGGCCGACAAGGGCGCGACCGGGGTGCATATCGATCCGGCTGACTATTCGGGCATTCTCTATCTTAGCGAGGCGGCGCAGGATCGCAGCGGCACCAGCTTTTTCCGTCACAAGCCGACCGGACTGGAGCGTATCCCGACAACGCCGATAGCGCTCGCCAAATCAGGGTTTACCGATATCAACGCTGCGGTTGAGCAGGTGGTCAATCGTGATACCAACAAGCCGGCACGCTGGGAAAAGGTGATGACCGTGCCGATGCGGTTCAACCGGCTGATCCTGTTCAGCCCGTGGATGTTCCATGATGCAGGCCCCGGCTTTGGCAAGACGCCGGAAGAGGCGCGGCTGGTAATGCTGCTGTTCTTGAAGAAGCAGCGGAAGCAAAAGGGGCAGGGATGATGCAGCAGGCCGAGGATTTCAAAACCGAATGCGACGCGATTCACGCGCTGGTGGCGTCGCTCGATGCTGCGGCGCTGGCACAGCCGACGGCGTTCAAGAGCTGGAGCGTGGATGCGATCCTGCGCCATCTGCATGTGTGGAATATCGCTGCCGATCTGTCGCTCACCGATGAAGCGGCGTTTCGCGCTTTCTTTGCCAAGGTCGGGTCTGCGGTTGCCAAGGGCGGAATGAGCGCCTTTGAGGCGGACTATCTCAACGGCCTTTCCGGTCCCGATCTGGTTGCGGCATGGGCGGAATTCTACCCGCAGCTTGCGACGCATTTTGCTGCTGCCGATCCGAAACAACGCGTTGCCTGGGCCGGGCCGAGTATGAGTGCGCGTTCCTCGATCACGGCGCGGCTGATGGAAAGCTGGGCCCATGCCCAGGCGGTTTATGATGCCTTGGGTGTAGAGCGCCAGGATGGCGACCATATCCGCAACATTGTGGTGCTTGGCGTGAATACCTTTGGCTGGACCTATAGGAATCGTGGACTGCCGGTGCCCGAGACGATGCCGCTACTCGAACTGACAGCGCCGCAATCGGGCGAGGTCTGGCGCTATGGTGACACCGATGCTGGACGGATCAGCGGTGCGGCGAGCGAATTCTGCCAGGTGGTAACCCAGACGCGCAATATTGCCGACACCGCGCTGCAGGTGGAAGGCGATATGGCCCGCGAATGGATGGCCATGGCGCAATGCTTTGCCGGCCCGCCACACGACCCGCCGGCACCGGGAGTACGGGGAATAGGCAAGGCATGAATTTTGCGCCTCCAAGGGGGTGACCTTTTCGCAGTGCATGGCTAGGGGTGGGGGGATATCGCCATCTTGTCAGGAGACATTTCCGTGCCCCAGCTCGTCCTTATTCGCCATGGCCAGTCGCAATGGAATCTGGAGAATCGCTTCACCGGCTGGTGGGATGTCGATGTCACAGAAAAAGGTGCCGCCGAGGCGCGCGCCGCCGGTATATTGATGCGGGAAAAAGGGGTGGATTTTGACCAGTGCTTCACGTCGCTGCAGACACGGGCGATCAAGACGCTCAATCTGGCGCTCGAGGAAATGCAGCGGCTATGGCTGCCGGTCGAGAAGGATTACCGTCTGAACGAGCGGCATTATGGTGGTCTGACCGGTCTCGACAAGCAGGAGACCCGCGACAGGCATGGCGATGAACAGGTGCATATCTGGCGCCGCAGCTTTGATACGCCGCCGCCGCCGATGGAAACCGGATCGGCCTATGACCTGTCGGCCGACCGGCGCTATGCCGGGATCACGGTGCCGGCATCGGAGAGTCTGAAGGACACGATCGAGCGGGTTTTGCCCTATTGGCAGGCGCGCATCGCGCCCGATCTGAAGGCCGGCAAGCGGGTGCTGATCTCCGCCCATGGCAATTCGCTGCGGGCACTGGTCAAGCATCTTTCGGGCATTTCCGATGCCGATATTACCGGACTGGAAATCCCGACCGGCCAGCCCATCGTCTATGATCTCGACGACGATCTGAATGCCCGCGACCGCTATTATCTTTCCGAACGCTGAGTAGCGCGCAGGGGCTGTTCAGTCCGGCGATTGCACTATGGATGCTGGCTGGATGAAGGCGGAGAGCATTTCCTGCAACCGCCATGTCCGGCAGCCATTGCCAGCATGCGCATAACCAATTAAGGCAAGGCGCTTCCCATGCAGCCATGCTGCATCGCAATCGGGAGGCATTATGTCCCAGGCTAAAATCAAGGATGTGGCCGTCATCATGGGCAGCCAGAGCGACTGGGGCACCATGCTGGCCGCCTCAAAATGCCTTGAGGCGCTCCATGTTTCGCATGACTGCCATATTGTCTCGGCGCACCGCACCCCGGGGCGGCTGGTTGATTTCGCCAGTGGTGCGGTCGATGCCGGGTATAAGGTGATTATCGCCGGAGCCGGTGGCGCGGCGCATCTGCCCGGCATGGTTGCCAGCATGACCCGGCTGCCGGTGCTGGGGGTGCCGATACAATCGAAAGCGCTGAATGGCATGGACAGCCTGTTGTCGATCGCGCAAATGCCCGGCGGCATTCCGGTGGGCACGCTGGCCATTGGCGAGGCCGGGGCGAAAAACGCCGCGCTGCTCGCTGCGGCGATATTGGCGGTCAACGATCCGGCGCTGGCCGAACGGCTCGATGCCTGGCGCGCGCAGCAGAGCGATGCGGTGGCGGAGCATCCCGAATGAGCGAGGCACAGCCCGCTGCCCAGGGCGAGACCTGTCTGACGCCGCTGCCGCCGGGGCGCACCATCGGCATTATCGGCTGCGGCCAGCTCGGGCGGATGCTGGTGCTGGCTGCGGCGCAGCTTGGTTATCCCTGCCATGTCTATGGCCGCGAGCCGCTGGGCCCGGCGGGGCAGGTTGCGGCGCATTTTACCGAGGGTGACTATGACGATGCCGGCGCCATTGCCGCCTTTGCCGCAGCCTGCGACGTCGTCACCTATGAATGGGAAAATCTGCCCGCCGATCCGCTCGCGGCGCTCGATCCGGATGTCGACCTTTTTCCCGGTGTGCGACCGCTCGAAGTGGGCCAGAGCCGGCTGGCGGAGAAAACCTTTGTTGCGGCGCTGGGCGGCCTGACCGCGCCATTTGCGCCGGTGCGCGGCGAGGGTGAACTGGCCGATGCGATAGACAGCAGCGGTGTGCCGGCGATCATCAAGAGCGATCGCATGGGTTATGACGGCAAGGGCCAGGTGCGGCTGCACAGCCGCGACGATCTCGACGGCATATGGCAGGCGCTGGGTGGCCAGCAGGCGCTGGCCGAGGGCTTTGTCGATTTCGAGGCGGAATTTTCGATCCTGCTGGTGCGTGGTCGCGATGGCGCCATTCGCTTCTGGGACGCGCCGCACAATGTGCATGAGGACGGCATATTGCGCTGCTCAAATGTGCCTGCACCGGAAAGCATTGCCACCCATATCCCTGCCGCCCGGGCACTGGCGCGCAAGGTTGCAACCGAGCTCGATTATGTTGGAGTGTTGGCGATCGAGTTTTTCGCCACCAAAGAAGGCCCGGTGTTCAACGAAATGGCACCGCGGGTGCACAATAGCGGCCACTGGACCATCGAGGGCGCGGCGACGAGCCAGTTCGAAAACCATATCCGGGCGATTTGCGGCCTGCCGCTGGGCGATACCCGGCTGATCGAAGGCGGGGCGCAGATGCACAATCTGATAGGCGAAGAAGTCGGCCAGTGGCGCGATCACCTGTCCGACAGCGGCAGCCATCTGCATCTCTATGGCAAGCGCGAACCTCGCCCCGGCCGCAAAATGGGCCACGTCACGCAATTATTGCCATACGCCAAATGAACGCAAGCCCAGTACACCCGACCATCACGATGGTCCTTGCTCGCGCCGAAAATGGCGTGATCGGGCGTGACGGCGCCTTGCCTTGGCATCTTCCCGAGGATCTCAAACGCTTCAAACGGCTCACCATGGGCAAGCCGATGGTTATGGGACGCAAGACTTTTGACTCGCTGCCCGGGCTACTGCCTGGGCGTCGACATATCGTGTTGACCCGCAATACCGGCTGGCATGCTGAAGGCGCCGAGGTTGCAACCAGCATTGAACAGGCGATGCACCTAGCGGCTGAGGCCGAGGCGATAGCCGTTATCGGTGGCGCGCAAATCTATCGCCTGTTCGAGCCGCTGGCTGACCGCATCGAGATCACCCATGTGCATGCCGAAAGCGCGGGCGATACCCGTATCGATGATTTCGATCTGCGCATCTGGCGCGAAATCAGCGCCGAACATCATGGCGCCGAAAATGGCCGCCCGGCCTATAGCTGGGTGACGCTCGAACGCATATCTGCGACCGATTAGACGTGCAAAACCAGTTGCCGAAATCGCCAAATCGCGCCAATGAGAGCGGCATGACCACCAACAGGCATATTTCCAGCCGATGATCACTGCCAGCGCGACCAGACTGGACGGCAACCAGCCGGTGCCTGATGCTTTGCGTGGCGCGATGATCGCGCTGGGCAATTTCGATGGCTTTCATACCGGGCACCAGGCGGTGGCAGGCGAGGCCATCCGATGGGCAAAGGCTTCGGGTCGCCCCGCCATTATCGCCACCTTCGATCCGCATCCGGTGCGCTTTTTCCGCCCTGACGCGCCGCCCTTCCGGCTGACGACACTCGATCAGCGTGAGCGGCTGTTTCTCGCAGCCGGGGCCGATGCGATGCTGGTGTTCAGCTTCGGCAGGGAACTGGCCGGCACCAGCGCCGAGGATTTTATCACCGCGCTGCTGATCGAGCGCTTTGGTGCCCATGGTGTGGTTACCGGTGAGGATTTCAGCTTCGGCAAGGGAGCAAAGGGCAATATCGCCATTTTGCGCGATCATGGCGCAGCGCATGGGCTGGAGGCGCGCGCGGTGTCGCCGGTTAAAGATGGCGAGGTGATTTCCTCGAGCCGCATCCGCGAGGCGCTGCAAGCAGGTGATCCGCAAGAGGCGGCGCGGCTGATGTCCCGGCCCTTTGCGGTTCAGGCCGAAGTGCAGCATGGCGACAAAAACGGGCGCAAGCTCGGCTATCCCACTGCCAATCTCGATCTCGGCCATTATCTGCGGCCGAAATATGGCGTCTATGCCGTGACCGGCCGGCTATCCGATGGCCGTGTCCTCAAAGGGGCCGCCAATCTCGGTATCAGGCCGCAATTCGATCCGCCCAAAGAGCTGCTCGAGCCGTATTTCTTCGACTTTGATGAAGACCTTTACGGCCAGACGATCGAGGTGGCGCTGCATCACTATCTGCGGGCCGAGGCGAAATTCGATGATCTCGATGCGCTGATGGCGCAGATGGCACGCGATTGCGAACAGGCACGGCAGCTGCTTGGCTGAGCAGCCCCGGCCTGTGCGCGTCGGGAAGTTCTAGATATTGGTGCTGGTCGGTATCAGGCTCGGCTGGAGATAGGGATAGGGATATTTGCGCTGCTGATTGCGCGCAACGATCTGCTTCTCCACCTGTTTCAGCGCGGCTTTGAAGCGTGGCAACGCGGCCCCGGCGCCGATAATCTGCGGATCGCGGAACCATTGCGGATAGGGCAGGTGGTTACTGCGATAATCCCCCAATGGCCGATAATGCACCGAACCGAGCAGCGTTAGTACATTCAGCTGTTCCATCGCCAATGGCAGCGGCAGCATCGCGCGCAGCCAGTCCGGTTTGTCATGCCCTGCCTGGTCGGTCGGAGCCGGCTGCCAGGCAGCACCGCTGATTGCCGGGCCAAAGGCCATGAGGTCCTTTTGCGGAAAATTGACTGCGGCATGCTGGGCGCTGGCGGTGAAGATGATCATGGCGCAGACATCGGCAAGCTGGGCGCGGCTGGTGATCGGCTTGAAACCTTTGATCTTGCCCTCGCTGATGAGCGTATTGGTCCATGCCGTCAGCTCGGTATCGCCGGTGACCGCAGCGTCATCGGCATAATAGATGCGGACATATTGCGTCGCCCAGTCATGGATGGCCTGCCACACCAGCAATGCATCATCGCGATAGGGATAGTCGGGCAGCTTCTTGGCATCATTGACATTGCGCGCGGCCAGTTCAGCAGGCGGCATATGGGCGTAAAAGTCAAAGGCCAATCGGTCCTGCACTGCTGCCTGCTGGCTCGAATCGATTGTGCCGGCAAAGATATGATCGATCGGACCATTGCCCGCGATCAGCGAATTTGCCGCCTGATTGTTGATGAATAACGTGCCCTCGAAATGCGGCACCAGCAGTGCCCAGATCGGGTGAACGCTGGCAAGATGGCGATGGGTAGCGATGGCGATGGCTTCGGTGACCAGATGGGTACGGGCCAGATGCACAAACAGTTCGTGATAATTGCCGTCGGCGACTTGAACCACCAGCTTGGCCATTTCCCAGCCCCAGCTGTCCTCGGCCCGCGGCGAAGGGGTGAATATGGGATTGCTGCCGCTGTCCTGATCGCACTGAATAGCCACCGGCACCAATGATGCACCGCCCGGCGGTACCGCGAACAGCGCCATAGGCTGGGTGATATATTTGGGCAGACCGTCCCATTCGCCTTCCTTCAGCACGCTGAGTTCGGCATAGTCGCTGAGATAGACCCGGCCATCGGCCAGCGCCGTCTCGAGCGTGTCGCCATTGACCACGGCAGCATATTGGTCGGCGGTGACGGGGAAATTCTCGGGCAGCACCGAGATGCCTTTGATGAGTACCGAATTGGGGCCGGCAACGCGCATCCGGGCAAAGGCTTCGTCCGCCATGAATTGATAGGCAAAGCCGGGCACCGGCAGGGTATCGAACAGGGCGCGGTAATTGTCGAGCGACGGGGTTGGCGGACTGACATCGCCGGTTCTCATGACCAGCTGGCACAGTGCTTCGAAATGGCCTTTCAGTTGCGCCAGATGGTCATCATATTCGGCGCTGGCAGCGGCGGCATCGCCCACTGCCTCGGCAATATCGGCGGACGCATCGCGTTTCTTGCCATGCTGTGCAACCACGCGATTCAGCGTTGCCTCTATAGCGTCAAGCTGCTCCGAGACCTGGCTGTCCTCGGCTGCGGTGGCGGTGACTGTGTCGGCCAGGTCCGGGTCCTCGCGGTGCGACAGGTTGACCGCAATCTGGTTGCGCACGATCTTGATGCCGACGCCGATAAGGATGGCGAACCATTCGAGTGTCGGGGTCTCATTGGCGTCCACCGACTGGGCCAGCGGTACGCCTTCAAGTGTGGGGACATTGTCGTCCCACACATATTTGGCGCTGGCAGCGGCGATCTGTTCCGCCCGTTTCGCCTGTTCGGCGGGTGTGTCATTTTGCGGCAATGTCGGGTGTCTGGCAGCACGACCGGCGCTGGCAGTGGCGAGAATTTGTGCAGACTGGAACATGATCGGCCATCCTTGTTGAATAGAGCAAGTAACAGGGTGATGGCCGCACTATCGGTATATATCCTTAACGTCGCGTCAATAGCGCAATAACAATTACTTTCAAGGCACAGTAATTTTTACTCCATTATGGCGATATTTTCTATAATGTTAAACTAGCATTTACCTTGGTGATTTATCGCCAAACATATGCAGCGGGTCGCCCAAATATTGCAGCGCAAGTTTTTTCCTGCCATCCCCGAATTGGTGGCGGACGATTTGGCGATCATCCAGGCCAGGCGCATCATCTATCATTGCCGCTGGCTGCACCTTGCCCTGTTCTGCGGTGTCCCCGCAGCAATTTATGGCGGCAGCCCCGATAGCGGGCTGTTTATCCGGATTATCCTGCCGACAATTATCGGCGCGGCATTCATCCTCGGCTTTCTGTCGCTGACCATGGCGCGCAAAAAACGGCTGCACCCAAAAAATTCACGGCGGCTGGTGCGCGAGGCGGGCATTGGCTGCTGTATTGTCGCACTGCTGTGTTCGATATGGTGTGTGTTCAGCTGGCTGTCGGCGCCGGCGGAGATGAAAAGCCATTATCCGCTGATCATGGCCATGGGCTCGCTTGGCACCACCTTCTGCATGTCGAACATGCGTGCGGCGGCGATAAGCAACGCCGCAATCGGGCTGGTGCCGATCAGCTTTCTGCTGTTCTTCTCCGGCCAGCCCGTGGATATTGCAGCCGGGATCAGCATGCTTGTCGCCAGCGCCTTTTTGCTGCGCATGATATTGGAACAGCATCACCAGCTGGTTGATCTGTTGCTGCTTCAGAAGCAGCTGCACGATCTTGCGGTCACCGATCCGCTTACCGGGCTGCTCAATCGGCGCGGTCTCGATGAAAGCCTGGAAGTAGCGATGGCGCCGCACCGCGACAGGGTGCGGCCTTTTTCGATCGCGCTGCTCGACCTTGATGGCTTCAAGCCGATCAATGACTGTCATGGCCATGGCATTGGCGATATGGTGTTGCAGGCCGTGGGGCAGCGCCTGCGCGCAGCGGCCGGGGATAAGGCCAGGGTGGTGCGGATGGGCGGCGATGAATTTGCCGTACTTATCCCGCATGAATCGGATATCGCCCCCGATGCTGTCGGTACGCATATGCTGGCGGCGCTCGCGGCTCCATTTCGCATTGCGGATCTCAATCTTGCCATCGGTGCCAGTATCGGCGTTGCCCAATGGCCGCGCGATGGCGATAACCCGGAACAGCTGTTCGACACGGCGGATAATGCACTCTATTCGGCAAAGGCCGCTGCCAAGGCGAGCGCCCAAGCTGTCGCCATGCCCAGAGACGATGAAGGGCAAAGTGCCATGGGCCTGCGATAATTTTACTTGATGTCAATTTTTGTTGACAGATGCTCGCATTGCCGCTTGTTTGTAGCCATGGACATGGAATCCCCCCGGCTATGAATTACCATCACGGCAATTGCGATGACTGCAGCGTACGGAATCACGCCATTTGCAGCGCGCTCAGCGATGACGAACTGGCGGTACTCAACAGCAAGGGGCGAAAGCACCGGCTGTCGGCGGGCCAGACTTTGGTATGGGAAGGGGATGAGTCGCTGCTGGTGGCCAATGTTGTCGAAGGGGTGATGAAGCTCTCCACTTCGATGGGCGATGGTCGCGAGCAGATTGTCGGCATTGTCTATCCATCGGATTTTATCGGCCGCCCCTTTGGTGGCCGCAGCCTGCATTCGGTCACCGCGCTGACCGATGCCCATCTCTGCGCTTTTTCGCGCCGTGATTTCGACAGTTTCGCGCGTGAGCATCCCGATCTTGAGCACAAGCTGCTCGACCGGACGCTGACCGAACTTGATCGCGCACGCCACTGGATGTTGCTGCTCGGTCGCAAGACAGCACCGGAGAAGATTGCCAGCTTTCTGCTCGAAATGTCCGAGCGTCTGGCCGATCCGACGGATCCGGGAAAGACGGTATCGGGCGTGTTCGAACTGCCCTTTGGCCGCCAGCAGATTGCCGATATTCTCGGCATGACGATCGAGACGGTGAGCCGTCAGCTCAGCCGGTTGAAGAAAGCGGGCATCATAGCGCTGCCCGACCGGCGTCATATCCAGATCGTCGATCGCCACCGGCTGGCGCAGGAAGCTGAAACCGATATCTGATCCCGCTTCCAGGGTGCTTGCTGAGCGATGCAGGCACCAGCTGATGAGCCCGTGATGCCGATAGAAAATCGCCAACGGGCCGGTGCCATAGCTGTAACCTATGGTGATGTGTCGCCGCGATAGTCGGGGCATGTAGTGGCCCCGAACTTTCTTGTTTCGCTGCTGTTTCTTTGACCCAGATCAATGAACGCCGGCACTCTTCCGGTGCAATCACGCCAGCATGTGGGGGGCTATGCCGCCGCCCGGCAGATTGACCAAATGGGAAGGGCATTATGGAAACTCTGGTAATGAAGGCTGGCGGATGGCTGCTATTATCGCTGCTGGCGCTGGCGGCGGTCGTGTTTGCGGCGGACGGGGGCTTTGCGGTACATATGGGCATTGTCGCCCTGGTGTGCCTGTTCATGATGTGGCACACAATGAGCGGCGCCGATTATGCGTCGATGGCAAAAGGCATTTTGCGGGTTCCGGCAGATCCCGGCCGATATGATGATGATGTCGTGCGCTGGGGCGTGATTGCGACCATCTTCTGGGGCATGGCGGGCTTTCTTGTTGGCCTTTATATCGCTCTGCAGCTGGCCTTTCCGGTGCTTAATCTCAATCTGGAATATACCACTTTCGGGCGGCTCAGGCCGCTGCATACTTCGGCAGTGATCTTTGCCTTTGGCGGCAATGCCCTGCTCGCCACCAGCTTCTATATCGTCCAGCGCACCTGCCGTGCGCGGCTCGCTTTCCCGGGCCTCGCACGCTTTGTGTTCTGGGGCTATCAGCTGTTTATCGTGCTGGCGGCTACCGGCTATCTTCTCGGCATCACCCAGTCGAAAGAATATGCCGAACCCGAATGGTATGTCGACCTGTGGCTGGCGATCGTGTGGATCAGCTATGGCGTGGTGTTTATCGGCACCATCGCCAAACGCTCCGAACCGCATATCTATGTCGCCAACTGGTTTTTCCTGAGCTTCATCCTCACCGTGGCGATGCTGCATGTGGTCAATGCGCTGACCATTCCGGTGTCGTTCCTCGGCTCGAAAAGCTATAGTGCCTTTGCCGGGGTGCAGGATGCGCTGACGCAATGGTGGTATGGCCACAATGCGGTCGGCTTCTTCCTCACCGCCGGTTTTCTGGCGATGATGTATTATTTCGTGCCGAAACAGGCCGAGCGACCGGTGTATAGCTATCGCCTGTCGATCATCCACTTCTGGTCGCTGATCTTCCTCTATATCTGGGCCGGTCCGCACCACCTCCATTATACTGCGCTGCCCGACTGGGCGCAGACTCTGGGCATGGTGTTCTCGATCATGCTGTGGATGCCGAGCTGGGGCGGTATGATCAACGGCCTGATGACGCTCAACGGCGCCTGGGACAAGATCCGCACCGACCCGATCATCCGCATGATGGTCCTGGCGCTGGCCTTTTACGGCATGAGCACCTTTGAAGGCCCGATGCTGTCGATCAAGGCGGTGAACTCGCTGTCGCACTATACCGACTGGACCATCGGCCATGTCCATAGTGGCGCTCTGGGCTGGAACGGCATGATCACCTTTGCGGCTATCTACTATCTGGTGCCGCGCCTCTGGGGGCGTCAGCGTCTCTATTCGCTGCGCATGGTCAACTGGCACTTCTGGCTCGCGACCATGGGTATCGTGCTCTACGCCGCGGCGATGTGGGTTGCCGGCATCATGCAGGGCCTGTTGTGGCGTGAATATGGCGCTGATGGCTATCTGGTCTATTCGTTCAGCGAGGTCATCGACGCGATGCTGCCGATGTATCTGATCCGTGCTGCGGGTGGGCTGCTCTATCTCGCCGGTGCCGGGGTGCTGGTCTACAATGTCTGGCGCACCATCCTCGGTCATCAGCGCGAGGAAAAGGCGATGACCGAAACCCCCTATGATGCCGAGGCCGACCGTCCGGTCGTGCCCCAGGCCATGCCGGCCGAGTAAGAGGGAAAAGACCAATGGACAATCTGGCAAAAAACCACAAAAAGCTCGAACGCAACGTCACCCTTCTTTCGGTCTTCGCCTTTCTGGCGGTGATTATCGGCGGCATCGTCGAGATTGCGCCCTTGTTCTGGATCGACAACACCATCGAGGAGGTTGAGGGTGTACGGCCCTATACCCCGCTCGAACTGGCCGGGCGCAACATCTATATCCGCGAGGGTTGCTATACCTGCCATTCGCAGATGGTGCGCCCGTTTCGCGACGAGGTCGAGCGCTATGGCCATTACAGCCTTGCGGCGGAGTCGATGTATGACCACCCATTCCAGTGGGGCTCGAAGCGCACCGGGCCCGATCTGGCGCGTGTCGGCAACCGCTATTCGGATGAGTGGCACCGGGCACATCTGATCAATCCGCGCTCGGTGGTGCCGACGTCGATCATGCCGCCCTATGCCTTTCTTGCCGACCGTCCGCTGAAAGCCGGAGATATGCGCGGTGACCTCAAGGCACTGTCCCTGGTCGGTGTGCCCTATGACGAGGCGGCGATTGCAGCGGCCAATGAAGACCTGGCGGCGCAGGCCGATCCCAATGCCGATACATCCGAACTGGAGGCACGCTACCCCAAGGCGCAGATACGCGATTTTGACGGCAACCCCGGCCAGCTGACCGAGATGGATGCGCTGATTGCCTATCTGCAGATGCTGGGCACGCTGGTCGACTTTGAGTCCGCCGAAGCACTGGAGGAACCACGATGAACTATGAAGCGATGCGGCAATTTGCCGACAGCTGGGGCCTGTTGTTCATGGCGATATTGTGGATCAGCTTCGCATTATGGCTGTTCCGCCCCGGCGGCGCCAAGCACAGCCGCGATGCGGCAAACATGATTTTCGCCGAGGACGAGAAAGGCGGGGAAGACAAAAATGGCTGAGAATATTCGCACCGATGAAGCGACGGGTACCCAGACCGTTGGTCATGAATGGGACGGTATCGAGGAGCTGAACACGCCGCTGCCGCGCTGGTGGCTGTGGACCTTCTATGCCACCGTCTTCTGGTCGATTGTCTATGTCATCCTCTATCCGGCATGGCCTTTGGTCAACAGCGCCACTGCCGGGGTACTTGGCTGGTCGAGCCGTGGCGATGTCGAGCAGCAACTGGCGGCACGCGAGGCCGAGCTGGCACCGATCCACGAGGCGCTGGTGGCGGCGGATATCAACAGTCTGGTCGCCAATGCCGAATTGAGGAACACCGCGATCCAGGGTGGCCAGTCGGCCTATAAGGTGCATTGCGTGCAATGCCATGGCGCCGATGCCGCCGGTCTGGGCGGCTATCCCAATCTGAACGATGATGACTGGCTGTGGGGCGGAGATCTGGAAGCGATCGAATATACGCTGATTCATGGCATCCGGAACCCCGACCATCCGGAAACCCGGTTCTCGCAAATGCCGGCCTTTGGTGCCGATGGTCTGCTCAATGATGCCGAAATTGGTGATGTCGCCTCCTATGTCCGGCTGCTGTCCGGCGAGGAACAGGCCAGCGCCGCATCGCAGCGTGGTGCGACGCTTTTTGCCAATAACTGCGCCGTTTGCCATGGCGGCGATGGCAAGGGCAATCGTGAACTCGGTGCGCCCAATCTGACCGATGCCATCAGCCTTTACGGTACTGATCGCGAAGCGCTGACCGAAACCATCTATTACAGCCGCAATGGTGTGATGCCGCGCTGGGGCCAGCGTCTCGACCCGGCAACGATCCGCATGCTCGCCGTTTATGTCCACTCACTGGGCGGCGGCGAGGTAGCGCCGGCTGCTGCTGAGGATCAGGCTCCTGACGCTGCAGAAACCGCGTCAGCCGTGCCACCGGATGACGGAAAGGCGGGTGATGCCAGTTCCTGACGACACCCTTGAGCCCCCCCTTCAGCTCTATGCAGCACGCAAGGATGTCTTTCCCAAGGCGGTAAACGGCTTTTTCCGCCGGCTGAAATGGCAGATCATGGCGGCAACGCTGGCGATCTATTACATCACCCCGTGGATTCGCTGGGATCGTGGCCCTTATGCCCCGGACCAGGCGGTGCTGGTCGACCTTGCCAATCGCCGTTTCTACATGTTCGGCCTCGAAATCTGGCCGCATGAATTTTATTATGTTGCGGGAATGCTGGTGATGGCAGGCATCGGCCTGTTTCTGGTTACCTCCGCCGTCGGTCGCGCCTGGTGCGGCTATGCCTGCCCGCAGACTGTATGGACCGATCTGTTCCAGCATGTCGAGCGCTGGGTCGATGGCGACCGCAATGCCCAGTTCCGGCTCAAGGACTCGCCGTGGAATGGCACCAAGATCCGCAAGCGGTTGACCAAATGGGGCATCTGGCTGTTCATCAGCTTCTGGACCGGCGGTGCGTGGATCATGTATTTCGCCGATGCGCCGACGCTTACCGTCGACTTCTGGCAGGGCGAGGCACATTATATCGCTTATGCCACGGTTGGCATATTGACGGCGATCACCTTCATCTTTGGCGGCTTTATGCGCGAGCAGGTGTGCATCTATATGTGCCCCTGGCCGCGCATCCAGACCGCGATGATGGACGAAAAATCACTGATGGTCACCTATAAGGACTGGCGCGGTGAGAAGCGTGGCAGCGTCAAGAAAGCGCTGAAAAATCCTGGCGAATTTGGCGACTGTATCGATTGCAACCAGTGCGTTGCGGTATGCCCCACCGGCATCGATATTCGCGAAGGCCCGCAAATCGGCTGTATCACCTGCGCTTTGTGCATCGATGCCTGTGACACAGTGATGGAACAGACCGGTCGTCCACGCGGCCTGATCGACTATATCACTGAGGAAGATGCCGAGCGCGAGCAGAAGGGCGAGAAGGCCCGGGCCAGCTGGAAGATGCTGCTGCGCCCGCGCACCATGGCCTATTTCACCGTCTGGGCCAGTATCGGTGTGGCGATGCTGTTTGCCGTCGGCAATCGCAGCCGGCTCGACCTGTCGGTGCAGCAGGATCGCAGCCCGGCCTATGTCCAGCTCGCCAATGGCGATGTACGCAACAGTTTCACCGTTAAGCTGCGCAACATGGAAAACCGCCCGCGCGATGTCGTGGTGTCGGTAAGCGGCCTGCCCGGTGCCAGCATCTGGAGCGAAAGCGTGCCGCGCCGTGACGGCCAGACCAGCATTACCGCGACGGTGCCCGCCGACAGCGTTGGCAAGCTTAACCTGTTCGTTGTCGCACCGCGCGAGGGCGGCGCGGACGAGGCGTTCACTATCACCGCTACCGGTGCCGATGCCGAAGCAGGTGACAGCGGCGCTACCGACAGCGACACATTCACTTTCAAAAGGCCGGAACGGTGAGCATGATCATGGGCAATGAAGCAGGCGATGACCGCAAACCCGGAAAGGGCAAGATCAACGGCTATCATGTCACCGCGATGCTGGTGGCTTTTTTCGGTGTAATTATCGCGGTCAATCTGGTGATGGCGCGCTACGCCATTTCCAGCTTTGGCGGTACGGTGGTCGATAACAGCTATGTCGCCAGCCAGAAATATAATGACTGGCTCGAGGCGGCCCGGGCCCAGCAACGCTATGGCTGGACCATCGCCGAACCGCTGCGCCAGGACGGCCATGTCGTGATGCGCATTGCCATGACTGAGGGCGGCGGCGCGATGACCGGTGCCAGCATCACCGCCGAGGCGATGCATCCGGTCGGTCGCAGCGACTCCTTCACCTTCACCTTTTCCGAGACCGCGCCCGGCGTCTATCGCAGCGTCGATCCGGTTCCCCAGGGACGCTGGAAGCTGCAGATCAGCATTGATCGCGCCGGTCAGACCTATCGCATGCGGAGCGAGATCCTGTGAACGCCAGCTATCCGATAGCGGTGTCCGGTGGCGACAATGCCACAATTGAGGCCACTTCCTGCGAGGATAGCCGTTTCGCCGTGCCCGCCATTCGCTGCGCCGGCTGTATCTCCAAGATCGAGCGCGGGCTGCATGCGGTGCCCGGGGTGGTGACCGCGCGGGTGAATTTCTCGTCGAAACGGGTGGCAGTGACGCATGATCCGGCACTCAGCGAAGCCGATCTGCTGCATGCTATCGAGGATATCGGCTTCGAGGCGCAGATCCTCGCCGACAATCCGCTGGCTGAGGAAAAGGGGTCGAGCAAGGCGCTGTTGCGGGCACTGGCGGTCGCCGGTTTCGGCATGATGAACATCATGCTGCTCTCGGTCAGCATCTGGTCGGGTGCCGATGGCGAGACAAGAGCGCTGTTTCACTGGCTCTCGGCGCTGATCGCCATCCCGGTCATCGCCTATGCCGGACGCCCCTTTTTCGCCTCGGCGATGATGGCGCTCAGCCATCGCCGCACCAATATGGATGTACCGATCAGCATTGGTATATTGCTGGCCACCGGGCTCAGCCTATACGAGACCGCGACCGATGGACCGCATGCCTATTTTGACGGTGTGGTGATGCTGATCTTCTTCCTGCTTGCGGGGCGTGCGCTTGATGGCATGATGCGCGACAAGGCGCGCAGCGGCATTGCTGCCCTGCTCGGCAAGAGCGCGCCCGGTGCCATGGTGGTGCAGCCCGACGGCACGACTGAATGGACCAGGGCCGGTGACATCCGCTCCGATATGGTGATGCAGCTTGCTGCCGGCGAACGGCTTGCCGCCGATGGCGTGGTTGAAAGCGGCCTGAGCGGTTTCGACATGGCGATGCTCACCGGCGAGAGTGACCCGCAATATAAAGGGGTCGGCGAGGCGGTTTATGCCGGAACGGTGAACCTGACCGCGCCGGTGCGCGTTCGTGTCACCGCCAGCGGCAAGGATACCGGCATCGCCGATATTGCGCGGCTTATGGACGAGGCCGGGCAGCATCGCTCTTTCCATGTTCGCGTCGCCGACAAGGCGGCCCGCTATTATGCCCCGGCGGTCCATAGCCTGGCACTGCTGTCTTTTGCCGGCTGGATGCTGGCCGGGGCGGGCTGGCACCAGTCGCTGCTGATCGCGGTGGCGGTGCTGATCATCACCTGCCCCTGTGCGCTCGGCCTCGCGGTGCCGGCGGCGCAGGTGGTCGCGGCGGGGGCTTTGATGAAGCGCGGGGTGCTGGTCAAGGATGGCAGCGCGCTCGAGCGGCTGGCCACTGCCGACCATGTGATTTTCGACAAGACCGGCACATTGACACTGGGTCGGCCGCGTCCCGGCGATCTTGGCCATTTGTCGGATCAGCAGAAAAGCATCGCGCTGGCGCTGGCGCAGCTCAGCCGCCATCCGCTGAGCAAGGGGCTGCGCGAAGTGCTGCTTGCCGAAAAGATTGTCCCTGCCGATATCAGCAGTCCCGAAGAGGTCGCCGGTGAAGGCATGCGGGCGCGCTGGAAGGATGAGGATGTCCGTCTCGGCAAGGGCGGTGATCAGACCGAAGGGCTGGCGGTCACGCTGACCATTGGCGACGACACCAGCCTTGTCCGCTTTACCGACCCGCTGCGCCCCGATGTCGATGATGTGCTGGCGGCGTTCGCGGCCGAGGACATGCAGGCCTCGATCCTGTCCGGCGACAATCTCGATGCGGTGGCACCGGTGGCACGGCGTCTCGGCCTGATGGCACAGGCCTCGGCAACGCCACAGGAAAAGCTCGCGACCATTGACCGGCTCAGCGGTGCCGGGCGCAAGGTGCTGATGGTTGGCGACGGCCTGAATGACGGTCCGGCGCTGGCGGCGGCGCATGTTTCCATGGCACCCGGATCGGCGAGTGATGTCGGGCAGCAGGCGGCCGATGCGGTGTTCACGGGAGATTCGCTGATGGGCCCTGCGCTGGCGGTGCATATGGCGCGGCGCACCATGCGCATCGTGCGGCAGAATTTCGTGCTGGCCATCGGCTATAATGTGCTTGCCGTTCCGCTGGCAATTGCCGGGCTGGTCACGCCGCTAATTGCCGCGATTGCCATGTCGTTGTCGTCGCTGATCGTTGTCGGCAATGCGCTGCGGCTCTACCGCGGGCTGCCATGCCCAATTGCGATGCGCGGCAAGCTTGCCGGAGAAAGGGCATGAGCGGGCTTGCGATCCTGATCCCCATTGCCCTGTTCATGGGGCTGTGTGGCTTGGGGTTCTTCTTCTGGGCGATGCGCAATGGCCAGTTTGAGGATCTCGACGGCGCGGCGCAGCGGGTGTTGATCGATGACGAGGGACCTGAGCCTGTAAATGACCGGCAGCAGGAGGAGCAAGGCTGATGCACTGGTTCCGCAGCCATGTACTGGCCATCGCACCGGCGCTGTCATCGCTTTCGGCGATGGCGCTGTCTCCCATATTGGTCCAGCTGCTGTCGCCTGAAGACGGCGTGATGCTGATCAGCCTGTGTTCGTCCGATGGCGTTGAGCAGACCATCGCTGTGCCGCTGGGCGATGGCGCGGATGGCGATGGTGATGCGCCGATGGACCATTGCAAAATGGCCTGTCATGCAGCCTGTTCGCGCAAGGATCAGGGGAAACCGGCGCAAAAGCCGAAACTATAGACCGATGCGCCGGCTCTCTTTCGACCAGTGGAAATCAAAATGACCGGAAACTGCATTTGCGGCGCTGTCAGCATCACTATCGAAACCAGACCCGACTTCATCCATGAGTGCAATTGCAGTTTATGCCGCAAATCCGGTGCTGCCTGGGGGTATTTCCCAGGGTCGCAAGTGCACAGGCAGGGTGCGACCATATCCATGATGCGCAACGACAAGGAAAACCCCGTAGCCGAGGTCCATTCCTGCCCCCATTGTTTCACGACGACGCATTTTGTCCTGACGGGGTCACCTGATGGCGGGCAGGGGCCGCGGGACATGATCGGTGTCAATATGCGACTGTTCGACCCGGATGCGCTGGCAGGCGTCGAAATTCGCTTTCCTGATGGCAAGGCTTGGTCCGGCGAAGGCGAATTTGGCTATCGGCGCACTTCAGTCACCATAGGTGAGGGGTTTGCCTGGTAACGGTCTTTTGCCAGAGCCAATGGCACGCTTTCCATGATCACAATTGGAAAGGGCGGAGATTTCCCCCCGCCCTTTCCGGCATATCGCCATAATGCAGATGGCGTGCCGCTTAATTGCGACCTTCGCGGCAGCGCCGGGATTACAGCTTTATGCCGATGCCGACGCCAACGACCAGCGGGTCGAGCGAAATATCGACCGTCTGCGTTCCGGCAGCCGTGGTGGTGAACCGCGCGGTGGTATCGATATCGATATATTTAATATCGAGATTGAGGAACACGCGTTCGCTGACCTCGATATCGACGCCTGCCTGAAGCGCATAGCCGAAGCTGTCATCCAGGCTGACGCTGGTCGGGCCGACGGCGCCTTCAAGCGCGCTGCTGGCATCTTCGGAGAAGAAGATGGTGTAGTTGATGCCGGCGCCGACATAGGGCCGCACTTTTCCTTCGGGGGCAAAGTGATATTGCGCCGTTAGCGTTGGCGGCAACACCCAGGTTTCGGCCAGCGGGCCGAGCGTTCCGGTGGTGCCGCTAATGCCCGATGCAGTGTGCTCGGTCACGGCGGCAATCAGCTCAAAGCCGATATTGTCGGTGGCCATATAGGTGATGTCGACTTCGGGCATGATGCTGTTGTCGACGCTGACCTCTTCACCCGGGAAAGCGGGCAGGATGTCGCCGCTGCTTTCATTCGGGATGACGTTGATGGCACGCGCCCTGAGCAGCCAGTCGCCCTGTTCTGCCATGGCCGGTGTTGCCGAAAAAACCGCGCCAATTGCTGCGGTTGCTGCGAGCATGGTTTTATATGTCTTCACGATAAACTTCCCTGTCGTTTCTTCCTGTTTCAACGCTGGGGAAACTAGGATGATCGGAACGCAGTCTCATTGATCTGGAACAAGCAAAACTTTGATCTGGCGCAAAGACTTGGGAGGCGGTGAGGTTCAGATATGAAGATATGTGGACATATTATCCTGAATTGCTGGAACAGCCGGTACCGCGTTATACCAGCTATCCGACGGCGGCGGATTTTGCCGACAATGTCGGGGTGACGGATTATGAGGCGTGGCTCGACAAGCTGGCGCCGGATCAGCCGGTCTCGCTTTATGTCCACATTCCGTTTTGCGAGAAAATCTGCTGGTATTGCGGCTGTAACACCGCAAAATCCAGCCATATCGCCCGGCTCGACAGCTATTTGCGGGCGCTGTGCGACGAGATTGACTTGGTGACCCACAGGCTTGGCGGCAGGGGCCGGGTCAAACGCATCGCCTTTGGCGGCGGCAGCCCCAATGCGCTCGGCGCGTTGCGTTTCGCCCGGCTGCTCGACATGCTGATGCTGGCTTTTCTGGTGCGCGATCCGGTCATCTCGATCGAGCTTGATCCGCGCAGTTTCAGTGATGACTGGGTGCGTGTCATCCAGAGCGCCCGGATCAGCCATGCCAGCCTTGGCGTGCAGACATTCGATCCAAAGCTGCAACAGGCCATTGGCCGCATCCAGCCGACCGAGGATATAATCGAAACGGTCGCGGCGCTGCGCCGGGCTGGCATCACCTCGCTCAATCTCGACCTGATGTATGGCCTGCCGGGCCAGAGCAATGCCGATCTCGACGACACGCTGTCGCGCGCAATTGCGCTTCAGCCCGAGCGTGTTGCGCTGTTCGGCTATGCCCATGTGCCGTCGCTGATCCCGCGCCAGCGCTGTATCGATGACAGCGCGCTGCCCGGCGCCGCGGAACGCTTTGACATGGCGCAATTTGGCTATGACCGGCTGGTCCGGGCCGGCTACCAGCCAGTCGGGTTCGATCATTTTGCGCTGCCCCATGACCACCTCGCCAAGGTGGCGAAGAGCGGTCTGTTACGGCGCAATTTCCAGGGTTTTACCGACGACCAGAGCAATGTTCTGCTGGGTTTCGGGGCGTCCGCGATCAGCGAATTTCCCGGTCTTATTGTGCAGAACGAAAAGAATATCGGCGATTATCGCAGGCGACTGGCAGCTGGGGGGCTTGCCAGTTCGCGTGGCATAAAGCGCACGCTGAACGATCAGCGTCGTGCCGCGGTGATCGCCGATATACTCTGCCATGGCAGCGCCGATCTCTCCGCGCTGTCCGATGGCGGAGACCATCGTGACCAGCTCGCGCCGTTCGTTGCGCGCGGGCTGGTCACGTACCATGGCGATCATATCGCGCTGGCACCCGGGGCGCTGCCCTATGCCCGCACCATTGCGGCCCAGTTTGACAGCCATCGCGATTGCGCACCCAAGGTGTTCAGCAGCGCCGTCTGACGCGGCGGCCACGCCGGATTGCGGTAAATTACTGCGTGGCAAATAGCGCATCAATGCGTATGCTTTATCCCGATCGGGATAAGGAGTGCATATGACAGACGAGCCAGGCACCAGCTCGGCAAAACTGCTGCTCTTCGGTGCAACCGGTGACCTCGCCCGGCGCAAATTGCTGCCGTCGCTGTTTGCGCTGCATGCCGACCGGCTGATCGCCGACAATCTGTGCATCATCGGTACTGCGCGTAGCCAGCTCAGCGATGACGACTATCGCGCCATGGCCGGTGAGGCGCTGCATGCCCATCTGCCCGATTTTCGTCGGGATGAGGACGAGATAGACGCTTTTCTCAAACGGCTTCGCTATCAGCCGCTCGACGCCTCGACGATTGAGGGCTTTGATGATCTTGCCGCCAAGGTCGGCGATACCGCGCAGGGCCTGTCGATCTTCCTGTCGACAGCGCCATTCCTGTTCGAGCCGACGATCAAGGGGCTGCAATCGGCCGGTCTAGCGGGTGGCAATGTGCGCATCGGGCTGGAAAAGCCGCTGGGCAACGACCTTGCCAGCAGCCGCGCCATCAATGACGCCGTGATGCAGGCTTTCCCCGAGGAGCGGACCTTCCGCATCGACCATTATCTCGGCAAGGAGACAGTGCAGAATCTGATGGCGCTGCGCTTTGCCAATATGATGTTTGAACCGTTGTGGAATGCCAGCCATATCGACCATGTCCAGATCACCGTGTCGGAAACGGTCGGGCTAGAGGGGCGGCACGGCTTTTATGACGAGACAGGTGCACTGCGCGATATGGTGCAGAACCATATGCTACAGTTGCTGGCACTGACCGCGATGGAGCCGCCAGCGGAATTCGATGCCACCTCGATCCGCGACGAAAAGCTGAAGGTGCTGCGTGCGTTGCGCCCGGTGGATCGCGCTGAAGTGGTGCGCGGCCAATATGGTACCGGGGCCATCAATGGCGAGACCGTGGCCGGCTATGTCGAGGATCTCGACGCTGAATCGGATACCGAGACCTTTGTTGCCATCAAGGCGCATGTCGACAATTGGCGCTGGCAGGGTGTGCCCTTCTTCCTGCGCACCGGCAAGCGACTGGGGGAACGGCGCAGCGAGATTGTGATCCAGTTCAAATGCGTGCCGCACAACATCTTTGCCGGGCGCGGCGGGCGGCTGACCGCCAACCGTCTGGTGATCCGGTTACAGCCGGAGGAATATGTCCGGCTGCTGGTGATGGCCAAGGAGCCGCGGCTCGACCGTGACGCCGTGCTGCTGCGCGAAGTGCCGCTCGACCTGTCGCTCACCCAGGCCTTTGCCAGTGCCCAGCGGCGCATCGCCTATGAGCGGCTGTTGCTCGATCTGATCGAGGGCGACCCGACATTGTTTGTCCGGCGCGATGAGGTCGAGGCGCAATGGCGCTGGATCGATGCGATACGCGCGCTTTGGGATGACGGGGACAGCCCGAAAATCTATGCGGCCGGTGGCTGGGGGCCCAGCGCCGGTATCGCGCTTACCGAACGCGATGGGGTAAGCTGGTATGAATAGGGTTGTTGCCAGTGACCGTGCCATCACGATCATCGACAACGCCACAACTGACATGGTGGCCGATGCGGTGCAGGCGGCGCTGGGCAAAACCGGCAAATGCGCCATTGCTGTGCCCGGTGGCAGCACCCCGTTGCCGATATTTGCCGAACTGGCATCGCGTCCGATCACATGGGATAATGTGCTGCTGACGCTGGGTGATGACCGGCTGGTCGCTTGCGATCATCGCGCAAGCAACCATGGCCGCCTCGCCCATGCGCTGGCTGCTACCGATGCGGTGGTCACGCCGTTGCAAGCCCTTGCCCATCCGCCGCCGCGTTTCGACCTGATGTGGATCGGCATGGGCGACGACGGTCATATTGCCTCGCTCTTCCCAAGCGCGGATCCAAAAGCCGGGGGTGATCCGACGATTATCACCCTGACCCCTGACCCGCTGCCGCCCGAGGCACCCTATGACCGGATCAGCCTCAACATGGCGGCGATCAATAACAGCGATGCAATCATTCTGGTCGGCAAGGGTGCGGAAAAACGTGTGGTGCTCGATGCCGCGCTGACGGGCGAGAATGACCTGCCCATTGCCCGGCTGCTGCACAGCCCCGGTCCGCCCATAACCATTTACTGGAGCGCTGCATGAATCTGAATCCGGTCGTTGCCGATGTTACCGATGCGATTGTTGCGCGTTCGCGTGACAGCCGCGCAGCCTATCTGGAGATGATCGGCAAGGCCCGCGATGCCGGGGTGCACCGGCCGAAAATGTCGTGCGGCAATCTGGCGCATGGCTTTGCCGCGAGCGGCGATGACAAGGCAAAAATCCGCGCCGGTACAGCAATGAATATCGGCATCGTAACCGCCTATAATGACATGCTTTCGGCGCATCAGCCCTATGGCCGCTACCCCGAGCAGATCAAGATTTTCGCGCGTGAGAAAGGCGTCACGGCGCAGGTGGCCGGCGGGGTTCCGGCGATGTGCGACGGGGTGACCCAGGGCCAGTCGGGGATGGAGCTGTCATTGTTCAGCCGCGATGTCATTGCCATGGGCACGGCGGTGGCGCTGTCGCATGGTATGTTCGAGGCGGCATTGCTGCTTGGCATTTGCGACAAGATTGTTCCCGGGCTTTTGATCGGGGCGCTGCGCTTCGGCCATTTGCCGGTGATCCTGGTGCCCGGTGGGCCGATGCCATCCGGTCTGGCCAACAAGGAGAAGGTGCGGGTGCGCCAGCTCTTTGCCGAGGGCAAGGTCGGCCGCGAGGAACTGCTCGAAGCCGAGAGTGCCAGCTATCATGGCGCGGGCACCTGCACCTTTTACGGCACTGCCAATTCGAACCAGATGATGATGGAGATGATGGGGCTGCACATGCCCGGCGCCAGCTTCGTCAATCCTGGCCGCACGCTGCGCCAGAAACTGACCCGTGCCGCAGTGCACCGGGTAACCGAAATCGGCTGGGGCAATGAAGAACAGCCGGGCCATGATTACCGGCCTTTGGGCGAATGCGTCGATGAAAAGGCGATCGTCAATGCGGTCATCGGGCTGTTGGCCACCGGCGGTTCGACCAATCATGTCATCCATCTGCCGGCCATCGCCCGCGCCGCCGGTATCATCCTGAGTTGGGAGGATATGGACCGGCTATCCCAAGTGGTGCCGCTGATCACCAGCATCTACCCCAATGGCGCGGGCGATGTGAATCATTTCGCCGCCGCCGGGGGCATGCCGTTCGTGATCCGTGAACTGCTTCAGGCCGGGCTGGCGCATGGCGATATCCGCACCGTTTATGGTGACAGCCTGGCCGATGGCGCGCGCCAGCCGGTCGAGGATGATGACGGCGCGCTATACTGGGACGATGCACCCGGAGCGAGCGGGGACGAAGCGATGCTGCGCCCGGTTGCCAGCCCGTTCCGCAGCGATGGCGGGCTGAAAATGCTCAGCGGCAATCTCGGGCGGGCGACAATCAAAACCAGTGCCGTTGCCGAGGCGCGCTGGACCATCGAGGCACCGGCTCGGATTTTCGCCGACCAGCAACAGGTCGTTGCGGCGTTCGAGGCGGGTGAGCTGGATCGCGACACGGTGGTAGTGGTGCGGTTCCAGGGGCCTGTCGCCAATGGCATGCCCGAACTGCACAAGCTGAATGCACCGCTCGGCGTGTTGCAGGATCGCGGCTATCATATCGCCTTTGTTACCGATGGTCGCATGTCGGGTGCTTCGGGCAAGATTCCGGCGGCGATTCATGTCACGCCCGAGGCCGCGAAAGGCGGGCCGCTGGCCAGGCTGCGTGACGGCGATCTGGTGCGCGTCTGCGCCCATAGCGGCACACTCGAAGCGCTGGTCGATGCAGCGGACTGGCAGGCGCGCGAAACCGCAGCCCCGCCTACCGAAATGCCGGGAGTCGGACGCGAGCTGTTCGCAATGATGCGCCAGCATTGCGACCCCGCTGATCAGGGGGCTTCGGCAATGCTGGGGGCAGCGGGATTGTGAGCATGACCGAGATCATTACTGCCGATATTGGCGGCACCCATGCGCGCTTCGCCTTGGCGACTGTTACGCCCGGTCAGCCGGTGCGGCTCGATCATATCGCGGTCCGCCTTGTTGCCGATCATGCTACGCTGGCGGAGAGTTGGCGCGATTATGTTGTTTCACTCGACAGGATACCACCACGCAACGGCGCCATAGCCATGGCGGGGTCGGTGGCTGGTCAGGTGCTGGAATTCACCAATAATCCCTGGCAGATCGACCGCGCCACCATTGCCGATACACTCGATCTCGACCGCTGCCTGATATGCAATGATTTCGATGCGGTAGGCCATGCGGTGGCGCAGGGCGCGCCGCAGGATTTTGCGCCTTTGTGCGGACCTGGTACATGGCCCGATAACGGCGTCACCAGCATTATCGGCCCCGGCACCGGTCTCGGTATTGCCAGCGTATTGCGTCTGGAAAATGGTGCTTATCATGTCATCCCCACCGAGGGCGGGCATCTCGATTTCGCGCCGCTCGATGCATTTGAGGACAGGCTGTTGGCGCGATTACGTGACACGTATGACAACCGGGTTTCGATCGAGCGGGTAGTGTCTGGCCCCGGCCTCAAACCCATTTATGAAACACTGGCGGAGCAGGCAGGTGCAGAAACCCCCGGTCTCGATGACCGCAGCCTGTGGCAATCGGCACTTGGTGGTGAGGATCCCTTGGCATCGCGGGCGCTGGAGCGCCTGTGCCGGTCGCTGGGTGCGGTGACGGGCGATATCGCCATTGCCCAGGGTGCATCTGCGGTGGTGATTGCCGGCGGGCTTGGCGCACGGCTTGCCGGCCACCTGCCGCAATCGGGCTTTGCCGATCGCTTTATCGCCAAGGGTCGCTATCGCCAGCATATGCAGGGCCTGCCGGTCAGGCTGCTGGTGCATCCGCAACCCGGACTTTCCGGTGCAGCCGCGGCGTTTATGGCGCGTTACAGGGAAGAGAGCGCATGAGCCCGCCAGACGAACCTGCTATCGCCGCGATCATGCGCGCCGCGCCGGTCATTCCGGTGCTGGTGATTGACGATGCCACGCAGGCGGTGTCTTTGGCCGAAACGCTGGTCAGTGCAGGACTGCCGGTGATCGAGGTCACGCTGCGCACCAGCAACGCACTCATGGCATTGCGCGAAATGGCGCGGGTTCCGGGTGCGATTGTGGGCGCCGGTACGGTCACTGATGCCCGGCAGCTCAAGACCAGCCTCGATGCCGGGGCGCAATTTATCGTTTCGCCCGGCCTTACCGACCCGCTGGGGCATGCCGCCAGGACCGCCAATATACCGTTTCTGCCGGGTATCGCCACTGCGGGAGATATCATGCGCGGGCTGGATCTGGGGCTGAGCCATTTCAAATTCTTCCCTGCCGAGGCCTCGGGCGGTGCGGCGGCGCTCAGGGCATTGGCGGGACCGTTTCATCAGTGCCGCTTCTGCCCCACGGGGGGTATAAGCGCCGACAATGCCGCAGACTGGCTCGCGCTCGATCCGGTGCTGTGTGTCGGCGGCAGCTGGATCGCGCCGAAAATCATGCGGGGGCAGAAAGTCGATCTGGCGGCCTTAGCGGCACGCGCCAATGCCGCTGCAGCGCTGCGCCTATAGCCCGATCACTCGGCGTCGGGGTCTGCAGAGAGCGGCGAGGGCTGGACCACCCGCTCGCCTTCGCCGGTGCGCAGCTCGCGCGGCTCGAGAATCGCCGCGGTTTCGATGAAATCGAGGGCACGGCGCGCGGTGACATAGCGCTGGGCCAGCGCGATCCATTCGCGTGCCGGCTCCTGATTGGGCAGCCTTTGTACCTCTGTCAGTGCCCGTTCCACCCGCTCGGCCTCAAGATCGCGCGATGCCCGTTCGAGCAGCCGCGCCGGTGCGGGGGAGCTGGAACCTTCTTTGCGCAGGACAAACAGCTCGCGGGTTTCCCGGGTGACCATGGTCCACCAGTCCTCATCGGTCCGGGCGCCGGCCGCCGATGGCGAAATTTCCGCAAGGCCGGTGCGCAATTCGTCCATCGTCACAGGATTGCGCGATGCTTCTATGATCGTCGCCACCGCATTGGGCTGGGCCGCGCCGAAGCGCAGCTTGAGCTGGTCCTCAATATAGCCGAGCGGCGAACCGCGATCGAGCGCACGCCGTGCGGCAAAGGCGATCAGCAGCCCCTCGGCGCGGGCGGCGTTGCCCGATGCCGCCTGGGCCTGGACATTGATACGCGACAGTCGGTCTTCCAGTTCGGCAACGCGGCGCGACAATCCGCCACTTACCAGAGAAACATCGTTACTACTGGCTGCAGGTTCGGCCGGAGGCGGGCTGGCGACAGTGCCATCGGCCTGTATCCGCCGGTCGAGCTGGCGCACCGGCTCGCTCAATGCGACGGGGGTCTCGGCGCTTTCAGCCTCGGGTGATGCACTGTCACTGCCCAGCAGGTCAAAGCGCGACAGGGCCCATCCAGTGGCGATGCCGCCGCCGACAAAGGCAAGCAGTGCAAGAAAGATCAGCGGCCGCAGACCCATGCCCTTGCCCGAGCGCGACGAAATGGGTTCATAATCCTTGTTCATGAGCGTGCTTTACCAAGTCTCTTGTGAACAGACCGTGATGGCCGGTTAATACAGTTCAGTCCCTCTGGCACAATATTCGTGCCTGCGCCAGCATTGCCGCGTCATCGGGGCGATGTGCGATCTGCACGTCATGCCATGGGGCTGCAGCCGAATCGGCGGCGCGTTGGCTGATGGCGAGCAGCATATGGGATGAAGCGGTCAGTCCAAGCCGCAGCATTTCCGCTTCGACCGCTTCGACCGCCGCGCCGGAATAGGCCATGATCACCGAGGGACTGTCGAGCGCGTCGATTGCGCTTTCGGGCAAGTACTGAACGCGGGTTTCATAGCAGATGGCGGTGCTGATGCTGAGGCCGTTCCGTGGTTCGAGTGCGGTATGCGTGCTGCCGGTCAGGCGCAGTGCATGGGCATGGCCATCACGCACCAGCGCATCGACACAATCCTCCAGCCCGTTCTCGCCGGTAAAGGCCGGGGTGAAGCCACTTTCCCGCGCTGCTTCAGCGGTCTTGGCGCCGACGCAATAGGCAGGCAGGCCGGTCAGCATCGCCAGCTGCTCGCCGCCATGGCGCAGTATATTGGCGCTGCCGATCAGCAGCGAATCGCAACCTTTGGGGAGAGTCCATGGCACCGGTATGACGGTGAACAAGGGCGCTGCGACAGGGTCGAGGCCGGCATCACGCGCGGCGCTGCAACTGGCTGTCAGCCCGGGCTCGGGCCGGGTGATCAGCAGCGGTTTCACGATCCCGGCGGGTCGAACAGCCGGGTAATGGTTTCGGGCGCGGTGGCAAGCATCGACGCGGCGAGCCGGTCTACGGCTTCCGCGTCGGTTTCATGGTTGGCCCCGTCGAGCGCCAGTGTCTCGGCAACATGATCGCGGCCATCTTCGGAGTAGAGAAGGGCGCGCATGGCCTTTTGGCCATTTTGCGTTGCCACATGCGCCGCCACCGAACTGTGGCAGGAACCACCCAGCGCGGCGAGAAAGCGACGCTCGAGCATCACCGCATCATGCGTCGGTGCATCGTCGATAGCGCTCAGAAAGTCACGCAATGCGGCATTGTTGCTGCGGGTTTCGACGCCGATGGCGCCCTGCGCCGCTGCCGGTGTCCATTCATCGATCGCCAGCGGTGCACCAAGCCCGGTTTCGCCGAGACGGTCGAGCCCGGCCTTGGCCAGCAAGGTGACATCGGCGATGCCCGCTTCGAGCTTGGCCAGCCGTGTCGCGACATTGCCGCGGAACAGCACCACCTCAATGTCCGGGCGCAGGCTGCGCATCTGCGCCGCGCGGCGCGGCGAGCTGGTGCCGAATTTCGCACCATGCGGGATATCGCGGATCGAGTCGGCGCCGATCAGCATGTCGCGAGCGTCGGCGCGCGGCAGGATCGCGGCAATGGTGAACTGGTCGGGGCGGATGGTCTCGACATCCTTCATCGAATGCACCGAGAAATCGACATCGCCATTGTCGAGCTGATGATCGAGCTCGCGTGTCCAAAGCGCTTTGCCGCCAACCTCGCGCAGCGCCCGGTCGGTAATCTTGTCGCCGCTGGCCTCCGCGGCGCAAATGGCGATGGCACTTTCGGGCAGGCCATGCGCCCGGCACAGCCTGTCCGCAACTTCATGCGCCTGCGCCATGGCCAGCGGTGAACTGCGCGTACCCAGCCGCAGCGGTTGGTTTTCAGGCAATGCGGTGATGCCCCGGGCAGGAGCGGTGGTGTCATTCGTCATTTCATTATTGGTCCTAGCGCGGAACATCGTTAAGGGAAAGCGTCATGGCCTTGATCCTTGGCATTGAATCCAGTTGTGACGAAAGCGCGGCTGCACTGATCCGCGATGACCGCAGCATATTGGCGCACCGCCTTGCGTCGCAGGAAGCGGCACACCGCCCCTATGGCGGCGTGGTACCGGAAATTGCTGCGCGCGCGCATGTCGAGAGCCTGCCGCCGCTGATCGTCGGGGTGCTGGATGAAGCTGGCATCGCACTCGAGGATTGCGATGCGGTCGCGGCAACATCGGGGCCGGGACTGATTGGCGGGGTGATGATCGGCATGGTCATGGGCAAGGCCCTCGCCATGGCTGCGGGCAAGCCGTTCCTGGCGATAAACCATCTCGAAGGTCATGCGCTGTCGCCGCGACTCGATGATGCCAGCCTCGCCTTTCCCTATTTGCTGTTGCTGGTCTCGGGCGGGCATTGCCAGATTTTGCGGGTCAAAGGGCCGGGTGATTATGCCCGGCTGGCGACCACCATCGATGACGCGTTGGGCGAGGCGTTCGACAAGACGGCCAAGCTGCTCGGGCTCGGTTATCCCGGTGGTCCGGCGGTGGAGAGAATGGCGCTGGACGGTGACCCCGAAGCGGTGCCGCTGCCCCGGCCTTTGCTGGGATCGGACGAGCCGCATTTCTCCTTTGCCGGTCTCAAAAGCGCAGTGCTGCGCGCGGTGGAGAGCGGACGCCATGCCAGCGCCGATATTGCCGCTTCGTTCCAGCAGGCGGCGATCGATTGTGTCGTTGATCGGCTCAATCATGCGCTGCGCGCCATGGATGACGAAGCCCCGGTGACCCGGCTGGTGGTCGCCGGGGGCGTTGCCGCCAATCAGCGTGTGCGCTCGGCGCTGGAAATGCTGGCCGGAGACCATGGCCTTGCCTTTTCCGCACCGCCGTCCTGGCTGTGCACCGACAATGCAGCGATGATCGGCTGGGCCGGGATGGAGCGGTTTCTGACCGGTGACAAGGGTGATCCGCTTGACTTTCAGGCGCGGCCGCGCTGGCCGTTGGACAGCGCTGCACCGGCAGCGCGCGGGGCGGGGATAAAGGCATGAGCGATGCGCCGCAAATAGGCGTGCTTGGCGCGGGCGCATGGGGCACTGCCCTGGCGCAACTGCTGGCTTCGGATGGCCGTGCCGTGCGGCTCTGGGCGCGCGAGGTGGAGGTGGCTGAAGCTATCAATACGGCGCATGAGAATCCGGTCTTCCTGCCGGGCCAGCCGCTCTCCGCACAGATCACCACGACCGATGATCTGACCATGATGAACGGTCTGGAGGCGCTGCTGGTGGTCACCCCGGCACAGCATATGCGCAGCGTATTGCAACAGCTTGAAACGCCCGGCGCACTGGTGCTGTGCTGCAAGGGGATCGAGGCCAGCAGCGGCCGTTTCATGACCGATATTGCGAACGAGATATTCCCTGACGCGCCGATAGCGGTGCTTTCAGGCCCGACCTTTGCGCATGAGGTCGCGGCGGGAAAGCCGACAGCCGTGACCCTGTCCTGCACCGATGATGCGTTATGGGAGCAGCTCGCTCCGATGATTGCAAGGCGCCATTTCCGGCCCTATCGCTCGCGCGATATGATTGGTGCAGAGATTGGCGGCGCAGTGAAGAATGTGCTGGCCATAGCCTGTGGCGTGGTCGATGGGCTTGGCCTTGGGCAAAATGCACGGGCGGCGCTGATCAGCCGCGGCTTTGCCGAGATGGTGCGTTTTGGCGTCGCTTGTGGTGCCGAGGCAGAGACGCTTAACGGCCTGTCGGGCCTGGGTGATCTGGTGCTGACCTGCTCTTCCGAGCGCTCGCGCAATTTTGCTCTCGGCCGGTCGCTGGGCGAGGGCGAAAGCGCACAGGCGCTTATGACCGGGCGCACCACGGTGGCCGAGGGTGCGCATACCGCTCCCGTGCTGCAAAAGGTAGCGCAGGCGCGTGATGTCGATATGCCGATTGTCGATGCGGTGTGCACCTTGCTGAGTGGTGTCGCCGATGCCCAGAGCGTTGTCGAAGCGTTGCTGTCGCGCCCGCTGGGTGCCGAGTGACTCGGACGGAATGACGGATCGGCCATGAGCGACACCACCTCCTCTGCTCCGGACAAGCCATCGGGTGATCCACCCGGCGATGGCGATGCGGATATTTCGCAACTGGCCAAGGGTGGACGCACCAATTTCTTCGGCTTTTTGCTGCGACTGGCGGCGCGACTGCCGTTTCTGTTCATCGCCGGTCGGCTCTATGGCCCGGAGATTCTCGGCCGCTTTGCCTATGCGATACTGATTGTCGAACTGGCGGCGCAACTGGCGACGCTCGGCCTGCGCCGCGGCCTGGCCGAGCAGCTGAGCCGCACCGAACGGCCGCATGTCCATGTCGTTTTCGATGGTCTGCTGGTCAGCACATTGGCCTCGGCGCTCGCCGCGCTGGTGCTGATCGCTTTTCCCCAGGCGATGTTCCCCAATAGCCCGATCAACGATCTCGACCGGTTCCTGCCGTTGATCATCTTTGCCATTGTCGGCTCCGATGTCGCGCTGGCAGCGCTGGCCTATCGGTTCGATATCGCGTCGACGGTGCGTGCGCGTGCGATTATCGAACCCTGGACGATCAGCATCGCCGCGCTCGGCTTTTACTATTATTCCACCCGGGACGGGCTGATCCTGTCCTATGTCGCATCGATGCTGGCCGCACTGCTGGCCTCGGTGATTCCGCTGATCCGCAGCTATGGCCTGCCCATTGGCTGGCGACCCAGGCCGGTACAGCTGATCTTGCTGGCGCGGCAGAACATCCCACTTGCCGCTGCCGATGCGGTCGAATGGGGCAGCCGCCGGCTGGATCTGGCGATATTGGGATTGTTCGTGTCGCCCGCTGTGGTCGGGATCTATTATGTCGCACAGCAGGTGGCCAGCCTGCCGCAAAAGCTCAAGACCAGCTTCGACCCGATATTGGGGCCGGTCATTACCCGCAATCTCGAAGCGGGCCGGTTAAGGGACATTGCAGCGCAGGTCAGCCAGGTCGGCTTCTGGATCATCGCGGCCCAGGCCGGGGTGGCGTTGGCGCTGGCGATACCCGGCGAGGCGGTTATGGGTCTGGTCGGGCCGGAATTTGTGGGCGGTACCGGCGCGATGGCGCTGTTGCTGATTGCCGAGGTGGTGGCGGCGACCGCCGTAGTCAGCGAATCGGTGCTGGTCTACGTCGCGCGCCACCGTAACCTGCTGCTGTCGCTGGCGATGCTGGCGGTGCAGGCAGGGCTGAGTGTCGGGCTGATCCTGCTTTGCCACCAGCTTGGCTATGACGAGAAATTCCAGGCTGCAGCGCTGGCGCTGGCGCTGGCGCTGGCGCTTGGTTTCGCCTCGGTGGCCAAAGCACTGCTGCTGTCAAGGATATTGGGCGCACCGGTCAATGGCTGGCGCTGGGCACTGGTCTGGGCCACGGCGGTTGCTGCGGTGGTCGGCTGGGCCGCGACGCAGTTTCTGCCCGAATGGGCTGAACTCGCCTTTGGCGTACCGGCGATCCTCGGCATTTATGGCTGCGTGATCTGGTATAAGGGCTTTGGCGAGGCCGACCGGGTGCTGTTCCGCAAAAATTCCGATAAGCCGCAGCCCGCAGATTCCGCCTAGCCTTATTGTGTCGGCAGCTGTGCCGCGACCAGCTCGGACAGACGTGCTTCGGAGCGCGCACCGAAATGGCTGATAATCTCGGCGGCGGCAATCGCACCCATGGTCAGGCACTGGCTGACCGGGCGGCCATCGACAATGCCTTTCAGGAAACCGGCAGCGAACAGGTCGCCTGCGCCGGTGGTGTCGACGACTTTCTCGATCGGCTGGGCACGGACCGAGGCATATTCGCCCTGGTGCATTGCCACCGCGCCATCGGGGCCGCGGGTAACCGCCAGCGTCGGCACCTGTGGCGCAACCTTGGCGACGGCGGCATCAAAATCGTCGATCCGTGTCAGCGACTTGATCTCCACCTCATTGGCGAAAAGGATATCGATCCTGCCCTCATCGAGCAGCTGCTGGAAATCGTCGCGGTAACGGTCGATCACAAAGGCATCGGACATGGTGAAGGCGACTTTGCGACCGGCGGCGCGGGCCAGGTCGATGGCATGGAGCATGGCATTGCGCGGTTCTTCCGGATCCCAGAGATAGCCTTCGAGATAGAGGATACCGGCGCTGGCGATCAGCTCTTCATCAAGCGCACTGGCGGGCAGAAATTGCGAAGCGCCGAGAAAGGTGTTCATGGTGCGCTGGCCGTCGGGTGTGACCAGGATCAGGCAGCGCGCCGTCGGCGGCTCTCCCTCGCGCGCGGCGGTGGTGAAATCGACTCCGGCAGCGCGGATGTCATGCGCGAAAATCTCGCCCAGCTGGTCATTGGCGACTTGGCCGATAAAGGCGCAGCGTGCGCCAAGCTCGGCCAGACCGGCCAGTGTGTTCGCCGCTGATCCGCCGCTGATTTCCTGGGCCTTGCCCATATCGGCATAGATGTTCCGCGCCTGATCGGCGTCGATCAGCATCATGCTGCCCTTGGTCATCGCGTGCCGGGCGAGAAAGTCATCCTCGGCCGAGGCCATGACATCGACAATGGCGTTTCCGATGGCGAGGACATCATAGCGGGTATCGGTCATGGCGGGTCAATTCCTTCGGAAATGGAGCCGGGTGGCCCCTCGAGACAATGTTTCCGCGCGCCCTATCGGAGCGGTGCAGCCGGTTCAAGCGACAATTGCCGAAGCCTGTCGGCCGCCGGTCCAAAAGTGACGTGGAAAAGTACTGCCGGTCTTGACCTGTATCACTGTCTTGCTGCACTATGGCGCATATGATTATCGACGCCTTTTTTGCCTCGGTGCGCCAGATTGGTGATCGCGCCATATTGAAGATCCTCGCCAAATCGGCGCTGGTGACGCTGATATTCTTTATCGGCCTAGGCTTTGTTTTCTGGTGGCTGGTTGACTGGCTCACCGAAGCGCTGGTCGGCTGGATGCGGGCGCCGCTGGGGGAGTGGGCCTATATGCTCGCCTATCAGGAAGCAGCAGCAGGGTTTCTCGCCATTGCCATGGCACTGCTGGCCAGCTGGCTGTGGTTCCGTACCATTGCTGCGGCGCTGATCCCGATATTCGGTGATGATGTGGTCCGCGCGGTGGAACGCAAACATTATCCGCATGCCTTGGTGCGCGCGCATGAAATCAGCTTTGGCCATGGCCTGCGGCTGGGCCTCAAAAGCCTGTTGCGCACGCTGGGCTATAATCTGTTGCTGCTGCCGCTCTATATCATCCTGGCCTTTACCGCGATTGGTCTGCCGGTGATGCTGATCATCGTCAATGCGGTGCTGATCGGGCGCGATTTCGATGACATGATGCGCGCACGCCATGGCGAAGCTTTCGGCCTGCACAGCGAAGACATACCGCTCTTCCCGGCCGGCACACGCTTTCTGCTCGGCCTCATCACCGCACTGATGCTGACAATTCCGCTTGTCAATTTCCTCGGCATGATTATCGGTACGGCGATGGCGGCGCATATGGCGCAAAGCAAGGCGGTAAAGGAGCATGTCCGGGCCCAAACGCCCTGACCGCAATCCACCGCCTGCACGCAAGCGGGAGCGGCGGTTGACCATGAGCAGGGGATATTGCGGAAAGATCGGGCTTGTCACTGGTGTGGCGCTGGCGCTGGCGGGATGCGCGGCGGCCCCTGCTGCTGCACCCGTGCGTAGCGTCGCACCACCGCCGGTCGCGGCACCGCCACCGATAGACAGGCGCGGGCTTTCGGCGATACTCGACCGCAGCGATGATGAACTGGTGGCGCTGTTCGGCCCGCCGCGCCTTGACGTGGTCGAGGGTCCGGCGCGCAAGCTGCAATTTACCGGTGCGAATTGCGTGCTCGATATCTATCTCTATCCACCGGAACAGGGCGGCGAGCGCAGGAGCAGCTATGCCGATGCCCGCAATCTGCAGGGCGCAGCGGTGGACCGCGCCGCCTGTGTCGCGGCGCTGCGCAAATAGCCCGAACCTCCACCTTCAGGATTATAACGCGTAATCGAACCCGTTCTGCACCAGCTTTTGCCAGCGTTTCTGGCGGTGTTTGTAAAAGACCTTTGCGAACCCGGCGATTAGCGGTGTCAGCAGCCCGGCCTCGATGATCACCCGGTCGGTATAATGCGTACCGTTGCCATCGGCGCGGATTTCGATCCTGTGGTCCCAGCGTCTGATCAGCGGCCCATAGCCATTATCGCGGATCGCATGGACACCCGCCTCGGCTTCGGGGAAGCTGATGCGGATCGCTTGCCAGCCGACCGGCACAAAACCGAACAGCCACATCCATGCCCTGTACTCGCCCTCGGACCAGTTTTCGGGGAAAGGCTTGCCCGCCCTGGGGGTGAAGCGGATCAGCGGGCTGGCGATATAATCGAGCAGCTTCGAAGTACCGATATGCTGCCGAACTGTTTCCAGTGGCGCATCCAAATGGATGGAAAGGGTGACGGTACGTGGCATCACCCGCTCGGCGTCAGACAGTAAAGCTCTCGCCGCAGCCACAGGCACCGGTGGCATTGGGATTGTTGAACACGAACCCGGCGGTGAAATCATCCTCCTGCCAGTCCATGGTCGAGCCGATCAGATACATCACCGAAGCGCTGTCGACATAAAAAACGCCGCCGGGGGTTTCGATCTTCTCGTCAAACTTGGCTTCCTCGGTGACATAGTCGACCGAATAGGCCAGCCCCGAACAGCCGCGGCGCGGCGTCGAAAGCTTGACGCCAATCGCGTCCTCAGGCGCCTGCGCCATCAGCTTGGCTATGCGCTGCTCGGCGGCCGGCGTCAGGATGATGGCGGCGGGGGGCTTGCGGGTTTTGGTCGTCGTGTCGGTCATAATCGTTTTCCTTATCCCCCTCTCCTTCAGGGGAGGGGCTAGGGGAGGGGGATATCCGCTTGCACTACACTAAATGGACAGTCCCCTCTCCCAACCCTCTCCCCTGAAGGGGAGAGGACTATCCTCATAGCATACCCAGCTCTAATTTTGCATCATCGCTCATCTTGCCCGGGTCCCAGGGCGGATCCCAGACCAGATTGACCTCGGCATGGCCGACACCGGGCACCGCGCCAACCTGCATCTCGATTTCACCGGGCATGGTCTCGGCGACCGGGCAATGCGGCGTGGTCAGGGTCATGGTGACGATGGCATGCGCGTCTTCGGTAACCTCGACACCGTAAACCAGGCCGAGATCATAGATGTTGACCGGAATTTCCGGGTCGTAAATTTCACGCAGCGTCTCGATCACCGCATCGTACAGCGCGCCACCCGGCCCATCGGGAATCGCCTCGCCCGGCTGCTGTGCCAGAAAGCCTTCAAGATAGTCCTTCTCGCGCTCGCCTGCATTGGTCCGGCCCTCAGCCGTCTTCTCTGCAGCCAGCGCGGCATCGACGGTATCATTTACCCGCACCTTTTTGGGCGCTTCGACGCTGTCGACTTCCTCGACGCTGAATTTGGCTTCCTCGTTCATATGCCCTGCCTGCCTGTTGCTGCGCTTCATCCAAATATTGTCGCGACGCGTTTAAGGCCGTGCACCAGCGCCGCGACATCGTCCGCGTCCGAATAGAGACCGAAACTCGCCCGCGCCGTGGCGGGCACGCCGAGATAGTCCATCAGCGGCTGGGCGCAATGGTGCCCGGCGCGGATTGCCACCTGCTCTTCGTCCAATATGGTGCCGATGTCATGCGGATGCACCCCTTCCATGGTGAAGGAGAGAATGCCCGCTGATTGCTCCGGCCCGAGCAGCCGTATCGAGTTGATCTGGCTGAGTTGCTCACGCGTCTGCCGCACCAGCTCGGCCTCATGCCGGAACAGCTTTTCCGGGTCTAGCGCATCGACATAATCCACAGCTGCATGCAGCGCGATCACCTCGGTAATCATCGGCGTGCCTGCTTCAAACCGGCCGGGCGCGGGGGCATAGGTGGTTTTGTCGAAAGTGACCCGGTCGATCATCGCGCCACCACCCTGATAAGGCGGCATGGCGTTCAATGTCTCTTCATGCGCCCAGAGCACGCCGACACCGGTGGGGCCGTAAAGCTTATGGCCGGAAAAGACATAAAAGTCGCAGCCCAGCTCGGCCATGTTGAGCCGCATCCGCGGCGCCGCCTGACAGCCATCGAGCAACAGCTTTGCACCGACAGCATGCACGGCTTTGGCGGCGCGCGGCACATCGAGGATGGAGCCGAGAACATTAGAGACATGCGCCAGCGCCACCATTTTGTGCTGTTCGGTGAGGTTCGCCTCAAGCCAGTCGAGGTCGATCTCGCCATTTTCGGTCAATGGGCAGATATCGATATGCGCGCCCTTTTCCTCGGCGAGCAACTGCCATGGCACGATATTGCTGTGATGCTCCAACTGGCTCAGCATGATGCGGTCGCCCGCCTGAATATTCTGCCGACCCCAGCTTTGCGCCACCAGATTAATGCCCTCGGTCGCACCGCGGACAAACACGCATTCATTGGGGGATGCTGCGCCGATGAACCGCGCCACCCGCTCACGCGCGGCTTCAAACGCCATGGTCATATTGGCCGAACGGGCATAGACGCCGCGATGGACAGTGGCATAATCCTCGCCCATGGCGCGGCTCATCGCGTCGATGACCTGCTGCGGCTTCTGCGCTGAGGCGGCGGTATCGAGATAATGCCAGCGCTGGCCGTCCGCAGTGCTTAGGCCGGGGAAGTCGTCTCTTAAGCCCCTCCCGTTTACGGGAGGGGTTTGGGGAGGGAGTGCATGGTCAGAAGACCTTCCCCCAGCCCCTCCCGCAGGCGGGAGGGGAGCAGTTTTGACAGCCTCACTCAAAGGATCGCCTCCAGTGCCTCAAGTGCACGCCCCTCAATCGCTTCACGGGCCGCATCGTCTTCCACCGACACATAGGCGTCGGCGATAAACGCCTGCAGCATCAGCCGCTGTGCCGTGACCGGCTCGATGCCGCGCGAGGCCATGTAGAACAGCGCCTGTTTGTCGAGCTCGCCGACGGTCGCACCATGGGCGCATTGCACGTCATCGGCGAAGATTTCGAGTTCGGGTTTGGCATTGGCGGTGGCGGTGCGGTCAAGCAGCATCGCCTTGACCGACTGTTCGGCATCGGTGCGCTGCGCATCGCGGGCGACATTGACCTTGCCGAGAAACGAGCCGGTGGCCTTGCCGCCCAGCACCGAGCGGACCACCTGATTGCTGGTGGCTTCAGGCTCGGCATGGGTGACTTCGGTGACAATCTCCAGCGTCTGATCGCCAGTGCCGATAATCGCGCCGCCCAGCTCAAAATGCGCGCCCTTGCCCAGCGTCACTTCGATATGGATGCGGCCATAATCATTGTCCGCAGCAAGCAGATGCAGCGCCATCTCGGCCCGTTCTTCAAGCCGAACATCCAAATGGGTTATAGAAACACCGCCAATAGGCACGAGTTGGATAATCTGCCTCACCTGCTTATCGCCAGCGGGCACGATGATCTGCTCGGGCCCCTGCGGCAATTCACCCCAAACGGCTTCCAATGCCTTCAGGTCACCATAGCGCCAGCTCTCATCGCGGCGAGTGGGTAGGGGGAGGACGTTACTCATCGGCGTTCGGCTTTCATTTCGCGGCGCAGTTTCGCCAGCAATTTGGGTTTCTTGTCATCAATGCACGCCTTGATGACGGCGTCAGATGGATTGTCTTCATTGTCACGCACACATTTCGCGGCTGTTTTACAAAGGCGCTTGTCGAGGCGCAGACTGCCACTCGACTTGTCGAGCGAGCAGGTCAGATCACCTTTGGGATCACGCCCCACCATGACAGACAGGTTGTTCAGCTGCTGGCCGATGACAACAATCTCTGCATCCACCGACTCCGGTGAAGATTGCGATGCCGCCTGAAGAGACAGAAGGAGCGTGAGCAGAATCATGCGGCAATCGCCTCATAGCCCTGCTCTTCAAGTTCCAGCGCCAGTTCGGGGCCGCCCGATTTGACGATACGGCCATCGGCGAGGACATGGACATGATCAGGTTTCACAATGTCGAGCAGGCGCTGATAATGGGTGATCAGCAGTACTGCCTTATCGGGCTGGCGCATAATCGAATTGATGCCCTCGCCGACAATGCGCAGTGCATCGATATCGAGGCCGCTATCGGTCTCGTCGAGAATGGCGAGCCTGGGGTCGAGAATGCCCATCTGAACCATCTCGTTGCGCTTCTTCTCGCCGCCGGAAAAGCCGACATTCACCGCGCGCTTGAGCATGTCCATGTCCATTTTGAGCAGCGCCGCCTTTTCCTTGGCCAGCTTGATAAAGGCGCCGCCGGACAGCTCTTCCTCACCGCGCGCACGACGCTGGGCATTCAGGCTCTCGCGCAGGAATTGCAGATTGGACACGCCGGGGATTTCGACCGGATATTGAAAACCCAGAAACAGGCCCGCTGCAGCGCGCTCATGCGGGTCCATGTCAAGAATATCCTCGCCGCTAAAAGTGGCACTGCCCTCGGTCACCTCATAGCCATCGCGCCCGCCCAGCACATAGGAGAGGGTCGATTTGCCCGCACCATTGGGCCCCATAATCGCATGGACTTCGCCGGGATTCAGTTCGAGCGAGAGGCCTTTGAGGATTGTCTTGTCGCCAATGGCGGCGTGGAGATTGTCAATTTTGAGCATGGTCAGTCTTTCGTCTCGGGGGAGGCCGATGGCGCAGGTGTTAACGTTATGGGTGGTGGGGGCTTGGTCGCGGGGACACCCAACCGCCTTTTCTGGAAACTATTGTAGAATTCTGGGAAACGGCTGGCGGCATATCGATCGCCGGGGCTGTCAAGGCCGGACTGTGTGTCGAAGATATCAGCCATCCGCGCGCCGAAAAGCATGGCCCGCAGCGGCGCGATCTGCGCATCGGCCTGTGCGGCGTTCTCAAACACACCATCATCAAGCACTTTGGCACGGACAGCCTTGTCAAAGGCGGTGCGCTCTTCGGCGCACTCGACAAAGGCGCGATCAAACAGCCGGTCGGTCTCGTCAAAATCCTCATACAGCGTTGCGCCGCTAGCCGATATCACCCGCACACCGCATGAGGCATAGGGGGGCATTTGCGTGATCATGATGCGCGCCCATTCGGGCCGAGGCCTGCTGGTGATATCGCTGAGAAATTCCTGCGAATCGGCCATGATGCACATCTCGCTGCATATCGGTGTGCTGGCGGCGCCAGAGTCCGCCGCATATTCGTCTTCGCCCTGTGTGGTGGTGTACAGGAGCGGCAAGCGGCTGACGAAATAGGTGCTGGCAGGGGACAGGCTGCCGGTATCGTTATCGAAGCGGTTAGTGATCGCGCCGATAAACGCCATAGCGCGCAGCAGCGTGAACTGGTCGCGTGCTTCTTCGCTAGTGCTGAAATAGCCATTCTCGACCAGATAACTGCCCATGGCGGTGTCAAAATTGGCGCGTTGCTCTGCGCATGCTTCCGATGCGAGGGCAATCAGCGCATCGGTTTCGTCAAAATCCGCAAATGGTGTACGCTCGTCCTGCTCGATGGCCATGATCGCGCAGCTGGCATAGTCCGCCAGCTTCTCTGGTGCGACATCCGCCCATTCGGGCCGCCCCTCGGCCAGGTAGAGGGCAATTTGCGGCTGGCCGCTTTGCATGACGCACAGTTCATCGCAGGGTGCGGCTGACCCGGATACCGTTCCGAATAGAAGAAGTGCGGCCAGAATCACCCAACCGACCCCTCGAGCGAAATCGCCAGCAGTTTCTGCGCTTCGACAGCAAATTCCATCGGCAGTTCTTTCAGCACCTCTTTGGCGAAGCCGTTGACGATCAGGCCGACGGCGTTTTCCTCGTCCAGACCGCGCTGCATGGCGTAGAACATCTGATCATCGCTGATCTTGCTGGTGGTCGCCTCATGCTCGATGGTGGCGGTCGGGTTCTTGACCTCGATATAGGGCACGGTGTGCGCGCCGCAGGTGTCGCCGAGCAGCAGCGAGTCGCACTGGGTGAAGTTGCGGACATTCTCCGCCCTCGGGGCGACACGCACCAGGCCGCGATAAGTATTGTCCGACTTGCCGGCACTGATGCCCTTGGAGATGATGGTCGAGCGGGTGCCCGGCGCATTGTGGATCATCTTGGTGCCAGTATCGGCCTGCTGGTAATTGTTGGTCAAAGCCACCGAGTAAAACTCGCCGACACTGTCCTCGCCATTCAGCACACAAGACGGATATTTCCAGGTGATGGCGCTGCCGGTCTCGACCTGGGTCCAGCTGATTTTCGAGCGCCTGCCCTGACACAGGCCGCGCTTGGTGACGAAATTATAGATACCGCCCTTGCCCTCTTCATCGCCAGGATACCAGTTTTGCACGGTGGAATATTTGATCTCGGCATCGTCGAGCGCGACCAGCTCGACCACCGCGGCGTGGAGCTGGTTCTCGTCGCGCTGCGGCGCGGTGCAGCCTTCAAGATAGGAGACATAGCTGCCCTTGTCGGCAACGATGAGTGTGCGCTCAAACTGGCCGGTATTCTCAGCATTGATGCGGAAATAGGTAGAGAGCTCCATCGGACAGCGCACGCCTTCAGGGATATAGACAAAGGTGCCATCGGAGAACACGGCGCAGTTCAGCGCGGCGAAATAATTATCCTTCACCGGCACTACCTTGCCGAGATATTTGCGCACCAATTCAGGATGCTCGCGGATGGCCTCGCTGATCGACATGAAGATCACGCCGGCCTTGCTCAGCTCCTCGCGGAAGGTGGTGGCGACCGAAACCGAGTCGAACACCGCATCGACAGCAACCTTGCGCGCGCCCTTCACATTGGCGAGTACCTTCTGCTCTTCGAGCGGAATGCCGAGCTTCTCATAGGTTTCGCGGATCGCGGGATCGAGATCATCGAGACTGTCGAGTTCAACCTTCTTGGTCGGCTCGGCATAATAATATGCGTCCTGATAGTCGATCGGCGGCACGTTGAGTTTTGCCCAATCGGGGCTGGTCATCGTCTGCCAGATGCGAAACGCCTTGAGGCGCCATTCGAGCATCCATTCTGGTTCCTGCTTCTTGTTGGAGATGAAACGGACTGTATCCTCATTCAGACCCTTGGGCGCGAATTCCTGCTCGATATCGCTCGACCAGCCATGCTCATAGCTGCTGGCCTTTTCCGCTGCTTCCCAGGCATCGGGGTCGCGTTCGCGGCTGGCATTTTCACGCGCAAGGGTGTCATTATTATTATCGGTCATGTAGATGTTCCATCTTGGACGGAGAGGAAGAAGACGGTTCGGAAACAACGAGCCGCGGGGCAGCCCCGGGCGCGCGCACCAGATCGGCCAGCGTCACCGCGTCGAGCGCATTGCGGATCGAGCGATTGACCACCGCCCAATGCGGTTTGACGCTGCAGGTTGATTCGAGCATGCACTCGACATGACCGGGTTCGAGGCAGGACGTGACCGCAATCGGTCCGTCGACTGCCTCGACAATCTGGGTCAGGGTTATCGTCGCGGGCGGACGGGCGAGGCGAATGCCGCCACCGGCACCGCGTGTCGAGTCGATCAGTTCAGCCGCGGCGAGGCGGCTGACCAGCTTTTGCGCCGTCGGCAGCGGGATGCCGGTTTGCTCGGCAAGCTGGCGGGCGCTATGGCGGCCAGAGCTTTTGGTCGCGTTTTGCCCCGATCCGGCAGCGATGACGGCACGGGCGCCGCAATGGCTCGCAGCGGCACTCATCAGCACAACGGCATAATCGGCAAGACTGGAAAGACGCACAAATTCCTCGGTAAATCGGGGTCAGACATTAAATCAGACCAATTCAGTATGATTTATCAAATGACGTGTTTTGCGCCTTTTTGCAAGGAGATTCTGCTGCGCTATGCGGGATGATCCACTGTCAGGTGCGCGTGGTCAGAGCACTGATTTCGCCATCAAACTGGCTGCGCTGATCGATCATCTTGGCGATAATGCCCTCGCGATAGCGTATTTCATTGGGCGTCATACCGGCAAAGATTTTGAGCTCGCGGATCATGTGCGACTGGTCGTAAAAGGCATCGCGCAGATAATCGGCATCATCATCATTGGCATCGACCAGCGCCCGCGCGGCGCGCAGCGCGCGATATTTGCGCGACAGATATTTAGGCGACATGCCGTAATAATGCTTCACCTTGCGCGCCAGCTGCCGTGCCGACAGCGCGGTCTGTTCGCGCAGCTCGGGCACGCTGGGTGAGGGGTCGGCGGCGAGCCAGGCGTCAACGGTATCGGTGAAGGTCAGGATATCGGGCGACGAGGCGGCGACCAGCCGGCGCAACACCACATCGGCGCGCTTCGCCATCTCTTCGACGCAACTGCATTGCTGCAACGCATCGAGATGCTTGTGGATATCGGGGAAGAAATCGGTGGCGGAGATGGCGCGGTCGGTGATTTCTGCCGCCGAGCGCGATGTCACCGCGCCCCAGCCGGCGGGCAGCAGCCCCATGCCGAACATGCGGAACGGGCCAGTGATGGAGAAGCGATTGAAACCGGAGGTCGGACCGACCAGCACGGTGCCCGATGCATGGGTCTCGTGCCCGTCTGCAAAAGACATATCGGCTTCGCCGGTGAGAATGAAGCGGACCTGGGCCACGGCCGCGCGCTCTATGTCCTCGAACGCTTCGTCCGGACAGTCGAAATGATAATAAATCGACACATAGTCGCGCAGCGTTTCCGCCGGCGCATGATAATCGAGTGAAGGCATGCGACCCATCATGTTGGTTACGACCCCTGAGTCGCCTTATAACTCAGAAAACCAACAAAAAAAAGGCGACCCTGCCCTTACTTGCGGAAAAGCCGGGTCGCCTCAGTGAAAGAACCCCTTACGTGATGTATGGAGCCCTTCGGGTCGCTCCATCTATATATGTCGTTACATCCGGAGAATATTGGATGGATTCGCCATGTTTGCCGCGATGCCCGAAAAACATCGCCCGGCTTGCAGGGACCTTGTCGCAAGCGCGGGTAATCAGTCGCCTGCGGTGGCCAGTTCCTTGCGAATCCAGTTGTCGACTCGCTCTTCCATGATGGTCAGCGGCACCGGACCGGAGCGCAGGATCACATCGTGAAAATCGCCATAGCTGAAGCGTGGACCAAGCTGCTGCCGGGCACGGGCGCGCAATTCCATGATTTTCAGCTTGCCTATCATATAGGCGGTCGCCTGGCCGGGATAGACGATATAGCGCTCGATCGCCTTGCGGATATCGCCTGACGGGTTGGGCGTATTCTCGGTGAGATAGGCGATCGCTTCCTCGCGGCTCCAGCGTTTGTGGTGGATACCGGTATCCACCACCAGACGACAGGCGCGCCATAATTCCATGCCGAGGCGGCCAAAATCGGAATAGGGGTCCGTGTAAAAGCCCATATCCTTGCCCAGCTCTTCCGAATACAGGCCCCAGCCTTCGGAATAGGCGGTCACCCCGCCAAAGCGGCGAAAGGCCGGCAGTGCGCCCAGCTCGGTCTGGATCGCCAGCTGCAGATGGTGGCCGGGCAGCGCCTCATGATAGGCCAGCGCCTCCAGCTCGTTCTTCGACATGTCTTTCAGATTGTAGAGATTGACATAATAGGTGCCGGGGCGCGAGCCATCGGGCGCGGGGCGCTGATAAAAAGCCTTGCCGGCGGATTTTTCGCGAAACGCCTCGACCGGCTTCACCGTTAGCGGTGCCTTGGGCAGGGTGTTGAAAAAGCCGGGTAGCGCCTTTTCCATCGCCGCGATCCGGGCATTGGCATCGGCGAGATAGGCCTCGCGCGTGTCGTAGAAAAATTCATCCGATGTGCGGACATGTTTGAAAAAGTCCTGCAGGCTGCCTTCAAAGCCGACATCATCCATGATCTTGCGCATTTCACCATGGATGCGCGCGACATTGTCGAGTCCGATCTGGTGAATCTCGTCAGGGGTGAGACCGGTGGTGGTATAGTTTTGCAGTCGCTCGGCATAGTAGATCGCACCGTCATCGAAGCGCCACACGCCGTCGCCATCGCTGGCCATGGCCTGTTGCCGCTCCATTTCGGCGATCAGCCTGGCATAGGCGGGGGCCATGCTGGTCAGCATCGCTTCGCGCCCGGCGGCGATCAGCGCGTCCTTCTCCTCCTGGGCCAGGTCCAGCCGGTCGACCTTGGCCTTGAGGTCGGCATAAAGCGCCGAGTCCTCGCCATCGTCAAACGGGGCCCCGGTGGTGACGTTGCGGGCATCGGAAATGACATAGGGGAACACCCAGTCGGGCACCATCACACCTTTATCGGCACGCTCGGCCGACATCGCCACAAGCTCTTCAAACAAGGGACCGATTCCCTGAACCCGGCTGATATAGGCTTCGGCGTCCGCCTTGCTGGCGACGCGATGAATATTGATGAGGAAGGCGGGCAATTGGGCCTGGGCGCCGTTCATCTGATCGAAAATATAGTCATTGCCACGGAAGGGGAAGGCACGCTGCGCGCGCTCCATCTGATATTCGAACAGGCGATAGCTCAGCCGGTTGGAAGGGTTCAGCATCTCCGGGTCGAAGCGCAGCCGCATCTCGGCGAGCGCCTTTTGCCCGCGTTCATAATCCTCGACTGCCTTGGCATCGGAAGGGTCGTTCCACTTGCCATAATCCTCATCGCGAATGCCGCGAAATGCCTTGGCGAGAGGTGATGAAGCGACATTGGCAGCATCGACTTTCTTGAAAAACGCCATCAGCGCCGCGTCCTGGTCCTGTTCCTGCGCTTCGGCTTTGGCGGTTTGCGGCGCGGCGCTGCCACCAGATCCGGGGGCGGATGCGGTTGCATCGCTGGCGGCGAATCCAGCCAGTGCCAGCAATGGCAGGCCGGACAGGGTGGCAAGAAGATGGTGACGGCGCGACATATGGTCTCTCCAACAGGGTCTTATGCGAAAAATTGCGCGCAGATGTTGCACTTTGGCGGAATGAACACAAGCAGCACTGAATATCGGTGGCAGCTATGATCGATAAAACATCGTCGACAATCACACTGCGCTGCTTGTCACCGGGGCAAAGCCCTGCCAAGGGGGGCGGAGCCAATCAGCCACTAACCACCATGCTCTACTCGCTCGCTCGCCCTTTGCTGTTTACGCTCGACGCCGAGAAAGCGCACCGGCTGACGCTGGCCGGGCTGCGCTTTGTCCCGGCGCTGGGTGCAGGCGCCATCGATCCTCGCCTTGCGGTCAATGTCGCCGGCATCACTTTTCCCTCGCCTGTCGGCCTTGCCCCCGGCTTCGACAAAAATGCCGAGGTGGCGCGCCAGATGCTCAATTTCGGCTTTGGCTATGCCGAGATCGGCACGGTGACGCCACGGCCACAGGCGGGCAATCAGAAGCCGCGGCTGTTCCGGCTGACCGAGGATGAAGCGGTGATCAACCGCATGGGATTCAACAATGATGGTGCCGATGTGGTGGCGGCGCGGCTCAGCTCGTGGCGCGGGCTTCCGGGCATTATCGGTGCCAATATTGGCGCCAACAAGGACAGCGCCGACCGCATTGCCGATTATGCCGCCATGGCGCTGATGATGGCACCACTGGCCGATTATCTGACGATCAATATCAGCTCACCCAATACGCCCGGCCTGCGTGCGCTGCAGGACGAATCGGCACTTACCGGCTTGCTCGATGCGGTGATAGAAGCGCGCGGCGACATAGAAGTGCCGCTTTTCCTCAAACTCGCGCCCGATCTCGAACCGGCGGATATCGATGCGATTGCCCGCATCGCCATCGACAGGCGACTCGATGCGCTGATTATCGGCAACACCACCATTTCCCGGCCGCCACTGGCATCGTCGCATGCCGGGGAGGCCGGCGGCCTGTCCGGGGCACCACTGGCATCGCTGGCTCTGCAGCGGCTGAAGGATTTTCGCGCCGCCACCGGTGGTGCTATCCCGCTGATCGCAGTGGGCGGTATCGACAGCGCCGAAAGTGCCTATGAACGTATCCGCGCCGGCGCCTCGCTGGTCCAGATTTACAGTGCACTGGTCTATCACGGCGTCGGCCTGGCGCAGCAGATCAACCACGGATTGTTGCACTTGCTCGAACACGATGGCTTGGCGACACTGCGCGATGCCATCGGGATCGATGCCGCATAGCCTGCGGCTTATAAGTCTTGCCGAGGTGCGATGCGGGCATTAACGCATTTCGTCATGAAAAAACTCGCTGCCATCTTCGCCTTTATCTGTTCCATCTCGCTGGTCCCACTGGCCTATTGCCAGGACAGCACCGCACCAGCGGAAAGCTCCGGACTGGTCTCCGCCGCCGATCCACGCGCGGCCGAGGCCGGGCGCGAAATATTGCGCAAGGGCGGCAGTGCCACCGATGCGGCGATGGCGATGATGCTGGCGCTGACTGTTGTCGAGCCGCAATCCAGCGGCATTGGCGGCGGTGGTTTTCTGCTGCACCATGATGCCACCACCGGTGCCGTTGACACCATTGACGGGCGCGAAAAAGCGCCGTCCTATGTCGATGAGACGCTGTTTCTTGATGACGAGGGCAAGCCACTTGGCTTTTTCGATGCGGTGCAGGGCGGGCACAGCGTCGGCGTTCCCGGCAATATCCGGCTGATGGCGATAGCGCACAAACGCTGGGGCAAGCTGCCCTGGGCCGATCTGTTCGCCCCGGCCATCCGGCTGGCGGAGCAGGGTTATGTCGTTAACCGTACGCTTGAGGGCCGACTCGACCGACTGAAGGACATCTGGGCCCGCTTCCCGGCGGCGCGCGATATCTATTGGCAGGACGGTGCGCCGAAAAAGCAGGGCGACAAGGTGGTCAACAAGGCGCTGGCGCAGACCTTGCGTACCATCGCGCTGGAAGGGCCTGACGCTTTCTACACCGGTACCGTGGCGCAGGATATTGTCGCGACCGTAAGCCAGTCCCCCGTCAGCCCGGCGGCAATGACACTGGCAGACCTGGCTGCCTATGAAGCCAAAGAACGGCCAGCGGTGTGCATGCCCTATCGCGAATATAGAATCTGCGGCATGGGCCCGCCATCATCGGGCGCGACCACCGTGTTGCAGATTCTCGGCACCCTGAGCGCCTTCGACATGCAAGCGCTGGGCCCGGACAATCCAAAGGCCTGGCATCTGATCGCCGAGGCGATGCAGCTCGCTTATGCCGATCGCGAAAGCTATCTGGCCGATGCCGATTTCATATCGGTGCCGGTTGCCGGGTTGATCGACCCGGACTATCTCGCCACCCGTTCGGCCATGATTTCGCCCGCGCGCGCGCGCAACAGCTATGAGGCGGGCAATCCGCCGGGATCAGCGCCGCGCACTGCCGCGATTTCCGGTGAAGTATCGGGCACTACCCATTTTGTCGCGCGCGACCGAGACGGCAATCTGGTCAGCATGACATCGACCATTGAGGGGCCGTTTGGCAGCCAGCTGATCGCCGGCGGCATGTTCCTCAACAATGAGCTGACCGATTTCACCTTTGCCCCGACGAGGGACGGCGCACCGGTGGCCAATCGTGTCCAGCCCGGCAAGCGACCGCTCTCATCGATGTCGCCAACCATCGTCTACAAGGACGGCAAGCCGATATTGGCGCTGGGTTCGGCCGGCGGCAAACGGATCATCATGCACGTCACCAAGACGCTGATCGGCTTTATCGATTTCGACCTGCCGATCGACCAGGCGATTGCCATGCCGAATATCTATTTCGGTGGCGATGCGGTGCTGCTCGAACGTGGCACACCATTGGCGGACATGTCCACTGAACTGACCGATTTTGGCCGGACCATGGTGATCACCGGCCTGCCGTCCAAGGTCAATGCCGTGGCCTTGACGCCCAAAGGCTGGGTTGGTGCCGCCGATCCGCGCAGCGAAGGGGTCGCGCTCAGCGAATAGCCGGACCTAATAGGCGCGTGGATGCCTAATAGGCGCGTGGATGATGGTGCACAGAGATTTGCAGCCTGTTGCAATCCCGCTTATCTGGAACAGACAATATGGCCCGAACATGGCGCAAGACCATGAGAGATTCTGGGAGAGGGGTGCCGGGACGTTATGATCGATAAATCACTTGAGCAGTTCGACCGATACAATAATCTGGTCGAGATGTTTCTCGCGCGCGTCGCCGAGCAGGGCGATGCTCCATTTCTCTGGGCCAAACGCGATGGCGAATGGCAGCCGGTCAGCTGGAATCAGGCGGCGGCACAAATGGCGCTGCTCGCCGGGGGTCTGAAAAAACTGGGCCTGAAAAAGGGCGATCGGGTGATGCTGGTGTCGGAAAACCGGCCCGAATGGTGCATTGCCGATCTGGCGATCATGGCGGCGGGCTGTGTCACCGTGCCGACCTATACCACCAATACCGAACGGGACCATCTGCATATCCTCAACAACAGCCGCTCGAGCGCGGTTATCGTCTCCAGCGCAAAGCTGGCGCAGACGCTGCTTCCGGCGGTGTTGCGCGCCAGCGATTGCCATCATGTCATCGGCATGGAAGACCTCAGGATCGCCCAGGCCAGCGGCTATGATTATACCCGCTGGGAGGAGCTGGTGGCCGGAGACGAAGCCGATATTGCCACGGCGCTGGACAAGGTGCGCCAGCAAATGGCGACCGTGACCCGCGATGATCTGGCCTGTCTGATCTATACCAGCGGAACCGGCGGCGCGCCGCGCGGGGTGATGCAGCATCACGGCGCGATATTGCACAATGTCAAAGGCCCGACCGAAGTTATCAAGCACGACTTTTCCTGGGACGATGAGGTATTCCTGTCCTTCCTGCCGCTCAGCCATGCCTATGAACACAGCGCCGGCCAGTTCTTCCCCATCGGCCTGGGCGCGCAGATCTATTATTCCGAGGGACTGGAAAAGCTGGCGAGCAATATTGAAGAGGTGCGCCCGACGCTGATGGTGGTGGTGCCGCGATTGTTCGAAGTGCTGCGCGCACGGATGCTGAAAACGCTGAAGCAACAGGGCAAGGTCGCCAATTACCTGCTCGATAAGGCGCTGAAGATCGGCGAGAAAGAGGCGGAAGGCCGCAAGAGGCTGCGCGACAAGCCGATGAACTTCGTGCTCAACCGTACGCTGCGGCCCAAGGTCGGCCAGCGCTTTGGCGGGCGGATCAAGGCGATGGTCTCGGGCGGCGCGCCGCTCAACCCGGATATCGGCGTGTTCTTCCAGTCGCTCGGCCTCACCATGCTGCAGGGCTATGGCCAGACCGAAGCGGCGCCGATCATCGCCTGCAACCGTCCGCAAACCGGCCTGAAAATGGATACGGTCGGGCCACCGCTGATCGATACCGAGGTACGCATCGCCGATGATGGCGAGATACTGGTGCGCGGTGAGCTGGTGATGCACGGCTATTGGCGCAATCCCGAAGAAACCGCACGGGTGCTGAAGAAGCTGCCGGGAGATGGCGAGGATGAAGCGCCATGGCTGCACACCGGCGATATCGGCCATATTGACGAAGCCGGCCGGATCGTCATCACCGACCGCAAAAAGGACCTGATCGTCAATGACAAGGGTGATAATGTCAGCCCGCAAAAGGTCGAGGGGATGCTGACGCTGCAGCCGGAAATATTGCAGGCAATGGTGTCGGGCGACAAGCGGCCCTATGTCGTCGGGCTGATCGTGCCTGATCCGGAATGGGCACTGGAATGGGCGCGCAGCGAGGGCAAGAAATATGATTTTGCCGAGCTGCAGGACTGCCCGGCCTTCAAGACCGCGATCCGCGGGGCGGTCGACCGGGTCAACAAGGATCTGTCGGTGATCGAGAAGGTGCGCCGTTTCGTCTTTGCCGACGAGCCCTTTGCCATCGAGAATGAGGAAATGACACCGTCAATGAAGATCCGGCGCCATGTCATCCGAGAGCGCTATAAAGAGCGTATCGACGGTCTCTACAGGAGCTGATCGGAAAAGAGGCGACCGGGCCTGGCGGCTCAGGCCGCTTTTGCCAGCGGGATCTTGTCGACCCATTCGGGCAGGAAAACCGGCTCGCGGTCGGACCATCCGGGTGCAGTGGCGGCGGCTTCGCTGATCGATTGCAGCAATTCCTTGCGCCTTCTGGGTGCCAATTCCGGTGCGGCGGCGGCGGCGCAGAAGCTGCTTGGCAGCCATGGCCGTGCTGCTGCCGACAGCAGCCGCTCATAGAGGAAGCGGTAGGAGGAGAAGCTGTCGAGCGCGCCCTGCGACAGATCGAAAATGCCCAGGGTGATCAGCTGTGCCAGCATATCTTCGGGGCAGCCGCGTGCGCCTGGCGATGGCAGCTGCTCGCGAATATCGGCAAGCACCTGATAATGGAGATATTGTGAGCGGATCGAGCAGGATTCCTCCCGATTGCGGGCCCAGAGCGCAAAAGCATCGGCGCGCGCCAGACCAATATCGAGCGAGCGCTTGATATAGCGCTGGGCAGCAGGGGAAAAGCTGGCAAATTCGCGCATCTCGGCGACAAAAAGGGTATTGCTGCCTTGTCCGGGCCCGTTGCGGCCGCGATGGTTCGCCCTGTTTTCGCGCATCATTCCGGCTCCTTGTAATGGTGCCAGTGTCGCCCTTTATGGTTAGTATTTGGTTAAGCGCGTCGACACGGGTTCGACGAAAGGCCTTGGTCGCCCGGTGTTTCGACCAAGGCGGGGGCTGGTTCGACAAGCCATGCTGCGAAAAGGCGACAAGCAGGGCCGGGTTCTGCTAGACAGCGGCGCATGATGAAGAACCGTCCCGCACTGCTGGGCAGGCCAGCTGTCGACATCCAGGTTGCCCTGCTGTCCATTCTCGGCTTCTGGCTGTTTTACGTGATCGTCACCACATTGCGCTCGCTGGTGATCGATTATCCGGTCGACCAGAGTGAGTTGGCGGCGCGGCGCGTTGTCGTCACTTTGCTGGGCATCGGCGCTACGCTTGGCCTGTACGCGATCATGCGCGGTTTCGACCGCAAGCCGCTCGGCATACGCATTGCCAGCGCCTTTGTCGGGGCCGTACCCTGTGCGCTGCTGATCGGTGTGTTCAGCTATCTGGTCTATAATCTCTACGACCCGGCCAGCCTGTTTCGCGATCAGAAGGCGCTGGAGGAATTTCAGAACCTGCCGCCCGGCGGGGTAATCATGGAGGTTGCGACTGCGCGCTATTTCTTCCTCGTCGCATGGGCCGCGCTATATCTGGCGATGAGCTATGCCGGCGAGGTTCGCTTTGCCGAACGTCGTGCCGCGCGTTTTGCCCAGGCGGCACAGCAGGCGGAGCTGCGCTCGCTGCGCTATCAGGTCAATCCGCATTTTCTGTTCAACACACTCAATTCGCTGTCTTCGCTGGTGCTGCGCAACAAGCCGCATGAAGCCGATGCGATGATCATGAATCTCTCGACCTTTTATCGCAACAGCCTGTCGGGCGATCCGCTCGATGATGTGCCGCTGTCCGAGGAAGTCGACCTGCAGCGGCTCTATCTCGATATCGAGAAAGTACGTTTCCCCGAGCGGCTGCGTATTGCCATCGATATCCCGGACGATCTGATGGATGTATGCGTCCCCGGGCTGATTCTGCAGCCACTGGTTGAAAACGCGATCAAATATGGTGTGTCGCGGACATCACGTCCGGTCACCGTATCGATCAGCGCCCATAGCGAGAGTGACCTGCTGGTTATCACCGTGCATGATGATGGCGACCCGGTTACGGTCGATCTGGGCGGAGATGACAGCAACGGCATCGGCATCGCCAATGTCCGCGACCGGCTGGAAACCCGTTTCGGCAACGCTGGTACCCTGCTCACCGAGGCGCATCCCGGCGGCGGCTTCAGCGCGCGGCTGACCTTGCCGATATCGCGGCGCAGCAGTGCCGATGAGCTGACCTGATCACAGCACGCGGCGGGGGAGAAAAGAGGGTAATTGATGATAAGGACAATGATTGTCGATGACGAGCCGCTCGCGGTCGAGCGGCTGCAGCTATTATGTGACCAGGTCGATGGAATAGATCTGGTCGGCACCGCCAATGACGGTGTATCGGCGCTGCGCATGGCTGAGGGGCTGCACCCCGAGCTGCTGCTGGTCGATATCAATATGCCGCGCATGGACGGTATCGGCCTGGCCAAGGCGCTGGCGGCACAGGGTCGCCCTCCGGCGATTATTTTTGTCACCGCCTATGACCGCTTTGCGGTTGAGGCGTTCGATCTCGCGGCGGTCGATTATCTGCTCAAGCCGGTGGCGCTCGACCGGCTGAAGCGGGCGATTACGCGGCTGCGCGAACGCTTGCCTGCACTCAATGGCGATGTCGTCGGCACCAGTGCCGACAATATGGACAGTGACGGGTTGCAGAGCGACTGGGCGCGCGAATTCTGGGTGCCGCATCGCTCCGAGCTAAAGCGTATCGATGTTGGCCGGATCGATCGTATCGAGGCCGAACGCGATTATATGCGGCTCCATGTCGGGCCGCGCAGCTATTTGCTGCACGAAACGATCAAGGCACTCGAATCGCGGCTTAATCCGGAGCAATTTGTGCGTACGCACCGTTCGCACATTGTGCGCAAGGATTTTATCAAGGGATTGCGCCATGAAGGCGGTGGAGTGTGGCTGACGTTGCTCGATGACGGCACCGAGTTGCGGATCGGCCGGACCTATTTGACACAGGTGAAGAAACTGGCCGGGCGCTGACGGCCCGGCCCTGACCGCCGGATAATCGGGAAGGCTTTGTCCGGCGGCCGGTTGGTATTGTCAGACGATGATGGCCTGGATCGAAGCCAGCGAAACGGTGGCTGCGGTCAGGGCGAACATCAGTTTATATCCAAGGGTCATTGTTCTTTCCTTTCATATCGTACCGCACCGGGCGGCTTGATCATTGTTTCGGGGATGGAATCATATTCGTTACAGATGGCGAAATTTAATTTCGCATAGCTTTCCGAAACAAATATCTCGACGCATTAAATGTGGTGCCCGAAGCGATATTCAAGAGGGTCGATTCAGAAGTTTTCCTGCAGAATCGAAAAGGGCCCCGTGAGGGGCCAGTTCGATGGTCCATGACCGGGGCTGTGCCCTGGCGGGACCGGAGCGCCGGAAGAGGGGTGGACTCCCGGCGTCCCAGTTCAGTTTGCGAAGATCGTGATGTCGCTCGATGCCAATTGGGTGCCGCTTTCCTTGGCTGCGAGGACCTCGACAATCGCTTCGCGACCGCTGTCCAGTGCTTCGGTCATGCAGCGCCGGTAATCGCTGTGGTCGCGCAGGTTGAGGCGTGGTGCCGGGCGGCACACTTCACGTGCAGCATATTTGATGCGGCGCTGGAGTGTTTTCTGGCCGGCATCGCTTTCGAGATTAAGGTCATTGATCTGCACCTCTACCGAGCGATAGGTGCGGTTGGGGTCGCGATCCTCACCGGCCTGGGCGGCAATCGGGCTCAGGGCCACACCGGCGATCAGAGCGGCAGCGCCAAGACGGCGGGCCAGGCGGGATGATGTGGTCGGGCGTTTCGGGGAAGTCAGTACACGCATTGTCTTGTCCTCTCGGGTCATCATGGCGACCGGACCTTCGGGGAATGGTCCGATAACCGGTTTTCCAAAGTGGGGACGGTGCCCAAAGGGTAGCAAAACACCGTCCCCTATCCAGATCCCATTGCTGGGCCGGAGGGAGGAACTGGCTTGGGGAGCGTGATGTTCCTCCTCTCGCAATTCCGGTTATACCCGCATCGGCAGGGCCAATCGCCGGGCCTTCGATGGACAGCGTTGCGATAGCGTTATGTGGCGTTCGTCGAGACGAACGGCGTTAAACCGTCGACAAGTGTTTACATAAGACAATTTTGTGACCGACGAACGCCAGATTTGTTCGCGCATCATGGTCGAATCAGGTGATCAGTTGCGGCGCTTCGGATGGAATCAGCCGAATCGCAAGGCGCGATTCTAGATCAGTCCGGCGAGCGGACTTGAGGGATCGGCATATTTGCGCGTCGCCATGCGCCCGGCGCGATAGGCCAAACGTCCGGCCTCGACCGCATATTTCATCGCGCGTGCCATCATCACCGGATCCCTGGCCTCGGCAATGGCGGTGTTCATCAGCACTCCGTCGCAACCCAGCTCCATCGCCACCGCGGCATCGGAGGCGGTGCCGACCCCGGCATCGACCAGCACAGGCACCTTCGCACCCTCGACGATGAGCCGGATCGTCACCCGATTCTGGATGCCCAGACCCGAGCCGATCGGCGCACCCAACGGCATGATCGCCACCGCACCGGCATCTTCCAGCCGCTTGGCGGCAATCGGATCGTCGACACAATAGACCATCGGTTTGAAGCCTTCCTTCGCCAGTGTCTCGGTGGCGTGCAGCGTCTCATACATATCGGGATATAATGTCTTGGCCTCGCCCAGCACCTCGAGCTTGACCAGATCCCAGCCACCCGCCTCACGCGCCAGCCGCAAGGTGCGGATCGCCTCATCGGCGGTGAAGCAGCCGGCGGTGTTGGGCAGATAGGTGGTTTTCTTCGGATCGATATAATCGGTCAGCATCGGCGCCTTGGGGTCGGCGATATTGACCCGGCGTACCGCTACGGTGACGATCTCGGCACCCGAGGCCGCCAGCGCCGCGGCATTTTCGGCAAAGTCGGCATATTTGCCGGTTCCGATGATCAGCCGTGAGGTGAATGTGTGTCCGGCGACGGTCCAGCTGTCATCGTCGAAGGTGGTGGGGGAAGACATCATATCATTCATAAAAGGCGATATAGAATAAGCCGCAGCGAAAAACCATCACCCGCCGCCGACAAAATGGACGATTTCCAGAGCATCGCCATCGCCGAGGATGATATCGGCATGGTGACTGCGCGGCGCGATCTCGCGATTATGCTCAACGGCGATTTTCGCCGGATCGAGTTCGAGCGTTGTGCACAGGTCGATGAGCGAGCTGCCCTGCGGAACCTGCCGGGATTCGCCGTTGACGGTGATCGATATCATGTTGTTCATGCCGTTTATGTGGCGTAACCGTTGCGGCTATACAAGACACTTGCGGTGGCGCCATCGCACCACAAGAAAAAAGTGGAGTGTCGGCAAAAGCCATGCAACATAGTGCGCCGGAGCGGCGGTGATCTGCTGCATCGCTACAGGGGAGGCAATGGGCGATAATAATAGCCGCAGACCGTTAAAGTCGCGCACCACCGGTTGGGCCAGCGGACTCACCCGCGCATTGCTCGCCACCGGGATTACCCCCAATCAGATATCGGTGCTTGGGGTCGGTTTTGCGGCCATCGGGTCATGGCTGATGCTGGTCGCTGCCAATGGCCAGCCGCTGCTGTTCCTGCTCGCGGCGCTGTGCATCCAGCTGCGGCTGTTGTGCAACATGCTCGACGGGCTTGTCGCGGTTGAAGGCGGGCGCGGCACCGCGACCGGGCCATTGTTCAACGAACTGCCCGACCGGGTCGAGGACAGCCTGTTCCTGATTGCTTTCGGTTATGCGCTCGGATGGCCCTGGCTGGGCTGGCTGGCGGCGCTGCTCGCGGTAACCACCGCCTATGTTCGCGCCATGGGCAGCGCGCTTGGCCATGGTGATGATTTTTGCGGACCGATGGCCAAGCCGCACCGTATGGCCTTGCTTACCCTGGCCTGTTTCGCATTGGCGATTGAGGGCCAGTATCAGGGCAGTGCGGTCATCGGCCTGTGGCTTTTTGTCGCGCTGGCGGTTGGCACGACAGCTACCATTTTGCGACGCACATGGCGGTTGCGGCAGAAGCTGGTGGATGCGGCCGGATGATCCTGCGCCACATCATCTTCGCCATTACACGCTTTCTGGTCGGCGGCAGTCCGATCTGGCAGGGCAGCGCTCCTGCGGCCGGGCCACGCATCTATTTCGCCAATCATGGCAGCCATCTCGACACGATATTGATGTGCGCTGCGATACCGCCCGAGTTTCGCGCTGTGACCCATCCGGTCGCCGCTGCCGATTATTGGGGCAAGAACGCCCTGACGCGCTATATCTCGCTGCGCGTGCTGCACGCTGTGCTGGTTGACCGCAAGGCTTCGCGAAACCCGCTCGAACCGTTGCGCGAGGTGCTGCAGCGCGGGGAGTCGCTGATCATTTTCCCCGAAGGCACGCGTCGCGATGATGCGCTCCCGGGCAAGCTCAAATCGGGCATTTTCCATTTGGCACGCGAATTTCCCGATGCCGAGCTGATCCCGGTCTATCTCGAAAATCTCAGCCGTGCCTATCCCAAGGGAGCAATCCTGCCGGCCCCGATCAGCTGTTCGGTTACCTTCGGTGCGCCGCTGGTACGGGTCGAGGGGGAGCAAAAGGCGGTTTTCCTCGATCGTGCCCGCGACTCCATCATTGCTCTGGCGGAACATGCCGCATGAATGATCCAACATTCCTCTATCTCATGTCCGGAGTGGTCGGCCTTTTGCTCATCGCCAGCGTGGTCGGCTTCGTGCTGGCACGGCGATCAGGACCGGATGGCCCCAATGCCACGGTGCAGAATCTCAATCAGCGTATCCGTGCCTGGTGGCTGATGGTGGCGATTTTCGGCCTTGCCTTTTTCTTCGGCAAGGGGATTACGATCATGCTGTTCATGCTGGTCAGCTTTTACTGCTTGCGCGAATTTCTCTCGATCACACCGACACTGGCAGCCGATCATCGCGCTACTGTGGCCGCCTTCTACATCTTCATTCCAATGCAATATTGGCTGATCTGGATCGACTGGCCGGCACTGTTCTCGATTGCCATCCCGGTCTATGCCTTTCTGCTGTTGCCGATCCTCTCGGTCGCGCGCGGCGAAACCAAGGATTTTCTGGTGCGCAGTGCGAAGATTCAGTGGGCGCTGATGCTGACCGTCTATTGCATCAGCCATGCCCCGGCGCTGATCAATCTCGATATTCCGGGTTTTGAAGGACGCAATTTCCTGCTGCTGTTCTTCCTGGTCACTGTGGTCCAGATTTCCGATGTCGCGCAATATGTCTTCGGCAAGCTGTTCGGCAAACGCAAGCTGGCCCCCAGTGTCAGCCCCAACAAGACATGGGAGGGCCTTATCGGTGGCGGCCTGTTTGCTACTCTGGTCGGTGCCGGACTGTGGTGGATCACGCCATTTACCCCGCTGGCAGCTGCCGCCATAGCCTTCACCATCGTGCTTGCGGGCTTCTGGGGCGGGCTGGTGCTTTCCGCAGTCAAGCGCTCGCTTGGTCGTAAGGACTGGAGCGCGATGATACAGGGCCATGGCGGTGCGATGGACCGGATGGACTCGGTCAGTTTCGCGGCCCCGATCATGTATCATATCACCAATTATTTCTACGCGCTCTGAGCGGTCAGGCGATGGCGATAATGCTCCAGCGTCGCTTGCCCCGCAACTGGCCCGCCATGCTGGTGGCGCTGTGGAGCTTTGCGGAGGCTTGTCTATTCTTCATTGTAGCGGATGTCGCGTTGACGGTTCTGGCAATATCCCGGCCATGGCGACAGGTCTGGCCATTGCCCTTTATTGCGGCCTTTGCGGCCATTGTCGGGGGCTGGCTGCTCTATGCGCTTGCCGGTCATGACATGGCAGCGATCCAGACAGTGGTGATCGCCCTGCCCGCCATTGATGCCGCGCTGATGAATCAGGCGATGGACGACTATGCCGGGCAAGGCTTTGTCGCGATGCTCTCCGGCGCGTTTTCGGGTGTTCCCTACAAGCTTTATGTGCTGGGTGCCGTGGCCCGGGACAGCGGCTATGGCTTGTTGGCGCTGCACACTTTCGGCGCGCGCCTGCCACGCTATTTTCTGGCGGCGGTGCTGGCCGCGATCATTGCATGGCTTTTGCGCCGCTTGCCGGACCGGGTGCGGATAGCGTTGATGCTGCTGTTCTGGGTGATATTCTATGGCTGGTATTTCAGCACCATGCCCTGATGCTGCCGGGGATTCGTCAGCGTCTGGCGCGGCGGTTGAGATAATGGCCTAGCGACAGCAATGTCACGCCGATAAGCGTACCGATAATCTCGCCGCTATGGTCATGAAGCTGTAGTGCGCCGGCCATGACCGCAATGCCAAGGCCACCCAGAGTGAGCGGTAGCAAAAGCCGGTGACGCACAAAGCCGTCGACAAAGGCAATGGCGGCAAGGATCGAGGCGAGTCCCAGACCGATTTCGTGCACAATATGGTCGAAAAAAATGCCGCCGGCCGAGGCCAATAGAGCCAGCACCACCGCACTGATCAGGCAATGCACAGCGCAAAGTCCGGAAAGCGCCATGGCGAGGCTGTCAAGGCCGCCTGATCGTCCGCGCTGAACGCCCTTGCTGTCCGGCCCCTGTGCTGCCGCACTGGCAGCCTGTGCCGGCGCACTATGAATATGGGGAGCAGAAGCCATGGCTGGCACTTAGGTTATAACATCACATTAGACAAGGCTGCGCATCAGGCGGAGTAAATTTTCTGCCAGCACCGCTGCCGCGCCGACAAAGCGGCGCCGGTATCGCGATTAGGCCCTTGTAACGTCGGGCTTGCGGGCGCACATGGGCCGCATGGAGACTGCAACTGCGACCATGCCTGCCGCTGACCGCGCAGATGCCGCTTTGGCCCGCCCCATCGCCATTTCCAACTGGCTGTGGTCGGTCGCCTTTCTGGTGTTCGCCATGGTGGTGGTCGGTGGCATCACCCGGCTGACCGAATCCGGCCTGTCGATCACCGAATGGAAACCGGTGACCGGGGCGTTGCCGCCGCTGAGCGACGCCGCCTGGGCCGAGGAGTTCCGCAAATATCAGCAAATCCCCGAATATATCGAGATTAACGGCCCGGCGGGCATGACGCTGTCCGAATTCAAGTTCATCTATTTCTGGGAATGGGTGCACCGGCTGCTCGGACGGCTGGTTGGCGTCGCCTTTGCCCTGCCGCTGCTGTGGTTCTGGGTGAAGAATGCGATTCCGCGCGGTTATAAGGGGCGGTTGCTGGCACTGCTGGCGCTGGGCGGGTTGCAGGGCACCATCGGCTGGTGGATGGTCGAATCGGGCCTCACGCTGCGCACCGATGTCAGCCATTTCCGTCTGTCGGTACATCTGCTCAATGCGCTGTTCATCCTCGGTGGCATTGCCTGGACCGCGCTTGACCTCAGGCGGCATGCTGCAGGTCTGACACGCCCGGCGCGGATGACCGGCTTTGGCGCGGCGGTGCTGGCCATATTGTTTGTCCAGCTGCTGTTCGGGGCATGGGTGGCCGGGCTCAATGCCGGACTGGTCTCGGATAGCTGGCCGCTGATGGAAGGTGCGCTGGTGCCCAATATCAACTGGGGTCTCGGTCTCGGCCAGCTGTTGGTCAATGATCCGACGATGATCCATTTCGTCCATCGCTGGTGGGCCTGGGTGGCAGTAGCGGCGCTGATATGGCTGGCGCGCAAGGTCCGCCATAGCGACCGGCGCATATCACTGGCGGTGCATACGGCCTTTGGGACACAGATTTTTCTCGGCATCGCCACGGTGATGACCCAGGTGAACATCACCTTGGCGGTGCTGCATCAGGCGGTCGGCGCGCTGGTGGTGCTGTCCACTGTGTGGGCCGTGCATCGTCTGGGCTGGCCCGAAATACCTCCGAAATCGCGAGTCCTGAAAATGGCAAGGGATAAGCAACAGGAGCAACATGATGACCGCTTCCGACTTTGACGGCAATCGTATCGTCACCGTCTATTGCAGCTTTGCCGATATTGACGAGGCGCGCACCGCCGCGCGCAAGATCGTGCAGGAGGAGCTTGCCGCTTGCGCCAATATCCTTGGCGAGACGCGTGCCATTTATCGCTGGCATGGCGAGGTGCGCGAGGATGGCGAGGTGGCGGTGCTGTTCAAGACCCGCATGGCGGCTCTGCCGGCGCTGAAGACCCGCATTATCGCGATGCACAGCTATGATCTGCCGGGCATCAGCGTGTGGCGCGCCGATGACAGTGAAGAGGCATTTTCCGATTGGATCATCGAACAGACCGGCGGCCAGACAATATAGACCCTGTCCTGGACATTGTTGATGGCATGTTTTGCGGCTGACTTGGTGCCGCGGACAGGCTAGGCAGCCATCATGTCTGTTACGCGCGCCATGTTATCGGGATTACTGCTGTCCTTGCCGCTCGCCTTTGCCGCTGTGCCGATTGCGGCAGCGCAAAGCAGCACGGATATCCGCGCCTTTGCACCCCCTACAGGCCAGCCGCTGCTGTACCGCCGGAATATTACCCGCCCTGCCGGCGACAATGTGATGAGCCAGAGCATCCACCGCTGTATCCGCTTCACCCGGATCGGCAGGGGCTATCGGCTCGATGCCCGGGTGGCCGATATTGCCAGCGAGGGTCCGGACCGGCTGGTCGCGCTGCTGGGCATTGGCACCGCGATCAAGCGCGATGAATGGCTGATCCTCGACCTCACTTCATCGGGCGACATCATCGCAGTGCAGGATACACAAGCGACATGGCAGCGGTTGATCGATGCGGTCAAAACCATGCGCGGCTCGCTGGAGCAGCGTATCGCCGAACCGGCGGCACGCAGCATCGGCTATCGCCTGCTCGATGAAATTATCGCGACGCCACCCGAGGCACGCGATGCCTATCTCGCGGCATCGGTGCTGCCGATATTGGGTCAGGCTGCAATCGCACAACAGGGCAGCCACTGGGTCTATCGCCCCGGCGGCGAACGCGCCACCCCGGTGGAGCGCGCCGATGGCAGCCGCTTATGGGCGCTGCGGTCGCAGCTAGATGAAGGCGCGCCAGCGCTGAGCAGCAGCGAGGGAGAGATGACGGTTGCCGCTGATGGCTTGTTGCTGGAGCTACGCCGCACTATCCGCACCAAGGCGATGGGAATGGAACGTGTCAGCACCGAGAAATGGCAGCGCATCACCGATACAGGCGCGGTCGACCGGCTGTGTCGCCAGCCAGAAAATACACCATAAGGTATTATTTTACCCGCCCGAAAACCATTAGAAATGCTTGACTCAGCCGTGATTGGCCGCCATTAGCGCGCCTTCTGCAATATCGGCATCATGCTGAATTGCACACCGCTTAGCATAAGCGACACTGTTTTGCAGGCCGGTTCGATGCCGATCCGGCCGTCACTGGAGGTTTATGGGCCATGAAGGCGCTTACCAAGATGACCAAACCGGCGCTGCCGGCAGAGGTTGAAAAGAAATGGCATATTATTGATGCCGAAAATCTGGTGGTTGGCCGCGTTGCGGTGATCATCGCCAATATCCTGCGCGGCAAGCACAAGCCGAGCTATACCCCGCATGTCGATTGCGGTGACCATGTCATCGTCATCAATGCCGACAAGGTGAAGTTCACCGGCAACAAGACCAAGGACAAGCGCTATTACAAGCACACCGGCTATCCCGGTGGCATCAAGGAAACCTCGCCAGAGCGTATTCTTGAAGGCCGTTTCCCCGAGCGTGTCCTGGAAAAAGCGGTTGAGCGCATGATCCCGCGTGGTCCACTGGGCCGCGACCAGATGCGCGCGCTGCATCTCTATAATGGCACTGAGCACCCGCATGAGGGCCAGAAGCCAGCGACCATCGATGTTGCTTCCATGAACCGCAAGAATAAGGTGGGTGCATAATGTCCGATACCCGTCAGTCCCTTTCCGACATCAAGGAAATCGCCGGTGACGCCGTGGCCGAAAATGCCGCTGCTGCCGAAGCTGGTGAAACTGTAACAGCCGAACCAGAAGTTCCGACCATGCCGCTGCGTGAGCAGGAGCTGGATCAATATGGCCGCGCCTATGCCACCGGTCGTCGTAAGGATGCGGTTGCCCGTGTCTGGCTCAAGCCCGGCACCGGGAAGATCACCGTCAATGGCCGTGATCAGACAACCTATTTCGCGCGTCCGACACTGCGTCTGGTGATCAACCAGCCGTTCGCGATCACCGATCGTGCCGGTCAGTATGACATTGTCGCCACGGTCAAAGGCGGCGGCCTGTCGGGGCAGGCCGGTGCGGTGAAGCACGGCATCAGCCAGGCGATCACCAAGTACGAGCCAGCTCTGCGCTCGACAGTGAAGGCAGCAGGCTTCCTGACCCGCGACAGCCGTGTGGTCGAACGCAAGAAATATGGCCGCGCCAAAGCCCGCCGGAGCTTCCAATTCTCCAAGCGTTAATTTTGCCTGTCCATTACCGAACAACAAAAAGCGGGCGGCTCAATCGGGCGCCCGCTTTTTTTATCCGTCATTGCGAGGAGCGAAGCGACGCGGCAATCCGGAGCAGGTGCATGCTATCCTGGATTGCTTCGCTGCGCTCGCAATGACGAGTTTCATATTGTGGTCGTCACGCGCTGTTCTCCTATCTGCTCAAGAGCACTATCAGCTTAAGAGCTTGGCCTCGCGATAATGCAGATACTGAACGGGATTGAGCGCTGGTCCTTCCATCCCCAAAGCCGCAGGCAGTGCACTATCAATATCGCCATGGCGGAAGCGGAAGCCGTTGAACAACAGCTTGACCGGCAGCGCCTTCTGGCTGGCGAGGAACAGGTCGTCCGCCATCTCCCCAAGCAAAGGTTTCAGCAGCCATGCCGGCAGCGGCATAAAGGCCGGGCGCTGCAATATGCGGCCAAAGGCGCGTGCAAATTCGCGCTGGCGTACCGGGTTAGGTGCAACCGCATTGACCGCGCCGCTGACCTCCTTGTGCGCCATGCAGAAGGTGATGGCGCGGACCAGATCGTCGCGGTGAATCCAGCTCAGCCATTGCTGCCCATTGCCGATGGGTCCGCCAACACCAAATTCGAACGGCAACAACAATTGCGCCAGATAACCGCCCTGATGCGCCAGCACCATGCCGATGCGCAGTCTGACGATACGCATGCCGAACAGCGAGAACCGATCAGCCAGCGCCTCGACCTCGCGGCAGCTTTTTGCGGCAAAGCCGCTGCCGCGCGGGCTGCCTTCATCGATCACCGCCTCGCCGCCATCGCCATAATAGCCGACTGCACTGGCGCCGATATAGACCGGTGGGCGGGCGATCTGGCGACGGCAGAAATCGTGCAGCTGCTGCGCCACCTCGGCGCGGCTGGTGAGGATCAGCTGTTTGCGCTTGGCGGTCCACAGTCCACCCGCGACAGACGCCCCGGCAAGATTGATGATGGCATCAAAATAAGGCCGGCCATCGGGATGCTCATCGGCGATCCAGTCAAGACTGGTCATCAGCTTGACCGGATGGCGCAGATGGCGTGCGCTGGAGATACTGCGAGTCAGCACGCTGACCTCATGCCCGGCATCGACCAGCGCCTCGACCAGGCGGCTGCCGACAAAGCCTGTGCCGCCAGCGACCAGTACGCGCTGTTGCGGTGGCAGGGCGCTGGCCAATGTCGCCGGGTCGTCGCCCAGTTCGGCCATGGCATCGAGACGGCGCGCGGCGAATAGATCGCGCAGGCCGAAGATGATTACTGACAGTGCCGATAGCGCGAGAAATAGCGAGAGCCAACCCTGCCAGACAAAGGGCAAGGCGCTCGGGAGTTGCGCGGCGGCAAAGAGCTTGGGCAGCAACAGCGCCAGCACCACGCCATAGTTGAGCGTGAGCAGCGTATGGGTCACGCGCTCGCTGGCAGGTAGCAGGCGCACCCGGTCTTCCTCGACAAAATCCACCAAGGTTATGCAGAGCTCGATCACCAGCAGCGCCATCAGGGCGATCGCCCATGCTCCAGCAGGAGCGGTCAGGCCGAGCATCAGAAAGACAGCGGCATAGATCAGGTTGCGCATGCCATGGAGCCGCAATTCGAACTGTTGGCCCTTGGACCAGCCCAGCCGCTGCGTCATCTCATGATGGAACAGCGTATCAAAGGCGCCCATGAAAATCTGCAACAGCAACAGGGCGATCAGGATCGGATCATTCAGCATGGTGCATTCTCCTCATCTTCAAACAGGCAGACTTGCTCGATCATCACGCCGAACAGGCGGTGTGAGAGCTTCAGGGTGAAGGCGAAGCGTTGTTCGCCTTTAGCAATATGGCCGATGCTGAGATCGCCGGGGCTGAGCCAGCGCGGCAGACGAAAGCGCTTGCCGAACAGCATCAGGAAATAATGATCGCTGAGGAAATCGAGGCTTTGGTCATCGGCATCGAGGCGCAAGGCGATACCGATACCCATGCCAAGATATTCTTCCAATCCTGTGGGTCCGGCAAAGCGTTTCACCGAGTGAATGACCTGCGGGAAACCAGCGCGGCGGCCATATTGGCGCGACCAGATCTGGCCCGCAGGTGCATTTTTATGGGCGGGCAGGCTGGTGATGGTGACCGCAGCCGGACCGCAGACGGAAAAGGGCAAAGGCGCGCCGATCAGCCGCGCCGCCTGGGTTATCAACCAGCCCGCTGCATTGGCCTTCTGTTCCACTACCATGCCGTGATAGCTGATCACGCTGTTACCCGACGCACTGCGCGAGAAGCGACGGCGGATGGCGGCGGGCAGGGCCAGCCATTTGCCCCGCGGCAACAGTCGGGCAAAATCGGGGCAGGGTGCAGGGGTGTTGAACCGCGCTTCTGCCTCTTCGCTGCGTGGCGCTGAAACTGTGCCTTCAGCTCTGATTGCAATATTTCCAGCCATAATAGTCAATCCTGATCTTTCTGTAGAAAGAGAAATCAATAGCCAAATTTTTTTACGTGCCGAAGCGCGCGGTTCAGTCGGTATTTTTGCCTTTTGGAATGAATTTCAGCACCGTGCGGCCCATTTTGATCAGCCGCGCCAGGGTGCCGGTGGGGACGGTCATCATCTCCGAATACCAGCCATCCATGGTGGTGACGAAATCATGCATTGCCTCGATTCGCTGGCGCGCCGCCGGCGAGATACGTGGGTCATTTGCTGCCTCATTGCGGCACATACCGAGTGCGGCGACGGCAGGGTCGATTTCACGCTCTTTGCGGCCTTGGGCGATGCGCGTCAGCATCTGCCACAGATCGACTTCGGCGACGAAATGGTCACGCCGGTCGCCCATCACCGGAACCCGGCGGATCAGCTTCCAGCCGATCAGCTCCTTGAGCGAGTTGGAGGCGTTGCTGCGGGCAATGCCGAGCAGGTCGCTTATCTCTTCGGCATGCATTGGCCGCTCAGCGAGATAGAGAAGCGCATGGATCTGCGCTACGGTGCGGTTGACGCCCCATTGGCCGCCCATCTCGCCCCAGTGCAGCACGAACTGGCGCACAGCCGGTGCGAGAACATCGCCATCGGGCGAATCACTTTGCGGTTCTATCTCTGTAATTTCTGTCATGACAGAAATATCTGTCACAAGTCTCTGGTGCTGTCAACCACCTTCGTCGTCATGGAGGAGGGCCTTTGGCTGTTCCTGTCACAGGCGTTGTGTCATATTAATGACATTAAACTTCAATTTCTCTGACATATGTGCATATTGGTCCCTTATGGACAATATCGCGAATCCAAGTCTTACCAGACCGTTGGTGGTGCAGCCGATACCTGCGTGCGCGCCATCGAAATGGCTGTTGATGCGTGAAGCGGCAGTGCTCGCCAATCTGCTGAGCGGGCGGATGTCGAGGCAGCGCATCGCCGCAACACATCAACCGGCCTGTGACGGCCGTCCGGTGATGCTGCTGCCCGGTTTCCTGTCGTCACCCGGTGCGATGGGCGTGCTGCACGACGTGCTGGCACGCACCGGCTACAAGGTGCGCGACTGGGGCATGGGCCGCAATATGGGGGCCCGGCGCGATACGCTGGAGCGTCTGGCGGAGCAGATCGATGCCATGGCGCAACATCATGGCGCACCGGTGACGCTGATCGGCTGGTCGCTGGGCGGGGTCTATGCCCGCGAGGCGGCCAAGAACAGCCCCGATATCATCCGCAGCGTGATGACGCTTGGCGCACCCTTTTCCGGTGATTTGCGCGCTAATAATGCCTGGCGCATCTATGAGCATGTCGCCGGCCATCCGGTCGACGCGCCGCCGGTTGCGGTCAATACCCGGGAAAAACCACCGGTGCCGACCATCGCCTTCTGGTCACGCCGCGACGGCATTGTCAGCCCGGTCAGTGCCCGGGGCGAACATAATGAGCGCGACGCTGCCATCGAGCTCGATTGCGGCCATCTCGGCTTTGCCTCGAAACCGAGCGCGGTTTCGGCGATCCTCAGTGCGCTGTCCGGAGCGGCCTAAAGTCCGAATATTCCGGTAATATCGTCGCGCACACGCAACAGCTTTTGGGTTTGCCTGTCGAGCAGCGCCCAGCTGGTTATGGCTGTGACGATGGTCTTGCCTCCGGCATTGTCGAAGGCGACATTGCGGTTGAACCGCGCCCCGCGCGGCGGATCGGAAATCCAGGTGCGCCCGGTGACGCTTTCGCCGAGCGCGATATTGCCGCGATAATCAATTTCGTGCCGCGTCACCATCCAGATATAGCGCTGCTGCATCTCTTCTGGCGCAATGCTGCCCCAATGGGCGGTGGCGATATCCTGAATCCACTGCACCCATATGGCATTGTTGACATGGCCAAGCTCGTCAATGTGCTGCTCTTGTGCGGTAAAAGTCTGGGTGAAGGGCGTCACTCCTCCACCATTCCCATCTGCCACAGGATGAAGGCAAACTCTTCCGCCGTTTCATAGAGCGAATCGAAACGGCCCGATTTGCCGCCATGGCCAGCGCCCATATTGGTCTTGAGCAGCAGTATATTGTCGTCGGTCCTGGTGTCGCGCAGCCTGGCCACCCATTTGGCCGGTTCCCAATAGGTTACGCGCGGGTCATTGAGGCCCGCGGTGACCAGCATTGGCGGGTAATTCTGCGCCGATACCTGATCATAGGGGCTGTAGGAGCGGATGAATTCGAAATCCTCCTTGCTCTCGATCGGATTGCCCCATTCGGGCCATTCGCCCGGGGTCAGTGGCAGCGACGCGTCCAGCATGGTGTTGAGCACGTCGACAAAGGGCACATGCGCCACCACCGCACCCCAGATGTCCGGGTCGCTGTTGACGATGGCACCCATCAACTCGCCGCCTGCCGAGCCGCCACTGGCGGTAATGCGGCCCAGCGACGTATAGTTTTTCGCCGCCAAGCCGCGCGCGACGTCGACAAAGTCGTTGAAGGTGTTGGTGCGCGCCTTGAGCTTGCCGTCGAGATACCATTGGCGACCGAGATCATCGCCGCCGCGAATATGGGCGATGGCATAGATGAAGCCGCGATCAACCAGGCTGAGCCGCGTGGTCGAGAAATTGGGCGGGATGGCATAGCCATAGGCACCATAGGCATAGAGATGCAGCGGCGCGCTGCCGTCGCGCGGCGTGTCCTTGTGATAGACTAGGCTGACCGGCACCATCGCCCCGTCGCGTGCCTCGATGGTGACACGCTCGGTGCGGTATTCACCGGCATCATAACCGGATGGAATTTCCTGAACCTTCAGCGTTTCGAGCGATTTATCCGCAACATCATAGTCATAAACGGTATCGGGGGTGACCATCGACTCATAAGAGAGCCGCAGCTTGGTGACATCCCATTCAGGGTTATTGCTGGTCCCGGCATTATAGCTGGCCTCGGGGAATTGGATCGGCTCGATCCGGTCCGGATCGTCATAATAGCGGATTTCCACCTGATCGAGGCCGTTGCGGCGTCCTTCAATGACGTAAAAGTCCTTATAAGCCTCCATGCCGGTCATATAGAATGTGTCCGACCCTGCGATCAGCGTCACCCATTCGCCGGGATTGTCGATGCTGGCGGTGGCGAGGCGGAAATTGATATGCTCGTCATTGCTGTGAATATAGAGTGTGCCATCACGTTCCTCGACCGCATATTCGCGGCCCTTTTTGCGCGGTGCAACCAGGATCGGTTCGGCGGTCGGATTATCGGCGGGCACCAGCCGCACCTCGCTGGTCTCATTGTCGCCGGTGGCGATGATGATATATTTCTCGTTTGATGTGGTGCCGATGCCGACGCGGAAGCCTTCATCGGCCTCCCTGTACAGTTCAACATCCTCTTCGACCGGCGTGCCCAGCACATGCAGCCGGGCATTGTCGGTACGCCAGTTTTCATTGGCCAGACCATAAAGCAGAGCGCCCGAGTCGGCGCGCCAGATCAGGCTGGAGAGCGTACCCGGGATGGTGTCGGGGAGCAGTTCGCCGGTGCGCAGATCCTTGATGCGGACATCGAAACGCTCCGAGCCATCATCATCGGCGCCATAGGCCAGCAAATTGCCATCGGGGCTGACGGAAAAACTGCCGAGGCGAAAATAATCGAGCCCCTTGGCCAGTTCGGTCTCGTCGAGGATCAGAACCCTATCGCCGCCGGCAACCGATTTGCGGTACCATTTTTTATACTGTGCGCCTTCCTCATATTCGATCCAGTAGAGCCAGTCGCCATCCTTTTGCGGCACCGAGCTGTCATCTTCCTTGATCCGCCCCTTCATCTCGGTGAACAGCGCTTCGATCAGCGGCTTGTGTGCCGCCATATTCTGCTCGAACCAGGCGTTTTCCGTCTTCAGATAATCGAGCACATCCTCGTCATCGACTGTAGGGTAGCTCTGGTCCTTGAGCCAGAAATACGGGTCTTCCACGGTGATGCCATGGGCTTCGAAACTATAGGGACGCTGTTCGGCCATTGGCGGCTGAGACATACGGGATGCTTTCTCTTCTGTTTCTGGCTCTTCTGTTTCTGGCGGTTCTGTTTGTTGGGCAGGTGCGGGTGCGACACTCAGCGTGAGAGCCGCCGCGACAAGGGCTATGGGGCGTAATTTCAGCGACCATAATTTCACTGACATGGGAAACCTCCATCGGACAATGGGGAAGGGCAACCAGCTGGCCGAAGCACTGGCGCAATGATGGTGTGGCGACTATGTGTAAGACAACAGGCTTTTGCAAGGAGAACGATGATGCTCATGTCCACCCATGAAGCACGGCTGAGCGCACTGCGCGAACAGATGAAACGTCAGGAGCTGACTGGCTTCATCGTGCCGATCTGCGATGAGCACATGTCCGAATATATTGGCGGCTATGCCCAGCGGCTCGAATGGCTGACCGGCTTTGGCGGCTCTGCGGGCAGCGCGGTGGTGATGGCGGAGAAGGCGGCGATCTTCACCGATGGCCGTTACACTATCCAGGTACGCGATCAGGTCGATGGCCGTCATTATGACTATATCGGCACCGCCGATCAGTCGGTGACCGGCTGGCTCGGCGATCATGCCCGCAAGGGCGATGTTATCGGCTATGATGCCTGGCTGCACACCCGCTCCTTCGTCAAGGCGATGGAAAAGGCGTTGGCGAAACAGGGTGCAAAGGCGGTTGCTGTCGACAGCAACCCGATCGATGCGGTCTGGGCCGATCAGCCTCAGCGCTCTGCCGCACCGATGGTGGTGCACGCGCAAGAATTCGCCGGCAAGTCGGCCGAAGAGAAGCGCCAGGATGTCGCCGACTGGCTGGAGAAAGAGGGCCATGACGCGGTGATCGTCTCGGCGCTCGATTCGGTGGCGTGGCTGTTCAATGTGCGCGGTGATGATGTGCTGCACACACCGGTGGCGCTGAGCTATGCGCTGGTGCATCGCGACGGCAGTGCCGATCTCTTTGTCGCACCGGAAAAACTCACCGATGATGTGCGCGCGCATCTGGGCAACAAAGTCGCCGTGCATGATTATGCGGCTTTCCCCTCGGCCTTGGCTAACCTCGCGGACAAATCGGTCGCGGCGGACCCCGAGCGTGCCGTAGCCGCGATTTTCCAGACACTCGATGATGCCGGCGCGAAGATCAGCGAGAAGCGCGACCCTACCGTGCTCGCCAAGGCGATCAAAAACGCTGTCGAGGTCGCCGGGCACCGCGCCGCACAGGCGCGCGATGGCGCCGCACTCAGCCGGTTTCTGCATTGGTTCTCGGTTGAAGCCCCCAGGGGCGGGCAGGATGAACTGTCGGTCGCGGCGAGGCTGCAGCAATTTCGTGAAGAGACCGGTGCGCTCAAGGATTTGAGCTTCGACACCATTTCCGGTGCATCCTCCAATGGCGCCATCTGCCATTATCGGGTGTCGGAAGAAACCAATCTGCCGATCACGATGAACAGCCTCTATCTGGTCGATTCGGGCGGGCAATATCTCGACGGCACCACCGATGTCACCCGCACCATGGCGGTGGGCGAGCCGACAGCCGAAATGCGCAAACGCTTCACCCAGGTGCTGCAGGGGCATATCGCGCTGGCCTCAGCGGTTTTCCCCAGGGGCACGACCGGCGGCCAGCTTGATGCCCTGGCGCGACAATATCTCTGGGCCGATGGCGTCGATTATGCCCATGGCACCGGCCATGGCGTCGGCAGCTATCTCGGTGTGCATGAGGGGCCGCAGCGCATCGCCAGCTTTGGCGGCATGAGCGAGCCGCTCAAGCCCGGCATGATCTGCTCCAATGAGCCCGGCTATTACAAGACGGATGAATATGGCATCCGCATCGAGAATTTGGTGCTGGTCGAAGAACGCATCATCGACGGCGCAGAGCAGGCGATGCTCGGTTTCGACACGCTGACCTTCGCGCCGATTGACCGCAATCTGATCGACCCGGTGATGCTCAGCAATGCCCAGCTTGGCTGGCTCAACCGCTATCATGAAAAGGTTATGGCGATTGTCGGGCCGCAGCTCGAAGGTGATGCGCTGGAGTGGCTCAAGGCGGCCTGTGCGCCACTCGCCAATGATCCTTGATCGCGCTTGACCGAATCATAATGTTCGCATTATGTTCTTGATCGATGATAGCTAAGGGAGGACAACAACATGATCGGCTATGTGACCATCGGTACCAATGACCTGGAACGCGGCGCGAAATTCTATGACGCCATCGCCAGGGAACTGGGTGTGGGGCGGATGATGGATGAAGACACATTCATCGCCTGGGGCGAGATGGATGGCGGTGCTGGCATTGGCCTGACCAAGCCTTTTGACGGCAACCCGGCCAGCGTCGGCAATGGCGTAATGGTGGCATTGCAGGCGAAAGATCCGGATCAGGTCAAGCGCATCTATGATATTGCACTGGCCGAAGGTGGCAGCGATGAGGGTGCGCCGGGGGACCGCGGCGGCGGCTTTTATGCCGGTTATTTTCGCGACCTCGATGGCAACAAGCTCAATGCTTTCTGCATGACCGCCCCGCCCGAAGGCTGACTCATGCCCCGGCTCGACCAACACTTCGTCCATCTCGGCCTTGGCGCCAAGGCGGTGGTCGAGCCGGAATTTACCGGCATGAATTGGTATGCAGGCTATGCCGAGCGACACGACAGCGCGGATGGGAGCGAAGGGCGACTGGTCTCCATGTACCGCTTTGACAGCAACTGGGATGCATGGGAAATGCACCCCAGGGGTGATGAAGTGGTAATTTGTACCGAGGGTGCAATGGTGCTGATCCAGCAACATGCAGATGGCAACGAAGAGCGGATAGAATTGCGCGCTGGCGATTATGCCATTAATCCCGCTGGTGTCTGGCACACAGCCGATGTGACCGACCCGGCGACAGCCATCTTTGTTACTGCCGGCAAGGATACCGAGCACCGACCGCGATGATCCTTATGACCGGAGCCCTTATCGCCAGTTGACAGGCCGGATGCCGCGCGCAAGAAATTACTCCATGATCGACAATCCCGGTAATCCCGATCCCCGCGCCGGTTTCCGGCTGATCCATCCGCTGCGTGTCCGTTATAATGAGGCAGACATGCAGGGCATTGTGTTCAATGCCAATTATCTGGTTTATGCCGATATCGGCATCACCGCCTATTTCCGGGCACTGGCCATGGCGACATTTCCCGATGATACACAGCCGCATGCGGCGGATTTTCTCGGGTGTTTTGGTGGTGATTGCTGGGTGCGCCATGCCGATGTCGATTTTCGTGCTCCGGCGCGCGCTGATGACCTGCTCGACATCTGTGTCCGCATCACCCGTTTCGGCCGCACCAGCTTCTCGACGCTGACCCATATCGTCCGTGACGATAGGCTGCTCAACGCCATTCAGCTGACCCAGGTCTGGTTCGACCGCGCGACGGAAGAGGTCTCGCCGGTGCATCAGGGATTTATCGATGCCGTCCACGCCTATGAGGCGGTTGCCCCGGCGCAGAAGCTTCCGGCTTAATCGGTCGAATCGTCCTTCAGCGCCCGGCTCTGCGCCTTGCGTCGCCGCAGATTCTCGCGCAGCTGCGCCGCCAGCCTTTCCTTGCGGCTCATCGGTTTTGCCGGGGCCTCTGCTTTCTTGCCGGATCGGCTTTTATCGGACATGGGCATTGTCTGCCATGATGCTTTGGCAGGAGCAATACGCTTGACAAATGCCGCGCCGCTTCGCATAGGCGCGCTCTGCCGTTTGCGGCGCGTTTTTACCGACGTGCCGATAGACGCAAAATGCAAAATGGTTGGCTGCTGTAGCTCAGTGGTAGAGCGCATCCTTGGTAAGGCTGAGGTCGAGAGTTCAATTCTCTCCAGCAGCACCATTTTGTTTTTCTGCATGTTTAACCCTCCTAAAGCCTTGAAAGGCATAGAAAAATTAGTGTTTAATACGCCTGTTTTCCGGTCATGGGTGATCGGCCCTGTAAAGGCCAGTTTGAGCACGATTCTGCGCAAGGCATAATGCCCGGAATCCCAGAGTTTTGCGGGGTTTTCGAGGAATTTGAGCGAGAGTTTAATAAGGTCTCTGTAGCCTTGTGCCTTTTCCGGCTTCCGGGCGGCTTTTTCAGCTAATAACAGCTTACTGGTTTCCAGCGCCGAGATACGCTCTTCATAGGCTTTAATGACACTCTGATTGGTCGTCTCGACGATGAGATCAAGCAGGCGCGCAATCTCCTGCTCCAGCTTTGCGATCTGCTGCTTTGCCGATTGCTGCGCTTCCTTGGTCTGGGCCTGCCGTGCCTGCCAGAGATCATCGAAGAGGGCTACAGCGAGCATAAATAGCTCTTTAGTCGGTGTGAGGTCTTTGAGCAGGTTCTTGAACCTTAGCTCAAGCTCGTCGCGCCGGATCGTCTTGGCGTAATCCGCGCAGTCTTTATTCTGGCAGATATAATAGGGGTATTTCTTGTATTTGCCTTTGCACCATGCGGCTGTGAGCATATTGCCGCAGCTCGAACAAGCCACCGCCCCGCGCAAGGGGAAGTCGTGACTAATGTCTTGGCGCATCGGCGCATAAATACGCTGATTGCGCTTGGCCTGTATCTTCTGGAAGGTCGCAAAGCTGATCAAAGGCTCATGCTGCGCCTTACGCAAGGACACACCCCAACTCGGCGCTTCTAAATACCCTGCATAGAGTTTCTGGCGTAACAGGCGTGGCACGGTTTGCTTGTGGAAGGTGCCATTGGGCTTGTCCTTGGGATAGTCCGGCTGGCGCTGCAAAAAGCGCTCAATTTCCGTTACTGCGGCAAAGCGCCCATTCGCATAGCCTTCAAGCGCTTCCTGCACGATGGAGGCAATCGGCTCATCGCGCACAAGGATTTTCCCGCCGCCTTTAGCCTTGATGTATTTATAGCCCCTCGGTGCGCGGCGCGTCCAAAACCCTTTTTCGAGCCTTGCCTTGGTTTTCTGATAGGATTGGCGGCTATTTTGCTCACGCTCAAGCTGCGCCTGGGCGGCAAACATGGTTTCGGTAAAGCGGCCTTCGGGTGTGTCCTCGGTCTTGAAGTTGAGGAAGTGAACCAGCGCGCCGCGTGAGGCAAATTCCCGGCGCAAGCGCAAGTGCATCTCGGTCAGCCGGGCAAAGCGCTTATGATCGTCAAAAATAACGATATACTGCTTATTGGTCTGCTGGCGCTCATCGAGATAGCGCAGGATTTGGAACATGGCCGGGCGCTCAAACAGATCGGCCTTTCCGCCTGTGACGGTATCAAGAAAAACCTCTTCCACCGGATAGCCGTTATCCTCGGCATATTTGCGGCACAGATGTTCCTGTGATTGCAAACCGCTGCCCTGTAGCTGGCTGCGGTCTGAGATACGCGCATAAATGAGCGCGGTAACCGGGCTTGTCGCCGTTGCTGGTTTTGTACGTATGTTTGTCATCCTTTCCTCTTATCTATGGGGTTGTGCCTTTGCTCTGCGTATCAAAGGCGGTGGTTAAACTGGTCTCGCTTGCAACAAGTGAGCGTATCACCTCTTGCAGCGATTGCGCGGCGTCCTGATTATCTTCCTCAAAGGATTCACAGGAATGTTGAGTGACGTCGACATGCTGCACCGGGCAAAGATCAAAGCCCATATCGACAAAGGTGAGCATGATCTTATGCAGCGTAGCGATTAACTCGCGCTGCTCTTCCTCGGTCGCATCAAAGTCCTTGGTGAATTCGAGATATTTGGCAAAGTCGATTTCAACGATAGGCCGCTTAGGACTGGCGGCCGCCTCTGTGTTGCTGTTGTCCTGTTCTTCCGTGCTGCGCGCCATGGGCGGGGTCTCCTCTGCGGTTGGTTTGTAATTGTCCCCTTCATCCTCCTTTCTCAAAGAAAAGAACAAATATAGAACAATCTTCCCAACATTGCACTTACCCATTTGGCAAGTGGCTGATGATTCGGGAGCATAAACCACGCCGAACGCCGATCCGGGGGATTTGGCGAAAAAACCGCAAGAAAGATCAAAAATAAAATATGGGTTGCGCATGCAACCCTGCCTCGTGGCGAACAGTGGGGGTAGCAAGGGCAAGGAGGCTCCGCACGAGGGTCCGCGCCATTCATGGCGTGGAGACGTGGGGATGCCTTGCCCGCGCGAGGGGCAACGCCCCTTAGCAATAGAAAAGGAAGTGTTTCGCCAGAAACACTATATCTGCATCAGGGATCGAAGCCGGATGGCCGAGACACCTATGTGGCTCGGTTTACGAGAGCCCGCCCGGATGCCGCAGTTTCAAAGTGATTTGCCAGATCGACAGAATTGCTGTAAATTATACGTGTTCTTGGCATGAACCAGCCACCCGTCGTTGCGAAGCTGTTGACAGCACTGCTTAAAATCTAATCTTTTCCCTTTCAGCATTTTTTTCGGGCTTGAAAGGCGGTCGACGGGTGACGCTTATTTTTCGAGCCAGGAGAAAAATAATGCTAAACGATAACATACGTCCGTCCTCGATTGACGGCATCAAGCGTCTTGCTACGCAAATCAAAAAAGCAAATGGCACCAAGCATTCAACCGCATTGGATCTCGCAGCAAAGTCCGGTGGGTTTGAAAACTTTACACATGCAAGGCGGTCGATAGCTAAATGCACCGAGCTGCTCTCTGGTGAACATCCCCTGTTTTTGACGCGCTACTGGTATGAAAGCGATCCATATCGCCATGGCCGCGAAACGTTAGAAATAAGATTAAGTAAGCCGCTATTGGAGATTTGTAGCAAATCAGAATTGAAAATGGTTAGAGGTTTAGGTGGTAGACTCGTGGCACCTGACCATATTGTGAGTGATGTTGTTGCCCACTCGCAAGAATTTGCCAGAGGCGAGATTTGTAAAGCGGTTAGAGCGCTTCTTTTCATGGAAGCTACAGGTTTGAAGCCATCGGACGATTTTACAGGAGCATATCCAGAAAATGATCGTAGCAACAAAGTGCCGGGTAGCGATCATGTCACTGAATGGTATGACAATAGAACAGGCCAACAGTTTCATATTGATGAGCCATATTTTTCAGCAGTGGATGTTGAGAAACGCGCAGCTTGGGCGGAACAGCATTGCTGGCATCTGCAAGCGTCGAAATGGCCGGGAATCTACTACCCTTACTCATGTGGCTTCTTCGTAGCGACCGATGCATCAACAGGTTATGATTTTGAAGCTTTGATGGCAAAAATTGACACGATGCCAGCACCTCTGACTTCAAAAGATTGGTCGGGCGCATCCGCGCCCAATCATGACGTGTTTGTCAGCCCGATGGCTAAAACACCGCAAGATATTAGGCGTGCGAAATGCAAGGGAACTATCATAGCTGAACCAAGCCGGACAACTATACCCTATGGCGCTTTCTTTGGGCCACAGAGAAGAAGGCCGCGCGGCAAAATGCCGCTGACAGAGCATGTTGAAGCTGGAAAAATAATTAAAGCAGTCCTCCATTCAGATGCAAAGCCGTATAGCGTGAACCGAAGGATGGATAGCGTTCGTTGCGAGCTGGAAAATTGGATGGAGATTGAAATCAGGCACAACGAACCTGATGATTTTGATTTCTTCGATGTTTATTATCACGATCCAGATGAAGATGGACCATTTGCGAAGGCGGCCGAAAGTTCCGCTGGTCTCATTGAAATCTTGGAAGAGCTTAAATCAAAACTGCACGGCTTTTATCCGGACTGCGCGCCACTGAGGACGCAAACCAGTAAGATTGATACTGCGATAAAGCTTACCCGAAAATATATTGAACGCCATAAGCTGGCAGCATGATATCGGAATCAACGCCCCTCCTTTGATGGCGGGGCGTTGATTTGCCGAAGGCTCAATCAATCAGGATAATTTCAACTTCTTTGCCGGCAACTCCAACCCTAAAGGTCTTGTTGTCAGCCTCGATCTCGAAAACATGCTGAACAAATCCAATAAACAATGTGTCGGGCGCTTCGGCAATATGGTCGTCGCGCTCCATAACTCCCAATGAATCTGCATCAGGCATTGATTCTGGCCTGTAGCTCACCAGACGAATTGATCGGGGTGTTTGACCCAAATATTCAAACACCGCTTCAACGGCAATGATAGCAGCGCCATTTCGACTTAGAACCACAGGCTTAGAAAAGAATGAGTGTATCTTTTTTCCGATAGCCTTCCATGCATCTAGGTTCTCATTAATCGGCTTTCCAAGGAAAAACGTCCCAGCAAGTAATGACCAAAGCGGTATCTGGGTTGATAAAATCTCCGTCAAAAACGCGGGGATACTTGCGCTTGGCCCTATATCGCCTTCTTGGAAGGGCGCACCAAACTGACGTTCAAGCTCAAGGCGATACTCTTCGCTACGATCCTCGATGTCGTCAGAAGTCTCATCCTCCTGATAAGTCTCATCAATGATCGCGATTAGAATGGTATCATCACTTTCCTGAAGTTGCTTCATGGTTGATGCTTTCTGTTTCAAGGTTCCGAAGGCATCACAAATGCCGTCCATGGTCCATGCTCTCATGCAGGATACGCATGATGTAGATCGTCTGACCTTCGCAGCGATAGAAGATCACATGCGAGCCTGATTTTCGGCCTCTAATCACTTTGGGAACACCGTAGCGCTCCCGTCCGCTGTTCGGCTTGGCTTGGATGGCTTGCAAGGCCGCCCAAATCTGGCGTGTGTATTTTACGCTCTGCTCTTCGCCCCATTGCCGCACAGTATAGATCGCTATGGACTCAAGATCGTCCATAGCGCGGCTGGTAATTTCCAATGTGAACTTACTGCGGGAGGACATCCGTATTGACGATCACTTCATCTTTTTGCGCCTTGGCCATGCCGCTCTCGACAATCTTATCAAAAAGGGCTTCGGTTAGCGCGGTTGTGCGGCCTTGCCGAATATCGCGCTCGCCTGCCTCTAACGCGGCTATAAGCGAGTTTTGCTCACGCTCACGCTGCTTGCGCACCATGTCGCGAATGGCTTCGGACATGCTGCTATAATAACCGTTGCTGACCTTATTGCGCAAAAAGCTCTCATCAATATCGGGGAAAGATACTTTCATCATACATCATACCTCTTTCCCCAATTATACCCCATATACGGCCATAGCGCAAATGAACATCTGCGTATGCTGAAAGTCGATGCAAACAGGCTTTATGTTTGCGCGTGATTGATCGGCAAGACGATCTTGGTGCGATAGCGCCATTAGGCCGAAGGGATGCAACGGGAACGCTTAGGGTTCCCTTGCCGAACAAGCGAAGCGCCGTGAGCCAAGATGCGCTGCATTGCAGCGCACATCTTGCGTAGCTCCAAAATGCCAATTCTGCTTCTTCTATGCGCCAAGGTGTGAACCGATGACGCCCCCGGTCTTAAGCGCAACGCACTGTCTCTAAGACATCACTTATCAAGCCGGTTAAGAATGACCCTAATGCGATCCCGCATATCCTGAGCTGTCGTCTCTAGTATAGGCAGATCGTGTGATTTGATCCGATGTATTCGCAATTCCATTACGGCAAGCTCGGCTGATAGATCACGCAATAGGCCGAGCCATTCCTGCTTGCTGGGTGTCTCGGCAAAACCAAGCCTATCTTCTGTGTCTTGATCTTCTGTCATGCGGCTAGCTTCATCTGGTTTTTTTCCGGTTCCCACATGCGTTTAGCAAAGAGCCGTTCTTCATTCCCGACGGCGTTTAGGTAGATTGCGGTGGTTGTAGCTGAGGAATGGCCCATCCAGCGTTGGATAAGATTGGGTGGTACAGAGCGCGTTGCGGCCCAGATACCAAAGCCATGTCGCAAGCCTTTGCAGGTCGCCATCGGGCCTCCGATCTCTGCTGCTTGCATCACGCGCTTGATCCAACGCCATGCTGTGCTGCGATGGATAGCCCAAAGGACACTTTCGCCTACTGATTTGATGGATAGGAGCATCTGAGCCAGTGCCTTTGGCACCGGGACAGTGCGAAACACCAGCTTGCGCCGCTTCAACGTCTGAAAGGTGATAACGCAGCGCTCAGGGTCGATATGAAAACGTTTGAGATTTAGAGCTTCGCTGGTCCGGCACCCGGTGTAGGCGAGCAGATAGCAAAGTGCTCTGATCTTTGGCGGCTCATGATCTGCCGCCGTCAGAAAGCGCACTCTCTCACTTTCCGAGACATATTTGCGCTGTCCCGTTTCGTCAAAAATCTGCCAGTCGATTGTTTCCTGATACGCCATGTCCTTGTTTGCCTCTTGCTTGCAACACTGTTCACAAGAGCGTTGCGACGAGTTGAGTCACTTTTCCTGTAATTCCGCCATTCATGGCGATTGCTTCCATCATAGGAAATCAGGCGCGAACCAGTTAAGTCAATGAAATCTATAGAAAGCTCTGCGACATTTTTGTGAATAACGTTGCATTCGGCCATTCGTGATGAATGCTAATTATATCAAAATCACGTCTCAAAAGCGCTCTGGTGCTAGGCTTTGCAGTCAGCCTGATGGCTCCGGGAAAAGCGCAGGAGATTAGGTTTGTTGAAGATGGATTGGGAGCTGCTAATCGCTGGGTAGAAGACAATCCTAAAGACGTTGCTATCATCGTTCGGTTTGGAGCCAAGACGGCCGTTGATCCCAAAGTTATAGTCTACTGGTTGCAGAAGGATTTCGCCGATAATGGGTGTAGCGCAACGCATTTTCTTTTTGAGCGCGGTGCTGGTGGGTCAGCGGTTGGATTTGTCACACGCAATCACGCATGGGGTCCATTCTCGCTTGCTGATTCACGCAAGAGCGTTGCAGAGACTTGCAAGCAGCATCTCTTTGAAGTGGAGCGCGGCTTGAATTAGCCTGTCGGGATTGGAAAAGCTGAACTATCGGTGCTTGTATCGGCGACCCTATCAAATTGATCTTGTGACCGTTGTATGATTGCAGAAGTGTCATTGCCGCTGCTGCTAACCCTGTGTTCCGCATATTTGGCATCTGCTAAATCGTTACTCTGCGATAGAATTCTCTCCAACTCGCTATCTGACGCATTTTCAATCTGGCGTTTGCGATATTCGGCCTGCGCCCACTGAGCGTAACGCGCCGTGTCAGGATTATCGGCGTATTCAGGCCTGATCTTGCCAGTCGCTGGATCAATCATTGTCGCTACAAGGACAGTCTCCAAGCGCTGGCGATACTCTGCCATGCTTTCACCGTCGCGGCGCTGCGGAATATCATCGGGCTCCATAACCTTGTTGGCGATCTGCTCGCGCCAGGCATCACCCATTTCTGCCTCGAAAGATTTTTCCATCTGTGCAATCTGACCTGCCAGTTGTTCTGATATGCGGCGCGCTTGTTCTGCGATACTAAGCTGGGTTTGTTGCTGCTGCTCTTGCTTGCGTTTGTCTGCGTTGCCGATGCCAAGCGCATTCGCAATTTGCTGTGCCCCCGGCATGATAAAGCTGGCGCTGTCGCCATTTTGCACTATGGCCGCGGCATGCAGCATATGCCGATCAGAATTGCTCAGCGTGAAGTCGATATTTTCTGTAAAACTGGTTCCATCACTAGTGATGGAAGGCGCACGTAGTGCGCCTTCGGCGCTGAGATTTTTCTGGTCGCTCGCGCCCAAAAAATCACGTCTTAAACTGATTGTTGTCTCTGCTTCTCTGCCGTCACCGCTCGGCATCACTCCCTCACATGGCCGCGCCTTATGGACGTCTGACCATCGTAATTATCTCATATTTATGGTAAAAATAGGGTTAATAAAGCGTTACTGTTCACCAAAATCATACTCAAATCCGAGAGAAGCGAACCCATTCGAAGGGCGACTTTCAACGACAAGCTGAAACAACGACTCGTTTTTTCCTTGTGCTGTCACCCAAATTGGGTGCAGAGACGCGCACCATGTTTGAAGGACATGGAAAATGAGTGCTAATGTACGGATTTCGAAAAACCCGCTCACAAAGCATTTTTTGACGCTGATGCGTGATCGAGGATGCCCTGGCGGGCAATTTCGATTCTATCTAAATCGCATTGCTTACAATCTAACCTACGAAATGTTTTCCGACCCAGTAGTCGGTTTCCCCCACGTCATAGATGTCGAAGGGCAAACCCCGCTAAACAACCGCAAGCAAGGCAGATTCCAAGGCAAATTTATTGAAAGTGAAAAGATTGCCCTCTTTTCCGTGATGCGAAGCGGAATGAGTATGGGGTCAACTATGCATGAATTTTTACCGAGTGCAGTAATTGGTCACGCCGGTTTTGATCGTGATAAGGGCTACAAGAAAATCTACGATGCTCTGCCTAAAGAGCTCGATGATCATTTCGTTATTCTGTACGATTCTGACATAGTCACCGGGCGGAGTGTTCTCGCGTTTCTTGATCTTATCGCCAAAAAATATCGGTCTTTTGACTTCTCGCGCTTGGTTTTGGTGACTGTGGTTGTTTCGAAACCTGCTTCGGAAAAGTTGGGTTCTCGTTACCCCGGCCTCCAAATCTATTGCGCCGCGCAAGATGAAAAGATTACACCCGATGAGCAGCACTGCATCCCAGGTTTAGGCAACATTAAGCAGCGCATTTTTGGCCCTTATTCTATTGATTTCGAGGACTAATCGGACATGGCCCACACACAAAAAATAGAAGAAGCGCATGCGTTAGCCGGAAGATCGCGAAAGATTAATGTTCGTCGTTCAGATACGTGCGCAGGAGATTATAGCCTTAGGCGGCCGACCAGAAGGCGATCCACAGGAAGGAGAGACAGTTCTAGGCTTGGAGTTGCCTCACATCGATCAAGCATAAAGCCAGTGAATCGATCGCAGGGATCTGAAAATATTGACAATTTTACAGAAAGTGATGTAAAAAATGCGTCTCTACCCGGAGAACAAAATATAGCTGACGGGATTGAGTGTGAAAATTTGGAAGTCAATTTTGAGTTGTTACAAAAAGTATTTGCCGAAGCGGGCAAATATGAAGGCGTAAAAGGCGAAAAGAGGCGTGGATCACTAAACGTCGCTAGCACGGATAATGAAATTCTTGAGCTGATTGCAGCCGAGTGTGACGAGAGTGTCTCGCGTCTCGCCACTATTGGGATTGAGCACGAGCTGCGCCGCGGTGTTGAGCACGTGCGTCAAGGTGAGACTGTAAAGCTTACCCTCTCATTTACTGAGGAGGCAAAAGCTCTAATTGCTGAAGAAGCGAATAGGCTGGGTATAACCGAGGCGAGACTTAAACGCTTTCTCCTGCATCGGTTCACTCAACGAGCGGTTTTGACGCGGACCGATGGTATCGTGCTGCCTACACCGCCCCCCGAACTCAGTATTGAGCAGGCGAAAGATATTCTAGCTGACAACTGGAAGCAATATCGTCCTCGCGAGGGCATCATCAACTATTTGAAGGCTGAAGATGGGATGGGCCCGCTCGTGAAGCGGGGGTTATTAACTCGAAAACTACTAAGGAGGCTATCCCCTAAAGCAGAGGCCGTTCTCGCAGCATATCTGTCTCGTGGTGGCTCTCTCAAAGAGCATGGATTGGATGTTCCTACGCAATCAGACCTGCGCCGTCGTGGATTGACGCCGGAAGTCGTAAAGCTCGCCCAGAGTATTGTTAATGCTGTCAACTATGACAAGCAATCAAGCCAAAAGGCGCATCTTGAAGTGTCTTGATGTCATAAAGTCAGAATTAACAATTGACATATTTATACATATCACGCACACTGCGTGTACAAGGATGATGCTTCCTTCTAGTCGATGCGGAACTCATTCCGACTGGGTAGTCGTTCCAAACAGCAACTAGAGATACCGGCATTGAAGCGCGCTCAAACGATGTGTGGGATCGTTATGCCGGTCGTGGGTGCGAGTGATATTATTGCCGGGACTGGCCTACTGCCTGCCTGCAATATGCTCACCCAAAATAGGTGCGGCCTAATGGTGTCAATTGGAGAAAACAGATGAGGCCTTTCAGTTTCTTTTGGATTATATTGTCTGCTTTGTTGCTTTCGGCTTGTGGCGGCAGCAATGAAACAAACCTGCGCCACCAAGCAAAAATTTCTGCAAATAATGCTCGGCAGTCCGAAGCTGAGCGTGACAAGGCTGAAATTGAACGTGACAAAGCTGAAATTGAGTCACGGACAGCCATTACCACTGAGCGTGAAAAAACAAAGCAAACAGGAATGTGGACCAATGCGATACCAATGGTAGCTGCTTTTTTGCTCTCTGTGATTGCATTAGTGGGTTGGTTTTTGATGCGAATGTACAAGCATAAAGTCGATGCAGAGTCAGAAAATGAGCAAATGGCTCACATAACTGAACTGATAAGGCTAGAACATGTGCCTGCTGAGGCTGGCGAGCTAATGATACACAATCTTCGCATTGCGAAAAACGGTGGCGACGTACGATCAATGCTCTTACCGCGAAAATCTCATGTGAAGAAAGGCGTCACGATTGACCAAGTGGCAGCTTGATACTTAGCGTTCCAAATTAAAGTTGCGTATCATTTGCTGCTTCTGAATTGATTGCTGCCTACGCATAGCGATGAAGCGTTCGCGGTCGGTTTGTAGCTCCTCCGTTTGCTGTCCGATTTCCTGCTGGCGGGATTGTGCTTGTTGCTGAATAGCGCGCCGTTGCTCAAGCTGCTGCTCTATCAGGCGGTCGCGTTCGCCTTGGTCGCGTTTTCGTGCTGCTTCGGTCTCAATGCGGTTTTGCTCTGTGAGTTGCTTGTGCTTACCTGATAGTCGATCCCAGAGGCCTAACAGACCGCGTCTGAACCGCTCCTGCCGTTCTGCCTGTTCGCGTAATTGTCGCTCCTGCTGGCGCTGATCAAAAACCGCACGTTCGCGCCGCTGGCGTTCGATCTCTGCGGCCTTGGCCTTTTCGTATCGCTCCTTACTAAGCCGGGTCTGATCGGCTTGTTCATTATAGAGCCGCCCCAGCATTTGGCTCATATCCTGCGCCATTTGATCTTTGGCCTGCTCAACACTTTGCAGGTCTTGGGGATCGCCAAGTCTTTGCTCGGCTTCTTTCCTTTTGATCCCGGCCTTGCGGGTGATGGAGTGGATTTCACCGTCCGTATCAACCGCGACAAAGGGGCGTTTGTCTCCTCTGGCGAGATAAAGCCCGCGCTCTTTCAACGCATGATCAAAGGCTGTCCTACTGTCCGATATGCTCCATGAGTCCGATATAGCATCAATGACCTGTTGTGGGTCGCGCTCATGGCGCTTGGCCTGCTGCCAGTCGGCAAGGGTGTAATTGCGGGGATCGCTTTTTGTCCTGTCGGCTAATCCTTCGGGCATTCTCCACCCGTGTTCACGGTAAAGCTCCCGGCTGACCTCCTGCATCTTCATTCGGTCATAGGACATTTGTTTGGCCGTCATGGTGTCGGTATCGATCCGTGACCACACAGCATGAGCGTGACGCCTGCCATCTTTCTCATGAAAGACAATGGCGCGGGGCTGGCCTGATAATCCTAAGCGCTCCTCTGCCCGGTCAATAGCCGATTCAAAGTCCGGCGTGCTGACCTGTTCCTGCGGCGGGGGATTGAGCGAGAGTGAATAGAGAAACTGTTTGCACTTGGTGCCGCGAGAGACCGCATAGGCTTCGTTGAGACAGCCATGTAGATTATCCGAGGCAAAGCCGCGCAGCTCATGCACCGTTACATGATCATTCTCTTTCTTCATAAGATGATCGGCCAGATTGCGCGCACCGCCCCGGCTATTGCCGACAAGGATCATCGCTTAATCTTCCGGCTTCACGCCGAGCGCTTTAATCAGATCAGCGCGCATTTTCTGGATGGTCAGACAAGCGGCCTGAATTTGCAGTAAAGTATCGGACGATTCAGGCAACGCCCCGTTCTTGGCCGCTGCCGCAATCTGGCGCATGGATGCGGCCATGTCGGATGACCCCAGCGCGGCCAATATCCGCGCGAGCATCACGCTATCAGCTTTGGGGTTGCGCGAAGGGCGTGGCCTGTCGCTATGCTCTACCCCCAGCTTGTGTCGGATATAGACCGCTAGCGGTTTTTCACCCGCCTTGCGCTCAAGCCGCTCCCGTTCTTCTTCGCCCAGCCGTATCGTGAGGTTGCGTGTTTTCATGACGCCCTCCCTCACGGCTCAATGCTGTCGGAAGGATCGAGCGAATCCCAGTCGATATGCTCGGCCTCCAAGACCGCATTCCAGTCTGCTAACTCATCGAAAAGAGTGTTCAATGTAGATGCCTCTAAGGGCACCATTTTGTAAATCGGGCAAAAATGAGCCTGAATTTCCGCCTAAAGCACTGAAAGCAATGGCAGTTTTGGGAGTTCTATACCCGCTCTCACGAGCGTATTGCAGCGGCTCGGAAAACACCAGTTTGATCACCAGTCGTTTGAGTTCAAACACCCCGGAAAGCCATATATTATAAGGGTTTGCGAGGAATCGCAGCGGGAGTTCTAGACTTTCATTGAAGTCCGGCTGTGGAGCGTCCGTCTTTGCCGCTTGCTCGGCCAAGACGAGCTTGCGTTGCTCCAGCTCACCGATTTTGTTTTCAAGCGCGCCGATAGCGCGATCATTGGTAGCCTCAACAATCCGGTTCACCAGCTTGTCGATCTGCGCATCCGCGCGCGCAATCTCGGTCTTGATTGCGGCGGCGTTCTCTTTGTCCTGAGAGACCCTTGTGCTCCAATAGATACGAAAGGCGGCAACGGTAGCCTTGATAAAGCCCTTGCTCGGCTGGAGGCTCTTGAGAACCGTCTCAAACTCTCCTTCGATCTTGGCGCGCGGGATTGACTTGCCGTATTGTGAGCAGCCCTTTTTCTGACAGAGATAATAGGCATAGCTTTTGTATTTGCCACGGGGCCAACTCGCGGTCAGATGATTGCCGCACTCAGAGCAGCGGACTGCACCCCGTAAGGGAAAGTCCCGGTTCAGGTCCTTACGGGCAGGCGCATTGGCACGGCCTGCAATTCGGTCCTGTATCTTTTGGAAGGTTGCCTTGCTGATGAGCCCTTCATGCTGCGCATCGCGGATCGAGACGCCATAGGCTTCCGAGCTTATATAAGCGGCATAGAGCGGTTGTGTGAGCAGTCTTGTGACCTTTTGGACCGGGACCTTGCCGTTGTGTTTTGGAAAACGCGGATGGGCTTCTAAATGCCGCGCGACTTCCGCTTGGCTGGCATAGCGCCCGGAGGCAAAGCCTTCGAGCACATCGGCAATGATCGAGGCATAAGGCTCATCACGCACCAGCACCTTGCTATTGCTGCCTCGGGCTTTGGTGTATCTGTAGCCAATCGGCGGACGAGAAAAGGCAAAGTAGCCCGCCTCCATCCGAGCAATTTTCTTCTGTCGATTTTGCCGTGCAATGACCTTGCGCTCCAACTGCCCCGCTGCAGCATGGATCGTTTCGCTGAACTCTCCCTCAATGGAGTCATCAAATGTGTAGTTGAGGCACTCGCGGATTGCGCCGCGTTTTTTCATCTCATCGCGTAAGATGAGATGGAACACCGTGTCTCTGGCAAAGCGCCGCAAATCATCGAAGATCACGACGAAGTTGGTCTGCGGGTTGTCATCAAGGAAGTTCAGCAACTCGACCATGGCTTGGCGCTTCATAAAGTCACCTTCGCCTGTGACCTTGTCGTGAAAGACTGCGGCGACCTCATATTCCTTGGCCTCAGCATATTGGCGGCAGCGATGTTCTTGAGAGCCTAACCCTGTCTGGCCTTTGTCTGAAATGCGGCAGTAAATCACCGCCTGTTGTTTGTTGTTTTGTGTCATGGCGATCCTTTCCGGGCCGTCCCATCGGACGCGGCCTCATTATAGCTTTGCGTGCATTTTCTATGCTCTAATTTTACCACATCGGACGCCTCAAATGGGCGCTGACCGGGGCCTTCGAGATTTGATCCACAGGCTTTTTTGCCCGGCGCAAAGCGTGCGACATCCCATTGGTAATCAATGAAACACGCGACGGTATTCCAAATGAGCGCAGCCAGTTCCTTGCGCTCAGCCGAGTCGACTGCAGGATCATCAATGAGCGACTCAAAGACCGCGAGGTCTTTGGCGCTCATGGTGTACTTCTTGTCGAGGATCGCAGCGACCAGCGTTTCAATGGGCGGACCGTCGCTTGCCGTGTCGCTGCCATGATTGGCGTGCATATTGGTCAAGTGGTTCATGGGTTCACCACTCCTTTCTGCCGCCTATCTGCGCGGCTAGTTATTGACTGGATTGCGGCTGCGCACTGCGCGCCAGCAAAACAAAAAGTGTCCCGCAAAATTCCAAAACTGTGAAGGAATATATTCCTAAGCGCACACGTCCGTGTGGATCAGGACGCCGCTAACGCGACGGCTCCCTTCGTTGCTGCGGCGCAGCCTTTGCCTGCCGTTTTTCAACAAAGGCTTTGCGATCCGCGTTATCCGGCGCGTGGTCATGCGGCCGCAGCGTTTCCTGCTTTTGCCCGGTATGACGCTCGCGTTCTTGATCGCGAATGGCTTGGCGTTCCTGGCGCAAGTCCATCTCGATCTCACGGCCCCGGCCATAGGCATTACGCGCCACTTCCGCGACCTTGAGCAGATCGGCAATGCCGAAACTGCGGCTGTCTTTGAGATTGCCTTCCGCGTCCTGATAGGTCCGTGCCAGATCAGCCGACAGATAAGGGCCGTTCTCACCCTCATTGCGCCAGATGGTCGCCTTGATCGCACCATCGCGGATCGTGTCTTCAGGTTGCTTTGTCATCTTCTGCGTCCTTTCTTTGGGTTATCGTGAGTGTGAGAAGCTGCGTTTTGGCGCGTTGCGTACCGCATCAAGCCGATGCTCGATAAAGCGGATGCGATCTTCAATGCGCGTGATTGCCGCTTGATCGACTGATCGCCGCACCGAGCCATCAGGCGTAAGCGCCAACGTGGGTTTTGGCGTCGCACGCTGCGCTGTCAGGTGGTCAAGCTCCGCCTTTGTTGGAACCGCCGCGTGTTGCTGCGATTGTGTTCGCTCTTGCGCTTGCGCCTTTTCAGCTTGCCGCTTGGCAATGAATGCCTTGCGGGCAGGGTCATTGGCCCGGTCAAATGCCTTGCCAGCTTTCGGGGCATTTTCAGCAAAACCCTTTGGGGTGGTCGTAAAGCTCATTGGCCCATATCCACAAAGGACCATTGTCCGCCCGCATATTGCGGATAGCCAGCATAGCGGCTTGGCACAGGGCTTTTTCTGACTCGGAGCCATTTATGCCCGATCAGCGCCTTAACTCTCACCCGGTCCAATGGCGGGTAATAAGGGTTGGGATGGTAGCGCCCGGCCATAAAGCGTTGCTCATAATAGGGCTTGCGATCCGCATAGGCGGGGTGATCCAGACCATCGGCAAAGATGAACTGTTTGCCTTCCGGCATGTTCAAAATTTCATCGGGTGAACGCAGCAAGCGTTGCTGTTTGGAGCGGTGCCGAGAGGCCTGATCATAATGCGCTAGGTGCAAGCTCGCCTCAATCGGATCACCACCCGTCAGCAGCGCATCAATGCTTTGTTGATAAGAGAGGTTTGCGCGGCGCTGGGAGAGAGACTCGTTATATTCCAGCGTCTCGCTGCCAAGCATATCCGACAGGCGCTTGGCGGTTGGGTAATCGCGCACGCCGAACCAGCTTTGACAGGCTGCACTGGCCGGGATGATGTTCTGCGCTTCCGGCCCAGTGGCCTTTAATTGGTCCAAGCTCTGGTAGATGGCCCAAGGGCGAATGCCGATGCCTGCGCCATAGGTGAACATGCGTGTGACCAATGGGAACGCGCCAAGCTGAGCGCATTCATCAATGATCCAAGTCTGCGGCTTGGCCTGTGGCGCACGGCTCTTGTAGATCATGCCCGCCACGAACAGCGCTTTAATGACGGGCGACCAGCTTTCGATAAACTCAGCGGGCGGCATCAGATTAACATGGGTCGGTTTAGAGCCACACATGTCGGCCATGGACGCCGTGAATGGCGGTGAGACCGAAACCATAAGCGCCGGATCAGACAGGGACGCGATGCCCTTCATGATCGTGCCGAGAATGCCCTGGAAGCCGTTGGATGAGCTATCCCGCGAGGCGGCTATTTCTTCCTCAACTGCCTTGGCAATTGGAAAGCCGCACTGGTGCATATCATAGGCGAAGTTCATCCATTCTTCGCTATTGCCCGGAATGAGGTTGAGCACCTCATAAAGACGCGGCAGCGTCAGAACCTCGTCCAGATATGTGATTGTGAGGATCACCGCTTCACCAAAGGCCTGTGCGCGGCTGTCAAAATACTCCGAATTATCGCCGCCGGACTTTGGAAAGAAGTTCTGGCAGAAGACTTTGACATCCGACACCAGTGTCGGACTGTCCTTGCGGATATAATCGACCGGATTGATACGATGTTGCGGCAGGCCGTGCAGCCCTGCGGGATTCCAGTAAAGGCAATGCTTGCCGGCTTTTGTTTGGTCTTGGCTGATCGCGGCCAGTTCGCCCTTCATGTCGAGCACCAGCATGGAATGAGCATAAGTGCCAGCGCAGATATTATAGCCCAGCACATCGCGCAGCTTGCCCGAGCGCGCGCCTGCAATAAGCAGCGCGCCACCCGCGCCGTTCCAGTAAATGGGGCGGTTGCCCGCAAAGCCGACCATCAGGCTATTGGCTGTATGTTTGAAAAATCCGGCGCTACCCAGCTCGTCATCAAAGACAAAGCGCGCGCTGCCATAGCGGAAGGTTTCGTTTTCCATTGTCGGCTCTCCAAGGCACAGCCGGACCGTCCCGAAAATCGCAAAGCGACCCGGCTGCAAGGTTCAAAATTGTGAGAGAGAGAATGTGTATGAGCCGAGGAAACCCGCGCGCTGTTTCCTCGTCTGGCTTAGCCTAGCCGGAGCACTGCCCCAGCATGGCGAGGCCGATCAGGATCATGACGATCCAGCCCCAAGGCGGAATACCATCTTCCTTGACGGTTTCTTCCTTCCAAACCGTCCCAACGGGACGATATGTGGTTTTCTTTGGCATAGCGAAATCACCTCCTTTCAATGGTTGGTTAGTATTGGTCGCGGCCGAAAATAAGCGCAGTCAGACGCGCCGAGCCAAGGCGGAATGTGACCGCCAGCAGCATTTTCGATCCTGCAAATGTGATCAGGCCGCAACCCAAGGCCCAGAGGATCGACACAAGCCAATCCCAGCCATGGCCGTAGTTGCTGAGGGCAAAGACCTGCGCATCACTGACCGACGCGTGAAAAAGCAGCGGGGCCAGAAAGAATGTCGCTGCAACACCGCCTACATTGGCAAGCATATCCGAAGCTGAAGTAAATGCACTACGGCCTTTGTTTAGTGTTCTGCCCATCTATCTACCTTTTTTGTAAATATATCCACGGTTGAAACAACGAGGTTATATCTGTTGTTATTCAAATGACTGGAAATGCGGGCTTCTTCAATCTCACGGGTCAACGTGAACAAAGCAAGGGTTGGTCAAGTTGACCAAGCTGATAATCGCAATGTTCTAATTCTGCTAAATACGCGGTAAGATAGAAAACTATGCCGATGGCCGGAGCTCAAAATGGACTATTATGCTAGCGAGAACACTATAATTGATAGATGCCCAATGACTAACAGGGAATGGGCTTTCACTACTAGCGGTCTTCCTGGGGTTGATGTCAGAGACGAATATGATTGCTGGCGATGGTATAAGATTGAGCAACACCGCCGCGGCATTGGTAGCACCAAAATTGCAACAGATATTGGGAACGTGACGGGGTATTTTGTAGATAAGACATTCAAGATTAGTTTTAGAAACTGGCTTGGAAGTGTGAATGACTATTTTAATAGAGGGCTTATTCCAGACACACAATTCTTTCAGATTCTCTTAGATTATCGAAGATATCAGACCAAGAAGCGTGCTGATGATTTATACAACATGGCCGATGATGACACTATAATAAGGGTAGCCGAACGACTTTTTAGTTTTCCATTAGCAAGCAGTGCCCAGAGTAAAGTCTCTGATAGTGTAAACGATGAGGCTGCCGCGAGTTTGCAATTGATGTCTGGTTACTGGCACGTGCGAGCCGCACTTTCTGGCCGCAGCGCACTAGTGCCGGAAGGCGTGGTAAGTGATGCGATATTAATTTTCAATAAAAGAGATGGAAGCCGTGCGTTAGAGGCAACATTAATTCATGTATATAAAGGTGAACAAGTAGGATTGCCCCTATTTGGATTGATATTCCCACAAGACTTTAGCCAATATACTTGTATCTTCAGAAATCAGTCAGATGGTATCGCCACAAGTCATGTACTTCATCAGCGACAGCAAACCGAGAATGGTCGATTAGGCATTGATTTTCATCAGTCGGAATCAGACCCATTCCACCTCAGATTTCTCTCAGCATTATCAAAATGCGACTACGCTGAAGAAGCAGGGACTATCTGCTATAAAAGCCAAAGTTCCAATAAAGGTGCAATCGAAGATCTATATTGCACGTTAAATATCCGAAATATTATTGACCAAATTAAATGGAGTATAATATAATGGAAGTAATAGTAACAGCTCTAGACCCCGAATCTGTTAGGGCATACCTTGCAAACAAAGGTGGATTTTATTTTTTAGGAGATAGCATAGATTATTTAGAATTGTTAATTGACGCCGCAGTTCGTAATGACATTGTAGTCATGGAAAAAGCATTGAATCATGGCGTCAGTGTTAACTACCAAGAACCCAGAACTGGAATGTCGGCGCTGCATCATGCGGCGATGCATGGTAATGAAGAAAGTGTTCTCTGGCTTTTAGAGCAGAAGGACATCATACCTTATCTTCAAAACCATAGTGGTCTAATGGCAGTTGACCTAGCAAAGCAGTATGGGCGAAGTGGAGTTTTATATACGGCCCTTAGAGATGCTACTTTCAGATACAGCTTCAGTGAGATCGCTAATCAAGGAAATTGTGATCTGGGGGAGCCGTCGCAAGATATCGCTGACGAATATCCAGCAAACGACACGTAAATTGTTTTCTAGGGTTTTTTAAGTCAGTATGGCCTAGCTTTGGCTGGGCCATCGCTTTTCTCCGCAGTGTTAACAGAATTTTTACCATGAATATGAGATAATTATGGTGGTCAGACGCCCATAAGGCGCGGCCATATGAGGGAGTGATGCCGGGTGATGGCAAGGACACAACACCGTTAAATCTGAAAAGTGACTTCACGCTGAGCGCAAACGAGCACGAGCTACGCTCGCAGGCGCTGGCGGCCTACACTGCCGATGATAAAGGCACATCCATTATTCTGGCTGGTTCGCAACGATCCGCCACCGAGAGCCGTAGCGCGGACAGTAGGAAACGCCAAAGTGATCAGCAACAAACACAGCTAAGTATAGCCGATCAAGCCTGCCGTCTATCGGCGCAGCTCGACCGTCAGATTGCAGCACTAGAAGACGCATTCGAGGCAGAAATGGGTGATGCCTGGCGCGAGCAGATCGCCAATAAGGTCATGGACCCGGATGACATTCCGCAGCGCCGCGAGGACGAGACCATGGCCGATTATCGCGAGCGCTTAGAGACCGTGTTGATTGCCACCATGATCGACGAGAACGGCCAGATCAGGGCCGAATATGCCGATGACCCGGACACCGCCCGCTATGCCGAATGGGCGCAAGCGCAATACCGGAAGCGTGAGGTTGATGCGCATCTGGAACGACGCAATGATCCGGCACTCTCGGATACAGAACGCGATGCATTAGACCGAGATTTTGCAGCTAGCTCAACTTACGATAACGCGCGCCGTGTTGTCGACGATCATGCAAAACAGGCGGTTGATAATCGCCACATAGAGGCAACCTCAACGACTTCATCAGAAGCGGCAAACTTTGGTGTTTGATAAAACCTTTGAGCGCTAATTTAACCCGCGACGCAGCTCAAACAGATGCTGCGCAGCGGCTTCCGCGACTTTATCGCGCGATACCGCAAGACCAAACGGACCCCATGCATGGTTGCGCGTTTGGTATGCTACCGAAGAACCTCCATCGCCTCCACGCTCGTAAAAGAACCGCACAAGATGGATACCATGAGCCCGAAAGTCAGAGCGAAGAGTCGATTCTATCCGCGCAACGGGCACAGGCGTGCCCGCACCGAGCCTAATTGCTACCGCTATACCTCTAGGATTTTGCTGAACCCATTGGTTGGCCGCGCTGTCAGCATCCTCCAAAAACTGAACGGATTGTGTTTGTGAAGGCTGGTCTTGCGCCTTTGCTGGTTCGCTTTCCGATACGATAACAGCCAGACCAGCCATTGCCCACGCTATGACGTGCCCGCGCATTAGCTCGGTGGCCCTGCAAAGATTATGAGGGCCAGTGCAAGCCCTGATAAGGCAACAATGCCGCCGCCTGCACCGGGCGCGCTATGCGCAATGCCCCAGCCGATAATCCCGCCAACGATCCCGGTAATAAGCGGTATGTCGGTTATCCCAAAGCGGGCGTCAATGATACCAACAGCCAGCGCGCTAAAGATAAAGGCCGCCCCTGCGACGGTCCGCTTAACCCCGACATTCACGTCATGTTTTGCCATGCGATTCTCCCTGTTCGATCAGGGTCCGGCATGACAAAATGCAACCTTATGCACAAAAATGTTGCAGGGCTTTCTATAGATTTCATTGACTTAACTGGTGTGCGGCTGATTTCCTATAAATGAGGCAATCGGCAGAAGTGGCGCGATTGCTGACTTTCTCACTCAACTCGTCGCAACAGACTTGTGCAGAGTGTTGCGCGTTAAATCGGAGAAGAAAGATGGCCTATCAACAGTCCATAGACTGGCAGATTTTTGATGAAGCGGGGCGGCGCAAATATGTCTCGGAAGACGAGAGAGCGCGCTTCCTAGAGGCAGCCAACCATGAGCCGCCGAAGATCAAAGCGCTGTGCTATCTGCTCGCCTATACGGGTTGCCGCGTGTCGGAAGCTTTATCCCTCAAGCGCTTTCATATCGACCCGGAGCGCCGGGTGATTACTTTCCAGACATTGAAGCGCCGCAAGCTGGTGTTTCGCTGCGTCCCGGTGCCAAGAGCCATCACCGAGATGCTCTTGGCTGTCAAAGCATCCGGCGAAGCCAACCTATGGACTATTCACCGGAGCACAGCATGGCGCTGGATCAAGCGCGTCATGCGCGCCGCAAACATCACGGGGCCGATGGCAACTTGCAAAGGCTTACGGCATGGCTTTGGCATCTGGGCTGCCACCCGGTCCGTGCCACCAAACCTTATCCAGCGCTAGATGGGCCATGCCTCACCCGCAACCACGGCAATCTATCTCAACGCGGTTGGGAATGAAGAACGCCTCTTTGCCAAGCGTATGTGGGAAGCAGAAGTTAGCCAGATGAAGCTCGTCGCGTGAGTCAAAATCAAGCCGCCAAAAAAAGGTCAAGGTGTTTGAGGTAGCCGGAAAACAAGAATATAGGCGGAATAAATAATTTGGAGTGATATTTATAGAGTTGTATTTGAATATCAGGGCTATGAATTCAACGGATTTGTATACCGTAATTAAGCTATATAAATCGAGTATAAATAATGATGATTATCAAGGATTTGAATGAGAAATGCTTAGGTTAGCGGGTGGTTCAGCCGTCAAAAAGTAGGCGGTATATTGAATATAACCCTTGCTACTTCTTGGTCAGTCCGAGTCAGTGATATAACTATAAGTGCCAACACAGGAGACAGCCACCTTAAAGTAGATTGAAGGCGCTTGGTATTTTCACGCTTATTTTCAATTTTTAAAAAAACTTGATAAAATTGCGCTTGGGTTTGATCCTCAGACATTGCAATGACTCCTGAATTCCCGCCTTCAATGATAATTTGCACAACAAGACAAATGCCATGGTGTGAATTGTTACATTGAAAATGCGGCAGTCAGCCTTTGCTTAATCTGCGGCTTTTCTGAGTGGTGTTACATTTCGCTAACGAATGTTCTCCTATTACACCACCTTGCAATCTTTAGCAACGCTGACAAATGTTTTCCTTGCATAATGATATCCAATTTTTCTTAATTTTTAATTTACTCTCTGCTGCTATGTTCAGCTACGCAGATCACTGCATCTTTAAAAAATGAGCAGGCATACAGGCCCATAATAGACAATTTCTAAAGAGTGAGCCGTTTTGGCATTAGTCACTGTGTGCAAGATGTGCGCTGTAATACAGCGCATCTTGGCTCACTGCGTTCGGCAGGGGAGACATGCTGTCTCCCGCTGCACCCCTCTGGCCCAGTATTTCATGAACATTCCTGCAATTACACGAGCGGGTGTGGACCAATCTGTGCCTAAATCTCTGCATTGTCGGTGTGAGCAAGTTGACACAATATTGGGCGCTGTGATCTACTTCTGTTCTGGCCGAGCTTAGGCTGGTATGTACCATAAATTCTGTTCGGCAGGGCCGACCAAAGGCACGAAGTCCCTAATATGAACCTTGTTGCTGACATTGCTGAGCCATCCTTTCCAGAGCTGTGCCCCATTTCGGAGGCGGTTGCAGCCCTTTCTGATGCGGGAACGGAAAAGCGTGGAGCAATCTTCACGCGTTCAGAGGTTGTTGAGTTTATTCTCGATCTTGTCGGATACACAACTGACCGCCCTCTTCATCAAATGCGTCTGCTTGAACCATCTTTTGGCCAGGGAGACTTCTTGTTGCCTGCCATTGCTCGCCTGATAGAAGCTTGGAGAAATTCAGATGCGGAACCCGAAGCGCTTTTTTCTGCAATTCATGCCGTCGAGTTACACGCCTCGTCATGCGAAGGGCTTCGACAGAACGTGATTGCTGAGCTTATTGAAGCAGGCTTCACGAGATCATTTGCGGTGAAGCTCACTGAGAATTGGTTGCACCAAGGTGATTTCTTGCTGTCGTCAGTCGATGGCCAGTTTGATTTCGTTGTCGGTAATCCGCCTTATGTCCGACAGGAAATGATACCTGCCGTTCTGATCGCCGAATATCGAAAGCGCTTCGATACAATCTTCGATCGCGCTGACATCTATGTCCCCTTTATCGAGCGTTCATTGCGCCTCTTGAGTGGTAACGGGAAGCTTTGTTTCATCTGCTCGGACCGATGGATGAAGAACCGATATGGCCGCAAGCTTCGCGAGTTTGTCGCCGAACACTATCACCTAGAGACTTATGTTGACATGGTGGGCACTGACGCCTTTCATGATGAGGTAGTGGCCTATCCCGCGATCACTGTCATAGGCAGGGAGACTTCGGGCGAAACCAAGATCGCTCATAGACCAAGGATTTCCAAGAAAGCTCTGGACCTCCTTGCCAATGAGTTGCTGAGCGACGCACCTTCCGTATCTGTGAAGACAGCACGCGGCATCGCCAGTGGTTCAGAACCATGGATACTCGAAGCATCCGACCAATTATCTCTGCTACGCAGACTCGAGTCCGAATACTCTACGCTTGAAGAAGTGGGATGCAGGGTTGGTATCGGCGTTGCGACTGGTGCCGACAAGGCGTTTATCGGCAAGTTCGATCAACTTGATGTCGAGGAAAGCCGTAAGCTCCCACTAGTGCTTACTCGTGACATAGACAGTGGTTATGTCGATTGGCGCGGCTACGGCGTCGTCAATCCCTTTGACGATGATGGAAAGCTCGTCGATTTATCTGCATATCCTAGGCTTGCCGCCTATCTTGAGGCGCGCAAGGACCAGATCGCAGGACGGCATGTAGCACGCAAATCTCCAGCCCGATGGTATCGTACCATTGATCGAATCTATCCGGAATTGGCGCAAAGACCCAAGCTTCTTATTCCTGATATCAAAGGAGAGGCGCATATCGTCTATGAGGACGGTCGGCTCTATCCGCACCATAACCTTTACTACATCGTTTCTGACGAGTGGGACATACAGGCCTTGCAAGCGGTGCTGGTTTCTGGAATCGCAAAGCTGTTCGTCGCGGCATACTCAACACAGATGCGCGGCGGGTATTTGCGCTTTCAGGCTCAATATCTTCGTCGTATTCGGCTACCCAAATGGAAAAGCATTCCGATTACTCTACAAAAAAGACTTGTGGATGCAGCGCGCGCTAAAGACACAGAAATTTGCAACCAGTGTGTATTTGAGCTTTACGCTATGTCGAATGGTGAACGTGCGGCTTTAGAAAGTAAGGGAGAGTAATGGGGCTTGATCTAGCTAGCTATGAGAAAACAGCACGCGAAGCGGTGATGGCCTTTTGGGGCAATCGCGAAATGGCTAGACAGGCACAGATAGAAGCTGGCAACACCGATCAGGGTGAACGTGCGAGCGTAACCGCTGGCAAAAACATGGACGGTTTCGTTGCTCTGATTATCAACCTCGTTGAAGCCAATGGGCTGGGTCATGCCGACATTTGTCAGAACAAAGGGTTGCTTACCCTTCCCGGCTATTTTCGGCCGACCAAGCTTTGGGATTTGCTCGTGATTAACGATGGTCGGTTGGTTGCGGCCATAGAGTTGAAAAGCCAAGTTGGTCCTTCATTTGGCAATAATTTTAATAATCGAACCGAAGAAGCAATTGGCACGGCGCACGATTTCAGTGTGGCCTTTCGTGAAGGTGCGCTCGGCGACCAACCCCGCCCATTTACGGGTTGGCTCATGATGGTCGAGGATGCCGCAGGATCTCGCAAGCCTGTTAAGGACCGCTCGCCGCACTTCGATGTGTTCCCAGAGTTTCGCGGAGCATCTTATCTCAAGCGCTACGATGTTCTTTGCCAACGGCTGGTCCAAGAACAGCTCTATTCAGCCGCATCCACTATTGCCTCACCGCGCGCAGCTTCGACGACGGGAGAATTTCAAAATCTGTCCGAGCTAACCAGCCTCAAGACGTTTGTGACAGCTTTCGCAGCTCATATTGCAGCCGAGGCCGCAAGGGGCGGCGATGGATGACTTCACCGAAATTGACGCCCCTCCAGCCACCGCGTCGTTGAGCTCTCCAGCTCAGTTACAGGCTGGCCCGCCGATTGAACCCTATAAACGGCTATTTCTATATAGCGCTGATGACTGGGAAGAGTTCATCGACGAGTGGGTCTCGGCTGTTTTAAAGCCGGACTATGCCAAGGTGATGCGCTTTTCAGGCGCGAATGATCGGGGAATCGACATTGCGGCCTTTACTGATGAGTCGATGCTCGCAGGTGCCTGGGATAACTACCAGTGCAAGCACTATGCTGCCCCGCTTACCCCCGGAACCGCCTGGCCAGAGATCGGCAAAATTCTTTGGCATTCCTTTCAAGGACATTATGTCCCGCCGCGCGCCTACTATTTTGTGGCACCCAAGGGCGTAGGCACTACGTTGGCGCAGCTCCTTGCAAACACGGCCAATCTGAAAACCCAACTCTTGGAGGTGTGGGATAAGAATGTCGCAGACAAGATCACGTCAAAACAAACCATCGCTCTGACTGGCGAATTTGCAGAATATGTTGAAACCTTCGACTTCTCAATCTTCAAGTCAATTACACCGCGCGAACTCATTGAGGGACATCGCCAAACGCCATATTTCATCCCGCGCTTTGGGGGCGCTTTACCTGCGAGGCCCGTTCCTACGGCTCCGCCCACGGCAATCAAGGCTCATGAGAGTAAGTATGTAGGGCACTTGCTCGCAGCGTATGCCGACCACACCAAGAAAGAGTGCGCAGATGTGGCCGCCTTGAACCAGTGGAAGCCTTTGAAGGAACATTTCAAACGTCAGCGTGAGAGCTTCTACCATGCCGAGTCGCTGCGGATTTTTGTGCGAGATAAGGTGGAGCCTGGAACCTATGAAGGGCTGCAACAGGAAGTCTATGACGGGATCGTCGATACCGTTGACGCCGATCACCCAGACGGTCTCGCCAGGGTCAAGTCCGCAACCATGACTGCACAATCTATATCACTGGATGCACATCCGCTAGGCCAGAGTGCGCTTGTAAAAGACCGCCATGGGATTTGTCATCAACTTGCCAATGAGGACCGCCTCAAATGGACGAAATGATGGCACAAGGAGGTCTCACTTTTAACGGCACACTCGAAGCCGGCATTCGTGCCGTGGCCGTACTGGGCGCCGCTTTTCCAAGAGATTTCGATATCCAGCGCCTCACCGCGCTCGACTACCTATTGGTACACACCGAATTGCTCGGTGGCCCTGCCGACCTTCATCCCGAAGCGCCCATAAAGACTCCCGCAACGGATGTTCGCCGCCGTATCGTTCAGGACGCTGTCCATCTGATGATGACCCGCAACCTTATAGAGAGACTGCCTACTGACTCTGGCTTAAGATATCGGGCAGGCGAAACCGCTGCCATGTTTCTGGATGCGCTCACCTCGCCTTATCTGAAAGCTCTAAAGGAACGGTCAGTGTGGCTGGCCGAGCATTTTGCGCACTACGACGATAATGCGTTTGATGCACTAATGCGCCGTTTTTTCGACCAATGGGTTGTTGAATTCCAGGACGTCGAACGAAGTCTTGGAGGTCAGCAATGACCGACAGGCTTCAACTCAGAGCACTGGGATATTTCGGGCCGCATCGCGAGCCTTCAGTCATCGAATTTGGCCCCGGTTTGAACGTCATATACGGCGCTTCAAACACTGGTAAATCTTTCATTGTTGAGACTATCGACTTCATGCTGGGCGGCAAAGGGCCGCTGCGCGATGTGCCTGAGCGGGTGGGCTATAAGCACGCGCTCCTAGCGTTTGAGACCTCCGATGGTGAAGCTTTTACTCTCGTGCGCGACGTCGCAGGCGGTCCTTTCAAGCGCTTCGCAGGAATTCACACGACCGCACTCCCAGACAGTGACGGCGAGACCCTTGCCGAACAACATAATGAACGGAAGGACGATAACCTTTCGGCATTCCTGCTTGGCCTCATTGACCTTCAAAAACAGCGCATAAAGAAAAATCAAAAAGGCGAAACACAGAGCCTTAGTTTCAGAAATATCGCGCGGTTGATCGTCATAAACGAAGAAGAAATCATTCAGCAACGCTCACCGCTGGCCGATGGCGGCTATGTAAGCGACACGGCCAACACCTCCGCCTTCAAGCTGTTGCTGACCGGAGTGGACGACTCCTCCTTGGTGCCAGACAAGGCCAAAAGTGCCGAGAATCAGAACCGCCAAGCCCAGATCGACCTTCTCAATCAGCTCATTAAGGCCTCCCAGCAAGAGGTGAAAGCGCTCGCCGGACCTCCTAAAGAGCTGAGCGAGCAGCTAGAGCGCCTAGAAGAGGGAATGCATTCGCGTGGCGAACAGCTCGCTATCTCCGAGAAGGAATTTCGGGAAGCGTCTGGCAAGCGTCGTAAAGTGGCCAAGCAGATTGAGGAGGCTCGCAACCGACTAACTGAAGTGACGGCGCTGCTTGAGCGGTTCACACTTCTAACGGCGCACTACCGCTCCGATACGAATCGTCTTGAGGCTATTGCGGAAGCTGGGAGCCTCTTTGCAGCACTTGGGGAGGTCGATTGTCCACTGTGCGGTGCAGCAGCAGAGCATCATCGGCACGATCGCGACTGTGATGGTGATGTTGACCGGGTAATTGCAGCGGCGAACTCCGAGATCGGCAAAATCAAGCTCAAGCAGGGTGAGTTGCAGACAACCATCTCCTCGTTGCGCCAAGAGGCCGCCGCCTTTGAAAACAGATTGCCGAAACTTGAGCAGCGCCTATCGGGCTTGTCTGCGGAAATTGAGAAGGTGGTTGCCCCAAATCTTCGTAAAATGCGAAAAACCTACCGTGACCTCGCTGATAAAAGCGGGGAGGTGCGCGAGGCCTTGGCCGTGCATCGCAATCTCACAGACCTTGAAAAGCGGAGAGATGATCTTCTTGCTTTGGGCGAACAGGACGCAGCTAGCGATCCAAAGGATGTTGATCTATCGACGAGCACGGTTGACGCGTTTGCGACTGAAACTTTGCGCATCCTGAAAGCTTGGCATTTCCCGAATGTGACCCGGGTTCACTTCGATCTAAAGGCCAAAGATCTTGTCATTGATGGCAAAGCACGGACATCATTCGGGAAAGGACTGCGGGCAATCACTCAGGCTGCATTCACGGTTAGCCTGCAGGAATACTGCTTCAGAAACGATATGCCGCACCCTGGGTTCATTGTGCTGGATTCTCCATTACTCTCCTACCGAGAACCCGAGGGGGATGATGACGACCTTCGCTCGACCGACCTAAACCGCCACTTCTATGACTTCCTCAGTGACGCTGGAGCTGATCGCCAATTCATCATCGTCGAAAACACCGATCCGCCAAACGACTTTCAAAAGCGACCGCAGGTTACGATGTTCAGCGGTAACGATGGCCAAGGCCGCGAAGGACTGTTTCTTTAGTAAAATTCGAAGGAATTGTTGGGCGTACCCTTCGGGCCGGGCTTTCGTAAACCGAGCCACCTGCGGCGTCTCGGCCATTCGGCTTCAATCCCTTGCGCACTTAGGGACCAGCCCCTCAGCGCACTTCACACAAAATAGACGGTCTCCCGAGGCTCCTGCGCTTTGCTTCGTGCGCCCGCCGTCGATTTTCCATTCCGTTTGCACACCCCGATTTCGCCAATGGGCAGGGTTGCATGAGCAACCCATAACCAAAGGAAATTGAACAATGGCGATGAACCAGCAAACCAGCATGATTGAACCAAAAGAACCCGCATTGATTGCATGGCACGTCTCAAAGCGTGGCGAGAACAGCTATTGGCATCGCGTAGGCGCGGCTTGGGACCACAGGGACGGCAAAGGGCTAACTCTTATGCTCGACACTATGCCTATAGATGGGCGCGTTGTGCTGCGTGAACCAAAGACCAGCTAAAGCATAGAGTGGAGCAGTGATTTACCGCTCCAACTCCGGCCCGCGTGATTGCCTTCGCTCTTGTGCCTCTTTGGCCTGCCTTTGCCGTTGTGCGATAAAGGCTTGCCGCTTGGCGGCTTTGTCGTCCGCAGGTGAAGGCTTAGCGGCCTCTGTATTGAACGCAGCGCGCGGCTCTTGCGGTTTTGGCCTTGTGCGCTCCGGCGGGGCGCGTGCCGGTTCCTGCCTTGGCACCTTTTGCCTGCGTTTTTTCCTGCTGATTTCTTCGCGCTGCTGCGCAATCTCGGCAAGGCGCTTTTGATCTTGCTGCAATTCCTGTTTCTGTGCCTGTATGTCCTGATAGCGCGCCTTGGCCTTTTCATTCAGCTCGCGCCGTTCGGTCAGTTGGTTAAACACCAGTGCATCGCGCTGTACTTTGTCGCGTTGCTGACTAGCAAGTGCTTCCAACCTGTTTTGTTCAGTGAGGCGCTTATGCTCACCGCGCAGGCGATCCCAAAGGCCAGCCAGACCTTTGCGAAAACGCGCTTGTCGCTCGGCCTGTTCTTGGTGTTGCCGTTCGAGCCTTAGCCTGTCTTGCGCGGCCCGTTCGCTGCGTTGCTGATCGACCAGCGCTTGCTTTTGGCTGTTATGCTCTGCTTTTAGCGCTGCGGCCTTCTCGTACTGTTCATCTTGTAGGCGCGAGAGCATTGCGCTCATATCCTTCGCCATGCTTTCTTTCGCTCGTGTGAGCGAGGGAAGATCATCTTCATGACCCAGCTTATCCCGTACCGCCTTGGTCTTGACCTTGACCTGTTTTGGAATGGAGTAAATCTCACCATTATGATCAAGCGCGACAAAGCCGCGCTTGTCACCTCGGGCGAGCCAATAGCCGCGCTCTTTCAGAGCATGATCGAATGCCGCCTTGCTATCTGAGATCGCCCAGGCATCGCGGAACGCATCTATGATCTGTTGCGGGTCTTTGTCATGCCGCTTGGCTTGTTGCCATTGTTCTAGGGTGAAGTTACGCGGGTCAGACTTGGTTCTGTCTGCCAGACCTTCTGGCATGGTCCAGCCATGTTCATTGTAAAGCTCTCTACTGACATCTTGCAGTTTGTTCTTGTGAAAGGACATTTGCTTGGCTGTCATGGTCTCGGCATCAATGCGCGACCACACCGCATGAGCATGGCGTCTGCCTTCCTTTTCATGAAAGACGATAGCGCGCGGCTGACCACCTAAGCCCAACTCACCTTCTGCCCGGTCAATCGCCGACTCAAATTGCTCGCTAGTCACTTGCGCGTCCGCAGGCGGGTTAAGCGACAAGGAAAACAGAAACTGTTTGCACTTGGTACCGCGAGAGACAGCGTATGCTTCCTGAAACGCCCCATCCAGATTATCCGAAGCAAAGCCGCGCAGTTGATGCACGGTCACATGATCATTCTCATCTTTTTGTAAGTGCTGCGCCAGATCGCGCGCACCACCGCGAGAGTTGCCGACCAGAATCATGATGACCCGGAGCGTAAGCCGAGAGCGCGGACCAGATCAGCCCGCAGCGCTTCGACAGAGCCGCAAGCACGTTCAATCGCTTCCACCGTCTCAGGGCTTTCCGGCAATGCGCCTAGCCGTGCAGCGCTGGCCAGTTCACGCAGCGAAGGGCCAAGCTCGGATAACCCCAATCGTGCCAATATCTGCGCCAGTTCCTTCTGGCTGGCTTTAGGACGGTAAGAGCGGGAAGAGCGGGCGCCATCGGCCCCAAACAGTTTGAGGCGGACATATTCGCCCAGAGGGCGGCTCCCGGCAGCGCGTTCAAGCTGCGCGCGTTCCTCAAAGCTCAAGCGGATCGAGAAGGGTTTGGTTTGCTGAGTCATAAGCCGAGCTCCCCAAGCTCAGCTTCAAACTCTTTGAGCTGGTCGTTCCAGTCGCTCAGTTCATTGAAAATATGTTCTAGATCGGTCCCGTCAGCAGCACCATTTTCCTCTAGTCCTTACAGGCACCGACATTTTCTGCAGACGAGACGGTGTCTGTAGCGGCACAGCTGCGTTTTGCCGGCGGCCAGGATATTGCGGACAACAGCCATTTTAAGTCCAGATTCACTTCAGCTCTGAGGGGTTTTGAAAGGCGTGGGCCGGACAATAAGTCTTGCGGCGCAAGTCCGTGGCAGGGCAGCCTGTAGCAAAGAATATAAATTGCTGTCTCAAGGAGTAACAGTTTTGATAACCATCGACCATATTCTGAAGCTAGGTTCCATCTCCTGCCCCGCGCGGTTATGGGCCTATTGCCTCAAAATGGGGAAGATGCTGGGTTTCCAGGCTGTCATCTATGCATGCCCGCCGCCGCACAGAAAGCCGACAGATCCCGACACGATTATCCGTTTTCGTGGCATGAGCGCTGCCGAATTTCAGAGATTCGCAATGGAAGGGCTGATTGGTGAAGGGCATTTGACCAGCTCCAACGCGCTTGCCAATCCCAAGCCGTTTCGCTGGACCGATGTCGCGGATATGACGACCCACAAAGCGGATTTCGACCGGCTGCAGCGCGGTGCACTGGCAGTGGGCATGGATGATGGCTGGATATTCCCCTTATTCGGTCCACAAGGCCGGGTCGGGCTGGGCTCCTATGGCAAGCCCTTGCATGAAGACCTTTTGCGTGAGGAAATCGGACACGAATTGCACATATTCGCGCAAATGGCGCATTTACGATTGTGCCAGATCACGCCCGACCTGTTCGAGATCGAGAAACCACTGTCGCGTCGCGAGATGCAAATCGTTGCCTGGGCCGCATCGGGCAAGTCCAACAGCGAGATCAGCATGATTCTCGGCATCTCGGAAAATTCCATAGACAGCTATATGCGCCGCGCCTTTTCCAAGCTGAAGGTGCATGATCGCACATCCGCCGCCGTCAAGGCGATCAGCATGGACATAGTGCGAACCTGATTGCGCAGCCGCGGCGGGGCTTGTGCCGCAACCTTGTCCGTGCTGTGCACATGCCATGGCCGACGACCTGACCATCCTTGCCACACTGATGCGCCCTTCGCTCGGCCTGCCGGTCGATGATGCGCAGCAGACGCTGGTCACCGATGGCTGGTCGGATGCGGATCGGCGCGCGATCCTGTTGCGCAAGGCACGCCGGGCGCATCGTGTGGCGGCGCTGTTGCGACCCGAGGCGTTCGGTGGTGATGGCGGGGCACAGGCTCTGGCCGGTGACAGGAAGAACCATATCACCAGTCATTTGCAGAAACAGGCGGTATGGCGCAGCCTTACAGAGCTGCTCGATGCGCATCACATCCGCTATTGGGGAGTCAAGGGCCAGCGGCTGGGCGAGCAATTCTACCCCGAACCCGCACATCGTCAGGCCAAGGATATCGATATCGTTATCGATCCGTCGGACTATGCCGCCGCTATCGCGCTGCTGACGGAGCGAGGCTATCGCGCCAAGGCCCATCGTCGCTTCGGCAACCGCAGCAGCCGACTCGCGGCGATCATGGCCAAGGATGTGGTGCTGTCCGAACCGCGTCATGGCGTGATCATCGAGGTGCATCGCCGCCTGCTCTATATCGAAGCCATGGGCTTTACCGAGCATGTGCTGGCGGGTCAGCCACCGGGGGAATTTATCGACCATTACCAGCCCGGGCCGCAGCTTTATCTGTTGCTGCACGGTGCGCTCAGTCTGTGGAACCGGCTGAAACTGGTCGCTGACATATCGCTGCTGCTGCGACGGCTCGACCGGACCGGGCTTGATGCGCTGCTCGACCATGCAGCGGCGTGGCGCTGCCGCGATGCGATTATCAGCAGCCTGGCCCTTACCGAGCAGCTGTTCCCTGGATCGCTGGCTGCCGATGCCGCGGCACGGGTCGCTGCGTTACTGGGCGAGAGCAAGGTAGCGCAGGCGCAGCTGCGGCGCTACCGGCTGGCCTTGCGCGGGTCAGAGCTTCAGGATGGTCGGCCGCCGCCCTGGCAACGGGCGGAGTTCCCCACTGCAGCCTGGTATATCTATCCCGAATGGCGGATGCGGGCCTTTCTGACGGCCTATGTTCCTGTCGCGGCGTTTGCGCGTATGGTGTTGTAGCGCCAATATGTGTTGCCCGCCGGCAGTGCCAAGCGCCCTATCTTTCCGGCATGGGCTGCGATAAGCCCGTCAACAGAAAAGGGGAAAGGCCGATCATGTCCGGTGTGAGCCTTCAAAAACTCAGGCAATTGTCTGCGGCGCAAATGGCGACGCTGCCGCTGGTGACGCTGATGCTTGGCCTTGCCCGGTTTCTCACCCTTTATGTCCCGTTCCGCTGGTGGCGCGGCTGGATTACCATTGCCACCAGTGATCCGCTGAACGGTGCTCCGGCGCCCCCCGGTTCGGAGATACCGCCAGAGATACACGGTGTCGGTCGCATCGTGCGCATGGCAGCACGGCATGTTCCGTTCGATGCTGTTTGCCTGCCCCAGGCGATGGCGGCACAATGGTGGCTGGCGCGCAAGGGCTGGGACTCGCAGATCGTTATCGGTGTCGACAAAACGCGAAAGCCGGATCAGGAACCGGGCAAGCTGCACGATCTGCATGCCTGGCTGGTCTGTGATGGGCACATCGTCACCGGGCGCGCCGAATATAGTCGTTTCCGGCCGTTTACCCGGCCATCCTCCGGCTGACACGATGCGCGATCCCGGCCATATCACTCGTCCGCAACAGGGGCTTGGCGGCCTTATTGCCTCGGTGCGTGCCTTTGCCGGTGCGCGGTTGTGGCGGGCGCTGCTGCTGGTGGCGCTGGGCGCGGTGTTTGAGGGCCTTGGTCTGGTCCTCCTCCTGCCGATCGCCGAATTGCTGTTCATCGAGGGTGACAGCCGCACCGGATTGTCGGCGATGGTCGATCACTGGCTTGCTGCCGCCGGTGCCGGTGACCTGCTCAGTCGCAGTTTCTGGCTGTTCGGGGCGTTTCTGCTGTTGCTGCTGTTGCGTGCGGCGGTGCTGCTGAAGCGTGACCTGACGCTGACGGCCCTGTCGCAGGGCTATGTCGACCATTTGCGGGTCGGGCTGATGCGGGCGCTGGTCTTTGCCGAATGGCGCGACCTGCGGCGCACCGAGCGGGCGCATATGATGGACGGGATGACCACCGATATCGCGCGGGTCGGGATGGCGCTGCGCCAGTGCAGCCAGCTTGCCATCACCTTTGCCATGATTACTGCCTTCATCATTGCCGGTTTTGCAATCAATCCGGTGATCGGTGCGATCCTGGTGGCACTGGCGGTGGTCGGCGGGGTGTTCGCGCGGCTGCGGATGCGCAGCAGCCGCGATCTCGGCCGCAAGCTGACCGGCAGCAGCCGTGCCATTGCCGATATCACCATGCGCTTTCTTGCCGGTTTGAAAGCGGCCAAGGTGGCGCGCGGCGAGGCCGATATGCTGCACCGCTTTCAGCAGGCGGTGACGCAGGCGCGGACCCACCATATCGCCTTTACCCGGCAGCAGGGCGAGCTCAGGCGCGGCGTCGAGCTGCTGGGTGGTGTCGGCGCGATGGTACTGTTTGCCGCCGGCTATGGCCTGCTCGGGCTAAGTGGTGCCGAGATATTGCTGGTCGGTGCGGTGATATTGCGGCTGATGCCCAGCCTGACCGGCAGCCTTTCGGGCTTGCAGATGATCACCCATTCACTTGGCGCATTCGATGCCGCAATGGCGTTGCGCGCATCGGTGGCGGTGTCCGATGCGGCTGATGAGACAATCGACACCGCGCCACCGGTTACGACTGATGCCACACTGAATGTCAGCAACGCATCGGTTTTGGCCGATCCTGGCGATGGTCGTGCGATTGTTGCGGTATCGGAACTGACTTTGCCACCGCATGGTCTGACTCTGGTTACCGGACCTTCAGGTGGCGGGAAGTCGACACTGGTGGATATGCTGAGCGGGTTGTTGCTGCCTGATCGCGGACATATCAGCCTCGGTACGCTGCCCCTGACGGCGGAAACACGGGCGCAATGGCAGAGACACTTCGCCTATGCGCCGCAGGAGCCGTTCCTGTTTCAGGGTACGGTGCGCGACAATCTGTGCTGGCCCGAACGGCATTATGAAGCGGGGCATGTGCCCGATGACGATGCGTTATGGGCCGCGCTCGACAAGGTACGCATGGCTGAGGTCATCCGCGCCTTGCCCGATGGCCTTGATCAGCCCCTGTGGGATGGCGGCACCCGGCTTTCCGGCGGTGAGCGCCAGCGGCTTTGCCTTGCCCGGGCGTTGCTCGACCCGGCGCCCTGGCTGATTGTCGATGAAGGGCTGTCGGCGCTCGATCCTGCCATCGCCGCTGCTATTGTCGCAGCGCTGGGCGGGGAAGCACAGAAGCGGGGGGTTGTGGTGGTGGCGCATAACTGGCCTGGCGGGACGGAGATTGACCGGCATCTCGAGGTTTCTGAAGGTGCTGTAAAGCTGCGATGCGACACCATTTAGAGCAACGGCTTTTCGTGTTTGACCATGGAGGAATTATGAACCGGCTATTCCATTATTGCTGTGCACTTTTGATGACAGGCGCATTCGCGTCGGCAGCTTCTGCGCAATTGATGACCGAGCGCGGCATTGATGCCGCCAGCGCTCAGGCGGTTATGCAGGGCTGTGTTGCAGATGCCACTGCGAACCAGCAGCGTTTTTCCATAATCGTGGTGGATAGCGGTGGCCATATCGTTACAGCCCTGCGGATGCAGGGGGCACGCCCTGGCAACACCGCCTTCGCGACCGAAAAAGCGCAGGCCAGCGCCCTATGGGGTTTTGCGACATCGGGTATGGAGCGCGGCGCGCAGAATACGCCCGGCTTCGCCTATGCACCGAATGTGGTGACGGTGGCCGGCGGGGTGCCGATCTTCAGCGCAGACGGTCGCCATCTGCTGGGGGCCATCGGTGTTTCCGGTGGCGCGCCTGTTGCAGATGAGGCATGTGCCAAAGCCGGTATTGCCGCCGCCGGCCTGCAATCCGAACGGGCACGCTAAAGCGATTCAGCCCGGATGCACTGCAGCGCCTAGCTGGCGATGATTGGCGGCAAGGTGTCGATCCATGGGCGGGCCTCCTCGATCTGGTAGCTCAGCTCCAGCAGCGTCTTTTCGTTCCCGACAGCGCTGCTGAGCAGCACGCCAATGGGCAGTCCGTCGCTCAATCCCCAGGGCAGGCTGATGCTCGGCGTGCCGGCGAGGTTGTGGATTGCAAAGTGACCGACCAGCTTTCCGGACCGGTCGGAATTCTGCGCAAAGGGCAGGTCGCCACGGGTCCAGCCCAGTTCCGGCGCGGGCATGGCCGCCGATGGGGTCAGCCATGCATCATAGGCGCCCAGCCAGCTGCGTATCGTTGCCGCTTCGCGTTCGAGCCGCGCAATCGCCTGCATCGCCTCTCCCTCGGGCAGCGCCCTGTAATGGTCTGCAAGATCGACCGTCCATCCTTCCAGCAAGCCAGCCTCACGCGCTGATCCACCGGCCATCTGGTCGGCCGCATCGACAATCGGCACAACTGCCTGCCCCCAAAGAACGGTAAAGTCAGCAATGACTTCCTGTGATATCCCGATACCCGCTTCGACCATTTCGACTTGGTGGCCCAGTTCTTCCAGCTGCTCCGCAGCTTCCATCACCGCCCTGGCGACATCGGGGTGGGGCGCGTTACCGGTGGAGTCTTTGATGGTGACGGCAATGCGCTTCGGCTCGGTCGCGCCCGGCTTGACCACTCCGACAGGAGGCAATGGTCCGTCCACTGCCTCGGTCAGTGCCAGCATCATTGCGGTGTCGCGCACCGACAGGCTGACGCAATGCTTGATACTGAGATCGATCTCGCGCGCCGGATTCCCCTGATCCGGGAAACGCCCGCGTGACGGCTTGAGGCCGACCAGACCGCACTGGCTCGCCGGGTTGCGGATCGACCCGCCGCCATCGCTGGCCTGCGCCATGGGGATTATCCGCGCTGCTACGGCGGCGGCTGCACCACCACTGGAGCCGCCAGCGCTATGGCCGGTATTCCATGGGTTGCGGCATGGTTTATAGGCGAGCGGTTCGGTCGTGCCGAGCAGTCCGAATTCGGGGGTTGCGGTTTTGCCGAGAACAATCACGCCGGTTTCATCGATCTTCTCGGTATAGGGCGTTTTCTTCTCCCCCATTGCGCCCTTGAACATGGCCGAACCACGCTCAAACTTCATGCCGGGATATTCGTTGAGATCCTTCAGCGCATAGGGGAGCCCGGAATAGGCCCGGTCGGGGAAGGCCAGGTTGCGGGCCTTTTCCAATGCCTGCTCCGCACGCACATCGACGAAAGCGTTGATCTCCGGATCGACTTTTTCGATACGTTCCAGCGCTGCGCTAACCGCCTCTTCAGCGCTCATATGGCCATCGGCGATAAGCGAGGCCTGTGATACGCCGTCCAGTTTTGTCAGATCTGTGTTGCTGCCCGGTATATCCGCCTTCTTGCAGCCGCCCAGTGAGGCCAGTGCCAGGCCGGATGTCATGCCCGCCACCATCTGCCGTCTCGTAAAGTCCATTATTGCCTCTCCTTTTTCTTTCAGGCCTAGCGGCAATCGGGCCGGGATGTCCACCGACAGCGCCAACGCTATCGGGTGCGCTTAGTGCTTGCGATGGCGCTATCAGCACTTTACGGCGCTCGCCATGCAGTTTTTCTCCGACAATGCCGCGCCGGTTCACCCGCAGGTGATGCAGGCGATTATCGATGCCGATGCTATCGATGCGCCCTATGATGGCGACGCATTGAGCCAGCGGCTCGATGCGGCATTTTCGGAAGTTTTCGAGACCGAGGTTACTGCCATCTGGGTTGCCACCGGCACCGCTGCCAATTGCCTGGCGCTCGCCGCTTTGTGCCCGCCGCACAAGGGGGTGATCTGCCACAGGCTTTCGCATATCGAACAGGATGAATGCGGCGCACCCGGTTTCTACACCCATGGTGCCAAGCTGATGCTGGTCGAGGGTGAAGGCGCCAAGGTTGCACCCAACGCGGTGACCGATGCGCTGGCGGCGATCCGCGATGATGTGCATCAGGTGCAGGCGGCGGCACTGTCGGTGACCAATGGCAGCGAATATGGCCTGACCTATTCGCCCGAGGAGCTGGCGGCGCTGGGTGCGCTGTGCGATGAGCGCGGTCTCGGCTTCCATTGCGATGGTGCGCGCTTCGCCAATGCGGTTGCCAGTCAGAATGAGAAGCGGGGCGCGTCGCCCGCCGATCTGAGCTGGCGTGCCGGGGTCGACGCGCTCAGTTTTGGCTGCGTCAAAAATGGCGGGATGAACGCCGAGGCCCTCATCCTGTTCGACCGCGATCTGGCGAAAGACACGCGCTACCGGCTGAAACGCGCCGGGCATCTGATGTCCAAGGGGCGCTATATGGCGGCGCAGCTGCTGGCGATGCTCGAAGACGATCTTTGGCTCGCCAATGCCCGTGCGGCCAATGCCGGGGCGGCGCTGATCGCGCAGGCAGCAGGCAAGCGGCTGCTTTATCCGGTCGAGGCCAATGAGGTGTTCCTGACACTTGGTCCCGGCGAGGCTGATGCTCTGCGGGCGCAGGGTTTCGATTTCTACGACTGGGGCGTGGTGACGCCCGAGGCTGGCGGCCAGGCACGTTTCGTCACCAGCTGGAGCCAGGATGCCGGTGCGGTGCAGCCGCTGGCCGATGCGATAGCCGCGCTGTGACCGGCAAACCGGCGGACACACCCCCGGAAAATATCCGCGACATTACCGGCGAGATCAGCTTCTGGCAGCCATCGGTGCTGATCCCGTTCATGACAGTATCGCTGATCTGGGGCGGCACATGGATCGTCATCCGCGACCAGCTGTCGGTAGTGCCGCCCAGCTGGTCGGTGACCTATCGTTTCATCCTCGCCGCGGTGGCGATGTTCGCACTGGCGCGGCTGCGAGGCCTGCCGCTGGGAATGAGCCGTGAGGGCCAAATCTGGGCGCTGCTGCTCGGCCTGTTCCAGTTCAGCTTCAATTTCAACTTTGTCTATCGCGCCGAGATTCATGTGACTTCGGGGCTGGTCGCGGTGATGTTCGCGCTGCTGATCATCCCCAATGCACTATTCGGGGCGATCTTTCTCAAACAGCGGATCACGCCGCTCTTCGTCATCGGCTCGCTGCTCGCCATGGCCGGGGTGGCGGCGCTGTTCGCGCATGAATTCGAGGTCGCGGACCGGTCTTTCGACACGCTGTGGCTGGGCATCGGCTTTACCATGCTCGGCGTGCTCAGCGCTTCGGTCGCCAATATCATGCAGGGCACCGAGACGCTCAAGCGCTGGCCGATCATCACCATGCTGGCCTGGGCGATGCTGTGGGGTGCGGTGATCAATGCCGGCTATGCGCTGGTGACGGTGGGCGCGCCTGTGGCCGAGACGCGCTGGAGCTATTGGGCCGGGATCGCCTATCTCGCCCTGGCGGCCTCGGTGGTGACTTTTCCGCTCTATTTCGGGCTGATCCGCCGCATCGGCCCAGGCCGCGCCGCCTATAGCAGCACCATTGTCCCGGTGATCGCGATGCTGCTGTCGACGCTGTTCGAAGGCTATCAATGGACCGCATTGGCGATTTTGGGCGGCGTGCTGGCGCTGGCCGGGCTGGTCATCGCGATGCAGGCGCGTCGCTCGAGATAATGACTGGCCTCCATGCAGGACATACAGCTTCACTCAATGATGCTGTGCGCATAAGGTATCAAAAAGTCGGCAAGTTTGATAATGAATGCCAGAAAAGATAAGTATATGATTGCATCGTATATTTTATGTCTGGGGCTGGCTTGGCCAGAGCCTGGTTCCTGTTCACTAAAATCTGTTTTTTGATCACTGTAGAAATTTTCATATCCATTCAGCTCATCCAAATTGCCATGAGCATAGATAAATCGTTCAAATTTTTGCAGATATGACTCAATTATACGGTTGTTTCTGATTCGCCATTCCAGTCTTCTCTTGGAGTAAAGCCCGATCGCGGCAGGAACCAGGTACAGTACTATAGAGTAAACTTCCCTGGTCGGCGCATCTGACAAGAGCCATGACGCATAGCCAAATATCGCTGCAAAACTTATTGCCTCAAAATATGCTATATCCTTACGTATGAAAATATGGCGCTCCAGAACACTTTTATATTCTTCTATTATGAGCTGCTGTCGGGTTGCGTCATTCATATTTTCCACTTTCGTCATCCCGGCAAATAGCGCGCAGCCCATGTTTGTAAGTCGGGTATTCCGGCCTCCACCCCAGCACGCGTTTGGCCTTGCCGTTCGCCACCCGGCGGTTCTCGCTGTAGAATTTGCGCGCCATCGACGACAGTCCGGCCTCTTCCATGCTTTGTAGTGGCGGCGGCTCCATGCCGAGCATCTGTGCGCCATAGGCGGTGACCCGATGCTGGGCGCAAGGCAGGTCATCAGCGAGATTATACACCCCCTGTGGGCCCGAAAACCCGGCAACAATCCCGCTGACAATATCGTCGACATGGCAGCGGCTGAACACCTGTCCGGGCTTGTCGATCGAGCGCGCCTGACCCGAGCGCAGCCGGTCGAGCACGCTCCGTCCGGGGCCGTAAATGCCGGGCAGGCGGAAGACGTGCATATCCTCGCGCAGCGCCTGCCAGGCAAGATCGGCTGCCGCGCGGGCGGTGCGGCGGCCCGAGCCAACCGGTGCGGTTTCATCGACCCAGGCGCCCTCGACATCGCCATAGACGCCGGTGGCCGAAATATAGCCGGCCCAGCCATTGGCACCGGCAATTGCCTCACCATAATTTGCGAGTACCGGGTCGTCGCCGCTATCGCGATCAGGCGGCACCGAGGAAAGGATATGCGTCGCATCGGCCAGCGCCGCCAGCACCGCCTCTCTATTGCCAAAGGCGATGCAGCCATCGGCCGCATTGCGTCGTGTGCCGGTGACCTGCCAGCCCTCGCTGCGCAGCCGCTGCGCCAGATGCCCGGCGGTATAGCCCATGCCGAAGACGAACAGATGGCCGGCCAGATGCTCAGCCTGTGTCATTCCGGCTGCTCCGGTGCAGGGGCGTCGTTCGCCGCGCCCAACCCTTCGGGGACCACCATTTGCGGATTGTCGACATTGTCTGCTTTCCACTGCATCGCCATGCGCACCCGGGTCGCGCCTGAGGGATGGTCAAAGAAAAGGAATTCCTCAATCGGCCCGGGTTCGATCTTGCGATATTCGGACAGTCGCATCGCCACCTTGGCAAAGCCGTCGGGCTCTTTCGCGGTATCGAGGCCAAAACGGTCGGCGTCGCTTTCATTGACCCGGATCAGCGTGTTGAGCGCAGGCGTTGCCAGCAGGAAAAACACACTGAGCAATATGCCATAAAGCGGCAGCGCCGCCGGGTCGGCCATGTCGTGCACGCCCCAGCGCTGGCCGAAACGCGCGATCAGCCATGGCCCGGCCCTGGCGACAAAGAACAGGCCCACCGCCATGATCAGCGTCAGGATGATGATCGAGCGCCATGTATGACCGAGGACATAATGGCCGAGCTCATGCCCCATCACCGCCGCCACTTCCTCCGGATCGGTGCGCTCGAGCAGATTGTCGTTGAGCGAGATGCGGATGGTCGGGCCAACACCCGAAACATTGGCCGAGATGCGCTTGTTCTGTGTCGACTGGTCGAAGACATAGATATTGTCGGCGGGCACATCATGTTCGGCAGCCATGGCGACGATCCGGTCGCGCAATGGACCCTCTGCCATATCGCTATATTCGTTGAACATCGGTGCGATAAACACCGGTGCCAGCAACAGGCCGATAAAGGCAAAACTGGCGACCACGCCCGTGCCCCATATCCACCAGCTTTTCGGCGCACGGCGCACCAGCGCAAAAATTGCCACCACCAGCAACGGGAAAATGATCAGCGAGATGACAAGGCCGATAAGCTGTTCGGAAAACCATTGGCCGTAGCTCTGGCTCATCAGATCATATTGCTTTTCGCGGATATAGCCGGTGTAGATGGTCCAGGGCAGGGTCAGCACCCAGCTCACCAGCAGATAGGGCAGCGTGGTGAGCCAGGTGACCAGCCAGTGTCGCTTGGTGCGACGCTCGGCCCAGCTTCGGAAGCGTGATGTCATCCGGGTACCGAGCAACAGGAAATCGATCGCCATTGTGACCAGCGCACCCCAGAGGATCAGCCAGTATCCGCCCTCGAAATAGGCGTTGGATTTTTCCAGCGCCTCGCCCTGCAGCGTGTCGATATAGGCGCGGCTCGCCTGTTCGACATCAAAGGCCGGGGCGGTTGCTTCCTGGGCCAGAGCTCCGGAAATCGGGGCAAAGCCAGCAGCCAGCAACAGGCACAGCGCCAACAGCAATCTGGCGGGAAGGGGGTGCGGCATCTCTATTCCTCATATTTGTTGTCGCCCGGCATTGCATATCGCAATTGCAGCGGCGGTCAACGCGGCTTATGGCAGGGGCATGTCCGACAATCCGCACGCACCGAACAAGGAACTGGCCGAGGCCGCGACGCCGCCAACGCCGCCCACCATCTATCGCAAGGACTATCGCCCGCCCGATTGGCTGGTACCCGATGTTGCGCTGAGCTTTGATCTCGATCTTGCCGAGACGGTGGTGCAGGCCGAGATGACGGTTGAGCGCAATGGCGATCATGACCGGCCCTTGCGGCTGGAAGGCGACGGGATCGAACCTGTCGAAGTGCTGGTCGATGGCGTCGCCTCGAATGACTGGCGGCTGGACGAGGGCGCGCTGCTGCTGCCGCTGTCGGGCGATGCGCACAAGGTCAGCATCACCACCCGGATCCAGCCGGACAGGAATACCCAGTTGATGGGGCTTTATGCCTCAAACGATATGTTGTGCACCCAGTGTGAAGCCGAGGGGTTCCGGCGGATCACCTTCTTCCCCGACCGTCCCGATGTGCTCAGCCGCTACAAAGTCGAAATGCACGCCGATAAGCAGCGTTTCCCGGTGCTGCTGTCCAATGGCAATCTGGTACGCGAAGAGACGCTGGAGGATGGGCGGCATCTGGCCGAATGGCATGATCCCTGGCCCAAGCCGAGCTATCTCTTCGCACTGGTGGCAGGCAATCTGGTCGCCAATCGTGACAGCTTTACCACCATGTCGGGCAAAGAGATTGACCTGGCCATCTGGGTCCGCCCCGGTGGTGGTGATTTGGAGCGCACCGGCCATGCTATGACGGCGCTGAAAAATTCGATGCGCTGGGATGAGGAACGCTATGGCCGCGAATATGATCTGGCCGTGTTCAACATCGTCGCTGTTGGCGATTTCAACATGGGTGCGATGGAGAATAAGGGACTCAACATCTTCAATTCGCGCTATATTCTCGCCGATCCCGACACCGCAACCGATAGTGATTTCGACGCGATTGAGGGCGTGGTGGCGCATGAATATTTTCACAACTGGTCGGGCAATCGCGTCACCTGTCGCGACTGGTTCCAGCTGTCGTTGAAAGAAGGCTTTACCGTGTTCCGCGACCAGAGCTTCTCCGCCGATATGGGCAGCGCCCCGGTCAAGCGGATCGAAGATGTGCGGGTGCTGCGCGCGGCGCAATTCCCCGAGGATGGCGGCCCGCTGGCACATCCGATCCGCCCCGACAGCTATATGGAAATCTCCAATTTCTATACCGCCACGGTCTATAATAAGGGTGCCGAAGTCATCCGCATGATGGCCACGCTGGCCGGAGATGAGGGCTTCCGAAAAGCCACCGATCTCTATTTCGATCGCCATGATGGCGAGGCAGCGACGTGCGAGGATTTTGTCCGCTCCATGGAGGATGGTGCCGGGCTCGACTTGACGCGCTTCCGCCGCTGGTATGAACAGGCAGGCACGCCGCAGGTCACGGCCAGGCTGGACCATGACCCGCAAGCCAAAACCGCGACGCTGACGCTGAACCAGAGCGTGCCCGCCACGCCGGGGCAGGCCGACAAGCAGCCCATGGTGCTGCCGCTCAGGACCGCTCTGATCGACCGCGATTCTGGCCGGCATCCGGGCGAGCAGTTGCTGGTGCTGGAAGAGGTGGAGCAGAGCTTTACCTTTGACGGTTTCGATGCGCCGCCGGCGCTTTCGATCAATCGCGGCTTCTCTACCCCGGTGACCTTGTCGAGCGGGCAGGATGTCGAGGCCCTGGCATTTCTGGCGCGGCATGATGATGACAGCTTTGCCCGCTATGAGGCGCTGCAGCAGCTGGTGACCGACCGGCTGGTCGCCGAGGCCAGTGACAGTAGCGCTGGCGGGAGCGGCGAGGTGATCGACGATGCGGCGCTGGTGCAGATATTTGCCGATATCCTTGCCGATGACCGGCTCGAAGAGGCGATGCGCGGCGAGCTGCTGACGCTGCCGAGCGAGAGCTTTGTTGGCGAGCAGATGGCGGTTATCCGGCCCGACCGGGTGCACCGGGCACGGCAGGCGATGCGGGCCCATCTTGGTGCGGCGCTGGCTGATCAATGGCAGGCGATTTATGACCGGCTCGCGCCGTCGGGCTTTGCCATGGATGGCGCGGCGCGCGGCGCACGGCGGATGCGCGGGCTGGCGCTGGCCTATATGGTGGCCGGTGATGTCGGCGATGCTGCGGTCACCGCCTATGCCCATTTTACCGCGGCGGACAATATGACCGACCGCCAGACGGCTTTGGCGGCACTGGCGGGTATGGAAAATATGCTTCGTGAACAGGCACTTGACAGCTTTTACCAGCGCTATAAGGGCAATGCGCTGGTGTTGGACAAATGGTTCACCATCCAGGCGCTGTCTTTCCACCCGCAGGTGCTCGATCATATCGCGGCGCTGGCCGACCATCCCGATTTTACCCTGGCCAACCCCAATCGGGTGCGTTCGCTTTATGGGGCATTGGCGGGCAACCCCTCGGCCTTTCATGATGTCAGCGGCCGCGGCTATGCGCTGCTCGCCGATATGGTGATCGCGCTCGACCCGAAAAACGCGCAGACCGCGGCGCGGTTCATCCCGCCCCTGGGCCGCTGGCGGCGCTTCGATAAGGATCGCGCCGGGCTGATGCGTAACGCGCTGGAGCGCATACACAGCGTGGACAGCCTGTCGCGTGATACCACCGAGCAGGTGGTGAAGAGCCTGGGCTGAGCACCGCATCATGGCCAAATTGCTGCAATGCGCTGCGCTCGATGGCATGGACGGTATCGTCCATGGTTTTACCACGCGCGCCGGGGATCTGGGCGATCAGGGCAATGTCGGTCTTGGCGGCGGCGGCGACCTTGCGCAGGCCAGGACCAATCGCGGGCTGTGGGCCGGGGCAATTATTGCCGATGCGCCGCTGGTCGGACTCTATCAGATTCATTCGGCTGAAGTGGCCGCCGTCACCGCACCATGGAATGATGATATGCGGCCCGAGGCCGATGCGATGGTCACCGACCGGCGCAATATCGTGCTTGGTGTGCTTGGCGCGGATTGCGCTCCGGTGCTGTTCGCCGATGAGGCCAGCCATGTCGTCGGTGCCGCCCATGCCGGCTGGCGCGGGGCGCTGGCGGGGGTTACCGATGCGACGCTGGAGGCGATGGAAAGGCTTGGCGCGCGCCGCGACACGATTATCGCCGCGATCGGCCCGTGCATCGCGCAGAAAAGCTATGAGGTCGATGACGGTTTCTATCGCAGTTTCTGCGAGGCTGATGCCGGGAATGACCGCTTCTTTGCCCCCGGCAGGGACGCCAGGCATCACCAGTTCGATCTTGAGGGCTATATTGCCGCGCGGCTGTCGGCGGCGGGGGTCACGACTGTCGCCTGTATGGGCGAGGACACCTATGCCCAGCCCGACCGTTTCTTCAGCCACCGCCGCGCCACGCATCAGGGGGAGGATGACCATGGACGCCAGATGGGGATGATCGGGCTTGTCTGAAGATGGTACCGGACGCAACCGCGCAGAGACTATCGGCCTGATTGCCGGGCCGGTAGCGATGCTGCTGACGCTGGTGCTGGCGCCGCCCGCCGACATGTCTGCCGGGGCCTGGGCGATGGCTGGGCTGACGGTGTGGATGGCGACCTGGTGGATGACCCAGGCGGTGCCGCTCACTGCCACCGCGCTGCTGCCGTTTCTGGTGATGCCGCTGACCGGGGTGATGGACGTCAACACGGCGGCCTCGAAATATTATTCGCCGATATTGTTCCTCATCCTGGGCGGCGCGTTTCTCGCACTGGCAATCGAGCGCACCGGGCTGCACCGGCGGCTGGCGCTGGCGATTATCCGCCGCGCCGGCAGTGGCAACGGTAAGGGGCAGGGGGATTCCATGCGGCTGATCCTCGCCTTCATGATTTCCACCGCGATCCTGTCGATGCTGATCTCCAACACCTCGACGGCATTGATCATGGTGCCGATTGCGGTCGCGGTGCTGGCAGCAGGCGGAGTAAAAACCGGTGAAACCGATGGTTTTGCCGGTGCATTGCTGATGGGTATTGCCTTTGCCGCCTCGATTGGCGGGCTGGGGACATTGGTGGGCTCACCGACCAATGCCATCGCCGCCGGACTGATCAACGAGACGCTGGATATGGAGGTGACCTTTGTCAGCTGGGCCGCTTATGGCTTGCCTGTAGTGGTTCTGGGCATACCTGTTTGCGCGCTGATTCTGTCGCGGGTGCAGCATTTGGGTCAAGACCGATTCGATGTTGCGGTGGCGCGCGATGCCATTGGCGATGCAGGCGCGTGGACAGGGCCGGAAAAGCGGCTGGTCCCGGTGATCCTGTTCGTCGTGATCGGCTGGCTGCTGTTGCCGTTGATCAAGACCTATGCGCCGGAGAAATCGCTGCATGATGGCAGCATCGCAATTATCGGCGGCCTGTTGCTGTTCATCCTGCCCGATGGCACCGGGCGGCCGCTGCTGGTCTGGAAAGAGGCCAATCGCGCGCCCTGGGGCGTGATCATGATGTTCGGCGGCGGGCTGGCGCTGGCGGCGGGGATTATTGCCTCGGGTCTGGCCGACTGGCTCGGCGCCGCGCTCGAGCCGCTCAATGCGGTGCCGCTGCTGGTGGTCGCAGTGGCGCTGGTCGGGCTGGTGATCCTGGTGACCGAATTTGCCAGCAATGTCGCTACGGCCAGCGGGATCATGCCGGTGGTGGCCAGCCTGATCCCCGCTATGGGGGTCGATCCTGTGCTGCTCGCCATGCCTGCCGCGCTCGCCGCCAGCTGGGGCTTCATGCTGCCCTCGGGCACCGGTCCCAATGCCATAGCGTGGTCGAGTGAACACATATCGCTGCCGAAAATGCTGAAGGCCGGGTTTATACTTGACCTGGCAGGGATTCCTCTGATGATTGGCGCCGTATGGGGGGCGGCCATGATCCTTTAGGGCGCCATATTCGACGCAATTCAGGAGCGATCATGGCCATGACCATTGCTATTGATCTGGGGACAACCAACAGCGCCGTTGCCATGTGGCAGGATGGCGAAGCCAAACTGATCCCCAACAGTCTGGGCGACATGCTGACGCCCTCGGCAGTCAGCGTCATGGAATCGGGCGAGGTCATTGTCGGCCTTGCCGCGCGCGAACGGCTGTCGACCCATCCCGAGCTGTCGACCGCGGCGTTCAAGCGCTATATCGGCACCGACCGGGTGGTGAAGCTGGGCAAGACCAAGTTCCGCGCCGAGGATTTGTCGGCGCTGGTGCTGGCCAGCCTCAGGGAAGATGCGGAGCGCTATCTGGGGCAGCCGGTAGAGGATGCGGTGATTACCGTACCGGCCTATTTCAACGATGCCCAGCGCCGGGCGACACGCCGCGCCGCGCAACAGGCCGGTCTCGAGGTCGATCGCCTGATCAACGAGCCGACAGCCGCGGCGCTGGCCTATGGCATTCACGAGCTGGATGAGGAGGAACCGTTCCTCGTCTTCGATCTCGGTGGTGGTACCTTCGATGTCTCGATTGTCGAGATATTCCACGGCATCATCGAGGTGCGGGCATCGGCGGGCGACCCGCAACTGGGCGGAATCGATTTCAACGAGGCGTTGATGCATTATGCGCTGGAGAAGATGCCTGAACAGCTGGCCGCGCATCGTCAGCATGACAAATTCCAGTCGGCATTGCGCGAGGCTGCAGAGCGCACACGCCGGGCATTGAGCGAGAGCGCCGAGGCCGAATTGCGGCTCAACTGGCAGGGCGAGGCCTTTGCCATGACCCTCACCGAGGCCGAAATGCAGGCGCTGGCCAAACCCTTGATCGAGCGGCTGCGCGAGCCGCTGCTGCGGGCGCTGCGCGATGGCAATATCACCGCCGAAGCGCTGCGCGATGTGGTGCTGGTGGGCGGCGCGACACGCATGCCGATTGTCCGCAAGGAGGTAACGCGGCTGTTCGGGCGCTTCCCCAATCACCGCCTGCACCCCGATCACGCGGTGGCGCTGGGGGCCGCGGTGTTCACTGGGCTGCGCGGCAGCCAGGAGGGGCTGAAAGAGATACGGATGACCGATGTCTGTCCGTTCACCCTTGGCGTCGACACCACTGAACGTGATCGGTTCGGCAACTGGCACCAGGGCATTTTCGCCCCGATCATCGAGCGCAACCGTACCATCCCTACCAGCCGCGTCCAGCAGTTCAGCACGCTCAAGGACGGGCAGGAGCATGTCGAATTCGGCATTTACCAAGGCGAGGCACGCAATGTGTCCGACAATGTCAAGCTGGGTCAGGTCAAGGTCAAGGTGCCGCGCAAGCCGGCGGGCCAGGTCGCGATTGACTGCCGCTTCACCTATGATCCCAATGGCCTGCTGGAAGTGGATATCGAAGTGCCGGAAACCGGCCTGAAGAAGCAGCTGGTCATTGGCGGTGAGGAAGAGGAGCCTGGGGCGCTGGAAAAGCGGCGCAAGGCGCTGGCGAAGCTGAAAGTGCATCCGCGCGACAAGGCGGAAAATGCAGCGGTGATGGCGCGGGCCCAGCGCTGCTTTGAAGGGCTGATCGGCGAACAGCGCGATATTCTGGGGCGCTATATCCTCGAATTTGAAGGCGCAATGGATCATCAGGACGAGCGTGCGATCGAGGAGGTGCGCGGCGCGCTATCCGAGCTTCTCGACGCCATTGACGACCAAAATTACCTCTGATGGCTGGTTCGGGCGGGTCGATATGGGAAATATTGGGCGTTGCGCGCGATGCCGACCGTGCGACAATCCGCAAGGCCTATGCCGAGAAGCTGAAAACCATCGATGCCGATGCCGACCCGAAAGGCTTTATGGCGCTGCGCGATGCCTATGAGGCGGCAATCGACTATCTGCGCTATGCCGATTACGAGCCGGTCTTCCCCGAGGATGGAGTGGCACCCGAAGATGTCGGGCTGGTCCCGGACGACAGCACGGATGGTGACGATGTCAGCGATGCCGGCGACCAGTCCGAACCGGGCCCTGCGGCTTTGTCCAACCCGGAGGATGCAGGCCTTGCACCCGATGCCGCCGACGCAGAGTCCGATCCGGTCGAGCAGGGCATCGGGCTCTATTATGCGATTGCCGATATCCTTGAGACCGAGGACATGATCAATGGCGGCTATGCCACCGAGGGTCTGAGCGAGGAGGAAGAGTTCGACCTGCGCCACAAAGCCCGCGATTTCTGGGACTGGCTCGAACAGCAGCCGGTGAGCATGGCGGCGCGGTTCGAGGATCCGATGGCCAATTTGCTGGCCCAGACCGTGCCGCGCTCCGATACGCTGATTGAAAAGGCGGTGCAGTTTTTCGGCTGGAACAGCGCCACCGAGCAATGGGACCAGAGTGATGCCATCGCCCATCTGCGCAACCGTGCAGGCATCATCACCATAGCGCGCGAACTGGCCCAACCGGATGATCCGCTGCACGCCGCATGGGAGGATATTACCACAGCAGGGCCGATCAACATGAACGTCCGGCGCAAGGACATGAAGGCGCTGTTCCGGCTGACTGGCAAGCAGTATCCACAGCTAAGCGGTTATTTCGATGCCGACAAATATGACCATTGGCGGCTGCGTGTCGGCCCGGTCGAGGCCGCCAGCCATGAGACCCAGGGACCCAAAGGCAAGGCATGGATCGTGTTTGCCATTATCGGTGTGTTCCTGCTTGCCGGGCGCGTGACAAGCTTTATGAGCGCTGATCTGCCCAACGCCGCTGGCGACATGCCGCTGCTTTCTCCTCCCGCGCCGTTTGAGGTGACCATCGATTCCAGCGATGAAACGGTTATCAGCCGGGCGCTGGAACGGGTCTATAGCCCCGGTCTGACGCGGGTCGAAGTACAGCAGGACAACCCGCCCCTTTATGCCGATCTGGAGCAGGCGCTGGCGGGAGTACGCGAATCGGACGGCGACTTTGACGCCTATGTCAAAGAAGTGGTTCGCCTCGCCAGTGATCATTATGACTATGCGGTGGAATATGGCGATGCCGCCTTTTACCGCGATCATCTCTCCCTCGAGATCGATCTGTTACAACACTATTATGATGCGCGCCGCTGCGCTGATTTTCTCGACGATGATATCCCGCCCGACAAGCTCCCCACAGAATTTTCCGACCGTCGCCGTGAACTGGCGGCGCGCGGAGTGCGCGAGGTTGTCGAGGATGAGGCCAATATTGCCTTCACCCTGAGCGAGCGCGACAATGCCGAGTTGCTGCGCCGTATTTCCAGCAAGATCAACCGCCCGGTCTCGGACTTTTTGCGCGACGTGCGCGGCGAGCGCGGCGGGCGGGCGCAATGCATTGCGCGGATCCATTCGATGACTGTGCTGCGCGACTGGCGCAGCGATGCCAGATAGTAATTCTGCCGCCGGAACTCGCCTGAATTCCCTTGCCAAGAATCCGGCCTCCTTCTATTTTCTTCGCCATCAGGGAGATGCGTCGCTGCGGAGGTTAGGGACGGGTGCCCTGAACCCATAGTTTCGGCTCCCGCCTTCCTGGGAGCGCTTTCGGGCGGTGTCGGTCGGCCACGACCCACATATCCGGCAGCGCCCCATAGGGAGGATATCTGCATGACCGATTCTATCGAAACCCCGACCCCGCGCCGCAAACCCAAGCCGGCCATCGAAGAGATTGCCGGGCGCAAGTTGAAGCCCGCGACATTGATGATGGGCCATGGCTTTGACCCGGCTTTGTCCGAGGGTTCGCTCAAACCCCCTATCTTCCAGACCTCGACTTTCGCCTTTGAGAACGCCGCCGCTGGCAAGCGCCATTTTGAGGGCATTACCGGAAAGCGCCCCGGCGGTGCCGAGGGGCTGGTCTATTCGCGATTTAACGGCCCCAATCAGGAGATTTTGGAGGACCGTCTCGGCGTCTGGGATGGCGCGGAGGATGCGCTCGCCTTTTCCAGCGGCATGACCGCGATCTGCGTGATGATGCTGGCGCTGTGCGGTTCGGGCGATGTGATCGTCCATAGCGGCCCGCTCTATGCCGCCAGCGAGGGCTTTGTCGCCAAATGGCTGAGCAAATACGGCGTCACCTATGTCGATTTCCCCGCCGGTGCGACGCGCGAGGAACTCGACGCTGTGATGGAGAAAGCCAGGGCCCAGGCCGAAAGCCAGGGCGGTAAAGTGGCTTTGGTCTATCTCGAAAGCCCGGGCAACCCGACCAACGCGCTGGTCGATATCGAGGCGGTATCGGCTGCGCGCGATGCGGTGCTGGGCGCAGATGGCCCGCCTATCGCTATCGACAATACCTTTCTCGGCCCGCTATGGCAGCGACCGCTCGACCATGGTGCGGACATTGTGGTTTACAGCCTGACCAAATATGTCGGCGGCCATTCGGATCTTGTCGCCGGTTCGATTGCCGGGGCGAAGAAATGGATCGACCCGGTACGGGCACTGCGCAACACCATGGGCGGCATTTGCGACCCCAATACCGCATGGATGCTGATGCGCTCGCTCGAGACGGTGGAGCTGCGGATGCAGCGTGCGGGTGAGAATGCGGCCAAGGTCTGCGAATTTCTCGCGCAGCATCCAAAGGTCGAAGGGCTGGGCTATCTCGGCATGATCTCGGACCCTCGCCAGCAGGACATTTACGACCGCCATTGTCTCGGCGCGGGTTCCACCTTTTCGGTGTTTATCAAGGGCGGCGAGGAAGAGAGCTTCCGCTTTCTCGACAGTCTGAAAATCGCCAAGCTGGCGGTGAGCCTCGGCGGCACCGAGACGCTGGCCAGCCATCCTGCGGCGATGACGCATCTCTCGGTCCCGGATGACCGCAAGGCGCAACTGGGCATCACCGATAATCTGGTGCGGATATCGATCGGTATAGAGGATCCCGACGATCTGATCGCCGATTTCGATCAGGCCTTGGCGGCAGTGTAATCACAAGGGGCGGAGCCTGACGCCCGCCTCTCTACATCCTGTCCTTCAGCAATATCCATGCTGCCATGGCATTGAGACCGGTATAGCCAAGATAGGCGCCGACTGCGATGATGAAGCCCTGATTTGCAAAGCTCATCGCCGCCAGCAAAACGGTATATTCGAGCAGATACCCACCCCACCCGCCGGTTGCGCGCTCGAAAGCCATGCGCGTCGACTGGATTGCCGGGTGCCCCGACTCCATGACCGCCTTGTGCATCGCGAAATTGGCGATGCCGAGGAAGAACAGAATGATGACAGCGATCATGAGACTGAGATAAACGCTGGTCAGATGCTTGCCTAGAGCCGTTTTGAATTTGATAAGATTGTCATCGCGAGCAGAAAAGGCATCAGGGAGGGGAATGACATGGATATCAGCGGCAAGACGGTGGTGATTACCGGCGGTGCGACCGGGCTGGGTTTGGCCATGGCGAAAAGGCTCGGGGCCGAAGGCGCGCGGATGATCCTGTGCGAGCCGCGCGAAGAGCGGCTGCAACAGGCGTGCGAGGCGTTGGCTGAAGCGGGTGTCGATGCGAAATATTGTGTCGGTGATGTCACCAGGGCAGAGGATATGACCGGGCTCGCCGATTTTGCCTGGGGCAAAAATGGCCGTGCCGATATGTTTATCGCCAATGCCGGGGTCGGGGGCGGGCGGCAATTTGCGCTCGATATGGATATGGCCGAGGCACGGGCGTTGTTCGAGGTCAATTTCTGGGGTGTGTGGAGCGGCATCAGCGAATTCGGCAAGCGTATGGGTGCGGATGGCCAGCCCGGCGCGGTCTATGCCGTGGCGTCGGAAAATGCGCTGTTCAACGCCATGCCGATGACCGGTAGCGCCTATGTCGCCAGCAAGCATGCGGTGCTCGGCCTGATGGAGGTGATGCGCCGCGACGTGCCGGAAAATATCACCACCGGGGTCATCATGCCCGGCTGGGTCCAGTCCGAGCTGACCGACTGGGCCCAGGATCTCGCCATGCCCGCGGACCGCTTTGCCGAAACAATCGTGCCGCAGCTATTGGCGGGCGAATTTTACTGCGTCAGCCACGCCTATAATGCCGAACGCATGCGCGAACGCTGGGATGCGGTCTATACTGCGTTCGACAACTATGCGCCGCGCTATGATGGCGATGATGAATATGATGTACAGCTGGCCTTTGCCAGGATGCGGGCTGCGGGTGACGGGTAAGACCAATGTTGACAAAGATGGCCCATGCAGCAGCGCGTGGCGCACATATCGGGGCGCTTCTTGTGCTCTTGACACTGGCCGGATGCGCACCGCGGACAAGCTATTATGGCATTGACCTTACACAGGCTTCGACAACGCCTGGTCCTGAACTTGTAAGGCGGCGAAATGCGGAGCTGTTGAAGGATCTGCAGAGTTTCATCTGCGCGGCCGAACGCCAACAGCGTGCAGCGGTACCGGCGGACCAGAGTAGCTCCGATCAGCGGTCATCATCAGTGCCAGCGCCTGCCACTCAAAAGTCTGCCTGTGCCGAAGGGGATATGGAGTCCCCGGGGCGAGGCTATGGCTCCAGCTACCGCCTGTCTGCGTTGCCCGACCTTGCGCGTGCGGCGATGGGCGGTGACAAATGGGCACAGCTTGAGCTTGGCATCCGCTTCGAAGAAGGGATCGGTGTTGCGCGTGATGTCAAGAAAGCACGCAGTCTCTATGCCAAGGCTGCGACTGATAGTGGCGGCACGATCTGGGTCTATTCGCCGCCGGTCGGGAATGGCACCCGCGGTCAGGTCATTCCGGTCGATACAGGACCAAAGCGATATGGGCTGGCAGCGGCCAAGCGGCGGCTGAAAAACCTGGATTGAAAACGCTCTGAACAGGCTATGATTTCGGGATTGCGTCGTTCCTGTCGGCCCCACACTATTGAAACAACATCCTCGGATCAGCCAGTTCAAACCCCTCGCCGGGTTTGCCCGGGGTGGAGTAGAAGCCCAATGTCGGGCCGCCGCGCGAATAGCCGATCAGGTCGCGCAATTCGGGTTTCAGCTGTTTGGCGATTTCGGGCGGGCAGGAGAGATACTGGTTTTCCTCCTGCCGCAGCCAGTTGAGCGCATAATGGATCAGCACGCCGAGGCGGTTTTGCTGGGTGCGGTTGGCACCGCCGCCATGGATGACGGTGCCCGAATAGATCAGCACCGATCCGGGCTTCATCTCTGCGGGCACAATTTCATGCGGCTGGGCCTCGCGCTGGGCGTCCCATGTCTGCGATCCGGGCACCAGCTGGGTCGCGCCATTGTCTTCGGTAAATTCGGTGATCGCCCAGATGGTGCTGAGCTGGGTCTCGATTCGGCGCGGAATATAGCCGCCCCATAGACCGCGATCGCGGTGCAGTTGCTGCGCGCTCTCACCGGGGCCGATGCTGATCGCCTGGGTGAAATGCAGCTGATAATTGTCACAATGGGGGCCGAGAAATTCGGCGCACATGGCATTGACGATAGGATCAAGCGCCAGTTCGCGACAGGCGGGCGAGCGCGCCAGCAGGGCGCCCATGCGCCGCGTCTGGAAACCGCTGAAATCATCCGCGCCCTGTGCGGTTGCGCCGAGATACGGGTCGAGCTCTTCACGGATGGTGGCGATCTGGTCGGCCGACAGCACATCCTCGATGATCACCGCAGCATCGCGTTGCAGCACATCATGGATAGCCTCTGTGCTGGCGGTGGCGGGGAGATAGGCCAGCTCGGGCAATGTGGTCGCTGTGGTCATTGGGGCATCCTCTCTGTTATGGTTATGTCCCGTCCGGGAACAGGTGACCCAGCATATCGCGCAAGCATTGCTGCTGACGCTTGGCGGGCCATAATTCTGGGTGCAGCGTGGCGCACAGACCTATGCCGTCCATCGCCGCGATCACGGTGCGGATATCGTGCCGCGCCGTTTCATCATTCTCGCGCTCGATGGATTCGAGCAGCAGCGTTTCCAGTCGGGCATAGTAAAGCCGGTAATGCTCGCTGATCGCTTCGGAGGTCTGCGCCCGGCCACAAAAGGCGAGCCAGACGCTCCAGCTGCGCTGTCTGTCCTCGCTGGTCGGCAGGGAATTGATAAAGCGCTCAAGCCGCCAGCCATGCTCATAGGCCTCGACCTGTGCGAACAGCCGCTGCCATGAGGCGTTGAACGCTGCCATCAGCAGCGCATCCTTGTCCTCGAAATAATAGGTGACCGCGCCGGTGGTCACCCCGGCCTTGCGCGCGACATCGGTGAGCTTGAAGCGATCGAGCCCTTTTTCGTGGATGGCATCAATGGCGGCAGCGGCAATGGCCTGCGCCTTTTCGGGGAGCGATTCGGATAACATAATAATGGTGATTATGTTTTTTGCGTGGCGTTGTCAAATGGGGTTACAGCGACATAAAACACAAGGGCGACGATTGCGTATTGATCTGGCCAAAACTGCATTGTCATTGCGAGCGCAGCGAAGCAATCCAGAGCGGCACGCACCTGCTCTGGATTGCCGCGTCGCTTCGCTCCTCGCAATGACGCTCACCCCCAATAAAAAAGGGCGCCCCTTGCCAGGGCGCCCTTTTCCTTGTCGCTTGGACGCGAAGAGGGGGGTTATACGTCGAAGCGATCGAGGTTCATCACCTTGTCCCATGCGGCGACAAAGGCATGGACGAAGGCCTCATGCGCATCATCGGTGGCATAGGCTTCGGCCTGTGAGCGCAGTTCCGAGTTGGAACCGAAGATCAGATCGGCACGGGTGCCGGTCCATTTCTTCTCTCCACTGGCGCGGTCGCTGCCGACAAATTCCAGCTCATTCGCGTCGGTGGCTTCCCATTTGGTGCCAAGGTCGAGAATGTTGACGAAGAAGTCATTGGTCAGCAGGCCCGGACGATCGGTCAGCACACCATGCTGCGAACCGCCCGCATTGGCGTCAAGCGCGCGCATACCGCCAACCAGAACCGTCATTTCCGGCATGGTCAGCGTCAGCAGCGCCGCCTTGTCGACCAGCAACTCCTCGGTCGAGCGATAATCGCTGCCGGTGTGATAGTTGCGGAAGCCGTCATTGCGCGGCTCGAGCGGTGCGAAGCTCTCGGCATCGGTGTGCTCGTCGGTCGCGTCGGTGCGGCCCGGGGTGAACGGCACGGTGACGTCCACACCGGCATCCCTGGCGGCTTTCTCCACTGCGGCGCAACCGCCGAGGACGATTATGTCGGCCATCGAAACCGATGTGCCGGATGCGGCGCGCACGCCTTCCAGCACCTCGAGTGCCTTGGCCAGTTCCGCCGGATCATTGGCGGCCCAGTCCTTTTGCGGGGCCAGGCGAATGCGCGCGCCATTGGCGCCACCGCGATGGTCGGTTCCGCGATAGGTGGAGGCAGAAGCCCATGCGGTCGCTACCAGACGCGAGACCGAGAGACCGGAGTCGAGGATCGCCTGTTTCAGCGCCGCCACATCAGCATCGCTCAGCGCACCCTGCGCTGCCGGAACCGGGTCCTGCCAGATCAGGTCTTCTGCCGGCACCTCATTGCCCCTGTAGCGGCTTTTCGGCCCCATATCGCGATGGGTCAGCTTGAACCATGCGCGGGCGAAAGCATCGGCGAGCTGATCAGGATTGTCGCGGAAGCGCTCGGAAATCTTGCGATATTCCGGGTCGACCTTCATCGCCATATCGGCAGTGGTCATCATCAGCGGCTGGGTCTTGCCCGGGTCATGCGCCATTGGCGCTTCGGGTGCATCCTGGCCCGCTTTTGGTGTCCACTGATGGGCACCGGCAGGGCTCTTGGTCAGCTCCCACTCATAGCCGAGCAGAACTTCGAAATATTCATTGTTCCACTTGTTCGGTGTCGGTGTCCATGGGCCTTCAATGCCACTGGTGATCGCGTCATCGCCCTTGCCCGAGCCATGACTACTGATCCAGCCTTGGCCCATAGCGGCCATGTCTGCGCCTTCGGGCTCAGGACCGACAAGGCTGTCATCACCGGCACCATGCGCCTTGCCGAAAGTGTGGCCGCCGGCGGTCAGTGCAACGGTTTCCTCGTCATTCATCGCCATGCGGGCAAAGGTGACGCGGATGTCATGCGCCGAACGGGCCGGGTCAGGCTCACCCGAAGGGCCTTCGGGATTGACGTAGATCAGGCCCATATGCACCGCGCCGAGCGGATCGAACAGCTCACGCTCGCCTTCAAAACGGTCCTCGCCCATCCATTCGGACTCAGGGCCCCAATTGACTTCTTCCGGCTCCCAGACATCAGCACGACCGCCGCCAAAGCCGAAGGGTTTCAGACCCATATGCTCAATCGCGCAGTTACCGGCAAAGACCAGCAGATCGGCCCAGCTCAGCTTGCGGCCATATTTCTTCTTGATCGGCCAGAGCAGCATGCGCGCCTTGTCGAGATTGGCATTATCGGGCCAGCTGTTTAAGGGGGCAAAGCGCTGCTGCCCGGTGCCCGCGCCACCGCGGCCATCAAAGGTGCGATAGGTGCCGGCGGCGTGCCAGGCCATGCGGATGAACAGCGGACCATAATGGCCATAATCAGCCGGCCACCAGTCCTGCGAGTCGGTCATCAGCGCGAAAATATCCTGACGCACAGCATCGAGATCGAGGCTCTCAAATTCTGCGGCATAGTCATAGCCTTCTGCCATCGGATCGCTCTTTTCCGAATTGGCCTTGAGCGGGCTCAAATCCACATTATTGGGCCACCACAGCTGGTTGGTCATATGGCCGACAATGGCCTCGACACTGGTATGGCCCATCATCGGGCATTTGCTTTCGTCATTCATCTGGGCTCTCCATCATTATATGGGCTTAAGGGTGTTTCGGGGACGAGTCTTTCTCTCACAGTGAACATATCGCACCGAATGATTTATCGATCCAATCAATTTTATGAAAAGCGTTAAGTGATTTTATCGCTAAATCATTCGCTCTCTTGTGACGCCCTGCCTAACCTACAAATCTGACAGAGCTGCGACAGAATAACGCCTGCTTATCCGCTATCTATTTGACCGCGAAAACCCGATGGATCACCCCGCCATCGCCGGTACGCGATGTCGAAACCGCGATGATATTGTTGAGCCATGCATAGCGCGCATCGCCGGTCTCAAATTGCGGTGCAGTACGGAAATAATAGCGATGCGCGCCTGCCGGGTCATCGGCTTTGGACTGGTCCATCGCATATTCCAGATTTTCGGGTGGCGCATGGAAGCGACCATTCCAGTGGAGATAGAGCACCGCACCATCATCGGTTTCCAGGCAGAAGCGGACGTCGAGATGAAAAGCGCCATCGCCGCGCAGGCGTACCCAGTCGGCACCTGCGCCGGGCAGGACCTTGCCTTTGAGTTTCGGTCCGTCAAATGTGCCGCCTGTGACGATATATATAGCGCGATGTCCTTCCGGCCCCGGCCCGACTTCGATCGGTGCCGGATCGAGCGTGACGCGGGCTTCAAACAGGAATTCGGTTTCAATCTCGCTCATGACAATCTTCTCCCTCTTTATAAATATACATGCATCATGCATATAAATAGCAGGTACCATGATTGTCAAAATATATGCGGCATGTATATTTATGGGCATGGATAATAGAAACAAGATGCTGGAAAATCTTATCGGCGCTTTTGCGCTTACGGTCACCGACAAGGTGCAACAGGCGATTGCGACGCGCTTCGACAAGGCGGGGGAAACCCCGGCGGCGCTTACCGCCATTGGTGCGGCACCCGGCCTGACGATCGGCGATCTGCAACCGGTGCTGCGTCTGTCGCAACCGGGCACGGTGCGGCTGGTCGATCGGCTGGTGGCCGATGGCTTGGCGGAGAAACGCAGGGGCGAGGATGCGCGGCAGGTGCTGCTTTACCTCACCGCCAAGGGCAAACGCCTGCGCCGCAGCTTGCTCGACCTGCGCCATGAGGCGATCGCGGAATTAGCGCAAGGGCTGGATGCAACGCAGCGTGAAACCCTTACCGGTCTGCTTGACCGGATGTTGCGTGATTACCCGACATGCGCAATGGACAAATATCAGGCGTGCCGTTTATGCGATCAGGATGCATGCAAAGCCTGCCCGATCCCGGCGCTTTGAGGTTCACAAGTCACGCCGCTTCAGTTGGAAGATTGGCCCTCTTTTCCGAACAGCTCCGTTACCGATCCGCCATTGGCTGCTAATATGTCAGTCACCTTTTTACGGCCTTCATAATAGACGATCGCCGGATGCGAATGCCCGTTTGCTATGAGCGTCCGATATTGCGCTTCCGTCAGGCTCGATTCCTGCGCGACATAATCGGCATAGCCTTCGACCTTCCATGTCGGTTGCATGGCTTCTCCCAATATACCGAGATGGTTGCGCATCAGTGCATGTACGCGTTCATGCGCGATGATGGCGGAGAGACTGCGGACACCACCAATCTCTTTGCCGTTGCGCACAATGCCCTTTCGAATATCGGTGCGATTGACCGGAATGACATCGGTAAAGGGGCGGTTGACCGCGAAGGCATCAGATGCGCCCAGCGAAAGCCATGACCAGCGCCATCCGCCCTGTGTCAGGACAATGACACTGTCATAGTCTTCGGTGAATAACGGGCTTGTGCGCAACAGTGCGTCGGACTGCTCCAGATGGTCAGCCAACTCTGCGGTTATCGGCATCTCGGCATAAACAGTGGTATCGCCAATCTTCTGGTGATGCGGAAAGGCAAGCAGCTGCGGCGCAAAGAGTGGGGAAACCAGGGCCAGTGCCAGAAGCGTCGATAGGGCGCTGATCCATCTGCTCATAAGTGAGCGCTGCTCGTTTCCCTTTCTTCCCATGTCTCAAACCCCTTCCAGCAATCCTTCTTTCCGGATCTTCTCCTGCCACACCAGAGGCGCGAGGTGGTGGACGCTGTTGCCTTCGGCGTCGACGGCTACGGTGACCGGCATGTCTTTCACCTCGAATTCGTAAATCGCTTCCATGCCCAAATCTTCAAAGCCGACGACCTTGCTGCCTTTGATCGCGCGGCTTACCAGATAGGCGCTGCCGCCGACGGCCATCAGATAGGCCGATCCATGTTTCTTGATCGAGGCGACCGTATCCAGCCCGCGCTCCGCCTTGCCGACCATCGCCAGCAGGCCTTCACCGAGCATCATATCGGTGAACTTGTCCATGCGGGTTGCGGTGGTGGGGCCGGCGGGGCCAACCACTTCCTCGCCCACAGGATCGACCGGACCGACATAATAGATCACCCGGCCTTTGAACTCGACCGGCAGCTCTTCGCCCTTGTCGAGCATATCCCTGATCCGCTTATGCGCCGCATCGCGCCCGGTGAGCATCTTGCCGTTGAGCAGCAGCCGGTCGCCCTGCTTCCAGGAGGCGACCTCCTCCGGTGTCAGCGCATCGAGCTGCACCCGCCTGGCTTCCTTGCTCGGGGCCCAGTTGACATCGGGCCATTCGTCCAGCCTGGGTGGCTCAAGATAGGCCGGGCCGGAACCATCCAGAGTGAAATGCGCATGGCGGGTGGCGGCGCAATTGGGGATCATCGCCACCGGCTTGCCCGCCGCGTGACAGGGGGCGTCGAGAATTTTGACGTCGAGGATCGTCGACAGGCCGCCCAGCCCCTGGGCGCCGATACCCAGCGCATTGACCTTGTCATAGATTTCGATGCGCAGCTCTTCCATATCATTGCGCGGCCCGCGCTGTTTGAGCTGCGCCATATCGATATCGCCCATCAGCGATTGTTTGGCGAGCAGCACCGCTTTCTCCGCCGTGCCACCAATGCCGATGCCGAGCATGCCCGGCGGACACCAGCCCGCACCCATTTGCGGCACCATTTCCAGCACCCAGTCGACAATGCTGTCACTCGGGTTCATCATCTTGAACTTGGATTTGTTCTCGCTGCCGCCGCCTTTGGCCGCGACATCAATCTCCACCGTGCTCCCCGGCACCATCTCGACATGCAGCACCGAGGGCGTATTGTCGCCGGTGTTGCGCCGGGTGAAGGCGGGGTCGGCCAGGATCGAGGCGCGCAGCGGGTTTTCCGGATGGCGATAGGCCTGGCGCACGCCCTCATCGACAATCTCCTGCATCGAACGGCTGGTGTCGTCGAGCCGACACTCCATGCCCCAGCGGATAAAGACGTTGACGATGCCGGTGTCCTGGCAGATCGGCCGATGCCCCTCGGCGCACATCCGGCTGTTGGTCAATATCTGGGCGATGGCATCCTTTGCCGCAGCGCCCTGTTCGGCCTTATAGGCTTCGCCCAGGGCACGAATATAATCCATCGGATGATAATAGCTGATAAATTGCAGTGCATCGGCGACGCTTTCGATCAGGTCATCGGCTTTGATCAGGGGCATGGCGGATCTCCATCGCGCGGAATTGGGCAGGGGCTCTGCCCTGCTATTTGGCGGATAATGGCGTTACGGGCAAGCGAACGCCTGCCCATTGAACCTTTCTATCTCGATAGATTGTTTCGATAGACAGATACACTGTGGATAGTGTGCACGTGGATATTGCTGTCGGGTTTTCGACAGCCATGCAGAAAATTTCTCGAAACTGTCATTTTGCGCTTGCGATTTGGGAATGCCGCTCAACTCCACGCGTCGCGGCCTAACCGCATGAATCCGATGCGGTGAAGCGAATCGGGCATGCGACGAACCGAGTCCTTAAACTGTCATTTACCCTCTTGCGTTGGAAATCATTTCAGGCACTATAGGTGGTATAGAGCGGTTGGGGGCATACCAACTATAGTATGGCAGCCAATTTGGCTGACCACGCAAAACGGCTGCAAACAGCATTTTTGCGTCTACTTTGTTGCGTCCTGAAAGCCGCCATTCAAACGGGGTGCTTGGGGATAAGTTTTTACCCAGCCGTTCCGGTAAAATGCTATTCGGAGATTTCGCGCTCCGACTCGAACGAATGTGGAACATTGGGAGCGGTCATGGATTTTAGGGATACCACGGAAAGCGTCCTCGGCGAAGATGCTCAGGACAAGGGTGAGATTATGGCAGGTAGTGAAGCAAAAACGGACGGTGATGCCGAGGTAATGGAGCGTCCTCATGATGGCGCGATAAAAGCCGGCGGTGAACGTCCGGATCAGGGCAATGCGAGTGAGGCGATGCTGATAGAAGACAGCCCCGAAAAGACGGCCAAGAACGCGTCCGCCAAAAAGACGCCGGACAGCAAGAAGGTCAATGCGCGCCGGTTCACCATCAAGACCGACGATGCGCGCGACGACAATCTGACCGACTTCGGCAAGGAGACCCTGCGCGACCGCTATTTGCTGCCCAATGAGAGCTTTCAGGACCTGTTTGCCCGCGTCGCCGATGCCTATGCCGATGATCAGGACCATGCCCAGCGGCTCTATGATTATATCTCGAACCTGTGGTTTATGCCGGCAACCCCGGTGCTCTCCAATGGCGGCACCGGTCGCGGCCTGCCGATCAGCTGTTATCTCAACAGTGTCGATGACAGCCTGAATGGCATCGTCAACACCTGGAACGAGAATGTCTGGCTCGCCAGCAAGGGCGGCGGCATTGGCACCTATTGGGGCAGTGTGCGCGGCATTGGTGAGCCGGTGGGCCTGAATGGCAAGACCAGCGGCATCATCCCGTTTGTCCGGGTGATGGACTCGCTGACACTGGCTATCAGCCAAGGCTCGCTACGTCGGGGTTCGGCGGCTTGCTATCTTGATATCAGCCATCCGGAGATTGAGGAATTTCTCGAAATCCGCAAGCCTTCGGGCGATTTCAACCGCAAGGCACTCAACCTGCACCATGGCGTTTTGGTCACCGACGAGTTTATGGAAGCGGTGCGCGATGGCGCGGAATTCGAGCTGAAATCGCCCAAGACCGGTGAGGTGCGCGGCTCTGTCGATGCGCGTTCGCTGTTCCAGAAGCTGGTCGAGACACGGCTGGCCACCGGCGAGCCTTATATCATCTTCAACGATACGGTGAACCGGATGATGCCCAGGCATCATCGCGACCTTGGCCTCAAGGTTTCCACCTCGAATCTGTGTTCGGAAATTACCCTGCCCACAGGTCGCGACCATCTGGGTGAGGACCGCACGGCGGTGTGCTGTCTGTCCTCGCTCAATCTCGAAAAATGGGATGAATGGTCGGTCGACGACATGTTTATCGAGGATGTCATGCGCTTCCTCGACAATGTGCTGCAGGACTATATCGACCGCGCGCCCGACGAGATGCAGCGGGCGAAATATTCCGCTGCGCGCGAGCGTTCGGTCGGCATGGGCGTCATGGGCTTTCACAGCTTCCTGCAGGCGCGTGGCCTCGGCTTTGAAAGCGCTCTCGCCAAGTCGTGGAACCTCAAAATCTTCAAGCATATTCATGCCAAGGCGAGCGAAGCCTCGATGATGCTGGCCAAGGAGCGCGGCCCGTGCCCTGATGCTGCCGATCAGGGCGTGATGGAGCGCTTCTCCTGCAAGATGGCGATCGCGCCGACCGCATCGATTTCGATCATCTGTGGCGGTGCCTCGGCCTGTATCGAGCCGATCCCGGCGAATATCTATACCCATAAGACGCTGTCGGGCAGCTTCATTGTCAAGAACCCGCATCTGGAGAAAATCCTGCGCGAGAAATCCAAGGACAGCGCCAATGTGTGGAACTCGATCCTGGAGCAGGGCGGCAGTGTCCAGCATCTCGACTTCCTGACACCGGAAGAAAAAGAGAGCTTCAAGACCAGCTTCGAGATCGACCAGCGCTGGCTGCTCGAGCTCGCCGCTGATCGTACACCCTATATCGACCAGGCCCAGTCGCTGAATCTGTTCATCCCCGCCGATGTCGATAAATGGGACTTGCTGATGCTGCACTTCCGCGCCTGGGAGCTGGGCATCAAATCGCTCTATTATCTGCGCTCCAAATCGGTGCAGCGCGCCGGTTTCGCCGGTGGCGTCGAGGCGGACAACACCATCGACCCGAAACAGGTCGAGCTGGCGACCGCCGAGAGCACCGATTATGACGAATGTCTGGCATGTCAGTAGGACTGACAGGCTTCAATCTGTCGTCATCCCGGACCTGATCCGGGTCCGGGGCCGCATGCATCCGCCTTCATTGTCCCGGATTCCGGTTTTTGTGGGAATGGCAGCAGAAAGGCGTGCATGGTCGGCACATGAAGCGACCGGGCCTTATAGCGAAAACGTCAAGGGCTGAATGTAAACGTGCCGGAAACTGCTACCAACCTGGCTGACAGCATATTGATGGTGACGCCCAATTTTCCGCCTTTTGCCATGGCGGGGGCGGCGCGCACCGGGGCGCTGGCGCGGCACTGGGCGCAGAGCGGGCGGCAGGTGTCGGTGCTGGCGGCGGCCAATCCCGGCGCCCATGGCATCCACCAGCCGCTGGAAATGGACGGGGTGACACCGGAATTTCTGCCGATTGATCGCGACGGTCGCGATACCGGCGCGTCCGGGGGAACCACTGCCGACAAGAGCGGCGCGGAAAAGCCCAGAGCGACCATGCCCGGGCCGTTGCGGCGCATATTATGGGATTTGCAGGCCATGCCTGACCGCTACAATCCACACTGGGCCAATCGTGCGGCGGCGCGCGGCATCGCGCTGGCGCAGCAAAAGCCCCCGGCGCTTATCTATTCCTCCGGCCCGCCCAACAGCGCGCATATCGCCGCGGCGAAGATCAGGGCCGCCACCGGTCTGCCCTGGATTTCCGAGCAGCGCGACCTGTGGATCGACAATCCCTATACCAGCCATCACTGGCTCACCGAGATTTTCAACAATCGTATGGCACGGCGTATCCTGCCCGCTGCCAATGCCTTTGTCGGCGTTACCAAAGGCGCGGTGGCCGAATTGCAGCGCCATTTCGACGCGCCGGTCTGCCTTGCCTATAATGGCCTCGACCCCGATGACTTTGCCCCGGCAACAGGAGATGCCGCAACCCCCAAGCCCTATGATCCGGATCGGCTGACCATCATACATGCCGGGGTGATCTATGCCGGTCGCCGCGACCCGCGCGCACTGTTCGCCGCGATTGCGCTGCTTGGGGACGAACAGGCGGCGAAAGTCCGGGTGCTGTTCTTCCATGACGAATATGATTATGTCACCCGGCTCGCCAAGGACCATGGCGTGCTCGGCTCGGTCGAGTTTCGCGCGCTGGTACCGCGCGCCGAGATACTGGCGATCGAGCGCCGCGTCGATGCGCTGCTGGTGTGCCGCTCGCACGGTCCCGCCGGCAATGCCGTCATCCCCGGCAAGCTGTTCGAATATATCGGCGCGCGCCGGCCGATGCTGGCCACCGGGTCGGAGGAAGGCGAGGCGGTGGAGATCATTCGCGCCGACGGCTTTGGCCTGGTGTCGAACGACCCGCCGACCATCGCGGCGCAGCTCACCCAGTGGCTCGACCAGAAGGCGGCCAATGGCGGTCGCGTGCCCGACCTGCCCGAAGCCCCGACCCGCGCCTATGCCCGCGCGCTGCAGTTCGAGAAGATCGACGCGCTGATCGACCAGGTGCTGGGTGAGAAGGTGTCGCAGCCTGAAGCCGAAAGGGCCGTGGCGTGATGGAGTCTGTCTTGCTCTCACGGCCTGTTCGCTGGCGGTTCTGTTTCTCTCGCGGCTTATTCGCCTATCGGCGAATGCCTCCGAGGGGCGGCCTGACCGGCCGACGCGCGGTCGCGCTTGCGAACCCTGCGGGTTCGAGGTGCCGCAAAGCACGGGCCCGATTTTTGGCAATGCCGGAACCGAAAGGTTCCGCAAGGCCGACCGGCCGCCGGCCCTTAGGCCGCCCCCTCGGAGGCGTTCGCGCCAGCGAACAGGCGGTGAGAGAAAACAAAACCTCCACCCGGCGCTTGAGGCCGGACAAAAGACTCTATCCACAGCAACCCACAGTGAAAAGCACAGCGCACCAGCGCCCGCGCTTTCAATTTTCCGCAGAATCCCTATATTTTGAGATGTAATGAGGAGCCGTAACGATGTCCCTATTGGAAGCCCGCAAGACCTATAAGCCGTTTGAATATCCCTGGGCTTATGATTTCTGGAAACGCCAGCAGCAGATCCACTGGATGCCCGAGGAAGTGCCTCTGGGTGAGGATTGCCGCGACTGGGCGCAGAAGATCACCGAGCATGAGCGCAACCTGCTGACGCAAATCTTCCGCTTCTTCACCCAGGCGGATGTCGAGGTGCAGGATTGCTATCACGACAAATATGGCCGGGTGTTCAAGCCGACCGAGGTCAAGATGATGCTCACCGCCTTCTCCAATATGGAGACGGTGCATATCGCGGCATATTCGCACCTGCTCGACACCATCGGCATGCCCGAGAGCGAATATTCCGCCTTTCTCGAATATGAGGAAATGGCCGACAAGCATGATTATATGCAGCAGTTCAGCGTCGATAATGACGAGGATATCGCCCGCACCCTGGCGATGTTCGGCGGCTTTACCGAAGGGCTGCAGCTGTTCGCCAGCTTCGCCATGCTGATGAACTTCCCGCGCTTCAACAAGATGAAGGGCATGGGCCAGATCGTGAGCTGGTCGGTGCGCGATGAATCGCTGCATTGTGAGGGCATTATCAAGATGTTCCACACCTTCTGCGAAGAGCGCCAGTGCCTCACCAAGGCGGTGAAGGAGGATATTGTCGATATCTGCCAGAAGACCGTGCGGCTGGAAGATGCGTTTATCGATCTGGCGTTTGAGCTTGGCCCGGTTGAGGGCATGCGCGCAAAGGACATCAAGAAGTACATCCGCTATATCGCCGATTGGCGTCTCGGCCAGCTGGGCCTCAAGCCGATCTATATGATCGACGAACACCCGCTGCCCTGGCTCTCGCCGCTGCTAAACGGTGTCGAGCACGCCAACTTCTTCGAAACCCGCGCCACCGAATATTCCAAAGGCGCCACCCGCGGCAACTGGAACGATGTCTGGGAGACCTTCGACAACCGCAAAGCCAAAACCGGCGAAGCGGCGAATTGCGAGGCCGAGGATGAGGGGCCGGATATGTTCGACGCGGCCGAGGTTGCGGCGGAGTAAATTTCTACTTTGGCCTATCATTCTACTCCAATATCTCGAACATCGTTCGTTCTCACTGATCGGGACGCTTATCAGACTGCTTTAAGTATGTGCTCTAATTGGTTGGAGCGCACTGCAGGGGCAAAGCTACCCGAAGAAGCTGGCATGGGATTGGCGTTTGAATTTGCTGCTGAAAAAGCATTGGCAAAAATATCAGCTTCAAGCATTGACGATAATAAAGGCAAGGTATGGGCTGCAAAAGTCACCTACACAGGTGACAAGGCTGCTGATCGCCAGTGGGTTACTGACTTGTTTGTTGAAGCAAGAACGGGAGATGTAACTCGATTTGGTGCCCAGTTAGTGTGTCAACATGATTCCAAGGACACAGCTTTTGAGCCAAGCCGGCCTAGATTAGTACGGGATGTTATTGAAAAATTAGCTGCCGAAGCTGATGCTACCCAGCTATCAAATGATTTTATTGAAGTAAATGAAGATGGTGTTGAAGAGCTTGTTGATTTGTTGTGTCTTCCTGAAAGGAGGCTGCCTGTAGTTGTTGTGTCAACTGACGATGACTATGGTGCTCAATTCGAATTAGCAAAGCTAGCTTCGCGTATATCTGGTACCGCTCATCTCCGTAGCCTTAAGATAGAGCCTAGTTTTGAATTGACTCGGTTGGTTGGTAAGAAATTGTCAACCTTTAATGGTGGAGCTCGTATCTATCTTACCGGTTTAGACAGTCAACATGATGATCCGTACCGGCATCCTTTATGGTTACCTCCAAAGTCAGGGTGGAACCCAAACGCAGGCCGTGAGATTGCAAAGAAGGTGCTGCCATTAGGCTTTCGAGATTCTGAAAGTGGGACACGATTTTGGAGACTCGGTCTCTTAAGACAAGCTGCCTCTAGGGCCGCTGCTGATGCCATAAATCAGGAAGGAGAGGCAAAGCAAAGTGCAGAAATAGAGGCTCTGAAATTAGAACTAGCAAATACTATGGAGGAGAAAGAGACGGCAGAGTCGTTAATGGATGAAGAGGCTGCCAAAATTGATGTTTTAGAGAGTGAAAAGGCCTTGTTAAAAGAAGAAAACTACTCTTTACGACAAACAGTTGAAAGTCTGCAGAGCGGAGCAAATGCCGCCTCTATAGCAATCAATGAACACGACATTTATAATCTATACGAAGGCGAGCCATCACTAGAAACATCTCTGAATATAATATCAAGTATATTCCCTAATAGGGTGGTTGTCCTTCCTACTGCAATAGAAAGCGCTCGTGACTCTGCTATATTCAAGCACAAGAGAAAAGCGTTTCAAATGCTTTGGGATCTTTCAACTAGTTATTACTCGTCGCTACTAAACGGTAAGGGTGATGTGGATGCGAGGAAATGTTTTGGCAATAGTTACGCTCCAAAAGAGAAAGATACGATATCGCGAGAAGGAAAACAAAGACGTATATTCTCTTATAAGGGCCAATCTATTGAAATGATGAAACATTTGAAAATTGGAACTGCCGGCAACAAAACAGAGACGCTGCGTATCCACTTTGAGTGGATATCGACAGAGGGTAAACTTGTAATAGGTCATTGCGGAGCACATTTAAACTTTTGATCTTAAGTCGTAATGTTTGAGCTTCTATGAACACTAACTGACAACGATCATCCTGCTCCGAACCGTCATAGCGACCGGATGGCTACAGCAGCGCTTGAAATTTCTTCCCCGAGCCGCCCGGGTGACCGCAGAGACTAAACCCCGCCCAACAACACCCGCGAATACCAGCGGTGGAAGGGCATCAGCGCTTTGACCGTGGCGCGCTCTGGCTGGCCGACCCAGCTTCCGAACAGCAGCGTGGTGCTATCCCCATGATGCTGCACCGACAGCCAGCTTGCGGTGGTGCCGCGAAAATCCTGGAGCAGAATTTCCCGCTCACGCCGCTGCACGACATTCCATGCGGCAAAGCTCTGCGCCTCGGCGTTGGCCAGTCTGATCGCGTCCGCATCGGATGCGCCGCGCCCGATTAATCCGAGAATCAGGCGCTCGGGCCGAAACGCCCAACTGCCATAAAAGCGCGCGATAAAGTCGGCGAGGCTGACTTGGCCCGCAACGCACCGCGCAAAGCAGTCGCGATAGGCATGGGTCGGGCCAAATTCGGCCAGCAGGCTATCGGGTGGGACGGCGATCGAGTCTATCTTCGACATATCTAAGATATATCTTAAAACAATGCGCCATGCACGCAGTTTCTGCAAACCCTTTTCGCGCCACCCATGCGCCCTTACCGCCAATAATCATCCCGCTCCGAAGCGCGATAGTGGCCGGATGGCACCCAAACTGTCCTGCACCACGCCGCATAGCCTATCATCCGGGCCTGTTTTCTATCGCCCGTGCATCCGCCTGTGCCACCATTTCCCCTGGAGAGTGCTACCCCCTCGACCGCATGATGCCTGCGCGGCCACAAGCCGCTTAAATCACGCCGTTTTTTTCGCAGGACACAACCCAGGCCAACAGGGTGACAGGGTGTCACCCTGTGTCCCCTTTTGCCGGATTCACAGCCTTCCGCCGATTTTTGATCCAGCGCAAAGCGCGCGGGCGACTCGCCTGTCATGATGCGGGTATCAGAACAAAAACAGGAGAACAGCCCCATGTCCCATACGCCGCATGAACTGGCGGAGGAATTTCCCGCCGATGCCGCGATCATTCATCGGCTCAAGACCGAGGATGCGCATTTTGCGCGGCAGGCGGAGCGTTATCATGAGGTCAACCGCGCCATTCACCGCATCGAGGCGGAGATTGAGCCGTGTTCGGACGAACATGCCGAAGAGTTGAAAAAGCAGCGGCTGGCGCTGTGCGACGAGCTGGCCGCGATAATCGGCGCCGCACGGCAGGACGCCTGAGCAGCAATAAGGAGTCGAGATGATGAACTATATTGGCGAAATTGCAGAAAAGGCCCGCTTCCGCGCCGAGCAGGAGCAGCTGGAGGCGATGCTCGACGAGCTGGAAACCCGGCTGGCGCATATCGGCGAAGATCTGGCCGAGCCGCTCAACGCCGACAGTTCCGAACAGGCGGTCGAGATGGAAGATGATGCCGCGCTGCAGGGGCAGGGCGCGCTGATCACCCGCGAGATCGCCTCGGTCAAACGGGCACTGGAGCGGATTGAAAACGGCACTTATGCGATTTGCGTGAATTGCGGCAATCCGATCAACCCCAGGCGTCTGGCGGTGCGGCCAGAAGCGGCTCTGTGCATCACCTGCGCCTCGCAGGAATCGATCTGACTTGACTGGAGCATCCGGGCCGGACGGTGCACCCTCTGGCGAGACCGTCGCCTATAAGATCCTGACCGCCGATCAATGGGCGGCGTTTCAGGCGGCGGGGGAATTTGCCGGCGCGCCGATCGATCTCGCCGATGGCTATATTCATATGTCCGCGGCAGCGCAGTTGCAGGGCACGCTGGAGGCGCATTTTGCCGGGCAGAGCGGGCTGGTGATCGCCACCATCGATCTTGCACCGCTGGGCGATGATGTGGTGTGGGAGGCCTCGCGCGGCGGCGCGCTGTTTCCGCATCTTTATTACCGCTCTTTGCCCTTGTCCGTCGTCACCGAAACGCGCATCGTCGACACCTGACTTTTCCGGAGAGTATCGATGATCCGCCCCTTGTTCTGCTTCGCCGCCGGCCTGATGCTGACAGGCGCCCCGGTGCTGGCGCAACAACTGCCCGGGCTGCCCGAGGGCTTTATCCTCGGCCCGGTATTTGAGGATTTTGGCCCGCATGCCCCGGTCGACAGCGATGTGCCGCTGCCCGCCGATATACAGCTGGCCGTGGCCTTCGATGTCGCCAAAAGCGAGGAGGCCACGCTCAACCGCACGCTGACTTCGGCGGCGCGGTTCATCAACATGCATGTCGCCAATGGCGTGGCGCCGGAGAATATCCGCGTTGCGGTGGTGGTGCATGGTTCTGCGGTGTTCGACATGGCCGTGGACGCGGCCTATGCCCGGCGCTGGCCCGATCAGGCGAGCAACACCAATGCCGAACTGATCGCAGCGCTGATGCAGCAGGGGGTGGAAATCATCATCTGCGGCCAGAGCGCAGCGGCGCAGGGGCTGGAAAAGACCGAATTGCTGCCCGGTGTCACCATGGAGCTATCCGCCATGACCGCGCATGCCCGGCTGCAACAGGCGGGCTATACCCTTAATCCGTTTTAAATTTCGCACCGCCATACTATATCTGTTGTCACCGATGCTTTGGGGGACATTGCCCGCATGAGTGAAACGGATATGGCCAGGCCGCGCCGCACCATCTGGTCGCGGGCGCGCGAAATGGCCGAGCTGGCTCCTCCGGAGCGCAATCGCTATGTCGATTTCCTGCGCGCGCTATCGATCCTCGCTGTTGTCGTCGGCCACTGGCTGGTCGCTGCACCCTATATTGAGGATGGCGCGGTGCGTGGCGGCCATCTGCTCGGCATATTGCCATGGACACAATGGCTGACCTGGGGTTTTCAGGTGATGCCGCTCTTCTTTCTGGTCGGTGGCTTTTCCAATGGCGTATCCTGGTCCGCCAACCGCCGCAATGGAAGCAGCTATTCGCACTGGTTCTCCAGCCGTTTCCGCCGGCTGATCTATCCGGTGCTGCCGCTGTTCGCGATCTGGACCGGGCTGGCGATATTCGGCACGGTGATGGGGATTGAGCGCAGCATCGTCGCAATGGCGGCGGAACTGGCGCTGATCCCGGTCTGGTTCCTGTCGGTCTATATCATGGTCACCGCCGCTGTGCCGCTTTCGCATGCTGCCTGGACGCGCTGGCGCATGGGCAGCGTATTGGCGTTGATCGGCTGTGCCATAGCGGTCGATGTCGGTACTTATGGCTATGGCATCGGCTATATGAAATACACCAATTTCGCCTTTGTCTGGCTGGCGGTGCATCAGCTTGGCTACGCCTGGTGCGATGGCTATTTCGACCGGCCGCTGCGGGCGCTGGCCTTTGGTCTGCTCGGCTTTGCGGCACTGATGGCGCTGGTATTTGCCGGCCCCTATCCGGTGGCGATGATTGGCGTTCCGGGCGAACCGATCACCAATTCGATGCCGCCGACACTGGCGCTGCTGGCACTGGGCATCATGCAGACCGGCTTTGCACTGGCGTTGCAGCCATGGGCAAAGAAGATGCTCGACAATATCACGCTGTGGACCAGTGTGGTGCTGATCAACGGCATGATCATGAGTGTCTATTTGTGGCATTTGACCGGGTTTGTGCTGGTCATGGTCGGCGCCTGGCTGTTCAATGGCATCGGGCTGGATATTGTGCCCGGCAGCGGTGCCTGGTGGGCAGCACGACCGATATGGTTTGCCCTGTATATTGCCGCGACCTTGCCGCTGGTAATGGCGGTGGCACGGTTCGAGCAGGCAAAGGAAAACCCCAATGCTGCGGGCAAGGGTGATGTCCCCCATTGGCGTCTCGGCCTGGGTCTGGTGCTCGCCTGTGTCGGCCTTGCCTCGACCGCCGTACTCAGCATTGCTACACCGCAGGGGATATTGGGGGTAAGGCTGTGGATCGTCGTTTTGCCGTTTGTCGGCGGCGCCCTTGTGCGGTTTGGCAAGCTGTATGATTTCACCCAGAAGCTGCAGCGCTCGCGATAATGTGCCTCAGCACCAGTTTTCGCGACGGCCGTTCCAGCGATGTGCCAATCCCTCTTTGACCAGCGTGTCACCCAGGCTTTCGCCGCCGCGCGTCACCACCCATAATTCACGTCCATAACGGTCACGTTTGCGGTCAACGGATTTGAGCGAGAAGGGCCGGTTGTTGAGCAAATGGTGCAACCGCAGCTTGGCCTGCTCGCCCAGCCGGGCTTCCCTGGTGCAACCGGGCCTTCCGATTTCTGGTGTATTGATATCGGCAATGCGGATCTTGCGGCCCTGATACCAGAAGGTGTCACCATCGACGATGCAGTTGATGCGCGGCGACCGGGAACAGATGGCAAAGCGCGCACGCTCACCATCTACCGGTAGCTTGAGAGCCGTATCCGGGGCAGAAAACGGTATGATAACGCTAGCCTTGCCGCTCGGACCGCCATTGGCGAACCAGACGGCACTGAAAGCCGCGCTACACAAAGCTGCCGTGATGATGATAAATCGGGCCCACCCCATGGACGGCTTCCGGCGTGGCGGCACGGGCCGGCGGCCATCGCGCCTGCGGCGAAACCGAGAGACATTGTTAGACGCCATGCTGCAAGCCTAAGCCCGGCCGACTAAGGAAAGGCTAATGCCATTGCATCGAAAATCGAGACAATTGCCGACAGGGGTAAAAAGAACCTTAATGCGCAGCCCACCATATCGGCTTACCCGGTCGTAACCAGCAGAGGAGAGTCTGTATTCATGATTGCAGCCATTGCACCGGTTTCATGACCAGCGATGCCGGTGCTGCGATCGGTGGATATGGATGCAGCTCTGGTCGGTCCAGGCCTGCAATATGGGGTAAAGGCCATGATACCAGCCGATAATCTGGTGATCATCTATGCCAGCATTTCCTTTGCCGCCACGGCGTTGGCGGCGGTGCTGGCGACGCGCGACTGGCGTTTCCGCATGGCCGTCGATGGCTTCTTCGCCGAAGACGACGCGCAGCTTTCGCCCAAGCTGGCCCGGCTCAAAGAGGTCCAGCGGATGACCGAGATTGCCGATGCCGCCATTGCCGCGCGTCAACGCCGGGTGGAGCGCATCGCCCCGGACAGCTTCGGCCGCAGCCACAAAAAGACACCGGTTATCGATCGCCGCTAGGCCTCTAGTCTGGTATTTTCCCGGCTTCTCTCCGCCTCTGCGCAAACCCCAGCTTCCTACGCTTTTCTAATGCGCCAGCGACCGGTTGCGCCGTGTCCGCTCGCTGGCAGCAGCGACGTGACGGAGAGAAGGGAAATATTTTTTAAACCATGGCTGTTGACCCGCGCTTTACCAGCGCTGGGCATTCTCTGTTCAGCAACTGGGGAAATGGTGAGGAAATCAAGATGACACCTGATAATGCGTTTTATGCCTTTTCATCGATCTCGCTGGCCGCGATTCTGCTGGCCTTCATTATCGGGTTTCGTGATGTCCACCCGAGCGACATTCGCTATTTGCTGCAGCTACTCACCCCCGCATCCTGGGGTGCCCGGCGTGAGCTCAAGCACCAGCGGCTGGTGCGCAAGACCAAGATCGCAGATGAGGCAATGCAGGCGCGCGCGCGTGGTGAGCATTTCGTTCCGCCCAGTGATTATCGCGGCCGTTGATGCCCGCGGCGGTGAACCGCAAATGAACTGCGGTCGCGCCTCACTCCTTTCATCGTTCAGGCATTGCAGCTGGTCGCCGAAACGGCGGGCCTGACAGCCCGGTTTGTCATCCGTTCATCTCTGGCCGATTAGCCTTGCCGGGTTTTTGGCAGTGAAAGGATGGATGATGGCAAAGTTGAACAGCATTTCCGCAAGACATGTTCTTGCAGCAACCGCAGCTCTGGCAGTGACCGGGCTGTGTGTCCCCTCGGCGATGGCGGGGCACGGTTCCCGGGGTGCCGCTTCTTTCGATCCGGATGATGAGCTTGTGGTGCGCGGCTCACGGCTGCCCGTCGCTCCCAATAATGACAGCAACAAATTCTGGCTCGACTATCGCACCGATGTCAGCGAGGCCGAGCGGGAACTGGCCAGTGATCTCCGCCGCGCCACCGATGCCGAGGATCGGCGCGAAGCCTATGCCGAATATTATAACGAGCTGCGTGATGCCAAAAAGGACTATGCCGAGGAAATGACCGAGCGCGGCTATATCGTCCGCAATTTCAAACCGGATCGCCGTCGCCGCTATTCTCGGCGTTAATGCCGGTCCGGCTTATCGGGCTCCGCGATAGCTGTTTAAAGCGGGTCAGACCCGGCGGTACCATCGGTTGAGGCATCAGGCGCTTCGTCCTGCTCGGTCTCGGTCAGGTCGACAAAGGCGCCGAACAGGCCGATGACGTTGTTGCGAGCGTCAAAGCGGCAGATGCCGCGTGACAGCACGGTTCGCTCGTCATCGCCTTCGGTGACGATGCGGGCGCGATATTCGAAGTTCGATCCATCGGCCAGGGCCTTTTCGACCAGTTGCGAGACCCTTTGGCGGTCTTCATGATGATAGAAGCCGAGCGCTTGCCGTAATGTCGGTGGCCCCGCTTCTTTCGGGCGTTCATGGATGGCATAGACTTCATCAGACCAGGTGATCCGCTGGCTCGGATTGTCGAGTGTCCAGGTGCCGACACGACCGACCATGGCGGTCAGGTCATGCGATTTCTGGCGCTCCGCCATATCATCCTCGATGGTGTCGAGATGTGCCTGCATGGCACGCAGCCGCACCACCAGATAGATCATGCCCGCTATTGCGAGTGCGAGCAGGACAAGAAGCACAATCTCGAAAATACCGATACCCCTGGAATCACTCTGACCGATGTTAAATGGGCATTATTCGGCCAATGGCATGAAAAAATTGCTAAATGCCCGGAAATACGGCCATATATTGCGTTACATTTCTTCCGTTGCGGCTTTGTGGGTGTGGCCGTTCTCGACATAATGGGCGACGCCGAGACGCATTTCGGCGATTGCCGGTTCGGGCAGGTCGCGCAGATATTTTGCCGGACGCCCGGCCCAGAGCTGGCCTGCGGGCATGGTCTTGCCCGGGGTCAGCATGGCCCCGGCCGCGAGCATCGCATCGCTGCCAATAGTGCAGCCATCCATGACAATTGCACCCAGGCCGACAAAGGCGCGGTCCTCCAATGTGCAGCCATGCACCATCGCCATATGGCCGATCAGAACATCCTCACCGATCAGTGTCGGATAGCCTTCGGGGCGACCGGGACGGGGGCTGTCGCAATGGATGACAGTGCCGTCCTGCACATTGGTGCGTGCGCCTATGATAATGCGGTTCACATCAGCCCGAATGACGCAATTATACCAGATGCTGACCTCGGGGCCGATTTCGACATCGCCGATAATCCGGCAACCCGGAGCGATAAAGGCGCTGTCATGGATTTGCGGCGTCTTGCCATGGATCGGGATGATAGAGCTATCGGACATATCGGGCACCTTTGGCGGATAAGGGGAAGGATTTAGCCTTGCAGCAAGCGCGCCGCCACCGGGGCGTGATAGGTCAGCACCCCGGAACAGCCGGCGCGCTTGAAGGCGACCAGCTTTTCCATCAACAGCGCATCGCGGTCGCCCGCACCGACACTGGCGGCGGCCTCGAGCATCGCATATTCGCCCGACACCTGATAGGCGAAGACCGGCACATCAAAGGTCTGATGGGCACGGCAGATAATGTCGAGATAGGCAAGGCCCGGCTTGACCATCACGCTGTCGGCGCCCTCATCGATATCGAGCGCTATTTCACGCAGCGCCTCATCACTATTGGCCGGATCCATCTGATAGGTCTTCTTGTCGCCCTTGAGCAGCCCGCCCGAACCCACGGCATCGCGGAAGGGCCCATAAAAGGCACTGGCATATTTGGCAGCATAGGCCATGATTTGCACATTGGAATGGCCATCGCCTTCCAGCGCCTCTCTTATGGCGCCGACACGGCCGTCCATCATGTCGCTTGGCGCGATGATATCGGCACCCGCTCTCGCCTGGTTCAATGCCTGTCCGCGCAGCACCTCGACGGTGGCGTCATTGGTGACATAGCCCTGCCCGTCGAGCAGCCCGTCCTGGCCATGGCTGGTATAGGGATCGAGCGCGACATCGGTGAGTATGCCAAGATCATCGCCCACAGCGTCTTTGATCGCGCGGATTGCCTGGCACATCAGATTGTCCGGATTGAGCGCTTCCTCGCCGCCGTCGCTGCGCTTTTCCGGCTCGGTATTGGGGAACAGCGCGACACAGGGAATACCAAGAGCAACCGCCTCGCGGGCACGTTCGACAATTCGATCGACCGACCAGCGCGAGACGCCCGGCAGCGAAGCCACCGGTTCCTCATTGCCTGCGCCCTGGGTGATGAACAGCGGCCAGATCAGGTCTGCGGGAGACAATATGGTTTCGCGCACCATGTTACGCGACCAGTTATGAAGGCGGGTACGGCGCATCCGCACGGCAGGATAATGTGTCATATGAGCAGGATAGCCCAGCGCTTTGTGACAGGCCAGCCTAAGTTGTGCTTTGCGCGATCAGCCGGTCGATCTCGCGTTCGGGCTCTTCCGCCTCGGTGGGCGGCGCCAGGGCCTCCAATGCCGCACCCGGTTCGAGCGCCAGCAACTGGTCGCGGCGCGCCATGAATTTCTTCAGTTCATTGCCCGACAATGTCGCACGTGTCGTGAAGCGCACCGAGAGCGGGTTGATGGCCTTGCCGTTGCGATACAGCTCATAATGCAGATGCGGACCGGTGGAGAGACCGGTGGAGCCGACATAGCCGATAATCTGGCCGCGGCGTACCCGCTGGCCATTGGAGACGGCGATGCGGCTCATATGGGCATAGCCGGTAGCGAGGCCACCGCCATGGTTGATCTTGACGAACTTGCCAAGGCCACCCCTGCGCGCGGCATAGGTGACGCGGCCATCGGTGGCGGCATAAATCGGTGCCCCGCGCCTTGCCCTGAAATCGACACCGGCATGCATCCGGCGATAACCCAGTATCGGGTGACGGCGCATGCCATAGCGCGAGGAGACGGGGCCATTGACCGGACGCGCCAGCTCACCGCGCTGCTCGCCGACACCTTTGGGGTCAAACCACTGAAAGCGGCCATTTTGCTGCCAGTTGACCAGCTCGACTTTGGGCGTTTCACCGCGATGGAGCGCCGCATACATCAGCTTGCCGACCTGCCGTTCGCCGGTCTCGGCGCGCTTATAGGCGACGACAAAATCGAACTCGTCGCTGGCGCGGACATCGCGACCGAGCGAAATCTGACCTGAAAGTGCCTTGAGATATTCCTGGATGGCTTTGGGCGGGGCGCCGGCAGCGCGGGCCGAGCGGTACAGGCTGTCGCCAACCCTGCCGCGGATACGCAGCGGTGTGCTGTCGACGGTGATCGGCCTGCGGATCAGTGCAAAGTCATTGCCGCCGGTGTCGACATTGCGCACGATTTCGAGATTGAGATCGAACCGGGCACGAAAGGCCAGGCTGTCGACCGGGCGCGCGACATTGCGCGATGGACGACGACCGAGGACGATATCCAGCCGGGTACCGGGCTCAATATCGTCGAGTGCGATGGCATCTTCCACCAGTCCGGTGAGGATCTGCGCCTGGTCGCCGCCAATACCGGCGCGGCGCAGCACCCGACCGAAACTGTCGCCATTGCCCAGGGTCGCGGCGAGCGCAATGCTCGGGCGTTCCGGGCTGGAATTAAGCGCGATCACCGCGTCAGTGGCGCCCATTTTGCGGCCGGTGTCACTGCCCAGTGCCAAAGGCGCAATCAGCTGGGTGCGCCATTCATCGCGTTCCGATGTGGTCAGTGCGGTCGCCGGGCGGGCCTTAAGGCTGCTGAAATCGGGCCAGAAGCTGATCGCCGCGATCATCAGTACCAGCATGGTGACAAGGCCGCGAAACCATTGCGGGCTGCCGATATCGGCGCCGAGATCGGGAGCCCAGTCCACGCCGCGCAAACGGGCGATGATGTCGGCGCGCCAATTGCCTGTCAGGAGTGACGGATTGGCTTCAAGCGTTACGCTGTCGGCCATGGCGAGTTGCCCCGCGCCCATATCGGGACCGGTGTTGTGCGCAGCGCCATGCGGACCATCAGCGTGATACATGGCGGATGCCGGGCTCCATGGTCGAAAGGCTGCTATTGTGGATGGCGATTATCGCCATGCGGGATACCTCATAATTATGCGGAATCTTTGTGAAGAAAGTGGGTTAAAGTCAAATTAACACGCGAATCGCCTCGCGATGCTTGCGCCGGGCTGTGGCATTTGCCCGACAAACAGCTTTTCCGGTACTATTTCCGGCGAGTCGAGGCCTTTGTTGCCGGATATTATGGGCAGCCGAAAAGCCGGGTATTTCCTCATCTCCGCGCTTGCACTGACGGCGTTCAACCCCGACATAGAAGAGACAGTCATGGCCCATCGTGATCCGTCCTTCACCCGCCTGCCGGCCTCCGAAAAGGTTGTCGCCGTGCTCGGCCCGACCAATACCGGCAAGACGCATCTCGCGGTCGAACGTCTGTGCGGCCATAGTTCTGGACTGATCGGCTTTCCGCTGAGGCTATTGGCGCGTGAGGTCTATGACCGGGTATGCGCCGTAAAGGGACCGGAAGAAGTAGCGTTGATTACCGGTGAGGAACGCATCGTACCCGATGGCGCGCGCTGGGTATTGGCCACGGTCGAGAGCATGCCGATGAGCCGGGACTTCGCCTTTGTCGCAATCGACGAGGCGCAACTGGGCGCCGATCCGGAACGCGGTCATGTGTTTACCGACCGGCTGCTCCACGCCCGGGGCCGCGAAGAGACGATGATTCTCGGTTCGGACAGTCTGCGGCCGATGATCGAGGCGCTTTTGCCCGAGGCGGAAATCATCTCGCGCCCGCGCTTTTCGACGCTGAGCTATGGCGGCCACAAAAAGCTGTCGCGCCTGCCGCCGCGCACCGCGATTGTCGCCTTTTCGGCCGAGGAGGTTTACGCCACCGCCGAACTGCTCAAGCGCTTTCGTGGCGGTGCAGCGGTGGTGATGGGGGCTCTCAGCCCGCGCACCCGCAACGCTCAGGTGGACATGTTCCAGTCGGGCGAAGTCGATTATCTGGTGGCCACCGACGCTATCGGCATGGGCCTCAATATGGATGTCCATCATGTCGCCTTTGCGGCGCTGCGCAAATTTGACGGGCGCCGCCAGCGACGGCTGACCATCGCCGAAATGGCCCAGATTGCCGGGCGTGCCGGACGGCATCAGCGCAACGGCACCTTTGGCACGCTGGCCGCCTCGGGCAGCGAAGCTGCGCATTTGAGCGATGATGAGATTTCCCGGATAGAAGGGCATGACATGCCGCCATTGTCCTCGCTCTACTGGCGCGAGGCGGAGCCGGATTATCATAATGTCGCAGCGCTGATCGACAGCCTGCAGTGGCGGCCCGGGCATGACATGCTGCGCGCTGCACCCGAGGCCACCGATCTCGCGGTGCTGCAGCGACTGGTCGAACAGGGGGTAGTCACGGCCGATGCGCACGGCGCTGCTTTGGTGCAGCGGCTCTGGGCCGTTTGCGGCCTGCCCGATTTTCGCCAACTCGGGATTGATCATCATGCGCGCTTTGTTGCCGGACTGTGGCGCTGGCTCGAACAGGGGATGATCCCCGTCGATCATGCGGCGCGCAAGCTGGACGAGATCGACCGCACGACCGGCGATGTCGGTATGCTGGCCGGTCGTCTCGCCGCCATTCGCAGCTGGGCCTATATCGCGCACCGTGCCGATTGGGTTGCTGATCGCGCGGCGCTGGCGGCTCGCGCGGAGGATATTGAGGAGCGGCTGTCCGAAGCGCTGCACAAGGCGCTGACCGAGCGTTTTGTCGACCGGCGCGCGGCGATATTGATGCGACGATTGGCGCAGGACAGCAGCCTGATGGCGGTCGCTATCGAGGATGATGTGGTGCAGGTCGAGGGCGAGCCGATCGGACGTCTTGACGGTTTTCGCTTCGTTGTCGGCTCGGCTGCCAGGCTGGCCGACCGCAAATTGCTGCTGGCTGCGGCCGAGCGGCATCTGCCGCGGCTGTTGCAGGGGCGGGTGACGATGCTTGCTGGCGATGATGATAACCGCTTTGTGCTGTCCGATGCCGATGCGCTGTGCTGGCGTGATGCCCGGGTGGCGCGGCTGCAGCGCGGCGCGGCGATGCTGCGCCCGGCCATTGTGCCGGATCGTTCGCTAATGGCACTCGATGCCGCAGCACGCCAGCAGATCGAGGCGCGGTTGCAACGCTGGCTGGATGGCCGGATCGCGCATGATCTCAAACCCTTATTGGCGCTTGCGGGACTGGCTGACGATCCCGAGCAGCCGGCGACTTTGCGCGCCATGGCGCTGCAACTGTGCGAATCGGGCGGATGTCTCAGCCGCAAGGGCACGGTGCCGGAATTGCCGCAGGCGCTCGATCCCGATCAGAAAAAGCTGTTGCGGCGTCACGGCGTAGTGTTCGGCACCTATGACATTTTTGTCGCCCGGCTGAATGCCGTGCGGGCGCGGCAATTGCTGCGGCGGCTGGTGGCGCTGTGGGGGCGCAGAGACTTTGCCAAGGACGATGCAGGCGCGTCGCTGGCTCCGGTGCTGCTGGCTGCGGCACCGGATGATCCCGCTGCGGCGCATGCTGTGATGGGTTATCGCCGCTTCGGCGGACAGCGCTTGCGGGTCGATCTGTGCGAGCGCCTGGTCCGGGCGGCGCATGAGGGCCGTCATGGCAGTACCGATGCCTTTGCCATTGATGATGCGCTGGCGCGATCCATGGGTCTCAGTGAGACCAGCTTTGCCAAGCTGTTGCATGGTGCCGGTTTCCGCAAGACGGTGCCGCCTGATACCGGCGGAAAGTCCGATGAGGCTGCGACGGTCGAGAGCGGCGAGACAGGCATAATCGCCAATGAGGATGCACCTGTCGTGCAATATTGGCGCTGGAAGGGGTTGCGCGCCCGATCCGGAAAACCCGGCAGAAAAGCGCAGCGACCAGCGGATGCGGAAAGCGGAAAGAAGCAAATGGCGAAAGCCCGCAAGCCAGGCAGGAAATCGACTCGCAACCATCAGCCGGCGGCGACCGGGCATCCGGCCTTTGCGGTGCTCAAGGACATGATGAAATGAGCATGGCGGACCGGGACACGCTGCGGCTCGACCTGTTGCTGTGGTATCTGCGTTTTGCCCGCAGCCGTTCACTGGCCAAGACCATGGTACAATCGGGCAAGCTGCGGTGCAATGGTCGCCGCGTGGTCAAGGCGCATCATCAGGTCGGTATCGGTGATGTGCTCACTCTGATGCATCGCGGGCGGGTGATCGTTATTCGCGTCGATATCCTGCCGGGGCGGCGCGGTTCGGGATCGCAGGCAGCAGGGCATTACCACCATTTGTCCGGTCGCGATGGCCTGTCTGTGGCGACTGATAGAGAAAATGTATCGGCTGAAATATCAAGTGCAGTTGACGTGTCGGTAAAGTGACAATAGCAGAGCAAGCTGTTTATCGGACTTTAGGAGCTCCGCTGCGATGACCTATGTGGTTACCGACGCCTGTATCAAATGCAAATATATGGACTGTGTTGAAGTCTGTCCCGTCGATTGCTTCTATGAAGGCGACAATATGCTGGTGATCAACCCCAGCGAATGCATCGATTGCGGCGTGTGTGAGCCGGAATGTCCGGCAGAGGCAATCCTGCCCGATACCGAGGACGGGCTGGAGAAATGGCTCGAGGTTAACACCAAATATTCCGAGGAATGGCCGAACATCACGGTCAAGCGCGATTCTCCGCCCGATGCCGATGAATATAAGGGTGTCGAGGGCAAGTTTGAGAAGTTCTTCTCCCCGGACCCGGGTGAGGGTGATTAGGACCCTGCCTCTGGCATATTGGCCCGATTGTCATTGTACCGAATCGTCGGACGGAAACAGCTGGCCGGGCACCGTTCATAAAAACTGGCTTTTATGTGACGAATCTGTTAAAATGATATGGAAAGCGCGTGGAACCTACTCCGCGCGCTTTTTTGACACGGGATTTTAGGCCGCGCCTGTATCACTCGCAGCGGGGCCGGAATATGCAGATGAGCGCTATGACACAATGTGCCTGCCTTGCTGGTTTACCAGCGCATATTCAATCTCTCTGACACAGAAAGGTTAGTGAATGTCCGCCAAGGCTCTGTCCTTTGATGTAGGCGACTATGTCGTTTACCCGAAACATGGCGTCGGCCGCGTTGTCGAGCTTCAGAATGAAGAAATTGCCGGTATGCAGCTGGAACTCTATGTACTGCGCTTTGAAAAGGAGCGTATGACCCTGCGCGTGCCGGTCAACAAGGTTGAAAGCATCGGCATGCGCAAATTGTCCTCTGACAAGACGCTGCGCGAAGCGCTCGATGTGCTCAAGAGCAAGCCCAAGGTGAAGCGCACCATGTGGTCGCGCCGGGCCCAGGAATATGAAGCGAAGATCAATTCGGGCGATCTGGTATCGATCGCAGAGGTGACGCGCGACCTGTTCCGCGCCGATGACCAGCCGGAACAAAGCTATTCCGAGCGGCAGATTTTCGAAGCGGCGTCGAGCCGTCTGGCGCGCGAGCTGGCGGCCATGGAGAAGACTGACGAGCCGACGGCTCTGGCGAAGATCCTCGAGATCCTCAACGAATATGCCCCGCTTTATTATGAGAATGCCGAGGAATCCTGACCTCACGGCAATCATAATCAGGCATATACCAATTAAAGGGCGCCCCGATGATTGGTCGGGGCGCCCTTTTTTGTGCCTTTCCATATTGTGCAGGCAGGAGCATTGTATTACAACAGCAATACACAAGGAATCATCCTGTCCTGTCAGACAGGCTTTTGAAAAGGAACGGGCATGAAATTCTCTTTGCCGCTTCTGGGGAAGCTATCCGCGAGCGCTCTGGCCGCATTGGCGTTGAATGCCTGTGTCATCAGCATCGATGACGAAGATGTTCACAGCTATGCAGGTGAAGATGGCAATGCCCCGGTAATTGGCGAGACGGTGACTACCGCATTTTTTGACAATGTCACCCTGGAAGGTCCGGACAATATTGTCATCGTCCCGGGTGATACCCCGTCATGGATGGTTTCGGCAAATAGCCATGATGTGCGCAATCTGCGGATCAGTGTTGAGGGTGATACGCTGCGGATCAGGCGGTTGAGGGACCGTTATTATCGCAACCGCAGCTATGACCCGGCCAATATCATCGTCACCGCGCCCGTGCTCCGTGGCTTCTCGGTTGCCGGATCAGGCGACGCCACCATCACCGAGATGACTGGCGAAAGTGCAGCGATCAATATTGCCGGTCCGGGCAATGTAACTGTCGGCACAGTGAATGTCTCGCAGCTCGATGTGCAGATTGCCGGATCCGGTCAGGCGGTCATGGCTGGCGCTGCCGGCTTTCTGAACCTTTCGGTCGCGGGACCGGGCGATATGCGCGGGGCTGATCTCAATGTCAGCCGTGCTGCCGTATCCATCGCCGGATCGGGTGACGCCGAATTCGCTTCGGACGGTGAAGTCGACGCCAGTGTTATCGGGTCGGGGGATATTACCGTGCGCGGTTCTGCTATATGCAATGCGGATCGCAGCGGATCGGGCAGTATCAGTTGCGGTTGAACAGCTGGCCAGGCTGCCCTGAATTTGGAGACGAAATAATGCGCAAATTCCCATCCACGCTTCTCAGGATTTCCATAGCGGCGACCGCTGCTCTCGGACTGTCCGCATGCAGCCTTTCCATTGGCGATGACGATGATGGTGAGGCCCCGGTTGCCGGCGAGACCGTCACCAGCGGCAGCTTTGACGAGGTCAAGCAGGCCGGACCCGACAAGGTGGTGATCGTTCCCGGTGATACTGCAAGCTGGACCGTGGATGCCGATGCCGACACGGTCGAAAAAATGCGGATCAGCGTCGATGATGGTGTGCTGAAAATCCGCCGCAAAAACGAGATGTTCGGCTGGGTCAGCAGCGGTGACATAGCCACGGTGCGTGTCACCATGCCGGTGCTGCGGCGCTTTACCTCCGCCGGATCGGGCGCTGCGGATATTGCCGAGATGACCGGCGACAGCGGCGAGATCGCCATTGCCGGTTCCGGCTCGGTGTCGGTCGACAAGATAGATGTGTCGCGTCTCGAGCTTGATATTGCCGGTTCCGGCAAGGCGGCTCTGGCCGGCACCGCCGAACGCATGGAATTGTCGCTTGCCGGCTCGGGTGATGTTTCGGGCAAGCAGCTGAAGGTCGACAGGGCGGACGTGTCGGTCGCCGGCTCGGGCGATGTCGATTTTGCGTCCGACGGCGAGGTTGAGGCCAATATTGCCGGATCGGGCAATGTCACTGTCACAGGCTCGGCAAAGTGCACATCCAGGGCCATGGGCTCGGGTGAAATCAGCTGCAACAAGCCCGGCTGATGCGACAGCGGGCTTGACCGGCCACATCGTCACGGCGCATGGCTATGCGATGCGCATCCTGTTCTCCCGGTCCCTGTATTGCATGGCGATAGCCTGGGCCATGCTGCTGTCAGTGACAAGCAGTCCCGCCCATGCTGCGGAGCGCAGCTTCAGCACCGGGAATTTCACCGCTATCCGCATTGTCGGCGATATGGACATCCGTATCGTGAGCGGTCCACGCAAACAGGTCGTCGCCACCGGCTCGCATGTCGTGCTGAGCCGCTTTTCGGTGCGCACCAGCGGCCGTGTCCTGACCGTCATCATGCGCCAGGCACGCACCGCATCGGACGAGGAGCCGCCATTGCTGCAGATCACCGCGCCGGAGGTCACCGCGATAAGTTACCAGGGCAACGGTTTCGTCGATATCGAACAGCTGGTGGGCCGTAATGTTCGGCTTAGCCTGATCGGGGCCGCCTCGGGCCGGGTGCGTATGGTTGCCGCCCGCTCGCTGCTCACCAGCATGACCAGCTCGGGCAGCCTGGTGCTTGAGGGCGCCGCGGATCGGCATGATATCGCCATAGGCGGCTATGGCAATGTCGATGCCGTCGGCATGCAGGCCGAGAATGTCAATATTGTTGCCGAAGGCACGGTTGAACTGGTCATTCATGCGCGAGACAGCGCAACCGGCCTGGCCAGCGAGGGGGCAAAGGTAACGATTGTCGGCGGCGCGGATTGCGATGCCATATTGATCGCCGGGTCCGAACTGGTCGACACCGAGGTGCTTTGCGGCGAGGATGCCATCGCCGAAGACGAGCCTTGATCTAAATCCGCTCGGTCTCGACTGAGGCATCAGAGGCGCGCAGCGCGGCGATGATCCGCATCAAATGCTGCACATCCTGCACCTCGAGATCGATCTCGAAGCTGTGAAACGGTTCGTCGCGCTGCACCAGCCGCAAATTCATGATATTGGCTTGGTGGTGGCTGAAAATACCGGTCACTTCGGCCAGCGTGCCCGGTCGGTTGTGCAGCACCAGCCGCAGCCGCGCGGTAGCGCCGATCGAGCGCGCGTCCCAGGCCAGGTCGACCCAGTCGGCATCAATACCACTAACCAGATTCATGCAGTCTATGGTATGCACCTGCACCGGTTGGCCTGGCTGACGCAGGCCGACAATGCGGTCACCCGGTACCGGGTGACAGCATTGCGCCAGCTCATAGGCGACGCCCGGCGTCAGGCCGCGGATCGAGATGGCGCGGTTCTGCTTGCGCCAGTCGCCCTCATCGGTATCGGAGGTGCTGCCGGGTACCAGCGCCTCCATCAGGTCGCGGTCGGAAATCTTGTTGGTGCCGATGGCATGCATCAGCGCGTCCTCATCCTCGACATTGAGTCGCTTGATCGCCGCCTTCATCGCCTTTTTGCCAATCTTGCCCGGCAGCCGCTCGCATATTTCATCATAGAGCATGCGGCCAATGGCGCCGATTTCCTCACGCTCCTTGTGACGCACAAAGCGGCGGATGGCGGCGCGCGCCTTGCCGGTGACGACAAAGTTGAGCCAGCCGGGCTGGGGTTCCTGGCCCTCCGATTTCAGGATTTCGACGATATCGCCATTGTCGAGCTGGGTCCGCAGCGGGACGGTACGGCCATTGACCCGGGCACCGACGGCCTGGTCGCCGAGATCGGTATGCACCGAATAGGCAAAATCAACCGCAGTGGCACCGCGTGGCAACTGGTGCAGCGCACCCTTGGGGCTGAAGGCGAAAATCCGGTCCTGATACATCGCCATGCGCGTGTGCTCGAGCAACTCATCGGCGTCATCGGCATTTTCGAGGATGTCGAGCAGGTCGCGAATCCAGCCGGCCTGGCCATCGGGGCGGGCACCGCCCTGCTTATAGGCCCAGTGCGCCGCGAGACCGAATTCGCTCTCGCGGTGCATTTCCTCGCTGCGGATCTGAATCTCCACCCGCATCGACTGGCCATAGATGATGGCGGTGTGCAGCGAGCGATAGCCGTTGCGTTTGGGGGTCGAGATATAGTCCTTGAAGCGGCCAGGGATCATGTTCCACTTGCGATGGATGATCCCGAGCGCACGATAACAGTCTTCCTCATTGGCGGTAACAACACGGAACGCCATGATATCGGTCATCTGCTCAAAGCTGACCTGCCGCTCCGCCATTTTGCGCCAGATCGAATAAGGGTGCTTTTCGCGACCGCTGACTTTGGCTTGCAGCCCTTCATCGGCGAGCACCTGCTGCAGCGATTCGGCGATATTATCGACCGGTTCGCTGCCATCCTGTTTGATCTGCTCAAGCCGTTCGACAATGGTGGCATAGGCATTGGGCTCAAGCTGCTCGAACGACAGAAGCTGCATCTCGCGCATATATTCATACATGCCGACGCGCTCAGCCAGTGGCGCATAGATATCCATGGTCTCACGGGCGATGCGCTTGCGCTTTTCGGCGCTCTTGATGAAATGCAGCGTGCGCATATTGTGCAGCCGGTCGGCCAGCTTGACCAGCAGCACTCGCAGATCGTTGGACATGGCGAGCAGGAATTTGCGCAGGTTTTCCGCCGCGCGTTCATCGGCGGTCTGGGCCTCGATGCGCGACAATTTGGTAACGCCGTCGACCATGCCGGCGATTTCCGGGCCGAATAGCTGGTCGATCTCCTCAACCGTGGTCAGCGTATCCTCGACCGTATCGTGCAGCAGCGCGGTGACGATGGTTTCTTCGCCCAGCTTGAGGTCGGTCATCAGCCCGGCGACTTCGATCGGATGGCTGAAATAGGGGTCGCCGCTGGCGCGTTTTTGCGATCCGTGGCGCTGAACCGAGAAGACATAGGCACGGTTGAGCAACGCCTCATCCGCATCGGGGGCGTATTCCTTTACCCGTTCCACAAGTTCATATTGTCTGAGCATCGCCACCATTACGCTGATTTTCTGCGGCAAATGCAATAGAAAAGCCCGCGCAGCTGTCACATAATGCCTTGAGGGGAGTTAAGGCGTGGATGTGACGTGCCGCGCGGGCAAGTTTACTGCTGACTGACGAAAATTGGGAGAGCGCCGGCGCCAGCAGCTATTCGGTAAGAATCATTACCGGTCGTTGCACTCGGCAATGGCTTCGGCATCCATGGCTTCGCCACGGGTGCTGAATTCGGTGACTTCACCCATTTTGCGAACCAGACGGGCGCAGACATTGGCCGGACGGCTGGTGGCTTTGGGCGCGCGGCAGGTATCGCCGGAGCAGCGCCATACGACGCCGCGGATGATTTCGGTCTGCTTCTCGACCGGGGTGGCCAGCTTGGCTTCATAATAGACCGAGCTGCCAGCCTGGACCGGAGCGGCGAAGAAGGTGAAGGCGCTGACGGTTGCGATGGCAGCGGTGGTTGCACTGAGGAGACGTGACATGGCTTTTTCCTTTCGGTTTCGGGCCGGGTTATGCAGGCAAACATTTTCAGTTGCGAATCACTACCTAATATATTAGGTTTTAAGTTGCAACTAGAAACTGAAATTATTTTCGATAAAATTTTGTTGGCGCTGGCAGATTTTGCGCTAGATTGGAAAACCTGATGGGCAAGCTCCGTGAACCACTGTCTGAAATAGCCGAGAGCTGTGCTCTCCCTTCGGCTCTGGAAGCGATGGGCGAGCGCTGGTCATTTATGATCTTGCGCGGCTCTTTCAATGGGCTGCACCATTTCGAGGAATTTCTCGATCATCTCGGTATCGCCCGCAATATATTGTCGAACCGCCTGACCCGGCTGGTCGAGGCAGGGATATTGAAACGCGCGCCCTGCGCCGATGACCGCCGCAAGGTCGAATACCGGCTAACCGAAAAGGGCATGGCGCTGCTGCCGGTGATGATTGCGCTGCGCCAATGGGGCGAGCAATGGGGTACCGGCATTCCGTCCAACCCGGTGCTGTGCGACGAGCGCGACCGCAAGCCGATCGCCCAGGTCGCCATTCATGCGCATGACGGCCGCAAGCTCGGCCCGGAAGATTTGTGCTGGATCGACGAGAAGGATCTCGAAGAAGCGCATGACGGGGTGGTCACCGACAGCATCCACAAGCTCGCGGCCCGTTAATTCACTAATATGAGAATTTTTTGCCGCGCCTAGTCGTGCAGCGGTCGATGGCGCTGTACCGAAGCCGCAGACCGGCCCCTGGGATATTTTTGCAATATCGCCCTGGCCCGGCTGTCGAGATGTGCGCGCGCCGCGTCATGAATGGCGCTGGCGCTGCACAATATGCCGAATATCGGCGCATCGGCGTCGACAAATCGCATCTCCTGACCCAGCGCATCGGTGCATCTGGCCCCGCCTTCGCTTGCAATCAGCAGGGCCGCCGCCACATCCCAGGCATGGCCCCAGCGTAATGTCGCCACCAGATCGGCGCGGTTATCGGCGACCATCGCCATTCGCAGGGCAATGCTGTTGGGCTTTTCCACTGCGGTGAGCAGGCTGTCGATATCCGATAGCTGTGTTGTGGGCACCCGGGCACCGGCCAGGCTCTGCTGGCGGCTGGCCTCTATCCGATGGCCATTGAGCATCGCTCCGGCACCGGCCTCGGCAAGCCATGTCTCGCCGCGTGCTGGCGCGTGCAGCATGGCGATTTGCGGCTGACCGTCAATGCAATAGGCTACCGACAATGCCCAGCCGGGGCGGCCCCGGATGAAGTCGCGGGTGCCGTCAATCGGGTCAACAATCCAGGTTGCTGCGCCTGCTTGCGCTTCGGGCCGCGCCTGGCTCTCTTCTGAAAGCCATCCGGCTCCGGGATCGAGATCGCGCAAGGCAGTGCGCAAAAAGCGGTCGACCGCGATGTCACTCTCGGTAACCGGCTCATTGGGTGCCTTGTGCCAGCCTGCTACCGTTTCACCGGGCCGGAAGCCCCGCATCGCTATAGCACCGGCTTCCCGTACTATTGCCGATAATGCGCTGTGATCAATGTCCGGCAACGATCATCCCGTCTATCCGCAGTGTCGGTACATTGACGGCACGGCGCATCTCCAGATCATCGGCGGCGACCATTTCAGCAAACATCTGCTTCAGATTGCCGGCAATGGTGACCTCGCTCACCGGCTCGGCCAGTTCGCCATCGCGAATGGCAAAACCGCTGGCACCGCGACTGTAATCGCCGGTCACGGCATTAACCCCCATGCCGATCAGTTCGGTGACATAAAAGCCTTCGGCAATGTCGCCGATCAGTGTCTCGCGGCTGTCGCTGCCCGGCTCGATGTGCACATTGGTGGCCGATATGCCAGGACTGCCGCCGCTGCCCCGGCTGGCATGACCGCTGGTTGCCATATCCAGCTGTGCCGCAGCGGCGCTGTTGAGCAGCCAGCCGGTCAGCACCCCTTTGTCGATCAGTCGGTGCTGCTGTGCGGTGACGCCTTCGCCGTCATGCAGCCGCGAGCGCAACCCGCGTGGGCGATGCGGGTCATCGACAATGGTGATGGCGTCACTGAAAATCTGCTCGCCCAGATGATCCGCCAGAAAGCTGGCCTTGCGCGCCACTGCACTGCCGGTCAGGGCGGACATCAGGTGCGACACCAGACTGCCGCCAACACGGGGGTCGAAGACGACCGGCCGCTCACCACTTTTCATTGTCACCGGATTCATCCGCGCCACCGCACGCGCGCCAGCGCGCTGACCTATACTGACGGCATCCTCCAGATCGGAAAGATGGCGCGCCATGTGATAGGCATAGTCGCGTTGCATGTCGCTGCCGCTGCCGGCCAGTACACTGGCCGACATGGCAAAAACGCTGGAACGGTGAGCTGCAGCGAAGCCGTGGCTGGTGGCCAGCGCGATCAATCCGCCGCCGGCCTGTACCGACCCGCCCTCGGAATTGGTCACGCCCTTGACGCTGCGCGCGGCATCTTCGGCCGCCTCGGCCATGGCGCGCAGCGAAGCCGCATCCCATTGTGCCTTGCTGTCATCCACATCGAGATTGATGGCGTTGTCGCCGGGCTGATAGAGCCTCTCGTCGGGCGCCAGCCGGGCATAGGGATCCTCGGGTGCGGCTCTGGCCATATCGACGGCGCGTTCGGCAAGGCTTTGCAGCGAATCTTCGTCAAATCGTGTCGTTGAAACGCTGGCGACCTGCTGGCCGCAAAATACCCTGAGGCCAAGTTCGGCGCTCTCGCTGCGCTGAACATCTTCCAGCGCGCCGAGACGCACCTGTACATCGATGGAGCTTTCGGCGATGCATGCTGCATCGGCTGCGCTGGCCCCCTGTTTGAGCGCCATGTCGACGCATTGCTCCGCAGCGAGGCGGGCCTGATCTTCCTCTAGCATGGGCCGGGCATAGGCAAGGCCATGGGCAAGGTCAATTGACCAGGTGGAAACTGTTGTCAGGGCATGGGGTCAGGGTGCCAGGCGAGGACCTTAGAAGTCAGGCAAGGAAGGTGACGCCGAGGTGCCACAGCCCGGCAATGGCAAAGGGCAGGCCGATGGCGGTCAGCCACAGGCCGGTGGCATCGCGGCGAAAATGTGTTCCGATGACATGTTCGCCGATACGCTCAGCATCGGTATCGAAACGCTCCCAGCGTTTTTCGAAACGCCGACAGGCGGGAATCACAATGGCGATCAAAATGACAAGACCAAGATAGGGCAGCATCGAGTTGGAGCCGCCCTTGATTTCATGCATCACCACGAAAATCTGCAAAGCTGTATAGGCCAGCAGGGCATAGGCGATATGGTTGCTCATCCGGCGCGACCAGATTCCGGGTTCGCCGCTCGCCTCTATGGGCGATGCCACCACATCATGATGTGCTGAAGCGGACCCGCTGACTGCTTTTGCCATAGTTGCTCTCCCCATTGTGGCGCATGCGCCCGTATTGTTGTGCTGTGGCCGCGCCTGTGTTCCAATCATACCGGTGCGACAGGATAATTTTGCAACGCCTTTCGCGACAACCTTCCCAAGTTCCCGCTACGTCATGCACGCTTTCATGAATCGGTCACAAAGGCAAGGGCGTTCACCCTGAAATTTGGTGTTTGCGTTACAAAATGTAAAATGTAACATGCCCTGTATACGATATGATCTTCGGGCTTGCGTAAAATATCACAGCAGCGCCGGCTGCTCACAAGATTATTCCATGTTTTCAGAGCGTTTGCCGCTCGACCAGCCAGGGTTCAACAAGAGGGGGCATAATGGCAGCCAGTCTGGACAGTCCGCTGACTCTTCCCAATGGCGCGGTCATTCCGAACCGTATTGCCAAGGCGGCGATGACCGAAGGTCTGGCGCGCCCCGATGGCTGTCCGACACTGGCGCTCGACAAGCTGTACCGGCTGTGGTCCGAAGGCGGTGCCGGATTGCTGATCAGCGGCAACATCATGATCGATGGTGATCATCTGGAGCGTCCGGGCAATGTCATTATCGATGGGGAATCGATTGATGACGCATTGCCCATCCTTTCCGAATGGGCGCAGAATGCGACCGTGGGGGACAACCATTTCTGGGCCCAGCTCAGCCATAGCGGTCGCCAGACGACCAAATTGGTCAACCCGGAACCAAAGGCACCGTCGGCGGTCAAGCTGGCGCTGCCCGGCGGCCAGTTCGGCAGCCCGGTAGCGCTGACGGCCGAGGAGATTGGCGATGTCGTCACCCGTTTTGCCACCGCAGCCCGGATCACCAAGCGTGCTGGCTTTACCGGAGTACAAATCCATGCAGCGCATGGCTATTTGCTCTCCTCCTTTCTGAGCCCGCGCGCCAATGTCCGCACCGATGATTATGGCGGCTCGCTTGCCAACCGGGCGCGTATCCTGCTCGACACTGTCACCGCAGTCCGCCGCGTTGTCGGCGATGGCTTTCCGATCGCGGTCAAACTCAACAGCGCCGATTTCCAGCGCGGCGGCTTTGCCTTTGAGGACAGCCTGCAGGTCGCCCAGTGGCTTGCCGATGCCGGAGTCGATCTGCTCGAAATTTCCGGTGGCACCTATGAGCAGCCGAAGTTGCTCGGTGTCGAAGGTATCGAGGCCGAGGAGCCGCAAAATATTGCGCCCTCGACCGCGAAGCGCGAGGCCTATTTCGTCGATTTCGCCAAGGCGATGCAGGATAGTGTGTCGGTGCCGCTGATGGTCACCGGCGGTTTCCGCAGCCGCGCCGCCATGGACTATGCGCTGGAAAGCGGCGCGGCGGATATGATCGGCCTTGGTCGCCCCATGTGCGTCATGCCCGATGCCCCGGGACAGCTGCTTGCCGGCACGGTCGACCGCCTGCCGGCACCGGAAGCCGGTCTCAGGCTGCTGCCGCCATCGCTGAGCTGGTTGCGTTCGATCCAGATGCTCAAGGCGCTCGATACCTTTGCGGTGCAATACTGGTTTTATGGCCAGATTTATGCACTGGCGGAAAATGGCGAGATGGACCCGGAGCTGACACCGTTTCAGGCCTTCCGCATGGTCGAAAAGCGCAACAAGCAGTTGATGGCAGCAAGGAACCGGATCAAGCGCTAGAGACGGTTTTCCCCGTCCCGCGACCGGGAGAGAACGCTGTTACACCGCATCCGCTTCTTCGGCGCGCAGTGCCTTGCGGTCGAGCTTGCCGATCAGCGTCTTGGGCAGCTCATCGCGCACCACCACCGCAACCACCCGTTCATGCTTGCCGAGCTGCGGATTGAGCCATGCCATCAGCGTATCGCCATCGATCGCCTCGACATCATCTTCCATTGTTACAAAGGCCTTGGGCATTTCGCCGCGATATTCATCGGCGACGCCGATCACCAGGGCTTCCTTGATCGCGTCATGGGTGTAGAGAATTTTCTCGACCTCGCTGGGGAATACCTTGAAGCCGCCGACGGCAATCATGTCCTTGATGCGATCGACAATGCGGATATAGCCATCCTCGTCGATCTGGCCGACATCGCCGGTGCGCAGATAGCCGTTGATAAATACCTCGGCATCGGCATCGGGGCGGTTCCAATAGCCCTTCATCACCTGCGGACCGGAAAAGATGATTTCACCCGGCTCACCTTCGGCGACCTCCTTGGTCGGGTCTTCCTTATCGACCAGGCGAACCAATGTGCCGGGCAAGGGCTGGCCGATGGTGCCTGATTTGTTGAGACCCTCATAAGGGTTGGTGGAGACCACGCCGCTGGACTCGGTCAGGCCATAGCCTTCGACCACCTTGGCACCGGTCTTGGCCTCGAATTTCTGCTTCACCTCCGCGGGCAGCGGCGCGCCGCCGGAGATACAGGCGCGTAGCGGCGAGAAGTTGGTCTGTTCGATGCGCGGATTGTCGAGCAGCGCCTGATACATGGTCGGAACCCCCGGCAGAGCGGTGACCTTGGTGCGGTCAATCGCCTTCAGTGCCTGCACTGCATCGAAGCGCGGCAGGATAACCATCTCGCCACCATTGAGAACAGTGCGGTTCAGAACACAGGTATTGGCAAAGACATGGAAGAAGGGCAGCACGCCGAGAATCCGGTCCTCGCGATCATGATCGGGGTCGATGCGGTTGACCTGACGCGCATTGGCAGTGAGATTCTGGTGCGTCAGCATCGCCCCCTTGGGGGTGCCGGTGGTGCCGCCGGTATATTGCAGCAGCGCAATATCCTGGTCCGGACGAATAGCGACACGGGTATAGTCGCCATCATTGTCGATCAGGCTGGAAAAGCTGGTGATGCGGTTGTCATCGGGCCTTTTGGCCGTCTCCTTGCCCTTGAACAGGCGATAGAATAGCGACTTGCCACTGGGCAGGGCACCGGCAACCGATCCGACCACCAGCCGTTCGAGGCTGGACTTTTCCAATACTTCCAGGGCCGTTGGCAACAGCGCCGCCGCAGACAGGGTGAACAGCAGCTGGGTGCCGCTGTCCTCGACCTGGTGCGCCAGTTCATCGACGGTATAAAGCGGCGAGAAATTGACCACGGTGCAGCCCGCCGCCATCGCGCCATAATAGGCAGCGACATAATGCGGCACATTGGGCAGAAACAGGCCGATCCGGTCGCCCTTGCCCAGTCCAAGATTCTGCAGGCCCCTGGCGACGCGGCAGACGCCCGATGCGGTCTCGGTATAGCTGTATTTGCGTCCCATGAAATCGATCAGAGGTGCGCTGCCCTTGCGTCCGGCGGAACGGAAAAACATGTCGGGCATCGCCATCGGCGCGAAAAACTGGTCCCATTGTGTCGGATGATTGTAATGCGTTTTCCAGATGGGCGGCCTGTCATCATGTTCCGGGGCAATGGTCATGGCTTCGTTCATTCTCGCGCATTCCTTGAACAGTGTGCAATCATCGGGTCGGGCGGCCTGGCGGTTGCAGAACGCGCCACAAAGGGGGAAAGCACGGGCTGCAGGCCTAAGCTGCGTCTATGGCATGTTTGTCCTGAATCGCAAATATTCAGTAGGCACTGAACCAGGCTACGCCGTCACGGCTCTCGACATTGGCGCGCCCGGTTACCACCAGATGCCTGAGATGCGCCATCGCCTCGCCGGTGGCGAGACCGTAAACGCTGTCGTCAATCTTCCGGGCAAATAATATGCCGAAGGTATCGACGGCGCGCCTCGGCTTTTCGGCCAGTGCCGCTTCGAGCGCAGCGAGTTGGTCGTGATGCCCGCTGGCCAGCTTGTCGAGCCGCGCGTGCACGCCGGTAAAGGGGAAACCATGCGCCGGCAGGACCAGCATGTCCGCCCCCAGCCGGTTGCGGAACTTGGCGATGCTTTCAAGCCATTCACCCAGCGGGTCGGCCATCGGCTCGCTCAGCGATACCGAAACATTGGAGGTGATGCGCGGCAATATCTGGTCGCCGGCAATGACTACGCCATTATCCTCATCGACCAGGCAGCAATGTTCCGGGGTATGGCCACCGCCGGTGAGAATGCGCCAGTCGCGCCCACCGACAGTGATGACCTGTTCATCCTCCAGCCGCACATGGCTGAGCGGCAGTGGCGCCACCGCCTTGGCGAAATTGCCCCAACCGCGTTGCCGCATTTTCGCCAGCCGCTCTTCATCCCAGCCGGCAAGACGCATCTGCACGATTGCCTCTTCGGGCGGTGCATCGCGGACATCGCTGGTCAGCACCCGCGCCATCAGCCATTCGGTGCGATTCATCCACAGCCGCACATCCTGGCTTTCGCACAACCATCCGGCACAGCCGACATGATCGGGATGGAAATGGGTACAGATGACACGGGTTATGCGTTTGCCGGCCAGATCACCGGCAAGCAACGTCTCCCAAGCCTGGCGCGACGGCGGGATATTCAAACCGGTATCGACAATGGCGACACCGTCGCCCTGTTCGTCGCGATCGGCGAGCAGCCAGATATTGATATGGTTGAGTGATCCGGGGACCGGCAGGCGGGTCCAGCCGATATCGGGCAGCAGCGGGAAAAGCCTGCCATATTCGGGAGCGTGATGCCCCAGCGGATAGTGCAGGCCCTTATGTTCGTTTGGCTCCAGCCCGTGATCGGCCAGCGCTTCGAGAACCGAGGGCGTTACCTCGGAAGCTGCCGGGGCTGTGGGCCATAAGGGAGCGACATCTGCCAATGGTGTGCGTGATCAGGCGAGCGGATCACCCGAAGGCGCTTCGCCGCCGAGCAGATTCTGCGCCGCAGCTTCGGCCTCTGCCTCGCGGGCCGCCTTTTCCGCCGCCAGCTTGTCGGCTTCGCGCTGCGCCTGCAACTCTTCGATCAGCGCCGCCCGGTCTCCGCCCAGCTTGCTGTCTTCGGGAGTCTCGGAGGTGATACCGGCTTTCTTCGCTGCCTTGGCGACCACCGCATCGAGCTCGCGCTGGCTGCACAAGCCCAGTGTGACCGGGTCTTTCGGCTGAATATTGGCGATATTCCAGTGGCTGCGGTCGCGAATGGCGTTGATGGTGTTGCGCGTGGTGCCGATCAGCTTGCCGATCTGGGCATCGGAGATTTCCGGATGGTTGCGCAGCAACCAGGCAATGCCGTCGGGCTTGTCCTGCCGCTTGGAAACCGGGGTGTAGCGCGGGCCCTTGGTACGGTGCTTCTGCTCCGGCCCCTTGGTGATGGCCATGCTATATTCCGGGTCGGCCTGGGCCTTTTCGATCTCCTCCATGCTCAGCTCGCCCGCTTGTACCGGATCGCGCCCGGTATATTTGGTGCTGGCCAGATCATCGGCCATGGCCTGCACCTCCAATATGTGCAGACCACAAAATTCGGCGATCTGCTCGAAGGTCAGGCCGGTATTGTCGACCAGCCAGGATGCGGTGGCATGCGGCATCAGTGGATGGGCCATGATATCTTAACTCCTCGTGCCATGTGCTGCGCGGTTCATTGCTGGCCCGGGTAAAGCAGAATTTGCGAGGGCCAGACGGGCATGAAGCGGCATATGGACAAATGATATAAATAATAAGGGCCGCCCCGTGCAGGAGCGGCCTTTCGTGAGTTTGATGATAGGCGATATTGGCCGGGGCGACAAGTCCCGGCTGCGAGATTTATGCGTATACGGTCTAGGCAGCGGCGGCTTTTGCGGCGGCATCAAGCGGCTTGAGCGCACTGAGGAACTGGCGGGCGCTGGTCTCCCAGCTGAATGTCCGGCCATAGCGCGCCGCCGCATCGCGGTCGCAGCGCAAGGCTATGGCTATGGCGCGCTCGAGATCGTCATCGAGCACCCCGATACCGTCGCGGATGATGTCTTTTGGTCCGGCGACGGGATAGGCAGCGACAGGGGTGCCGCTGGCCAGTGCCTCGATCATCACCAGCCCGAAGGTGTCGGTGCGGCTGGGGAAGACAAAGATATCGGCATTGGCGTAATAGCCTGCAAGGGCACGACCCTTTTGCACACCGGCAAAATGCGCCTGTGGATAGGCCGCCTTGAGCGATTCCAGCGCCGGGCCATCGCCGACCACGACCTTGCTGCCGGGGTGGCTGGTGTCGAGAAACGCGCCGATATTCTTCTCCACCGCGACACGACCGACATAAAGCTGGATCGGGCGTGGCAGGTCGTCATAGAGGGCCGGTGCCGGCGTATCCGGGCGGAAACAGTCAAGATCGACACCGCGGCCCCAATGGGTCAGCCGTTCCAGCCCCTGCTCGGCGAGTTGGGCGCGGATCGAGGCAGTGGCGACCATGGTCTGTTCTGCCGGGCCGTGGAACCAGCGGATATAGGGCCAGATATAATCGGCAGAAATGCCGATGCGCCGTGCGACATAATCGGGGAACTGGGTATGATAAGCAGTGGTAAAGGGCAGGCCATGGCGCAGGCAATGACGCCGTGCCGCCAGCCCCAGCGGTCCCTCGGTGGCGATGTGGATGGCATCGGGGGCAAAGTCACAGATCTTGCGGCTGACCGATGCGGTGCGCGCCAGGGCCAGACGGATTTCCGGATAGCTGGGGCAGGGGACCGAGAGATACTGGTCGGGTGAAATCACGCAAATTTCGTGCCCGGCCTGACGCAGTCGGTCGGTGACCGCATTCAGGGTGCGCACGACGCCGTTCATCTGCGGCGCCCAGGCATCGGTGATCAGGGCGATACGCATCGGCGTGGTGTGCTGCTGTGGCATCATGCGGCCAGCGGTGCGCCGTCAGTCGGGGTCAGATCGGCCTCTTTCCCGGCCTTTTTCCGGGCGTTCATGATCTCGGCCCAGTGCAGGATTTCCATACTGCCGTCGAAATTCTCGACCAGCGCGGTACAGCCTTCGACCCAGTCGCCATCATTATAATAAGTGATGCCGTCAATCTCGCGGATTTCGGCGGTGTGGATATGGCCGCAGACAACGCCATCGACACCGCGCTTGGCCGCTGCGCTGGAAACCAGTTCCTCATAGCGCGAGATAAACTCGACCGCGTTCTTGACCTTGTGCTTGGCGGTCTTGGACAGCGACCAATAGGGCATGCCCAGCTTCTGCCGGCCCCAGTTTACCCAGCGATTCAGCCCCATCATGAAAGTGTAGAGCGCATCGCCGACAAAGGCGAGCCAGCGATGCGCCAGCATCACCGCATCGAATTCATCACCATGCAGCACGAGCAATTTGCGGCCATCGGCGGTTTCGTGCACGGCCGCACGCTCAATCTCGACATCGCCGAACTTCATCCCCGAAAACGGCCGTACCATTTCGTCATGATTGCCTGGAATGTAGATGATACGGGTGCCGCGCTTGGCGCGCTTGAGCACCCGCCACACCACGTCATTATGGGTCGAGGGCCAGTAGAATTTCTTCTTCAGCCGCCAGCCATCGATAATGTCACCGACCAGATACATGGTGTCGCTGTCGACATTGTCCAGAAAGTCGATCAGCATCTCGGCATTGCAGCCTCTTGTGCCGAGGTGAATGTCGGAAATCCAGATGGTACGATATTTGCGCCGCTCGCCACCGACCGGCTCCTTGATCACCGGAGCTGGAATGTTGAGCGGGAAATCGGTGATATTGTCCGCATTGTCGCCCTTTGATGGACTGTCCTGTGTAGCATCATCGCTCAGCGAGCGGATATTGGCAGGCAGGAGATCGGACGGCGTGACCATGGTGCTTTCCCCGGGGCAGTTTGCGTCTGCCGGGCGGGATAGCCGCTAAACTGTTACAAACGGAATCATGGTTCGATGAAACTTCTGTGACGAACACAGGGAATTTCATGGCACTTCGGTGACAAGAGTCGGGGCCGGAGCTTTCTGCGGCTCTAACCTTTCATTGACATATACCGGTTATTCCTCCCCGCGAGGATCAGTATGGGAGTTGGGGTAATGAAACACGGTTTTTGGACGATGGTCTGGCTGGCGCTTACTTCGCTGTTACTTGGCGGGTGCACTGACCAACCGCAGGATTTTATTGTCGCGAAACCCGCATCTACGGTTTACCAGGCACTGTCATCACTGGAAATGTCCGGCTCCCAACTGGGTAATTACAGCATGGCCATCAACACCATTTCGGTTGACCGCCAGAACAACAATCAGATTACCTATCATCTGGCGTCCGAAAAAGTCGACAAGGGCACCACGATCCGTTTCGACATAACCGCCATCGACCCGAATACCAGCAAGGTGCAGGTGCATTATGATGTGCCCGGCATGAACATGGGGGATGGCAGCCTCTATGGTCTGTCGCCGGGTCCGAAAGAATTGTCGGCGCGCAGGGTGAAGCGCAATGTCGGCAAGGACCTGAAATCCTTCTTCAACGCGCTGGAAGGTGGCTTCGGCTACCATGCCGAGGCGCGCGAACTGAACCTCACCTTCATGTCGCTGAGTCTTGCAACCAATCCCGACCGGCTGGCGGCAATGGTAGAGGGTAAGGGCGATTATGTGCGTATGCTCGCCAATATTCTGGGTGATGGCGATGGTGGCCGTAGTGACTATGCCGCGTCGACCAGCAATATCAACAGCGCGACGACAAGCGGACGTGCCACCGATAGCGCACGGCCGATGAATGATGCCGGCCCGATGCTCGATCCGGATGAGGCGATTGGCGACTATTGATGTGCGCTGCGGCGGTTAGTCGCCGGTGAGCAGGACGATCTTGCCGAAATGCTGGCCACTTTCCATATGCGCCTGCGCTGCGGCAGCGTCTTTCAGCGGGAAAGTGCTGTCGATGATTGGTACCACCTTGCGTGATGCCACCAGAGGCATAGCATTGTGCGCAATTTCATCGGCCAGCAGCGCCTTGAAGCTGTCAGGGCGTGGCCGCAATGTCGATCCGGTCAGGGTCAGCCGCTTGCGCATGATGTCGATCATCGGGATTTCCGCCGTCAGCCCGCCCTGCACCGCAATGGTGACATGGCGGCCATCATCGGCGAGACAGGCCATGTTGCGCGGCACATAGTCGCCGGCAACCATGTCGAGCACGATATCCACGCCTGCGCCACCGGTCAGCCTTGCAACCTCGGCGACAAAATCGGATGCCTTGTAGTTGACCGCTGCATCGGCGCCGAGTTCTTCCGCCTTGCGGCATTTCTCATCGCTGCCACAGGTGACGTACACCGTCAGCCCAAAGGCCTTGCCGAGCATGATTGCCATGGTGCCGATGCCGCTAGTGCCGCCATGGACCAGCAGGGTCTCGCCCTCGCGGGCATAGGCGCGCTCGAAGACATTGTGCCATACGGTGAACAGCGTCTCGGGCAGGGCCGCCGCTTCCTCGATGCTCAGTTCTGCGGGTATCGGCAGGCAATGGTCGTGCCGGGCAAGGCAATATTCGGCATAGCCGCCGCCACCGACCAGAGCGCAGACCTTCTGCCCGCGCATCACCGGATCGACCCCGTCGCCCAGAGCGACAATCTCTCCGGCCACTTCCAGACCCGGGGTGCTCGGTGCTCCGGGCGGCGGCGGATAAAAGCCCTTGCGCTGGACGATATCGGGGCGGTTGACCCCGGCAGCGGCAACATGGATCAGCACCTGGCCTGGCGCCGGCTGCGGCACATTTATCGTGCGCAGCGACAGCACCGAGGCGTCGCCCGGCGCATCCATATCGATTGCGTGCATCGTTTCCGGCAATTCTGCCATAGCACCCCCCCCGCTCTTCATGCCGGACTGTTTTCCCACCAGTCACTGCAAATCGGCCTGGTAGTTATTGACAGTCCAGCCTTGCGGGTCAACATTGTCGGTTATGGAAATTGACGAGAATCTTCCACGGCGTACCGATAATCCGGTCGAAATGCTGGGAAAGCAGGACCTGGATCCGCTCTCGCTGGACGAACTTGATGCGCGCATTACCGCGCTTCAGGCTGAAATCGAACGCTGCAAGGCACATAAGGAAAAAGCATCCAGTCATCGCGCCAGCGCGGAGGCGCTGTTCCAGAAATAGCGCATTTGGCCCGCTTCTTGCGGTATCACAGGTGCGCGGCTGGTGAAAGTGACATGCCCGGCAGCGACAATATTGGGGAGGCAGGAACGCCGGACCGATGAAAAAGCCGGTTGTCGTTCCTATATTGGACAGGAATATGATAGTCTGGCGCACAGGCTATCGAGCGAGAGAGTAAGATATCATGCCGTCATTTGCGGAATCCCTTGAGAAAACCATCCACCAGGCGCTGCACAATGCGTCGGAGCGGCGGCATGAATATGCCACGCTGGAGCATCTGCTGCTGGCGCTGATCGACGACGCCGAAGCATCGCAGGTGATGCAGGCCTGCGGTGTCGATCTTGGCGAACTCAGCGACACGCTGGTGCATTATCTCGACAATGAACTGGATTCGCTGAAGATCGAGGAAAAGATTGATCCGGCACCGACATCGGTGTTCCAGCGGGTTGTCCAGCGCGCCATCCTGCATGTCCAGTCCTCGGGCAAGGACGTTGTCACCGGTGCCAATGTGCTGGTGGCGCTGTTTTCCGAGCGTGAATCCTATGCCGTTTATTTCCTGCAGCAGCAGGATATGAGCCGCCTCGATGCCGTCAGCTATATCAGCCACGGCATCGGCAAGGGTGGCCAGCCGGTCGAACAGCGTCCGGTCGAGGGCAGCGATGACCAGGAAGAGGAAAGCGGCAAGGGCGATGCCAAGCAGAAAAAGGAAAGCGCGCTCGACCAGTTTACCGTCAACCTCAACGCCAAGGCCGAGGCTGGCAAGGTCGATCCACTGATCGGTCGCGGGCCGGAGGTTGACCGCACGGTGCAGATTCTCTGCCGCCGGTCAAAGAACAACCCGCTCTACGTCGGTGATCCCGGCGTCGGCAAGACCGCGATTGCCGAAGGGCTGGCGCGCAAAATTGTCGAAGGCGATGTTCCCGATGTGCTCGGTGATGCGGTGATCTATTCGCTCGATATGGGTGCGCTGCTGGCAGGTACACGCTATCGCGGCGATTTTGAGGAGCGGTTGAAACAGGTGGTGGCCGAGCTGGAGAAAAAGCCGCACGCCATTCTGTTCATCGACGAAATTCACACGGTGATTGGCGCCGGTGCCACTTCGGGCGGAGCAATGGATGCCTCCAACCTGCTCAAACCGGCGCTGTCGGGCGGTACCATCCGCTGCATTGGCTCGACCACCTATAAGGAATTTCGCAACCATTTCGAGAAAGACCGCGCTCTGTTGCGCCGGTTCCAGAAGATCGATGTCAACGAGCCAAGCATTGAGGACACGGTGAAGATCCTCAAGGGGCTGCGCAGCGCCTTCGAGGAGCACCACAAGGTGCGCTACACCCCCGACGCGCTAAAGACCGCAGTCGAGTTGTCGGCGCGCTATATCAATGACCGCAAGCTGCCCGACAAGGCCATCGACGTGATCGACGAGGTCGGCGCGATGCAGATGCTGGTGCCGCCATCGCGTCGCCGCAAAACGATCACCGCACGCGAGATTGAAGCGGTCATTTCGACCATGGCACGCATCCCGCCCAAATCGGTATCCAAGGACGACCGCAAGCAGCTCGAGCATCTTGAGCGTGACCTGAAACAGGTGGTCTTCGGCCAGGATCTGGCGATCGAGAAACTCGCCAGCGCGATCAAGCTGTCGCGCGCCGGTCTGCGCGAGCCGGAAAAGCCGATCGGCAATTATCTGTTCTCCGGCCCCACTGGTGTCGGCAAGACCGAGGTGGCGCGTCAGCTGGCGAGCATCATGGGCATTCCATTGAAGCGCTTCGACATGAGCGAATATATGGAGCGCCACAGCGTCTCGCGCCTGATCGGTGCGCCTCCGGGCTATGTCGGCTATGATCAGGGTGGCCTGCTCACCGACGCCGTCGACCAGCAGCCGCATTGCGTGTTGTTGCTCGACGAGATTGAAAAGGCGCACCCGGACCTGTTCAACGTGTTGTTGCAGGTGATGGATAATGGCAAGCTCACCGATCATCACGGCAAGACGGTGGATTTCCGCAATGTGGTGCTGATCATGACCACCAATGCCGGGGCCAGCGACATGGCACGTGAAAGCATCGGTTTCGGCAATGTCAGCCGCGAGGACGCGCAGGAAGACGCGGTGAAGAAGATGTTCACCCCCGAATTCCGCAACCGTCTCGATGCGGTGGTGCCGTTTACCTATCTGACGCCCGAGGTGGTCAGCCGTGTCGTCGACAAGTTCATCCTGCAGCTGGAGCTGCAGCTGGCCGAGCAGAATGTCCATATCCGCCTCGATCAGGATGCACGCGGCTGGCTCGCCGAGAAGGGTTATGACAAGCTGTTCGGCGCGCGCCCGATGGGCCGATTGATCCAGGAGAAGATCAAGGAACCGCTGGCCGAGGAACTGTTGTTCGGCAAGCTGGCCCAGGGCGGCGAGGTGGCGGTGCATATGAAGGAAGGCCGTATGGCGTTCGAGATCATGCCGGCACCGCCGCGCGGATCGAAGAAAAAGCCAAAGAAAAAGGCGCCGGCCAAGAAGAAGGACTGATCCCGGTTGGCATGGCCGGCAGCGGCGCTGTCGGCCATTGTCCCGGCTGTTAAAGACCGGCTTTTGAGGGGAAGATACGATGCTGGATTTTTACACCAATCCAATGTCGCGCGGCCAGATTGTGCGATGGGCACTGCATGAGGCAGGTGCCGAATATCGCCAGCATCTTTTGAGCTATGATGCCGATGCCGAGGACAGCATGAAGGGCGATGCCTATCTTGCGATCAATCCGATGGGCAAGGTCCCGGCAATTGCCGAGGACGGCAAGGTTGTTACCGAATGTGCCGCTATTTGCGCCTGGCTTGCCGATCGCTTTCCCGACTCCGGTCTGGCGCCGCAAAATGATTATGAGCGGGCCGAATATTATCGCTGGATGTTCTACGCCGCTGGTCCGGTGGAGGCTGCGGTCACCAACAACGCCATGGGTTTCGCGCCGAATGAGGAGCAGCAGCGCATGGCGGGTTATGGCTCCTTCGCCACGGTGATGGATGTGCTCGACAACCTGCTCTCCGAGCGCGATTTTGTCTGCGGCGAGCGTTTCACCATGGCCGATGTCTATCTCGGCAGCCAGATTGTCTGGGGCATGCAATTTGGCAGCATGGACAAGCGCGACAGCTTTGCCCCCTATGCCGAGCGCATGGAGGCGCGCAAGGCCTATAGGGCGGCCAAGGCGATCGATGCCGAATTGATTGCCGGCGCGCAAAGCGGCTGAACGTCGCAACCGGGTTTCCGCCCGCTGAGATGCCGCCGGAGACCCGTCGGCTGGCTACAGACCGGCTTAGCCTTAAATTTTCAATAGCAGAACCAACCCCTTGAATAGTGAACGAATACTCGCTTATGATATATTTCCAAGGGGTGGGGATTCCTTATGCGTTCAGTGATTTACATCAGTTCGGCGACTCAGGCTTTCGACAAGCCGGAGCTTGAAATCCTGCTCGAACAGTGCCGCACATTCAATTCCGCGCATGAGATTACCGGCTGCCTCGCCTATAATGGCATCAATTTTCTGCAGCTGATCGAGGGACCGGATGACGCGATTGCAGCCTGTCTCGACCGGATATTGTCCGACAAGCGGCATAGCGGTGTGGTGAAAATCCGCGATGAGGCGATCGGCGTGCGCGAATTTCCCGAATGGACCATGGCAGGGCGGCTCAGTCCCGATGCCGAAGGCAAGACCAGCCGCGGCCAGATGCTCGACATCCTGCAGGGTGCCCGCCAGGCGACGCGCGAGATTTTTGAAGGTTTCGCAACGCTCAAGGCGGCCTGACACGACCCGCGCCATAGTTTTTCTGTATCACCCCCAATGACAGCGCCACTTGAGCCATGGGCGCAGGCATATTACATAGGGTGCATGACCGAAGTCGACCTCCTGCCCGCTGCGGCCAAGCGCGTCGCCGCCATTGCCACCAAGCTCGGCAAGCAAGCCGCCCTGCGCCTGTCGGTAGAGGGTGGCGGCTGTTCCGGCTTTCAATACCGTTTCGGCCTGGCGGAATCGATTGACGGCGATGACCATGTCACCGAGCGCGACGGCGTCAAACTGGTGGTCGATCCGGTCAGTCTCGATCTGGTGCGCGGCTCGGCGGTCGATTTTGTCGAATCGCTCGGCGGGGCGTCGTTTCAGGTGACAAATCCAAACGCCGCCTCCGGCTGCGGCTGCGGATCCAGCTTTTCGGTTTGATGCTTTGGTCTCTGCTCGCTAGACCGGGTGCATGACCAAAATCGCCAGCTTCAATATCAACGGTATCAAGGCGCGGCTGCCGCGGTTGCTCGAGTGGCTGGAGGAAACCCAGCCCGACATTGCCTGTCTGCAGGAAATCAAGAGCCAGGATGAAGGCTTTCCCGCCGACGCGTTTGAAAAAGCCGGCTATGGCGCGATCTGGCATGGTCAAAAATCGTTTAACGGCGTTGCCATATTGGCGCGTGGCGCGCAGCCGGTGGAGACGAAGCGTGGGCTGGATGGCGAGCTGGAGGATGAGCAATCGCGTTATTTAGAGGCCGATGTCACCATTGGCGATGCGGCTCAGCCATTGCGGGTCGCCTGCATCTACCTCCCCAATGGCAATCCGCAACCGGGGCCGAAATTCGATTACAAGCTGCGCTGGATGGAGCGGCTGCGCAAACGTGCGGCGCAAATCTGGGCCGAGGAAGTGCCGGCGGTGCTGGCGGGCGATTATAACGTCATCCCGCGCGACAATGATGTCTGGTCACCGAAAGCCATGGCCTCGGACGCGCTGATGCAGCCGGAAAGCCGCGCCGCCTATCAGCGGTTGCTGCACGATGGCTGGACCGATCCGATTGGCAGCTGGCACCCCGATGGCCAGATCTGGACCTATTGGGACTATCAGCGCGGTGCCTGGCAGCGCGACCATGGTTTCCGCATCGACCACCTGCTGCTGTCGCCGCAAGCCGCCGACCGGCTCCAGGCCGTCGGTGTCGACAAGGACCATCGCGGCAGGGAAAAGGCCAGCGACCATGCGCCGACATGGGTGGTGTTGGGGTGATGGTGGCGTGGCGGGATCTCCTGCGGAGCAATCTCGCCAGCGCCTTGCTCATTGTCGCGCTTGTTGCAGGTTCTGAAACGAAGCTGCTGGCGCAGGAAGAGCCGTTGCACCTCGACGTCAAAGATGCGGTGAAAAACCGGGAATGCGTGCAACTGGAGGATGCAGATGAGGTTGTTGTATGCGCCACGCCGCAGGACAATGAACGCTACAGAATACCCAGAGCCATTCGCGAAAAACCGGTAAAATCAGTTCCGCAACATCTCAGGGTGTTGGAAGAAACGCCCACCTGTCTCGATGGCAACACGACACCGTGCGGGAAGGCCCAGATCAACATTTTCTCGATAAAGGGCGGCAAAGCCAGAATTGGCCCGCAGCAGGAGGACTAACGGGAAGCCGCATCACAGCGCGTATCTGGGTTAAATATCAGTGCCCCACACTCTCACCGCGTTCCAGTCCGGACAGCGCCAGTTGCGCGTCGATCTGCGCCAGCAGCCGTTCGAGCCCGGCCTCGGATCCGGCCTCGGCACGGGCGACCAGTACGTCCTGGGTGTTGGAAGCGCGCAGCAGCCACCAGCCATCATCGGTATTGACCCGCGCACCGTCGGTGTCGTTGACATTGGCGCCATCGGCCTTGAGCCGTTCGAGCACCTCGTCAATCACCGCGAATTTACGGGCTTCATCGACCTGGAAACGCATTTCCGGCGTGTTGATCATTTCGGGCATTTCGCCGCGCAGCATGGTGACACTCTTGCCGAGATCGCTGGCGGCGCGGATCAGCCGGATCGCGGCATAAAGCGCATCGTCAAAGCCGTAATATTCATGCGCGAAGAAGACATGGCCGCTCATCTCGCCCGCCAGCGGTGACCCGGTTTCCTTCATTTTGGACTTGATCAGGCTGTGCCCGGTTTTCCACATCAGCGGTTCGCCACCCAGCTGGGCGACCCGGTCATAGAGTGCCTGGCTCGCCTTGACATCGGCGATAATCGTGGCCCCCGGCTGGTCCTGCAGCACCGGCTCGGCAAAAATCGCCAGCAACTGGTCGCCCCAGATCACCCGGCCTTCGCCATCGATGGCGCCAATGCGGTCGCCATCGCCATCAAAAGCCACTCCGAAGTCGAGCTGCTTCTCGGCGACAAGTGCCTGGAGATCGGCCAGATTGGCCGCATCGGTTGGATCGGGATGATGATTGGGAAAACTGCCATCAACATCAGTGAACAGGCAATGATGCTCTCCGGGCAGCCGCTCAACCAGCCGCTCGACAATCGGTCCCGCAGCGCCATTGCCCGCATCCCAGCCGATGCGCATCCGGGCGAAATCGCTGCGCTCACTGTCAAAGCCTTCGATCAGCCGCGTCACATAGCGTTCCATGATGTCGAGCCGGGACACCGAACCGTTACCGCTATCCCAGTCGCCCGCCGCCGCCATTGCGCCGAGGCGCTGGATATCGGCGCCGAAAAACGGACGTCCCTGAAACACCATCTTGAAGCCGTTATAATTGGCGGGGTTGTGACTGCCGGTTATCTGGATGCCGCCCGCCGCCTCGTCGAGTACGGCCTCGGCATAATATAGCATCGGCGTCGGCCCCAGCCCGATGGTGATGACATCGATCCCGCTGTCGTTCAGCCCCTGCGCCAGCGCATCGGCCAGTAGCGGCGAGCTTTCACGGCCATCATAGCCAATGGCGACGCTGCCGCCGCCATCTCGGCCGATCAGCGTGCCGAAACCGCGGCCAATGGCATAGGCATCGTCCTCGCCCAGCGTTTCGCCGATAATACCGCGAATATCATATTCGCGCAGCGAGGTCGGGTGGAAGGCATGGCTCTGGAGATGGGGTGTATCGGTCATGGGAATAGGCTTTCTCTATGCAGGTTGCGGTGCCTGTCCGCACATCGTCGCGCCGCCTTATCGCGCTTTTATGACAATGGCGAGTCTGTCTTTTCAGCCTGGTTTTCCAGCAGCAGGTCGCGCGCGGCGTTGAGCTTGCTCGCCAGCTCGGCATTGCCGCCAGCATCGGGATGCGCCCGCGCCATGCGGCGGCGCCATGCGGCACGGATCATCCCGGCACTGGCGCGTTCGTCGATGCCGAGCAGCATACGCGCCTCGGCAATCGACATCTCCGGATAAGGACGGTCCGCATTGCCGGGCTTTCCCGCTTCCGCATCCGGTTTATGGCTGCGAGATCGATAGAGCGCCCAGCCAATAGCGCCGGCGAGCATGGCACCGGCGGCAGGCAGCTGCCCGGTAGTCAGGACGCGCGTGCCGAGCACGGCAATGGCGAGGGCGAACCAGTCGCCGGGCTGCATCTTCGCCAGCCGCCCCGAATAGTACAGCCAGAACAGCAGCGCGCCGGCGATCAGAAGAAATGGCACCATGGCGACAGCTTACTCGCCGCACCTTCCGTGCGCAATGATCCGTCCTGGCGCGGCGCTATCCTGCCGCCGCTTTAGCCGCCGCCATAAGGCAGTGACGATTTATGCACCACCATACGCAGATTGCCGTCATCGTCTTTGACATAGCCAATGGTGTATTCGACCTTGACCTCATCGCCCTCGGCAGGGGTGAACCAGTAGTTGCCCATCGCCACCGCCATGTCGCAGCTGGAGTTGGTGATGCCGGCATTTTCCCAGCGCACGGCCGTCCATGGGGTCAGCGCAAAGCCTTTGTCTTCGGTGAAGGACGGGTTGCCGCCGACAAAATAGGACAGTGCGCCATCGAACGATCCGCGAAACTGTTCATCGGCGGCAAGTGTAGGCTTGAACAGGACCAGTCCCAGATCATAGCCGTAAAAGCGGTTGATGTGGTCGGTGGCAGCGGCGGTATAGTCGCCTTGCTCGGAGAATGTTTTGCCGATCGCGACAATACCATCGCCCCAGGCCTTTTGCGCCGCGACGACTTCCTCCTCGGTAATGCACTGTTTGCTGTCATCCGTCGCCATGGCTGGTCCGGATTCCGGGCCGCATGCACCCAGTCCGAGAGCAGCGGAGACCGCCAGCAAAGCACCATATCTTCTATATGTCATCGATACCCCTTTCCGCTACACGTGCCGAAAACTTCGGTTTCCGGGCACCAGCATGATGATTGAAGGCATGATTTTAGACGAAAATACCTTTTCCGGCTTATCCAGAATGGCCGGTCATTTCGATAAGCTGGGCCAATGGCCTTATGTCGCTTTAGATGTTGGAGAACAGGCTGGCCTGTGCCTCGGCAGGGCGTTCCATGCCGGGCAGTTTGAGCGCGCTCAGCAGTTCGCGCAGCTCCTGCCGTGCAAGGATATGGCTGGTACCGAGATCGCCCAGATGTCCCTTGTCGAGCAGGGTCAGACCTGAAGGGAACAGCTCGCGATAGATCACCCGCTCGCTCAACCCCGGGATGATGCGGAAGCCGATACGGCGCGACAGTTCCTGCAACGCGGTGTTGATGCGGCGCATATTGCGCGCCTCGATATGCTGGGTACGGTTGCGCAGCACCACCCAGTCCATTTCCTTACCGGCATTTTTGGCGCGTGCCTTGCGTGCTTCCCAGATCAGCTCGGCATAGAAGCTGATCCGCTTGACCTTGAAGGTGTCGGGGTCGACCTGTCCGATCAGATCGAAATCGACAAAGCTGTCATTAAGTGGTGTTACCAGAGTATCGGCAGAGGTGGCGACATAACGGGCAAATTTGTCATCGCGGCCCGGGGTGTCGAAGATGAGAAAATCCAGTGATTTTGACTCCTGGGCGATCATCTGGTCGAGCCGGGCGATATTGTCCTGCTCGAACACCTTGAAATTTGCCATCGGCAGCGAGATGTTGCGGCGGATCATCGTCGCGGTGCGGTTTTCCATATAGCGGAAAGAGGTGCGCTGACGCGGATCGAGGTCGATAATGCCGACTTTCTTGCCATTATAGGCCAGCGCAATTGCGACATGCACCGCTGTGGTCGATTTGCCGGTGCCGCCCTTTTCATTGGCAAAGACAATGCGGTGGACGCCGCCATCATCCTTTGCAGATCCGCCGTTCATCATTGTCCCCCGGCACCTATGCCGATATGCGCTGCAGCAACGGGACGCTATGGTGTCCCAAGTCATCAGCAGCGCGTTCGGCTGGTTCGCGCCTGCACATACAGAAGGGCATAATCGGGTGCAAACTGTTCATGACCACAACAGGTTGAAAAAGACACTTTCGGGGTTGCGCGCCGACGGCGCAACACTGGCGCTGGTACCGACCATGGGCGCGCTGCATGCGGGCCATATGGCGCTGGTTGACGCCGCGCGGGAACAGGCGGACCGGGTCGCAGTGTCGATCTTCGTCAATCCGACGCAATTTGGGCCGAATGAGGATCTCGATGCCTATCCGCGTCAGTTGGCCGAGGATGCGGCGAAGCTGCGGGATACCGGCGTCGACCTGCTATGGGCCCCCGGCGTTGAGGAGATGTATCCACAGGGCTTTGAGACGGTGATCAGGCTGCCCGAGCTCAGCCTGGGACTGTGCGGCGGATCGCGTCCGGGGCATTTTGATGGGGTCGCCACCGTGGTTTGCAAGCTGCTCAACCAGATCAGCCCGGACATCGCTTTGTTTGGCGAGAAGGATTATCAGCAGCTTGCGATCATTCGCCGCATGGTACGTGATCTCGACATGTCGGCCAGGATCGTCGGCGTGCCCACGATAAGGGATCATGACGGTCTCGCCCTGTCGTCGCGCAATGCCTATCTTTCGACCGGTGAGCGCGCCCGGGCTGCCACCCTGCCGACCGCGATGCGTGCTGCCATTGCGGCGATAGAGCGGGGTGGCGATCCGGTGCAGGCGCTGGAGGCGCTGCGTCAGAGTCTGGCACAGGCCGGGTTCGATCCGGTTGATTATGCCGAAATCCGTCATGCGGACAGCCTCGCCCCGCTGTCTGAACGGCAGCCGGGTGATGGGCCCTTTTCGGGTCGGTTGCTGGCGGCGGCGCGGCTGGGGCGAACCCGGCTGATCGACAATATGCCGGTTACGCTGCCGTAAAAACCGTTACGGAATCTGGCTGATGGCCTGTGGGAATGTAAAATTTTGCCCGATCCGGCCCTATTGGTGCGGGTGTTAAGGAAAAGGCCTGCGACGTTAACTATATTTTCACACCTTGGGCGGACCTTTGCTGCTGTCGTTAACAAGACGACCGCAACAGGGAGCCAGGGACATGGCTAACAGTATGAAGAGCGCCCGCTTTCTCGTCGAGAGCAAGCTGGCGGAAGTGGCAACAGGAGACCCGACCGCCTATTTTGAACTGGGCGTGGCTTTCTCCACCGGCAGCGACGGTGCCGAAATCGATCTGATCGAAGCGCATAAATGGTTTAATCTGGCCGCAGTTATGGGCCATGTCGAAAGCGCCACCTGCCGTGCCGAAATAGCCGAGGAAATGACGGCGCGCGAAATTGCCGACGCCCAGCGCGAAGCGCGGGCATGGATCGCCCAGAACCGGCGCCACGCCGCCTGAGGCTATTCGCTCTCTCCGGCATCGCCGGGAGTATCGCTATCGGCAACGCCATCGGGCCCGCCATAGCGATCGAACCAGGCCAATATGGCCGCTGCCTTGGCGCCGCTTTGCGAAGGCCGCACCGCGATGCTGCCATGGCTGGCACCGGGCACGCGCACCAGCGCCGTCGGTACACCGCGCAGCCGCAATGCAGTATAATATTGCTCGGACTCGCTCACAGGGGTGCGGTAATCCTCTGATCCCACCACAACCAAAGTCGGCGTCGTCACATTGCCGACCAGCGACAGCGGCGAGCGCCGCCAGTAATTTTCCGGGTCTTCCCAGGGCTGTGCCCCGAACCAGTAGGTGGTGAAGAACGCTGCCCCGTCTGCCGTCAGCACCTGGCTGGTCCAGTTGATCACCGGTTTTTGCGTTGCCGCCGCCTTGAACCGGTCGGTCTTGCCGACAATCCAGCTTGTCAGCACTCCACCACCCGAACCGCCGGTAACGAACAGTTGGTCGGGATCGACAAAGCCCTGGGCGATTGCCGCATCAACCAGGCTGATCAGGTCATCATAGTCATTGCCGGGATAGTCGTGATGGATTTCATTTGCGAAATCCGCTCCATAGCTGGTCGAGCCGCGTGGATTGGCCGACAGCACCGCATAGCCGGCAGCGGCGTAGAGCTGATTGTCGGTGGCAAAATGCGGGCCATAGGCGGCAAAGGGACCGCCATGGATTTCAAGGATCAGCGGCACCCGCTTGCCCGCGACATAGTCAGGCGGCAGCGTCAGCCAGCCTTCGATCTCCAGTCCGTCATGGCGCGATGGGGTGGCGATGCGCTGCACCGCGCCCATGCGACGGCTGGCAAGCAGTGAGGCATTAAGGCTGGTCAGCATACGCGGTGCCCCGCGCTGTACCATTGCGACTTCCGCGGGGCGCTGGGCGGTGCCCATGGTGAAGGCAATGGTGCCGTTATCGGCGACGCTGAAGCTGCCGCCGGTATAGGGACGATCGAAGGATGTCCCGGTCAGGCCGCGCACCACTTCGCTTATTGTGCCTGTCAGCGATATTCGCGCCACCACCGTCTCGCCGCGATCATCATAGCTGATATAGAGCGCGCGACCATCGCCGGACCAGGCCGCGCCGTTGACGCTGCGATCGAGGCTGGCGGTTAGCACCCGACGGTTCGATCCGGTGCGATCCATCAGATAGAGATCGGCATTGTGATAGCCGAGCTGCTGATCATCGAAGCCGATATAGGCGATGCTACGGCCATCGGGCGAAACCATGGGCGCGCTATCGGGGCCGTTGCGCGATGTCAGTGCGCTGAGCGCGCCGCTGGCGATATCGAGCGCGAACACCTCGCTTTCCACCGGGTCACGCTGCCAGTCGGGCTGGCGGTTGGCGGCAAAATACAGGGTTTTGCCATCAGGCGCGAAGGACAGCGGGCCGCCATCATGATATTTGCCGAAGGTCAGCTGGCGCGGAGCACCGCCGCTGGCCGGTACGATGAACAGCTTGTTGAAACCCGGCCGCAAATAGCCGGCACCATCGGCGCGATAGGTAATCAGATCGAAAATCTCCAGCCCCTTGGCCCATTGCGCGCCTTCGGGCGGGGGCAGCTTGTCGCCCAGCTGCACACCCTTGTCGCGGACAAACATGGAGAAGGCGATCTGCTTGCCATCGGGCGACCAGGCGATGCTTGACGGGCTTTCGGGCAGGGCAGTGACGCGCACCGCTTCGCCGCTGTCCATCCAGCGGACATAAAGCTGCGGGGAGCCGCCATGGCCGCTGGAAATATAGGCGATCTGCGATCCATCGGGTGACCAGCGCGGATTGCCGTGCGAGCCTTCCCCGGCAGCGAGCGGGCGCTCTTCCCCGGTGGCGGTGTCGATCACCCAGATGGTGCGGCGCGGGGCATCACGCATGATGTCGTTGGTGACCCGGACATAGGCGATATGGCGGCCATCGGGGCTGATTTGCGGGTCAGCAGCGGCCGCCAGGCTGAACAGGTCCTTGCGGCTGAAGCGGGTGCTGTCGGCGGTGTTTCCGGTGTCGGCGGTGGCTATGGGTGGTGCGGTTTCCTGCGCCGCTGCCGGCGCGGTGAGCAGCGGGGCGAGGAGCAATGCGGCACCGAGGCTGGCGGACAGTCGATATAAGGGGCGATATAGGGGGCGATACGGGGGGCGGGGCTTCGTCATCTGGGCTCTCCATCGCTTCTTGTTGATTGACGCAAGGTGATGGCCCGCAATGCTGCTGACGGTCAAGGAGATTGCGCGCAGGCGGGCTAATCCGCTTTTTTGAACGGGGTCATGGCGGCGAGATAATCCTGGTCCTGTGCCACTGCCTCGCGCTCGCGTTCGAGGAAATCGGCAATGGCGCGGCGAAAGCCGCTATCGGGAATATAATGCGCCGACCATGTCGTCACCGGGGCATAGCCGCGTGCCAGCTTGTGGCCGCCTTGGGCACCGGCCTCGACATATTTCAGGCCGCGGTCAATGGCGATGTCGATCGCCTGATAATAGCATAGCTCGAAATGCAGACAGCTTATATCGCGGGTACAGCCCCAATAGCGGCCATAAAGCGTATCCGGTCCGGCAAAGTTGAGCGCTGCGGCCACCGGCTCGCCGTCGAGCCAGGCCATGACCAGCATGATCTGATCGGCCATGCGTTCGCCGAACAGGCTGAACGCCTCACGCGTCAGATAGGGCATGCCATATTTTCGCGCGCCAGTGTCCTGATAGAAGATCCAGAAGGCATCCCAATGCGCCTCGGTCAGATCGTCACCGCTGAGTTGGACGATCTCGACATTGCTTTGCGCCGTGCGCCGCTCCTTGCGGATGGCCTTGCGCTTGCGCGAGGACAGGGTCGCGAGGAAAGCATCGAAATCGGCAAAGCCCTGATTCGCCCAGTGAAACTGGGTATCGCTGCGCAACAGCCAGCCCAGTTCGACAAAGCTGCGTCGGTCCTGTTCGGTGAGAAAAGTAGCGTGCGCCGAGGACAGGGCATTTTGTTCGGTCAGCTGCTGTGCCGCGATGATCAGCGGCGTTATCCACTTCTCCTCCAGCGCCAATATCCGCGGTCCGGTTGCCGGGGTAAAAGGTGCGGAAATCTGCAGCTTGGGATAATAGCGTCCGCCAGCATTCTCATAAGCATGGGCCCAGCTATGATCGAAGACATATTCGCCCTGACTATGGCCCTTGAGATAGCTGGGCAGCGCCCCGACCAGCTGGCCGGTATCGTCGCGAATGGTGATCGGCGCCGCCTGCCAGCCCGTGCCTGGGCCGACGCTGCCCGAATCTTCCAGCGCTGAAAGAAAGGCGTGGCTGGTGAACGGATTGCCGCCGCATGCGGTGTTGATCGCATCCCATTCACAGGCATCGATGGTGGCGACGCCTTTTTCGATGCGCGCCGCTATGGCCGGGGTTTCATCACTATAGCTGGTATCGCCATCGGCCATAAGCGCCTGGTTCAGTCCCTGACCGCGATGATGGCATCGACCTCGACAGCGGCGTTGAGCGGCAGCACCGGCACACCGACTGCGCTGCGGGCATGGCGGCCGGCTTCGCTGAACACCTCTTCCATCAGGTCCGACGCGCCATTGATCACCTTGGGCTGGTCATGGAAATCGGGCAGGCTGGCGACAAAGCCGCCAAGTTTTATCACCTGCTCGACTCTGTCGAGCGAACCAAGTACCGCCCTGGCCTGGGCCAGGATCATCATGCCACAGGCGCGCGCCGCCACCTGCCCCTGTTCCAGCGATACATCCGCGCCCAGCTTGCCCGTTGCGAGCTCTCCATCGATAAAGGGCAGCTGGCCCGAAATGGTGAGAATGCCCTGATGCAGTATCGCCGGTTTATAGCTTGCCACCGGCGCAGCAGGGGTGGGCAGGGTGATGCCGAGAGTGGAAAGGCGGGTATCGATAGTATCGGTCATGATGGTCTTTCTGTTTCTGTCTGACGCAGTTTAGGCGGCTTTGGCGATGGGCGGTGCCGCTGCACCGCTTTCCAGCCGCTCGATAATCCAGTGCTGCGCCTCATTCCAGCGGTCGATACGGATATGGGCATGGCCGCGCGTTTCGGCGCAGGCAATATGCGGCGCCACTTCGGGTTCGCCGATCATGTGCAGCCGCCAGACATGCGGCGCGACTTCGCCGACCGAGTCATGATGCTGTGGCAGATCGTCGATGAACAGCGCCGATGACGGTTTGCGTTCGTCGAGTATTGCCTTGAGCGCGGCGCCCTTCGGCCCCTGATTGGTATAGACCGGATGGGTGATGCCGAATTTGGCGAGCTGTTCGGTGCGGTGATCGCGGCGATGATCCATCAAATTGGTGAGGATGACGATATCGGCAACCGCGCTGATTGCCTGCAGGCCTCTGACCGCACCATCAATCGGGGTCTGGCGGTGCATCTCGGTATCGAAAAAGCCACTGAGCAGCGCCCATATCCGTTCCGGCTTGAGTATTTCGCCGGTCTTCTGATCGGTCAGTGCGGTCGAGAAATCGCCGCTACTCAAGTCGAAATCGACGCCATGCGCCTCATCGACCCATTGGCGAAACGGCACCACCATGTGCAGCAGCACCTCGTCGCAATCGGTGATCAGCAAAGGGCGGCTCATATGTTCAGCTCCTGGTAACTGGCGGCCAGCTGCTCCGGACCTATCTGTAAATCGTCCGAGGCGGCCAAAAGATCCGGCTCGTGATTGGCAAGCCAGCCCATTACCGCCCCGAGCAGCTCGCGCGATCCGGCGCGGGCCCGGATATCGTCGGGTGTCATGCCGGTTATCGCCAGCAACCGGCCGCGGCGCGCATCATTGGTCAGCGCCCAGGCCAGCACTTGGAGCGCCACCGTTTCGGCATCATCCTGATGTTGTTCGCGCGCCATTGTGTCGCCTGTGCTCTTCGCCTAGATCGGTTGTCGTCAGATATCTGCCCTGCCTAAATGGCAGTACGGGGCAGTAGCGACAAGATGTGTATTGGGGAAGGATCGCAGTAAATTGGCAAAAAGGGTGCTTGTCGTCGAGGATAATGACCTCAACCGCAAATTGTTCTGCGATGTGCTGCGCGCGCATGGCTATGCGGTGGAACCGGTTGCCGATGGCCGTGAGGTGGTCGACAAGGCGCGCGAATTCGTGCCCGGTCTGATCATCATGGATATCCAGTTGCCGCATATCAGCGGGCTGGAGCTGATCGAACAGATCAAGGGCGATAATGATTTGCGTACTATCCCGGTGCTTGCCGTCACCGCCTATGCCGGCACCGGCGACGAAGCCCGCATCCGCGCCGCCGGGGCAGAAGGCTATATCTCGAAGCCGGTCAGCATCGGGCCGTTTATGGAGGCGGTGAACGGGTTGGTCTAGGCCGCCGACTTACTTTTTTCCGACGCCCGCCGCACGCCGATAGAACCGGGCGGCACCAGCTTGCCATCGGCATCGCGTATCTGCTGCGTGGCAATCTCTTCGCCACTGCGCTTGTCGATAATCATGAAGGTCCGGCCATCCTTATGCTTGGCCCATTTATCGCCCCATTGCGTCAGCGACAGGATCACCGGGAACAGCTCCAGCCCCTTTTGGGTCAGCTGATATTCGGCATATTTGCTGCCATCGCTGGCGGGTGCCTTGTGCAGCAACCCGGCATCGACAAGCTGGTTCAACCTTTTGGTCAGCGTGTTTTTGGCAATCCCCAATGATCGCTCAAAATCGCGGAACCGGCGGACGCCCATAAAGGCATCGCGGATAATCAGAAATGACCACCACGGCCCGATTATCTCCAGAGTGCGGGCGATGGAGCATTGCATATCGGCAAAGGATTTTTGCTGCATGGCGCTTTCTCATCGATAAAGTAGTTGCATTATAGGACCAGCTTACTATCGTGCAAGCCTTATAAACAGAGTCGCCCGGACAACAGGAGATAGTCGTGATACCGGTCACATGCTTTGTGCAGCAGGGGCAGATTGACCCGGATACCGTTGCCGCATTGCGCGAGGAGCTGGGCGCATTGACGCAATCGGCGTTTGATGGCGAAGCTATGATCAACTGGATTGAGGTGAGACCTGGCAATGGCTTTACCGAGGCCAAGCCGTCCACCAGTTCATTGGTCAGCATCCAGTCACCCCAGGCACTGGCTCAGCCCGAGCGTATCACGATCCTGCAACGCATATGCGATCTCTGGATGGAAAAGACCACCTGCTCGATCAACGAGATCGTCGCCAGCATCAACGATCCGGCGCAATAAGCCCGCGCAAAGGAGAAGACCCCATGCCGCTTTATCTGTGCAATGCCCATGCGGGTGCCATCCCCGAAGCTGCCAAGGCAAAGATCGCCAGGGACATCACCGATATCCATTGCGAACAGACCGACGCGCCGCCGACATTTGTTCATGCATTCTTCTTCGAGGATGCGCCCATGCCGCCTCTGGGCAATGCCATGGTGCATCTCCATGGCAATATTCGTGCCGGACGCGACGACGCAACCAAGCAGGCGATTATCGCGCAGATGCGGCAATCGGTGGCGCGGCACAGTGGTATCGCGCTGGAGAATATTACCATGTCGACACAGGATGTCCCCGCCCATTGGGTGATGGAAGGTGGCGATCTGCTGCCCGAGCCGGGCGAGGAAGAAGCATGGCTGGAGGCGCATGAGGCGAAGCTGAAAGCGGAGGCAGCGCAATGAGCGGCACGGTGATTATCCTCGGCGGCGGCTCGCTCAATGGCGTTGGCGGCGCGCTGGCGCAGCGTTTTGCCAGTGAGGGGCATCATGTGGTCTTCACCGGGCGCACACTGGAAACAGTGCAAGCCACGGCGGATGCGATTGCAGCAAAAGGTGGCTCCATCGAAGCGATGCGCGTCGATGTCACCAGTGAAGCGGATCAGGACGCGCTCTTCGCCCATGCGGCTGAGCGCGGCGAGATTGCCGCTGTGCTCTATAATGCCGGCAATAATGCCATCATTCCGTTTGAGCAGCTGACGGCAAAGCAGTTTGAGAATTTCTGGCGTGTCTGCTGTTTCGGCGCCTTCCTTACCGCCCAACGTGCGGTGCCGTTGCTGAAAGAACAGGGCCATGGCAGCCTGTTCTTCACCGGTGCCTCCGGTTCATTGCGTGGAAAACCCAATTTCGCCCATTTCGCTTCGGCCAAGGCGGGGCTGCGCAATCTGCTCCAGTCACTGGCGCGCGAATATGGGCCGCAGGGCATTCATGTTGCCCATTTCATTATCGACGGCGTGATCGATGGCGACCGGGTGCGCGATAATTATCCCGATTATCTCGACCAGATGGGCGAAGACGGCGCACTCGCGCCCGCCGCCATCGCCGATGCTTTCTGGACCACCCACAAGCAGCACCGTTCGGCCTGGTCGCACGAGGTGGAATTGCGCCCGTTCAAGGAGCGCTGGTAATCGTGTTGGTGCACGTAATCACACCAGATCCCATATCGTCATATTCTCCTTCAGATGCGCGACCGATGTCGTGCCGGGGATAACAATGATGTTGGGAGAACGCTTGAGCAGCCAGGCCAGCGCGGTGCGGGCCTCAAGTTTCGCGCCGCGCTGCATGGGATTGGCGCCGAGTGGACCATAGGGGATGAAGGCGATGCCGCGCTCGGCGGTATAGTCCACCAGAGCGTCATCGCCCATTTCGGACATGTTGAAGCGGTTCTGCACACTGGCAATCGGCGCGATGGCCAATGCTCTGTCCAGCTGCTCGCGTGTAACATTGGAAAGGCCGATATGGCGGACACGGCCATCGGCCTGCGCTTCGGAAATCGCTGCGACTGATCGCTCAATGGGAATTTCGGGGTCGACCCGGTGAAGCTGGAACAGATCGATCTGGGCGCGCCGCAAATTGGCCAGAGCGCTATCAATCTGGCGCAGCAATGTATCACGACTGCCATCGACAATGATCCTGTCCGGCGTGGTCTTGCCCACACCCCCCTTGGTCGCGAGAAACGGCTTGCGTCCGTCCAGCGCCTCACCGAGAATACGGTCAGCCGTTTCCGGGCCATAGGCATGGGCGCTGTCGAAAAAGTCGACACCCAGATTGGCCGCGTGTTGCAGCAGCGCCTTGCCGCTATCCCAGTCGGCATAGGGTCCGAAATTGCCTGGCTGTCCGGTCAGGCGCATGGCACCGAAGCCAAGCCTGTTGACCGAATCAGTGCCGCCAATCGCGAAATTCCGCAATATGTCATGTGCCATTGTTCATCTCCGTTCTGTGACCGCTGCCGGTCGATGAGGAGAATATGCTGGTCCAGTACAATATTCGGTAGAAGGATAGAGTGTTTATCTGTTATACACATAACGTATGGCAAAATCGCTCGATCGACTGACATTGCTGGAAACCTTTGTGCGCATATCCGAGCGCGGGTCGATCAGCGCCGCCGCGCGCGACCTCAACCTGTCCCAGGCCTCGGCAAGCCGCCAGCTTTCCGATCTGGAAAGCCGGTTGGGGGTACAATTGATAGTGCGGACGACGCATAGCCTGTCTCTGACAAAGGCAGGAATGGACTGCCTAACACGCGCGCGTGCACAGCTGCGGGGATGGGAGAGTCTTACAGAGAGCTTTGCCGACGAGGCGCACGCCATGCGCGGCCCTTTGCGCATTGTCGCGCCGATTGCTGTTGGGCAAAGGCACCTCGCCGATGCCGTGCTGGCGTTTCAGCGGCGCTATCCGGAGGTGACCGTTGACTGGATATTGCAGGATGGCGATATCCGCTTTGCGGAAACCGGATGCGATCTGTGGATCAAGGTCGGACCGGTGCCCGATGAAACGTTGGTGGTGCGGTCGGTGCGCTCTGTCGAACGGCTGATTGTCGCGGCGCCGGATTTTCTCGGAAGTGAGGCATCGCTGGACAGTCCCGCAGACCTGAAAGACAAATCCTGTGCCGGATTGCTGCCCTTTGAAAATGGGCGCATTCCGCTCACACATGAAAGCGGGCGGGCATATATACTGGAAGCGAGGCCCGTCTTTTCGACCAGCAATATTTTCGCGGCGCGGCAAGCGACGCGGTTGGGCAATGGTTTTGCGGTGATGCCCAAATGGCTGGTACGCGATGATCTGGCATCGGGTGCGCTGCTCGATCTGCTGCCCGACTGGCGCGCGCCGGAGCTGGATATCAATATGGCCTATGCTCCGGTCAACCGCCAGACGCTGCGGCTAAAGCGGCTGGTCGAGACGATGGTGGCGGCTTTGCAGGAACTTTAATCGGCTGCCATGCGCGCTTTCAGCATATCTTCGATAAAAGCGGCCGACATCCAGTAGATATCCTGTCTGCTGGTGTACATGAAGATTTTGCCATCCGGCGTGACGGAGGGGCAGAGTTCGTGGCCCGAAGTATTGACGCGCTCATCTATCGGCACGGGGTCCGACCAGCTGCCATCGCTCTCAGCGAAAGCGATATAGATGTCACCGCGACCCTGACCCTCTGGACGGTTGGAGGCGAAGATCAGATAGCGGCCATCGGGGTCGATAAACGGGTCGGCCTCATAGCGACGCGTATTGACGCCATCGGGAAAGAGCTCGGGTTTCGCGTAACCTTCGCCCTCGGGTTCGGCGCTGTAGAGATCATAGCCGCCATCACGCGCATCCGAGGCAAAGATGATGGCGCCGTCTTTGGTCAGTGAGGTATAATATTCATTCGCTTCGGTGTTGACTGGCTGTGGCAGGAAAACCGGTTCGCCCCAACCACCCGAAGTGTCCCGCTCGGCATAGGCGATGTCGGCGCTGCCCCTGCTGCGCGTGATGAAATAGAGCCGTTCGCCATCGGGCGAGAGATACGGGTCCTGCATGGTAAATTCCGGGCTGCCAGCTTCGTAAAAGGGCGCGCCCCAGTTCGCACCGTTCCAGCGATGCCCGGCCATCGACTGCCAGCGCCCATGCTCGATGCCGATATAGACCGTCTTCCTGTCTGCACTAAGCGTCGAGCAGAATTCGTGACGGTCTGGAAGTGAAACGGTGCCGGGGCCGAATATTTCCGGGTCGGTGGGCGGTGCCGGTGCTGCGGGGACTTCCGCAATGCCTGCAAATGTCAGGATCAGGGGCAAGGCGAACCCCCCAAGGCTTTTGGGAATTTTCAACATATCCTGCTCCGTGATGACGGTCACGCGCACAGTGTCGAGATTCAGGCGAGCTATCAAAACCAGTCAACAAGGAGGCAATCATGGGCAAAGTTCGCGTTCTCGTCAAACTATCGGAAGACATCGAGGCAAAACGGGTCTCGATGGAAGCATTTACCGCCACCCAGAACAATGAACCATATCATCCGGATTTTACTCCCCAGAAGGAACTTCCAGGACTGGACGTCGATACTGCTTACAATCCCATACCTCTGGAATCGGTGGGACGGACGCCGATTTTGGCTATGTCGACGCCCCAAGAGGCACGGACTCACGTCATCAGAGGGGAGATTGATGAAAATCGTCTCGAGGCTTTAACCCAGATAGAAGGGGTGAGTGTTTTCTCCGATCCACAAATAACACATTTTTCCCGTGAAGCTTGTCAAGGTGGGCCCATTGGCGATGTGTCGGATGTTCGGCGTCGGGTGAATATAGCCGAGCTGGAAAGGCGCAATCTCGATGGGCAGGGTGTGCACATCGCTATTTGCGATACAGGCATAAACAGCGACCATCTGATTTCAAAAGGTCTCACACCAAATATTGATACCAGCATCGACTGGATTCCTCAGGGCGCTTCCAGGGCGCATGGAAATTATGAGGTAGGTCATGGAACAATGTGCGCGCATGCGGCCATGATAGCTGCGCCAGCAGCAACGTTGATTGATTGCCCTTTGCTACGTTCACGCACCAGAGGCAGATCAGCCATGGAAGGCCTGCTTTCGGATGCAGTGGGGGCATATAGTTTCCTGGTGCAGCAACTTACATCAGGTCGGATCAACAAGCTTGTCGTCAACAACAGCTGGGGCATGTATCGTCTGGAGTGGGACTTCCGAGCCGGGCATCCGGGCCGCTATGCCGACAACCCGCAACATCCATTTAACCTTGCTTGCGCGACACTGGGAAGGGCGGGTGCCGACATTTATTTCGCTTCAGGGAACTGTGGACCCAGCTGCCCGGATGGCCGTTGCGATATCAATGACTCCCACAGCATCACAGGCGCAAATGCGCATCCGGACGTCACGACGATAGCCGGAGTGTCAACACGCAACCGGTTGATAGGTTATTCTTCCCAGGGTCCCGGGATTACGGGCATGGCCATTCGCAAGCCAAATTTTGCAAGCTATACACATTATCTGGGTTCAGAGGCATATGGCTTGGGGTCACCTGACTCTGGCACGTCTACTGCCTGTCCAGTTGCAGCTGGGCTTTGCGCTGCGCTGCGAACTTCGTCAAAAACAGAACATCTGTCTCCGAGAGACCTTGCACGCGAACTTAAAATGGACGCGATTACCAGATCGCCACAGAGGCGATGGAATAAGCGGATCGGCCATGGTATATATAATGCCGCTGGCACAGCGATGAGACTGGACCTGTAAATCTTCACTGCAGATCTTCAAAGGAGGCGGATTTGGGCAATGTTTTGATGTCTGTACGCCTTGATGGTGAGGTCAGTCTGGAAAAAGCGGCTGAAAAGCTTGGTGTAGAGCGGTCGCAGATTGATGAGGAATATGGGTTGGTCGCCATCGATGCTGATGCGAAATTGTTCGCGCTGATGGTAAAAGAAAGTGCGATTACGGAGAGTTCCAGCGGCCTTGGTGATAGTTCAAATGATTATCCAGGGCCGTTTTCCAATCCGGTCATTGCCCCTTTTGGTCCATTTGAGCGAGACCAGTCCAAAAACTGAGTTCGTCTCAAAAGATCTGTGTCATTACCGCTGGATGCTATCTTTTTGTGATTGTGATTTGAGCCTTGTGCTTTGCAAAAGCAAAATCACAAGGCGTTGCTAACATCAAATCGGCTGGCCGTCGCGATCGCGGAAGACTTCACGACGGCCTACGTGGTTTGGGGCGCTGACTAACCCTTCTTCCTCCATCCGCTCGATCAGTCGGGCGGCGGTGTTATAGCCAACGCGCAATTGCCGTTGCAGCCAACTGGTCGAGGCTTTCTGGCTTTCGAAAACCAGCTGGCACGCCTTGCGATAGCGTTCCTCTTCCGGATTGTCGTCGAGCGATGCACCTTCGAGTGCGAAGCCGCCATCCTCGGGTTCCTCGGTGACCGACTGGACATAGTCGGGCTGGCCCTGGGCGCGCCAATGATCGGCGACGCGGCGCACTTCGTCATCCGAGACAAACGGTCCATGCACCCGGCTCAGCCCCTTGCCGCCGGGCATGTAGAGCATGTCGCCCTTGCCAAGCAGCTGTTCGGCACCCTGTTCGCCCAGGATGGTGCGGCTGTCGATCTTCGAGGTGACGTGAAAGCTGACCCGCGTCGGCAGATTGGCCTTGATCACACCGGTGATGACATCGACCGAGGGCCGCTGCGTCGCCATGATCAGGTGGATGCCTGCGGCACGCGCCTTTTGCGCCAGTCGCTGGATCAGGAATTCGACCTCCTTGCCTGCGGTCATCATCAGGTCGGCCAGCTCATCGACGACGACAACGATTTGCGGCAGCGGTTCAAAATCGAGTTGCTCTTCCTCATAAAGCGGCTGGCCGCTTTCCGGATCAAAGCCGGTCTGCACCCGACGCCCCAGCGGCTTGCCCTTGGCCTTGGCCGCCTTCACCTTCTCATTGAAATTGGCAAGATTGCGTACCGAGATGGAGGACATCATGCGATAGCGCTCCTCCATCTGCTCGACCGCCCATTTGAGCGCGCGCACCGCCTTGGCCGGCTCGGTCACCACGGGTGAGAGCAGGTGCGGAATGTCGTCATAGCTCGACAGTTCGAGCATTTTCGGGTCGATCATGATCAACCGGCACTGATCGGGGGTCAGGCGATAGAGCAGCGACAGGATCATGCAGTTCAGCCCGACCGATTTACCCGATCCGGTGGTGCCCGCGACCAGCAGGTGCGGCATCGGCGCCAGATCGGCAATCACCGGGTCGCCGCTGATATTCTTGCCGAGAATGATCGGCAGCTGTCCCTTATGTTCTGCAAAATGGTGGCTCGCCAGCATCTCGTGCAGCACCACCATGTCACGCTTCTTGTTCGGCAGTTCGATGCCGATAACATTGCGTCCCGGGATGACCGCGATACGCGCCGACACCGCCGACATGTTGCGCGCGATGTCATCGGCCAGCTGGATCACCCTGCTGGCCTTGGTGCCGGGCGCAGGCTCCAGCTCATACATGGTAACCACCGGGCCGGGGCGCACCGCCTTGATCTCGCCCTGAACCCGGAAATCGGCAAGCACGGTTTCGAGCAGCCGGGCATTGCGCTCCAGCGCCACCTTGTCGAGCCTTGGGCCTTCGCTGTGTTCGGCCTGGTCGAGCAGGTCGAGTTCGGGAAGGTCATAATCGCCGAAGAAATCACCCTGGCGGCTGGTCGGACCGAGTTGTGCCTTGCGCGGCGGCAGGGAAGGTTCGGAGATTTCCGGCGGCGGGCGATTGTCCGGCTCGACCGTGCGGCGGGGACGGGCGCTGACTTTGGTGTCATCCTCTTCGGTCAGGGGCACGTCACTGACCTTATCACCATCTTCGCCGCGGTCGCCCCAGGGCAGTGCGAGGCGCGGCAGGGTGATTGCCGGCAGGCGAAACAGGCTGCGATTGACCGGAATGGCGCGCCAGACACAGACACCGCCGCCAAGGGCTAGCGCTACAGTAGCGATGATAGCGGTCCATGACTGGACGGTTTCGGGCAGTCGTGACAGCAATGCCTCGCCGGTCAGGCTGGCGATAATGCCGCTCAGTCCGCCCCAGCCTGCGGGCAGGTCACCTGCGGTTCCGGGAAAGGCAAGGCCGAGGGCTGCGGCAATCAGCGCGATACCGGCGAACAGCAACGCCAGATCGCGCCAGCCATTGCGCTTTTCATCGCTGCGCCACAATTGCCGTGCGCTGACAAAGGCAAAAGGCAGGAACAGCACCGAGGCCGGGCCGAAAAAACCAAGCGCGCGCTCGGCGATCCAGGCACCGGGGCGGCCCATCCAGTTGCTGACATCGCCGCCGGCAGCGGTGCTCGGCGAGGGGTCGGTCAGGCTGTAGCTCATCAGTGCCAGTGCGAAGAAGACGACAAAACCGAACAACGTTGCGCTCAGCATCAGCTCAAGCGAGCGGCCCAGGCTCTGGCGCATGATCGCGCGCCAGTCGCCATTCTTATTTGCTATTGCCCTGCTGGCCATGGTTCCGGTCCATTATCCTGTCTGGCTGCCGATCTTGGCGACTTTGCTCGGCGGTCGCGGCGATCATGCACATCATTCGCTCTCGGGCGGAATTATGCGCAGAGCGCGGACTCGCCGTCAAGCCCATGGTTAATGGCGACTCGTGGATTGAACTGGCTTTGCGCGAATATTTACGTCAGCCTGATTTGCCTTTTGCAACACCCGGCGGCCTCGCCTATCTTTATCAGCATGACACAAGCAGATTCACCCGCTGCGATACAGCATTGCGATGTCGCCATTTCCGGTGCCGGCATGATCGGCCTGACGCTGGCACTCGCGCTGGCCCAGTCGGGCATCACCGTGCATCTCATCGATCCCGTCGACCCCGCCGAGCATGTCCAGCACAAGGATGACCATCGCGCTACCGCGATTATCCGTTCGAGCTGGGAGATGTTTAGCGTCCTCGGCATTGCTGATCGGCTGGGCGAAACCGCATCGCCGATCAGCGCGATTGCGGTGCGCGAACAACAGGAGGCGACACCGCTGCAATTCACCGCCGATATTGGTGATGTCATGGGCTATATGGTGCCGAATATTGCGCTGATAAAGGCGCTGCTGGCCGCGATAGCCGAACAGCCTGGGGTGCATTGCCATTTCGGCTGCACATGCGCAGAGCGCGAAGAGCGTGGTTCGAAGCTGGCGCTAACGCTTGATGATGGGACGCATCTTTCGGCCGATGTGCTGGTAGTGGCCGAGGGCAAGCGCTCGCCCAGCCTTACATCCGGCGGCTTTTCGGCGACCCGATGGAGCTATGACCATCACGCCATTGTGGCGACGCTGGCGCATGATCATGGCCATGATGGCGTTGCCTTCCAGCATTTCCTGCCCGGTGGTCCATTGGCGCTGTTGCCGCTCTCCGATGCGCCGGGCGAGGAAGAAGGCCTGCCCCGTCACCGCAGCTCGCTGGTATGGTCGATGCCTGCGGCACAGGCCGATGGGCTGATGGCCATTGGGCCGCGCGGCTTTGCCCGCGAACTGATGCGCCATGTCGGGGATATCACAGGTGCGGTACAGCTGGCCGGGGCACGTGGCCGTTTCCCTCTGACCTTCCACAATGTCACCAATCCAGTGCGTGGTCGCACCGTGCTGATCGGTGATACCGCCCATGCTCTGCACCCAATTGCCGGACAGGGGTTCAATCTCGGCCTGCGCGATGTCGCCTGTCTCGCCGAGATATTTGCCGAGGCTGTGCGTATCGGGCTCGATTGCGGCCATGCCGACATGCTGCAGCGCTATGCCGACTGGCGCGCTGGCGATGTGACACTGATGGCTTCGGTCACCGACAGCCTGATGCGGATATTCGCGCTGCCCGAACCATTGGGCCGACTGCGTCGCGGCGGCATGCGGGCGGTTGGCGCTATCGACCCGCTGCGCAATATGCTCGCCGCCGAGGCACGGGGCGAAAGCGGCAACCTGCCGCGCCTGCTGCAGGGCATAGCTGTCTGAGCAGCGCTTTCTGGCAAGGATCCGACACCATCTATGGCAACGCAGTGGTTGTGCTTTGACCGATTTTGCTCAATAGGGGCAGGATAATGGCGCCTTTTCCCTGGCTCGATCTGGTCATCATTCTCGTTCTGGTGTTGCTGAACGGCGTTTTCGCCATGTCCGAACTCGCCATCGTATCGGCGCGCACGGCGCGGCTCGCGGCGTTGGCCGAAAAGGGCAATCGCGGCGCCCGCACCGCCATGGCGCTGGCGGCCAATCCCGGGCGATTTCTCTCGACGGTACAGGTCGGTATCACCCTGATCGGTATTATCGCCGGTGCCTATTCGGGTGCCAGCCTGGGCGGTCCGGTGGCGGAACGGCTTGCGCGTGCCGGGGTTGCCGCCGATCTGTCCCAGACTCTCGGCTTTGCCCTTGTCATCGGCTTCACCACCTATGCGTCGTTGGTCATCGGTGAGCTGGTGCCGAAACAGATTGCGTTGCGCTCGGCCGAACGGATCGCGGTGGTGATGGCGATTCCCATGGACCTGCTCGCGCGCATCGCCGCGCCGCTGGTGTGGGTGCTCGACATGACCAGCGCGCTGATCTTCCGTCTGCTTGGCCTCCGCCGTACCGCCGATGATCTGGTGACGGCGGAAGAATTGCAGATGGTGTTTGCCGAGGCCACCAAATCGGGTGTGATCGAGGAGCAGGAGCGCGCGATCATCTCCGGCGTGGTGCGGCTGGCCGACCGCCCGGTCCGCGAGGTGATGACTCCGCGTACCGAAGTCGACTGGATCGATGTCGATGCCGATGTCACCGCCATTGCCGAACTGCTCGAGCGGTCGCAGCACAGTCTGTGGCCGGTTGCCGAAGGTTCGATCGATGTGATTATCGGCGTGGTCAAGGTGCGTGAATTGCTGCTCGCCATGACTCGCGGTGATACGCCGGATATTCGCGCGCTGATGCTAGAACCGGCCATCATCCCCGATCAGGTTGACGCCATGGATGCGCTTGGCGTGCTGCAGCAGGCCGATGTCACCATGGCGATGGTGCATGATGAATATGGCCATTTCGAAGGGCTGGTGACGCCGGCCGATGTGCTGTCGGCGCTGGCGGGTAATTTCGTGTCAGACAGCGAGGACGGCGCGCTGCCGCGGATTATCGAGCGCGAGGACGGCTCATTGCTGGTTTCCGGTGCGCTGCCGGCGGATATGCTGGCCGACCGAATCGGGCTTCGTTTTGACGAGGATCGTGATTTTGCCACGGTCGCCGGCTATGCGCTGGCGATATTGCGCCACCTGCCGCAAGAGGGTGAGGCCTTTGCTGATCAGGGCTGGCGTTTCGAGATAGTCGATATGGATGGGCGGAAGATCGACAAGCTGATCGCCCGGCCGTTATCCTCCGGCGAGGAAACGGCTTAGGCTCAGGGGCCACCGCCACCCGGACCGACAGGGCCGCCGGGTCCGGTCGCACCAGGTGCGCCGACGGTGCCGATATTGCCGAACAGATCCTCAAAGAAACCGCGCTCGCGGCCCAGTGTCGGGGTGGCATCACCATCGGGCGATATTCGCACCGCCAGTTCGACTCCGGTCTGGGCGACATCGGTCACCTGTCCACGATCATCGAATTTGACGCGCAGCACGGTCTGCTGTTCGGGTCGTGGCCGGGCAAAGGCGAGCTGACGGGTGTCACGCGCGACATAATACCATTCATTGCTGGTGAACTGGCCGATAAAGGTCGGGCGCCCGAGCATATCCTCGACCGATCTCTTGTCATCGACACCCGGTTGTACCGAGCTGACAAGGGTCGGATCGGCAATATAGCCGCGATGCGCGCGAATCTTGGTGCAGCCACCAAGCAGCGCCAGCGTCGCGGTCCCGGCAATAAGGATTGAGAGCGGCTTTATGGCCATGGCGTCGCGTTCGTCTTCCCGTTCATATTTATCTCTGGTCCGCCGGATGGCCTGCGCCATCGGCTATCCATCTGCGCATTGCATCTGGCGATGCAAATAGCAATATATTTGCCCGGCAGGATTTTCTCAATCCAAATGCTGAACCGTCAAATGCTGAACTCATAGCACTGAACCGAAAGTGAACCCGTTCCATGTCGTTTTTCTCGCGCCTGTTTTCCCGCACTCCCGACCGGCGGGATGCCATGGTGCCGCTTTACCGCTCGGTTGTGACGCTCGGGCGCCAGCCGCACTGGTATCTCGATGGCGGCGTCAGCGACGATATCGAAGGCCGGTTCAATGTGCTGGTGACGCTGCTGACGCTGGTGCTGCTGCGGATCGAACAGGCACCGGACCAGTCCGAGGCCGGGGTGGCGCTGACCGAATTGTTCGTCGACGACATGGATGGCCAGCTGCGTCAGGACGGTGTCGGCGATGTTGTCGTCGGCAAGCGGGTCGGCAAGATGATGAGCATTTTGGGCGGGCGATTGACGGGCCTGCGCGATGCGCTCGCCGAGAGTGACAGCGCCGCGCGCGCCAAGGCGGTCGATGCGGTGCTGCAGCGCAATCTCTATCAGGCTAAGGTCAGCGACGCGGCGCTGCATCATAGCCGCAAGGCACTGCTCTCGCTGCATGCCGGGCTGGGCGCTCGCGGCATCGACATGGTGCTGGCGGGGGATATCGCATGAGCGGCCAGAATTCCGACAATCCGGTTACCCCTGAACTGTCGCGTCTGGTGCTGCTGTCGCAACTCGACCAGGCACCGCAGCGGATAACCGCGAATGTCGCCGAACGCGCTGCCCTGGCAGAGCGCTTCGGGCTGGTGCGTCTTGATGCGCTGTCGGCCAGTTGCGACTATCACCGTGCGGGCGATACGGTGCAGGCCAGCGGTTGGCTCCGCGCCGATATTGTTCAGAGTTGCGTCATCACGCTGGAGGATTTTCCCAGCCATATCGATCAGCCGTTCAGCCTGCGCTTTGCCGCCGAAGTGCTGGATGCCGGAGAGGATGAGATGGCCGACATGGGCGATGACGCCGACTATGATCTAATGCCACTGGAAAATGGTCGCTTCGATATTGGCGAAGCGGTGGCGCAAACGCTGGCGCTGATGCTCGATCCCTATCCGCGCAGTCCAGAAGCCGATGCGGCGCTATTGCAAAAAGGTATTTTGCGCGAAGGGGAGGAAAAGGAAAGTCCCTTTGCGGCACTGGGTGAACTTAAGAAAAAGGGCTGAGCTGACCTTATGTGGAAATCGGGTCAAAATGATCAGAACGGCACTTCGTCGTCGAGATCGTCATAGCCACCAGCCGGACCACTACCTCCGGAACCACCACCGCTGCTGCCGCCGGTCTGGCCCCAGTTCGAAGCGCCACCACCGGAGCCACCCGAGCCATAGTCGTTGCCGCCGCCATAATTGCCGCCACCGCTGCGCTGACCACCGCCACCACCCGGACCATCAAGCATGGTAAGGTTGCCGCCATAGCCCTGGAGCACGACCTCGGTGGTGTAGCGGTCATTGCCGGACTGGTCCTGCCATTTACGGGTACGCAGCGCACCTTCGATATAGACCTTGGAGCCTTTTTTGAGATAGCGCTCGGCGACGCCGACCAGACCGTCCTGGAAGATTGCGACATTGTGCCACTCGGTGCGTTCCTGGCGTTCGCCGGTATTGCGGTCCTTCCAGCTATCGGTGGTGGCGATACGCAAATTGCACACACGCCCGCCATTCTGGAACGAGCGGACTTCCGGGTCGGCACCCAGATTGCCGATAAGTATGACCTTGTTGACCGATCCTGCCATGGGATTGCCCTTTTCGCTGATGCTTTTTGACGTGCGAGTCTGTTAGCGAAATTACAGCCCCAATGCACTTGCGGTCCAGTAAGTTATCCCCGCCGCAATCCAGGCCAGCGCAAAAAGATAGACCAGCATGAAGATCGGCCAGCGCCAGCTATTGGTCTCGCGCCTTGTGACCGCGATGGTGGACAAGCATTGCGGTGCAAAAACGAACCAGGCGAGAAAGGCCAAAGCCGTAGGCAGCGACCAGCGCCCGGCGAGCTGCTGCCCCAGTTCGACCGCCTGTTCATCCTCGTCCTCGGCGTCGACGGCATAGGTGGTGGCCAGCGCCGCCACCGCAACTTCGCGTGCGGCCATAGCCGGGATCAGCGCCAGCGCGATATCGCGGCTGAAGCCGATCGGCGCGACCACCGGTTCGATCACCCCGGCAATCCGCCCGGCGGCACTGTAATCGACCTGGCTGATATCGCTGCCCACCGGCTTTTGCGGATAGCTGAGCAGCAGCCACAGGCCGATGGTGACAGCGAAGATGATGGTGCCGGCGCGGCGCAGGAATATCCATGCCCGCTGCCATAGACCGAGCAGTACATCGCGGATGCGCGGCACCTGATATTTCGGCATTTCCATAAGGAAGCCGCCTGCCGCGCCGCGGGTGACGGTGGCGCGCAAAATCCAGGCGACCAGCATCGCGCCGATAATGCCGAAAATATACAGGCCAAACAGCACAAGGCCCTGCAGCCCGACAAAGGGGGCGACGCGGATATTGGGAATAAATGCACCGATGATCACGGTATAGACCGGCAGGCGCGCCGAGCAGGTCATCAGCGGTGCGATGAGAATCGTGGTTAGCCGGTCGCGCGAGTCGGAGATGCTGCGCGTCGCCATAATGCCGGGAATGGCGCAGGCAAAGGAGGAGAGCAGCGGGATGAACGAGCGGCCAGACAGGCCGACCAGCGCCATCAATCGGTCCATGATAAAAGCAGCGCGTGCCATATAGCCCGAGGCTTCCATCAGCAGGATGAAGAGAAACAGGATCAGGATTTGCGGCAGAAACACGACCACCGATCCGACGCCCGCGATCAGGCCTTCGGTGATAAGGTCGCGGAAAAAGCCTTCGGGCATCGTGCTGGTGACCAGACCGGACAGGGCTTCCGCGCCGCTTTCGATCAGGTCCATTGCCGGTGTTGCCCAGCTAAACACCGCCTGAAAGATCACAAATAACAGCGCCAGCAGAATCAGTGGACCAAAGACCGGATGCAGCAAGATCGCATCGGCCTGTTGCGAGAGGCGGCGGCTCGTTGTTTCGCCGACAATCGCGTCGCGTGCTATCGTCTCGGCGAGACGCCGCCGCTCACGCATCGGTGCGCCCGGGGTGATAGGCAATTGGTGTGTCGCGTCGATCGCTGACAGGCGCTCGCTTATCGCCGTGTTCAGCTCTTCGAGGCCACGACGCCGGACAGCTACGGTTTCGACAACCGGAATATCCAACTGCGCTGATAGCCGCGCTGGATCAATGGTCAGGCCATCGCGCTCGGCCAGGTCGACCATATTGAGCGCCATCACCACCGGACGGCCCAGCGCCAGCACCTCCAGCGCAAAGGCGAGATGCTGCTCCATATTGGTCGCATCGATGACGAGAATGATGAGGTCCGGTTGGCGCTCGCCTTCCTGCTCGCCCATCACCACCTTGCGGGTCACCGCTTCATCGGGGCTGGTGGGGTTGAGACTGTAGCTGCCGGGTAGGTCGATCAGCTCGGCCGGGCGGCCATCGGCAAGCGCGATGCGCCCCGCCTTGCGCTCGACGGTGACACCGGGATAGTTGGCAATCTTCTGCTGCGCCCCGGTGAGCGCATTGAACAGCGCGCTCTTGCCCGCATTGGGGTTGCCGACCAGAGCAATAAGCGGCTGCGCGGTGGTCATTATTTGGTTTCCTCAACGCTGGCCCTGGCAATGCCGATCAGCTTGGCGTGCATCCGCCGGATGGCAATGGTGGTGCGGCCAATGTCCAGTGCGATCGGGTCACGCCCGAAAAACATCCCGCGATGCCGCACCGCGACCCGCTGCCCCTCATAAATGCCCAAAGCGCGCAGACGACGGCCTTCATCATCGGAAAGCTGGTCCCAGGAAATATCGGTGATCTCGGCACTATGGCCAGGGGAAAGCTGGTCGAGAAACATGCGGCCCGCTGCTGAAATGATAGCGCAACACCATGCAGCGCTAAAACCCATCTAGGCGGTCTCAGGGGTTATTGCAAATGGTTATCATTAGATCCCGACCCTGGTTGGCTTTGGCGCCATTGGTAATGGCTGAGAGTAGATTAGTCTCAAGCTATCGGCATTCTGACACACTGATCAAGAGGACCATCTGTTGCCTCAATTTTGTGCCAGATTCATGGTTGCGCTCGATCCGTTACTGATGAATATATCTCCAAAATGGAGATTCCGATGTTCAAGAATCTGGCTACGGTCATTTTGTGCGGCCTTTTGGTTAGCGCAGCCGCGCTTGCACAGCAGTCGAGGTTCGCAACTATTGGAACAGGACACATAACTGGCGCCAGCTACCCGACAGGTGGTGCGATAATACGTGTCTCAAGCCGTCAGGCTCGCTCGCGGGGGCTTCGCTTGTCTGTCGAAGCAACAAGTGGTGGGGGCTACAATCTTCAGACCCTCCTGAACAAGGAGCTGGATTTCGCTATCACCAATGAATATCTGACGGGTAAAGCGTGGACAGGGACTGGGCCTTTCGCCTCGGCCGGACCGCAGCGAAACCTCCGCTTTGTTATGCGGCTTCACGATCAGCTATTGTTTGTGGTGGCTCATCCCGATGCGGGCATAGCGACTTTCGATGATCTGAAGGGAAAAAAGGTCGCGCTTGGCGGGGAAGGCTCCGACGCAGCAGCGATAGTAGACGCCATCTTTGCTGCCAAAGGCTGGTCACAAGAGGCGATATCGGAACAGCCCATTAGTATTGGCGATGCGGTTTGGAATCTTTGTGACCGCAAGATCGATGCTTATATCGTCATGGATGGACTTATCAATGCTGGCGTCAAGGACGCCCAGAACGCTTGCAATGCGGTCTTTGTTCCGGTGACAGGCGCAGCTATCGACACAATGCTGGGGGTCGAGCCTGGATTGCGCGCCGCGAGCATTCCCAAGGGGGTGTATGGCGGAATGAGCGGCGATGTTCAGACGATTGGAACATCCGCTCTGCTTCTTTCCTCCACCAGCGTTGATTCAGGAACGGTGTATGATGTGACCCAATTAGTCCTGTCAAATGTGAACAGATTCACAATACTGCATCCCAGCCTTCAAGGCCTAACAGCGGCGAGAATGTCCTCTGCTATGCCAGAGGGCATTGTGGTTCATGATGGCGCGGAGCGTTCTTTTCGTGAGGAAGGGCTTCAATAGGCCCGTAGTGCCACTTCACTTACTCGGAGGTGTTGACGATCTGGCAGTTCGACGAATGTGTCCAAGTTTATGCGCATATAGCCTAAGACTTGGAACCATGGAAATTCCCCGCAATTGTGGTTTTGCAGCAGGTCCGGAAATCTGTGCCTGTGTGTCTACGAACAGTGACAGGGGGTAATATGCGTTTTCTTACATTGGCATCGGTCTTGGTATTGGCGGCTTGTAACGCGCCAGAGGCAAGCGAAGATAAGAGTGAAGCCGAGGCACAAACATCGTGTTCGGGAAGCGATGTGGCCGCGTCGGGTGATAAACCGTCGGCCAAGAGCGAACAGCCTGAGACCGAAAGCGAGGACGAGGCCAAGATCACCGAAGAGCTGAAAAACTCGGTGGCGAAAGACAAGGCTGATGGCCCTTCCAAAACGGTTGAATGCACCGTCGCATCGGCGCCCGGCGGCGTGGAGTATAAGGGCCAGTGCGAATATTTTATCCTTGGCGGTGACAGCTTCACCATGGTGCGCAGCGATGGCCTGCCGTTTTTTGAGCAGATTGTCGAAGTCATCATTGAGGCGGATACGCCGACACAGGCGGGAATGTCGGTGCGCATGAGCGATGGCGAACGCCCCGGTTTCGGCACCGCCTATCGCGAGCCGGGAGAGCAATGCTGGATCAATGATTCGGTCGATGTCTGCTGGAAAGATATCTGAAGCTCTAGCATTCAGGAGCGCGTCGGGTGCTACTCCGCCCGATAGCGCAGCCGTCCGAGAAACCGCGTGAGGTCGAAGCCTTCGCGTCGTTTCAGCACCTTCGCCTTGACCTTTTCGAACTGCATCACATTCTCGATGCGGCGTTCCAGAAAGGCGCGGGTGTCTTCATATTCGTCGCTCTCGTCATCGAGAAAGCACAGCAGGGTCGTCGAATAGACGCCGGTCAGAATCGTCCGCTTGGTATAGTGGTTATAGTCGGTGGCGGTGTCACCGGCCATGCGCCACATAAGGTCGGACGAGCGCCACGAGATGCGCGCGCTGCGACCGGCATTTTGCGGCAGTGCCATGATCGAAACGGCGCGACGCAGCGCCTCCTTTTGCGGCATCACTGCGGTGATGCGGAACCACACGAGCTCGGTGATTTTCTCGCGGATTTTCATCGCATCGAGCCGGTCTTCGGGAAATTCCGCCTTCATCCGCGCATCGATGGATTCGATCCAGGCATCGATCATGTCCATCGCGCCCTCGGGATAGGCCAGCCGCGCCACCGCCGGGTCGATGTCATGCGCCTCTGCTGCCAGCACCAGTGCTTCGTCCGTCCAGCCGTCAAATGCGGCCTCCTCGGCGATATGCGGTGCCAGAAAGACGCGAATCTCGTCGAGATCGGGGTCCTCGGGCAGGCTGTCCAATAATGTGTCTGACATGATTCGCTCCGGCTGGGCTGATTCCTGACAGGATATTTAGGCATTGCACCGCTTCGGCTCAACTGTTGCCGGGATTTACCGCGCGCCATTACTGGTGCCGAAGCCCTCGGGCTGTGGCCAGGTGGTCGCGGTCAGCGCCAGCACCCGGAACAGTTCGCCCATCGAATCGGGATCGTCATTGACCAGCCGGTCCTGCGCCGTCTTGAGCGCATCGGCCTGCGCGGGATTGGCCTCGGCCAGCATCCGGGTGCGGGTCTCGATGCCCAGTGCTTTGAGAAACGACCCCTGGCCGACCGGTCCATGCGGGCGCAGGCCGTGCGACAGACCGATCTGTTTCAGCTCGTCGAAATTGACATGTGCGGTGATGTCGCACTCGCCCGGATCGCTGAACGGATCGACTTTCTGGTGCGCCCGCACCGCCTGCAGCGTGCTGCCCAGCTGCGGCGTGTCATAGCCATAATCGACGGTGAGCATGGCGCCGCCCTGGGCTTTGATGCGGCTGGCAAGCTCATAGGCGAAGCCGCTGGCAGCGGGGCAGGTCTCCAATATGCTGCCCGGCGGGGCGTTGCGAAAGTCCTGCGGCACCACCGCATCCATCGGTCGTGCGCCGGGCAATGCGGCGAACTGTTCGCCCGTGCGCGCAACGACGCGCTCGCGCCATCCGGCATGGGTGGCGATCAGCTGGCGCACCGGCAGCGCATCGAAAAACTCATTGGCCATGACCAGCAGCGCACCACTGCGCGGCAATGTGTCGAGCGCATCGTGCCAAATGGCATCGGGGCGCAGTGCTGCCTGCCGCTCGCGTAGCGCCGGGCTGGTCTCGAGGAAATGGACTTTCGGCTCGATGCCGAATTGCGCCATGGCGCCAAGCGCATCCTGCGCCAGCGTGCCGCGTCCAGGGCCGAGCTCGACATAATGCGGTCGCCCTTTATAGCCCGAGCGCAGGAACAGATCGGCGAACCACAGCCCGATCATCTCGCCAAACATCTGGCTGATTTCGGGCGCGGTGATGAAATCACCTTCTGCCCCCAGCGGATCACGCGCAGCATAATAGGCGGCGTTGGACTCGCCCATATATTGCGCCACCGATATCGGACCGGTGGCCTCGATCAGCCGGGTAAAGCGCTGTGCCAGTTCGGATATCATGACGGCGTCAGGCCTGGCGCGGCGCCGGTTCGCTGACGCGGCGCTTGCCGGCGGTCAGGATCAGCGTTAGCCCGATCAGGATCATCGGCACCGTCAGCCATTGGCCCATGCTGAGCCCGGTACGCTCGGCAAACTCGACCAGATGCGCATCGGGGTTGCGGAAAAATTCGACGACGAAGCGGCTGATGCCGTAAATCATGGCCGCCGCCCCGACCAGCAGGCCGGGCTTGTATCGTGCCTGAGTGTGCCAGAACAGCCAGTAGAGGATGAGGAACATCAGCAGCCCCTCGCTGGCAGCCTCGTAAAGCTGGCTTGGATGACGCGGCAGCGGCGGATTGGCTGTATCGGTATTGGTGAAGATGATCGCCCAGGGGACATCGGTGGGGCGGCCCCAAAGCTCGCCATTGACGAAATTGGCGAGCCGACCGAAGAACAGGCCGAACGGCACCACACAGGCGACATAATCGCAAAAGCGCAGAAAGGAGAGGCTTTCCTTGCGGCACATCCACCAGATCGCCAGCAAAACCCCGAGAACGCCGCCATGCAGCGACATGCCGCCATCCCATAGCCGCACCAGATCATAGCTGACCCAGCCCTCGCCGGTGAACGAGACGAACAGTTCCGGCTTGTAGAACAGCGCATAGCCCAGCCGCCCGCCAAGGATGATACCGAGCGTGGCGTAAAGGATGAAATCATCGGCATGGCGCCGCGCCATCGGCGCACCAGGCTGGGCGATCAGCTTGAGCAGATACCAGTAACCGACCAATATGCCGGCAAGATAGGCGAGCGAATACCAGCGCAGCTCGAAAAAGCCGATGGTGAGCAGCGTTTTCGAAAGCCCAAGCTCTTCAAAACGCACATAGTCGGTGGCAGAAGCGAGAATAGACAGTATCAAGGCTTTTCCCCAATGATTTTCGCCTGCATATAGGGCAGTTAAAGGAATACCAACAGGAGAGATACCGTAATGCCGACAGAGCTTGATAAAATCATGCAGGCGACCATGGACGCGATGACCGCAGATGGCGCGCCGCTGGCAACCGTGCCTTATGAGAAATATGGTCAGCAACTGCCGATGCTGGCCATGGCACCGCCCAGCCTGTCGCACTATTTCGCCCATTTCTGCACCCAGCATGGCGATGCCGAATTTCTGGTCGATGGCGATGTCCGTCTCAGCTTTGCCGATGCCCTGGCGGGGGCGCAGCAGGTAGCGCGGGGCCTGATCGCCGAGCATGGACTGCAAAAAGGCGACCGCGTCGGCATTGCCGCGCGCAATTCGGCCAACTGGATCGTCGCCTATATGGGCATATTGATGGCCGGCGGTGTGGCAACGCTGCTCAATGGCTGGTGGCAGGGTGAGGAACTGGCCCATGGCATTACCAGCGTCGGCTGCAATCTGGTGCTCGCCGATGAGCAACGCGCGGCGCGGCTGGCGGATCAGGCGCTGCCCGATTCGGTCACTATCGTCATCTTCGAGCATGACAGCACACCGCAGGCGGGTTTGGCACCCGTGATCGGCGGTGCGCTGGACAGCGACAGCGCCCTGCCCGAGCTGAACGGCGATGATCTGGCGACAATCCTGTTCACATCCGGTTCGACCGGCCAATCCAAGGGTGCCTATTCAGATCATCGCGGCGTGATGCAGGGCACCGCCAGCTATATCGCTCAGACGATGATGAGCCTGCAGATTCTGATCAAGCTGGGCCAGCCGCCACAGGGCCAGCCTGCGACGCTACTCAATGTGCCGCTCTTCCATGTCACTGCCATGGTGCCGGTGCTGCTGCAGAGCATCGGCATCGGGCGCAAGCTGGTATTGATGCCCAAATGGGATGCCGAACATGCGATGCAGCTGATCGAGCGAGAAAAGGTCAGCTATTTTGTCGGCGTGCCGCTGATGAGCTATGAAATCGCAACCCATCACGATCGCGACAAATATGATCTGACCAGCTGTACCGCCTTTGCAGCGGGTGGCGCGCCGCGCCCGGTCGAGCATGTCAAACGGATCAAGAAAGAGATGGATTGGGCATTCCCGCTGCTGGGTTATGGCCTGACCGAGACCAATGGTGTGGGTTGCGGCAATTTCAACGAGAATTACATGGCCAAGCCCGACAGTACCGGCACGCCATCGCGCCCGCTGGTCGACCTTGCGATCCTCGACGATGACGGCAAACCCTTGCCTCAGGGAGAGATTGGCGAGATTTCGATCCGCTCGATCTGCAACTTCCTCGGCTATTGGGACAATGAGGAAGCGACCAGGGCGGCGATCATGCCCGATGGCTATTTCCGCACCGGCGATCTCGGCTATCTCGACGAGGACAATTATCTGTTCATCGTCGACCGCAAGAAGGACATTGTCATTCGCGGCGGCGAGAATATCAGCTGTATCGAGGTCGAGGCGGCAATCTATGCCCATCCCGATGTTGCCCAGGCCTGTGTCTTCGGCCTGCCCGATGAGCGCTTTGGCGAAGTGCCGGGCGCGGTCTATCACATGAAGGAGGGCAAGTCGCTCGAACCCGAGGCGTTGCAGGAATTTCTGGGGCAGCATCTCGCGCCGTTCAAGATCCCCACACGTATCTGGCATTCGTCCGAAGTGCTGCCGATCCTTGGTACCCAGAAGATCGACAAGGTAACGTTGCGCAAACAGTATCGTGAGCTGGTTGCGGCGGAGGACAGGGTCAGCGTCCACTAGGCGCATGGGCCGTGACTTGGCCAGCACAGGCCAGATCGAGGAGCAAGTGAGGAGAATAGTGGGCCTATTGGACGAACGAGCGACAACAAGCTGGCCTGTGCTGGCCAGGCCCCTGCGGGGTGGCGCGCTGCGGGCGATGTGCGGCGTCGAAGCGCTTGCAGGGGCGTGATCGCTGCCGTGCCTCGGCGCCGCGCGATCATCGATCGCGCCAGGCTGGGGGAGGCGATTGACCGGCTGGTAGCGCATGGCGAGGGTCATTCGCGCGCGGATATATTGTCGCTGCTGCGTGATGCGCTGGTCGATGGCCGGGCAGAGATTGCCGACCGGCTGATGGTGCGGCCGACATCGGGCCATGCCGTGGCTGCGGCCCAGGCCTTTCTCATCGACCAGATCGTCCGACTGATCCATGATTATGTTGTCACCCATGTTTATCCTATGGGCAACCCGACCGCCGGGGCGCGGCTGGCGGTGATGGCGGTCGGCGGTTATGGCCGTGGCGAAATGGCGCCGCACAGCGATGTCGATATCGCCTTTCTGACACCGATGCGGAAGAACAGCTGGACCGAACAGGTCACCGAGGCGATGCTCTACCTGTTATGGGATCTGGGGCTGAAAGTCGGCCAGTCGAGCCGCTCGCTCAACGATATGGTGCGCATGGCCAAGTCCGATCTGACGATCCGCACCGCGCTGCTTGAAGGGCGGTTTATCTGGGGCGACAAGGCGCTGTATGACGAGGCTGCGGCGCGCTTTTTTGCCGAAGTGGTGCACGGCACCACGCGCGACTTTATCGCGCAAAAACTGGCCGAACGCGATGCCCGGCACAAGCGCATGGGCGACAGTCGCTATGTCGTCGAGCCCAATGTCAAGGATGGCAAGGGCGGGTTGCGCGACCTGCAGACGCTCTACTGGATTGGCAAATACGCCTATAATGTGCGTAGCGCTGCCGAGCTGGTCGACAAGAAGCTGTTCAACATGACCGAATATCGCGGCTTTCGGCGTGCCGCCAATTTCTTCTGGGCGGTGCGCTGTCATCTGCATGACATTACCGGGCGGGCCGAGGAGCGGCTGACCTTCGATTTGCAGCGCGAGGTGGCGGAGCGCATGAATTATGCCGACCGCCCAGGCAAATCGGCGGTCGAGCGGTTCATGCAATTCTATTTTCTCAACGCCAAAAAGGTCGGTGACCTGACCGGGATTTTTCTCGCCCATATCGATGAGAAATTCGCCGCCTCCGACCGGCGGCTGATACCGACAATCCGCCGCAAACCGCGCAAACTGAACGGTTTCCAGCTTGATCGCGGACGGCTGATCACGCCCGATAGCGGGTTTTTCCAGGCTGATCCGGTGCGCCTGATCGAACTGTTCCATCTCGCCGATCTGCACGAGCTGGAAATTCACCCGGTGGCGATGCGTCAGGCGATGCGCGATGCCAGGCTGATCACCCGCAAGATGCGCGATAATCCTGCGGCCAACGCCATGTTTCTCGACATATTGTCCAGCCCGCGCGATCCCGAAGCGGTGCTGCGCTGGATGAACGAAGCGACGGTATTTGGTCGTTTTGTACCCGAATTCGGTCGTGTCGTGGCGCAGATGCAGTTCGACATGTATCACCACTATACTGTCGATGAACATTCGATCCGTGCCATCGGCCTGCTGTCGCAACTGGCATCGGGTGCACTCACAGATGACCATCCCAAGGTCAGCGAGATCATCGCCACGTTGACTACCTATCGCGCGCTCAGCGTCGCGGTGCTGCTGCATGACATCGCCAAGGGCCGCAAGGGCGACCACAGCATATTGGGCGCGGAGATTGCGTTGGAGCTGTGTCCGCGCCTCGGGCTCTCCGATGCCGAGACCGAGCTGGTGGCGTGGCTGGTGCGGCACCATCTGCTGATGTCGGCAACCGCGTTCAAGCGTGACCTCTCCGATTACAAGACCATCTCCGACTTTGCTGCGTTGGTGAAGAGTCCGGAACGGCTCAAGCTGTTGCTGGTGCTGACCACGGTGGATATTCGCGCGGTCGGTCCGGGGGTATGGAACAGCTGGAAACGCCAGCTGCTCGGCACATTGTACGATACTGCCGAAGAGGTGCTGCGTCTCGGCCATAAGCAGCATGGCCGGTCGGAGAAAATCGCCGCGTGCAAGGCCGAGGTGGCGGCTTCGCTCGGTGCCGATGCAGCGCGGGTCGCGCGCTGGGATACATGGCTGCCCGATGCCTATTGGATTGCCGAGCCGGAAGATATTATCGCGCGCAATGTCGAACAGCTCGAGCACATGGACAAGAATGCGCCACTGTCGATTGCGGCGGAATATTATCCGGCGCGGGGCGCGACGCTGGTGACCATTATCGCCGCCGACCATCCCGGCCTGTTCTATCGCATATCGGGGGGCATCCATGCTGCTGGCGGCAATATCATCGATGCACGCATCCACACCACCCGCGACGGCATGGCGCTTGACAATTTCCTGATCCAGGACGTGCACGGCGCGGCGATGCGCGAGGAAGACCAGATAATGCGGTTGAAATCGGCGATTGCCGATGCCCTGACCAACCGCCAGCAGATGACTGACCGACTCGATGCGCGCCCGGCGGCGCATCCGCGCGCCGACGCCTTCAGCATCACACCTTTTGCCATTGTAGACAATAACGCCTCCAACCGCTTCACCGTGGTCGAGGTCAATGCGCAGGACCGTCCGGCGCTGCTGTCACGACTGGCGCAGATTTTCTTCGAAGCCAATATGATCGTTCACAGCGCGCATATCGCGACCTATGGCGAGCGGGCGGTGGATACTTTCTACATCACCGACCTGACCGGCGCGAAAATTACCGACAGGGAGCGGCTCGAACGGCTGCAACAGGCGCTGGTCGAGGTCCCGCGCGAGCTGGATGAAGACAACGAAGCGGGGGTGCTGAGCGTAGTCTAAAGCTGATGGCCGGTGCGGTCGCGCTTGGTATCGAGATAGCGCCGGTTATACGGATTGTCCGGCGTAATCAGCGAAAGCCGTTCGACCACGGTGATGCCGCCCTGTTCCAGACGCGCCACCTTGTCCGGGTTGTTGGTCATCAGCCGCAGCTTGTCGATATGCAGCAATTTCAGCATGTTCACTGCGATCATGAAATCACGGGCATCGGTGGCGAAGCCGAGCCGGTTATTGGCCTCAACGGTATCGAACCCCTGGTCCTGCAGCTGATAGGCACGCAGCTTGTTGATCAGGCCGATGGAACGGCCCTCCTGGCGCAGATAGAGCAATACTCCCCATTGCGCGTCAGACATGGCCTCCAATGCGGCATGAAGCTGCGGCCCGCAATCGCATTTCAGGCTCCCCAGCGCATCGCCGGTCAGGCACTCGCTGTGCAACCGCACCACAGGCGGGCTGCTGTCGCGCTCGCCGACCACCAGCGCCACATGCTCCTCATTATTGGCCATGCTGCGAAAAGCGACAATCTCGCCGGTCTCGCTCGCGGCGACCGGCAGTCTGGCCCGCGCCGCGATGCGCAGCGCACCGGCATCGCCATAGGCCTCGGCATCGCTTGCCTTGATGCTGGCCAGCGGCGCGACGGCTGCTCCGGTCTCGACAACAAAAGCCGGCAGCAGCCCTGCCTGGCGCGCCAATGTCATCGCCGCTTCGGCAAGGACTGTGTCGGGCAACGGCAGAGCGGTGAAGGGCCCCTTTAGCGGATTGGCAAGATCGAGCGCCGGGTCGGCAATCGCCATGGCCGCGACATTGTCGAGCGGCGCCATGGTCTCGATCATCACCGGGGCGTCGGGCCGGGCGGCAGCGCGCTGGTTGATGATTTTCAGCGTCGCCGCCCGTGCGGCAGAGATCAGCATCTGGTGGCTTTGGTACGGCGCGCTGTCGCTTTCAGGGAGGCGGGTCTCGACCGCGCTCAGCACCAGTTTCTGGTTACCCTTGGCTATCGCAATCGGCCAACCACGCAACAGGGCATCAATTGCCCGCGCCGCCGCAATAGCGCCAGCATGATCCGGCATCAGAACACCAACTCGCTGACCAGCGGCGCATGGTCGGATGGCTTGGTCCAGCCGCGACAGTCTTCGAGGACTGCATGACTGTGAACATTGTCGGCAAGGGCTGGCGAGACCCACATATGATCGAGGCGCCGCCCACGATCCGATTTGGCCCAGTCGCGTGCGCGATAGCTCCACCAGCTATAGAGCCGCTGTGGCTCGGGATAGAATGTGCGACCGATATCGCGCCAGTCATGCGCCGCTTGCAGCCGGTCGAGATGCTCAACCTCGACCGGTGTATGTGACACCACTTTAAGCAACTGCTTGTGGCTCCATACATCGCTTTCCAGTGGCGCGATGTTGAAATCGCCGACCAGCATGGTCGGGGTGTCGAGGCCATGCGCCCATTCAGTCATACGGGTCAGAAAATCGAGCTTCTGGCCGAATTTGGGGTTGGCCTCGCGGTCGGGGACATCGCCGCCAGCAGGGATATAGACATTTTCCAGCCGCACTGTCTTGCCAAATCGCTCGACCGCGGGACCGGCCAGCTCGACGCCGACATGGCGCGCCTCTCCATTGGCCTGCCAGTCATGGCGGGTGATGTTGCGGATCGGAATCTTGCTGAGAATCGCCACGCCATGATGCATCGGCTGGCCATGCAGCGCCTGATGGTTATAGCCGAGCTGGCGAAACGCGCCTTCGGGGAATTGTTCGTCGACAACCTTGGTTTCCTGCAGGCAGAGAATATCGGGCGCCTGCTCGCGCAGGAATCGCTGGACGATCTCGATGCGGAAACGGACGCTGTTGATGTTCCACGAAGCGACGGTGATGGCTTGGCTCATGCGGGGGGTCTAGCGAGCGTCATCGCCAAACCCAAGACCTGGCGCGAAATAAATCTGCGCTACCATGGAATTCGGGCAGGAAAAACCCCCGTCCCGGGGGCATTGGAACGGGGGCTCCTGTGCGTTCGTCACGCCTCTATCCGGTGGGAACGAGAGCAACAGGGGGAAACTCTGCCTCACCAGATAACAATAATGTTAGGCGTAATCGGCTTTCGCGGACATGAACAGTATCTGACAGGATATGATTTGATCGCAGCAGAAAGGCATCTCGCCGTGTATACGGAAGTAAAACGGCTGTTGTTGAACGATATTGTTCAGCGTCTGCCGCGCCGGACCCTTGGGTCGCGCCAGCGAAAGGCCGAGTCTGCCACCGTCTGGTTATAGCGGTGGTTGCTCAGGCTTACCGTGGTGCGCTTGTTTTGCGAATCGAGCGCAACCCAACCGGCGAGTTCAATGCCTTCAGGAGCGGTGGCATCGCGGCGGAAGACCATGGTGATGGTGCCATATTCGGGGCGGTCGTCATCACTGACCTCGACGCTGACGACATTGGGGCTGCCGGTGTCCAGCAGCCGACCATAGCGGGTAATGTCGCGATCCGGGTCGAGCAGCGCGCCGAGTGGGCTTTTCTTGATCGGCCAGCGCTGCACCTGTGCCACCTCATAATCGACCATGGTCAGCGACCGGCCGTCGGCGACGATCAGCAATTGTGCATCTTTCTGATATTCGAAACGAATCCGCCCCGGCTGTTTCAGCGTGAGCCTGCCCGAAAGCTGCTGGTTGCTCCGATCGGTCTGGACAAAATCGGCACGCAGCGTCTGGATACCGCGCAGATGGCGTGAGACCTTTTCGAGATCGGCGAGAGCCGGTGTAGCGGATTGCTGTGCTTGTGCCGGAATGGCGGTCACAATGCCAAGCGCGATGGCGCTGGCGGGCACCGCAAGAGCAGCGAGCGCAAGTGTGTAGCTGCGAAAGGGACTGATCGGTTTCATGCCTGTCATCGTGGCAGCAGCGGGTTGAATGCGTGCTGAACCTCTTTGCGGCAAGTAACTGGCCTGCTGATGATTATTTGATCTTGGCTTCTTTGAACTCGACATGCTTGCGCACGACCGGGTCATATTTGCGGAAGGTCAGCTTTTCGGTCAGGTTACGCGGATTCTTCTTGGTAACGTAGAAGAAGCCGGTATCGGCGGTGCTGACAAGCTTGATCTTAACAGTGGCTGGTTTGGCCATGACAATTCATCCTGTAGAAATGCGCTGTATCATCAAATGCGGATGGCGCTGTATCTGCTCCCCGCAGGAGACCGGCAGGCCAACACCGATTCGACGAATATCTCCGCGAGGCGCCATGGCACATCGCATCCGAACGGCGCTCTCTATGGTTTTTGCCGATAAAGTCAAGCGCCAACTGTCGCATCGGGCACAGCGATCAGGGCCAGGCGGCTGGCTTACACGCCCTTAACCACAGCATGGCTATGCTGTCTGGCATTATATATAGGGATATTGGGCGACGGCCCGGATAACCGCCATGGATGCTTTTCTTTCGACCCTGATTTTCACCGCTCTCGCGGAGATGGGTGACCGAACCCAGATTCTGTGTGCCGCCCTGGCACTGCGTTTTCGGCATGATGGCATGATATTGGCTGCGGTGGCGCTGGCAACACTGCTCAACAGCGCGGTCTCGGCGCTGGCTGGCGCCACTGTCGGTGGCTGGATCAGCCAGGACCCACTGACATTGTTCTACGCACTGGCGCTGTTATTTGCCGGCATCGGCATGCTGGTCTGGCGCCGCCCGGTGGATCTGCTCGAACATTGGCAGACGGGGGCGTTCACCACTGCCTTTCTTGGTATTCTGATTTTGCAATTTGGCGACAAGGGGCAGTTTCTCATTGCCGCCACTGCGGCGCGCAGCCAGGCGGCGGGCTTTGCGCTCGCCGGCGGCTGGCTGGGCACCATGATCGCCCTGCTGCCTGCGGTTCTGCTGCGCGAGCGGCTGGCGCAGCTGGTGCCGTTAAAAGCTATTCGCATGGCGGGTGGCGCGGTGTTTCTGGTTCTGGGTGCTGTCCATGGGCTGATGGCATGGCGGCTGATCTGAGTCGCGCATTGTTGATGGTGCAAGTGCCATTGGTCAAACCCCCATGGAATAATAGAAATTATCACTCATAGCCATGCTGACAGCGGTGAAACATTTCGCAAACGCACTGATTATGTATCTCTTTAGCAACAACTCCATCAAAGCGTCATCAAAATGTCGTTTATTGCTCCCTCGCCCCTTGTTTCTCTTGCGAAATACTGCAATTCAAACCGGTGAGTTGAAAAATGAGGGAAGAGAGATGACCAAATCACGTTCCGTTTCTATGCGCGGATTCCGCGCAGGCGCTGCGACTGCTGCCATGGCTACCATGCTGGCTGCGGCCCCCGCCATGGCTATCGTGCCGAATGAAAACACTGACTCGGAAGCCATTGTCGATAATGACGATGAATTTGCCGGTGTTGGCCAGTTCTTCAGCAACAGCGGCGTTGACGGCGATACCGGACTGGGTCTGTGTACCGGCAGCCTGATCAACCCGCGTGCGGTGCTGTTTGCCGCGCACTGCGTCAATGACCTGCCGGCGACTGCTTATAATGACGGCACCCGGATTTCGTCTTTTGGCTTCAACGTCAACAATCTTCCCGCGGTCCAGGAATGGCTCGCTCCGTTTATCGATCCTGATGGCGGTTTTGTTTTCAACACGGCCGGCCTGACCGCTGACGAGATTGCCGCGCTGCGCCCCAACCCGCTGCTGCGTCAGACCTCGGTGGCAAATAACCTCTTTAACATCAGCCAGATACAGTATGATCCGCGCTCGCTGCAAAATCCGCAGGCCCTGGGCTTCATCGAGGCGGATATTGCCGTTGCAACCCTTGATACCCCGGCCGGCAATCTCCCGACATGGGCACTGCTGTTTTCGATCCTGCCGGCTCCCGACGGTATCGACCCGGTTACCGGCACCGGTTACAATGTGGACATCGTTGGCTTTGGCGGCACCGGTACGGCTCTTGATGGCCCGATCTTCGGCATCGACTTCCGTCGCCGTGCTGCAGAAAATGTTCTGGGCGGCTTCCTCTCGCTCGATGATCGTAACAATGTAATCTTCGGCCCGGATGATCCGTTCCTGCCGCAGAACCTCTACAATCTCGACTTTGACTCGACCACGCCTGACGACTTCTTCTTTGACTTCAACGTCCACCAGGATGACCCGCTGCCAAATGAAGGCACCACCGCCGGTGGTGACTCCGGCGGCCCGCTCATCCTGCGCTCCGAAGATAATGACATTACCGACGAAGAACTGGTTATCGGCGTTCTGTCCGGTGGTTCGCGCTTCTTCGGTGCCACTCCGTTCAGCTCGCTCGGCACCACCAGCTTCTATCAGCCGCTGGCGCTCTTCTGGCAGTATATCGCCGAGGTTAACCCTTATCGCTATGTCGGCACCAATGGCGGCGACGGCAACTGGGAAGATGCCGATCACTGGGTAACGCTGCTTGATCCGAACTACCGGATCATCGATGAGAACGGCAATGTCGTGAATGGCCTGCCGACCACGCCGGAGCTTGGCCTGAACGGCACCGAGGGTGACTTTGGTGGCGTCTGCGTCGAAGGCATTGGCGCCCCGGGCATCGGTCCCGATGAGTGTCAGGACGTAGCGACCGGCATCATTACCACTCCGGACGGTGACCCGATCGATCCGCCGGCAGATCCTACGGAAGCCGGCTCCGAGATCTTCAACAATCGCGGTGAAGCCGACATTGCCCAGTCGGGCAACGATGTCATCGCCAATGCCGAAGGCGTTGAAGGTACCGTCACTGCGGAGACGACAACAACCGCTCCGGTTGAAGAGGCTGCGTCGGCTGAAGCTGCCGCTGCAACCTCCGAACCGGCTCTTGGTGAAGGCCTGACCGGTGTTCAGTTTGCCGAAAACGCACCGATGACCACCCGCGTCGAATTTGCGGAAGAATCGCCGAACACGATCACTGTCACCGGTTCGGAAGAAGCGCCGATGGCGGATGCCGTTGAAGGTGCCGAAGAGAGCCCGATGGAAGAGGGCATGGATCCGGATCCTGATCCTGCGCCGGAACCGCTGCCCGATCCGACGCTGGCCAATGGCCTGCCGGGTGCGACCGGTTTCGTTCCCGATAATGTTGACCCCGGCTTCACCGAGGAAGGTGATGTCATCAACGGTCGTTATTTTGACGTGACCCTCGCCAATGCAGGCACCACGACGCTGAGCAGCGCGGTCAATATCGACCGTCTGACCGTCTCGGGTACTGCCGGTCTTGACGTCACCGCCGATGGTGAGCTGTTCACCTGGCTCGGCGTGATGCAGACAGGCGGCACCGTGAATGTCGACGGCGTATTGAGCATGAACAGCGACTATTCGCTTATGGCGGGTATGCTGTCGGGCTCGGGTACCATTGTGACGCCGTTCCTCACCAACCTCACCGGCGCTATTGCACCGGGTGGCATGGACAATATCGGTACGCTGACGATCGAAGGTAATGTTATCCTGACATCGGGCAGCACGCTCATTGTCGATATCGACAATGCCGGCAATTCCGATACCCTTGCGGTGACCCGCGGCACGATCACGGAAACCGATGATATCGGCAATCCGGTTCTGGATGATGACGGTAATCCGAACATCATTCCCAATCCGGATGCAGGTAATCTGGATCTTGGCGGCATTGTCGCCTTTAACCAGCTCACCGAGTTCCTGTTCAACGATGGTGACACCTTCACCATTGCGACGGCAGAGGGTGATGTCACCAACAGCTTCAACACCGGCTTCGGCAGTGCTGTTCTGGGTGTGGCGTTCGAAAATGTCACCGATGAGACCACCGGTGTAACCTCAGTCAATGCGGTGTTCGACGTCAACACCTATGCTTCGGTTGTCGACCCCAACTCTGCGGTACAGTCCTCATTCGCACAGCTGCTTGATCAGAACCGTGCAAACGGCCTGACCAACTTTGCGGATATCTATCGCTTCACCGAGTTTGCTGATGCGGCAACGCTGGGTGCAACGCTGGAAGGTCTGGCTCCGGTCACGGAGACGACCAATCTCAGCGTAGCGGAGATGATGCTGAACAGCATGACCAACTTCTACCGCAACCGTACGGCCACGGCATTTGACAGCGATCGTGGCGGCACAGTCGCTACCAGCGGCACCGCGGTACAGCTGGCTTCGGCAAGCGCCATGGGTCTGCCGACCCAGGGAGCATTTGCGGCGACCACCTCGGCGGCGCAGAATGATACGGTCAATGACGACAGCGGCCTGTCTTCGGACTTCGCGCTGTTCCTCTCGGGTGGCTTCCTGGTGGGTGAAGGCGTCGGCATGCCGGCAGCACTCACCACGCAGGATGACCAATATGACGGCTTCTTTATCGCAGCCGGTCTGGAATATCTGCCTAACGAGAATGTCATAATCGGCTTCTCCGGTTCGTACAGCGATGTCGAAGGCAATTCGCAGGCAGGTGCCCGTGCAGACGGTCAGCTGTGGCAGGGCACCATCTACGGCGCATTGCGCAACGATAGTGGCCTGACTTTTGACGGTCTGCTGAGCCTCGGTAGCTACAGCACCGAAACCTTGCGAACAGTCACCATCGGTACCAACAGCTTCAACCTCAGCAGCGATGATGACAGCCTGGCCTTTGCAGCCGACTTCGGTATCTCGAAAGACTTTGAGACCAAGACCGTGCTGATCCGTCCGCGTGTCGGTCTGAGCTATCAGATGATCGACTTTGGTGACGTTCAGGAAACCGGTGGTCTTCCGGCTCTGGCCATCCAGCGTGATCGCTTCGATACGCTGCAGGGCCGTGCCGGTGTCACTGCGACCACGCTCAGGGGCAAGGCCTTCCGTCCATGGATCCGTGCTGACTATGTCCACGACTTCCTGGATCGCGACGGCAGCTTCGGCGCCAACTTTGTTGGCGGCAGCGGCGCCCTGGCACCGTTCGCCATCGCGTCGGATGACAGCGACTGGGTCGAAGCCGGCGTTGGCCTGAACTATGACGTCGGCAATGTGACCATCGGTGTTTCGGCAGAAACCACCGTCGGTCGCAGCGACTTCCAGAACCAGTCCTATCAGGGCAGCATCCGCTTCCGCTTCTAAGCGGCAAGCCGATGTGCCGGAGATTATCCGGCAAAAAAGGGCGTCCTTCGGGGCGCCCTTTTTTGTTCTGTGCAAGGCATGGATTGGTCCGCAGCGACGATACCATCGGGGGCATGCTACAGCCTGTCATGGTCGGCCATGACTGAATCTTGGATCGGTGGAGGCGAATGGGCGCATATCGCTACAAGGCATCATCGGTTGATATGCTTGGGTCACATAGCGCAGTCAGGCATGGCGATATGCCACGCACGGTTTTCTACCGTGGCCAGAGCGTATCGGTGCAGTGTCGATGCTGACAGCAACAAAGGTGCTGAGCGCAATATAAAGGGCCGCCGACACGAGTCGGCGGCCCTTTATGTGATGCTGCTGTTTCGCTCAGCCCGTCGACATAGCCGTTGGGGCAGATAGCGGGTCAGTCGGTCTTGGCGACGAGATTGACCGCCGAATATTTGCCACGCCGATCAACTTCCAGATCGAAATCCAGTCGGTCGCCCTCATTCAGGCCATGCAGGCCCGAACGCTCCACGGCGGAAATATGGACAAAGGCATCAGCTTCGCCATCATCGCGCGAAATAAAGCCGAAGCCTTTCATTGAGTTGAAGAACTTGACCGTGCCGCTGGCGCGTTCGCCCGTCAGCTCACGCTGCGGCGGAGCCGAACGCTCCTGTACCGGGATGATTTCACCGTCGATCTTGAGATCGCTTGCCGAAACCTTGCCGCCGCGATCGATCAGGGTGAATTCCAGCTTCTGTCCCTCGGCCAAGCCCTGCAGGCCGGCACGTTCGACAGCGCTGATATGGACGAACACATCATCGCCGCCGCCATCGCGTTGAATAAAGCCGAAGCCCTTGTTGCTGTTGAAGAATTTTACCGTGCCGCTGCCTTCGCCGACAACCTGGGCCGGCATGCCGCCGCCGCGATTATAACCGCCACCGCCACCGCCGCCGCCGCCGCGATTATAACCGCCGCCGCCCTGGCCACCATCGAAACCGCCGCCTCGGCGATCATCATAGCCGCCGCCGCCGCCGCGATGGCCACCGCCACGGTTGTCGAAACCACCGCCAAAATCACCACCGGGTGGAGGGAAGCCGTCGAAACTGTCCTCACCAAATCCATCGCGCTTGTCCCGGCCGCGGCCACGACGCCCTCTGTCAAAACCCATAATCCGTTCGTCACTTTCAATTCCGCCCCAATCATTCTCGGCCAAGCCTCCGGGACGCGGGGAAGACTGCAGCCGACAGAGGGAAATCAGGCCCTCTCAATTACCGCTCAATAAAACACTGTTTCTGCCTGTCTTAAACATCGTCAGCGGGTATCGGCGCGATAGCAGCCATGCTCGGGGCACAGCTTGCGACTCTCTATACCGTAAAAAACCCTCTTGAGCGAATACTTTAACAAATGAATGTTTCAGATTTGCTGCGGTTGAGCCTGCAAATCTTGCTGACATCGTTACGCAATCGTATCTACTGCATCTTGCACGATGGTATCAGCATCACCGATTGCTGCATCGCGCGGCGAAATTTGCGCCGCGATTCCACATATTTATCGACGCCCATCTGGGGGTATTTTCATCAGCGCTTGCCAGCGCCCCGGCAATTGGGCAAGGGAGCGCAATGCCAGATATTGCCGCGATATTCAGTATTTTTGCCGAACCCGCGACCTGGGCCGCGCTTGCGGCACTGATCGCGATGGAGGTGGTGCTCGGCATCGACAATCTGATCTTTATCTCGATTATCACCAACAAGATGCCTGAAGGTGATCGGCCGCGGGCGCGCTTCATCGGTATCGGCCTGGCGCTCGGCTTGCGGCTCGGGCTGCTCAGCCTGGTGTTCATCATCGTCCAGCTAACAACGCCGGTCTTCACGGCTTTTGGCCATGGATTTTCGTGGCGCGACATGATCCTGATTGCAGGGGGGTTATTCCTGGTGTGGAAGGCGACCAAGGAAATCCATCACAATGTCGATTTTGATCCGGCGATAGATGATATGGCTGAGGTGGCGAAGAAGGCCGAGATCGGTTTCGCCGCCGCGATCGGCCAGATCATCATGCTCGATCTGGTGTTCTCGCTCGACTCGATCATCACTGCGGTTGGCATGACCGATCATATCGTCATCATGGTCATTGCGGTGCTGGTGGCGGTCTCGGTGATGCTGGTCGCGGCCGGACCGCTGGCGCGCTTTCTCGAGCAGAACCCGACCGTGGTGATGCTGGCGCTCGCCTTTCTGTTCATGATCGGCGCCAGCCTGATTGCCGACGGCTTTGGTTTTCATGTGCCCAAAGAGGTCATTTATGGCGCCATGGCGTTTTCGGCGCTGGTCGAGTTTCTCAACATCCTCGCGCGTGATGCACGGCGCAAGCGGGCGGGTCTGACGCCGCGCCTTGCTGGTGGTGCTGCGCCGGATGCAAACACACAGGATAATGACAGGGACACAATCTGATGGCCGTCTATTTGCATGAAGAAGACATTCCCGCTGATGCACTGGGCGACGGTGCGCTGGCGGTCGATACCGAGACCATGGGGCTGAATACTCCGCGCGACCGGCTGTGCCTGGTGCAGATCAGCGATGGCGGCGATGACGAACATCTGGTCCGCTTCACCCCTGACAGCGACTATGCCGCGCCCAATCTCAAGGCGGTTCTCGCCGATCCCGGGCGTATCAAGCTCTATCATTTCGGGCGCTTCGACCTGGCCGCGATCAAATATTATCTCGGCGTCATGGCCGAGCCGGTTTTCTGCACCAAGATCGCGTCGCGGCTGGTGCGCACCTATACCGACCGGCACGGGCTCAAAGAGCTGGTGCGGGAGATGCTCGGCAAGGAGATATCGAAGCAGCAACAGTCGAGCGACTGGGGCGCCCCTGAATTGAGCACGGCGCAGCAGGACTATGCCGCCAGCGATGTGCGCTACCTGCACGATCTGCGCGACGCACTCACCCAGCGGCTGGTGCGCGAAAAGCGGCTGGACATGGCCGAGGCGTGCTTCGCCTTTCTACCGCATCGCGCCGAACTTGATCTGATCGGCTGGCCGGAAATTGATATTTTTGCCCATAGCTAATATCTAACAGCACAGAGCGTCGGTAATCAGGCCGCGCCAGTGGATATCGCATGACCCAAAGGGCAGAGCAGCAACGTACCAGACGGCAGGTCTTTGCCGCCCCGGGCAGTCGTCACGACGCTATTGTCCGGTTTTTGCGCGTCTCGCTACCCGCCGCCATTGGCGCGCTGTTCGCCTTTCTCGCGCTGGCACCGCTGGTGCAGCGATCGGAGCTCAGCTTCCTGCTCGACAAGGATACGGTCGAGATTGCCAGCGAGCGGATGCGTGTCACCGATGCGCTATATCGCGGCAAGGACAGCAGGGGGCGCCCTTTTTCGCTCAAGGCCGGCAAGGCGGTGCAGCGGAGCTCCGATGTCCCGATAGTCGAGCTCGATGATCTGACCGCACGCATCCTGCTGGAATCGGGGCCGGGTACGCTCGATGCCAATGAGGGCGTCTATGACATGGAGGCGGAGACGGTGCGCATCGACGGGCCTATCCGCTTCAACGCCGCCAATGGCTACCGTATGGTGACCCGCGACGTTGATGTTGATTTGAAGGGACGAACGCTGCAAAGCAGAGGTGCGGTCAGTGGGCGAACCGCGGTCGGCACCTTCAGTGCCGACCAGTTGCGTGCCGATCTCGAACAACGCACGGTGACGCTGATCGGCAATGCCCGCATGCGGATAGAGCAAGGGAAGTTGCGATGAAAGACCGGACCCGCTGGATCATGCCGCCGCGCCTCACAAAGCCATTATCCCTGGCTGCCGCCATTGGTATGGTCACAATGGCGCTGGCCATTCCCGGCCATGGCAACGCCCAGTCACTGTTCACCCATAACAGCAACGCTCCTGTCGATTTCAACGCCGCGCGGATCGAGCTGCAACAGCGCCAGGACCGCGTGGTGCTCAGCGGCAGCGTTGACCTGCGTCAGGCCGGACTCAATCTCACGGCATCGCGTGTGACCATCGCCTTTCGCGATATTGGCAGCACCGATATCGAGCGTATCGATGCACTGGGCGGGGTGACGATCAGCAAGGGTGATACCCGGGCGCAGGGCCAGAGCGCGATTTACGACCTCAACCGCCGCATCATCACCATGATCGGCAATGTGCGGCTGCGCCGTGGCGGCGATACGCTTAATGGCGAGCGGCTGGTGATCGACCTGACCACCGGCCTCAGCAGCATCGATGGTCGCGTATCGGGTGGCGGAATCAGCGCCAGCCCCGGCGATGATGGCCGGGTCAGCGGCAGCTTCGCCGTGCCGCAGCGCGAGGACGGGGCGAACTGATCTCTTGCCACTGGCGACTTTCATCAAAGGGCATGAAACTTGCATAAAAATATGCAAATTCGCTTGCATTGCGATTCCAGCGGGCCGATTATTACATGGTAATCATTGAGATGGGACCCGAGTGCAGGCCGAAATGGATGACATAACCACCGCTGCCGATGTCAGCCCCGCCATGGTTGATGGCGCGCATCCGGCATTGCATCCCGACGCGCTGGAAAATGGCCTTGCGGTTGTTTCGATCGCCAAAAGCTATGATCGCCGTGCCGTGCTTACGGACATTTCGCTGTCGGTGGCCAAGGGCGAGGTGGTCGGTCTGCTTGGCCCCAATGGTGCGGGTAAGACCACCTGCTTCTATTCGATCATGGGGCTGGTGCGTCCGGACTCGGGCCGTATCGTGCTTGATGGCGAGAATATCACCGACCTGCCCATGTATCGCCGTGCGGTGCTGGGTCTGGGTTATCTGCCACAGGAAACATCGATCTTCCGCAGCCTGACGGTCGAGCAGAACATCATGGCGGTGCTGGAAATGGCCGAGCCCGACAAGGCGGCGCGCGAGGCCGAACTGGAAAAGCTGCTCGATGAATTCGGCCTGACCAAATTGCGCGATTCCGGCGCGATGGCGCTGTCGGGTGGTGAGCGGCGGCGTTGCGAGATTGCCCGGGCACTGGCGGCCAATCCCTCGATCATGCTGCTCGACGAGCCCTTTGCCGGCATCGACCCGATTTCCATCGCCGATATTCGCGACTTGGTGCTGCAGTTGAAGGATCGTGGCATCGGGGTGTTGATTACCGACCATAATGTGCGCGAAACGCTGGATATCGTCGACCGCGCCTGCATCATCTATGATGGCCAGGTGCTGTTTTCGGGCACCCCGGAAGACCTCGTCAGTGATGTCAATGTGCGCCGGCTCTATCTGGGCGAGGGGTTTGCGTTGTAATGATGCCGATGCCGAGGGTCGTCATTCCGCAATTACCAGGCCGACAGCATGAGGCCGCCACGCCATGGCGCTAGGTCCACGTCTCGATCTCAGGCAGAAACAGTCGCTGGTAATGACGCCGCAAATGCAGCAGGCGGTCAAGCTGCTGGCGCTGTCCAATCTGGAGATGGAGAGCTATCTCAACGAGGCGCTGGAAAAGAACCCGCTGCTCGAAAGCGAAGCCGTCAATGACACGCCGGGGCAACCGGCAGGAGAGAGTGCTTCCGGGCCCGCCGGTGATAGTGGCGGCGATGGTGCCGGTGACAATGGCGCGGAGGGTGGCGAACCCCCGTCCGAAGGCGCCGATACGCTGATCGCCGCCGGGGCAGGCGAAGCCGATGCACCGCTTGACAGCAACAGCGATGTCGATGTCTTCCACCATGATAGCGCCAGTGACATGATGGGCAGCTCTGCTCTGGGCGCAAGCGGCCCGGGGGGCAGCGGTGAGGGTGCGGACTGGGAGAATATGCTGGCTGACAGCATGACGCTGCAGGACCATTTGCGCGAGCAGATGGGCGCACAGGTTGAGGGCGAGGATATGCTGATCGCCGATCTGATCATCGGTCATGTCGATGACAGTGGCTATCTGCGTGCCGACGCACTGGCGCTGGCGCAACAGCTGGGGACGTCGGTTGACCGGGTCGAAGCGGTGATTGCCCGGGTGCAGCAATGCGACCCCAGTGGCGTTGGTGCAAGGTCGCTGAGCGAGTGCATGGCGATACAGGCGCGCGAGGCTGATCGCTATGACCCGGCCATGGCACGGCTGATCGACAATCTCGACCTGGTGGCACGGCGCGATATTGCCCGGCTGAAGCGCATTTGCCGTGTCGATGAGGACGATGTGATCGATATGATTGCCGAGCTGCGTGATTATCAGCCACGTCCCGGTGCCGCCTTTGCCGGTGCTGCCGCAGCACCGGTCGTTCCCGATGTCTTTGTCCGGGCCAGGGCCGGCGCCACTGGCTGGCATATCGAGATGAACCCCGCGACGCTGCCGCGGCTGTTGATCAACCGGCGTTATCATGCCGAGCTCAGCGAAGGGATACAGGACAAGGCGAGCAAGGCCTGGCTCAATGAATGTCTCAATGATGCCAGCTGGCTTATCCGCACGCTCGATCAGCGTCAGCGCACCATCACCAAGGTGGCGACCGAAATCGTCAAGCGGCAGGAAGGGTTTTTTCATGAAGGCGTGGCCCAGCTCAAGCCGCTGACGCTGCGCCAGATTGCCGATGCCATCGAGATGCATGAATCGACCATCAGCCGCGTGACCAGCAACAAATATCTCAATTGCGACCGTGGCACTTTCGAGCTCAAATATTTCTTCACCACCGCGATCCAGTCCGCCGATGGCGGCGAGGCGGTGTCGTCCTCTGCGGTCAAGGACGCGCTGAAGACGCTGATTGACAATGAGGATCCGAAAAAGATCCTTTCCGATGACAAGCTTGTCGCGATGCTCAAGGAGCAGGGCTATGATATTGCCCGCCGCACCGTGGCGAAATATCGCGAGGCGATGCACCTTGGTTCATCGGTCCAACGGCGGCGCGAAAAGGCGATGCTGGCGAAATAGGCTCTTTCTCCTCCCTTTCAGGGGAGGGGTGGGGGCTATCGTCTCAGCGCTGTGCTTGTGGACAGCCCTCTCTTCCAACCTTCTACCCTAGAGTTTGATCCAGTCAGGTTGAAGCACGTCATTGCGAGCCGCAGGCGAAGCAATCCAGCGCAACGCGCGACGCTCTGGATCGCCGCGTCGCTTCGCTCCTCGCAATGACGATTCCATAAAAGGCGACTATATTCTAAAGAAGAGAGGGCTATGAGAGTGCTTCACAGGTGTGAACTTCGTGAACTTTGCAGTGTAACAACACGCTCAGAAATCGATGGCAATACCGTTCGATTCCCAGTCGCCATAGCGGGTCGGACCATTGGCGCGGCGCTTCTCGTCTTCTTCGGTGATCGGTTCGGGCCGGGGTGCAGGGTCCGCTTTCCAGTGCGCCGGAGCGGTAACATGTGCCGGGCGCTTGCGGGCGGGCGCAACATGCTGGGCCAGTCCGTTCTGTCTCGCTTCATTGGCCATGCTGTCTTGTCCCCATAACACTGCGGATTGAAAAACCGTCATTCCGCTATCATATTATGGTGTATGATATGGGGTCGGAAGGCCGGTTTCCAAGCGATTTTGCGCGTCGGGTGGCACGTCCGGGCAATACAGGAATGAACGCAGATGAACCAAATGAAGACTCTTATGCTCCTGGCCGGATTGACGGCCCTGTTCATGGCGCTGGGCTATACGCTGGGCGGTGCGGGCGGTGCGGTCATCGCACTGCTGGTGGCGGCCGGCATGAACCTGTTCACCTTCTGGAATGCCGACAAGATCGTTCTCAGGATGCACAATGCGATTGAGGTCGATGCCCAGAGCCATCCCGATTTCTATAATATGGTCGCGCGGCTGGCGCGCAATGCCGATTTGCCGATGCCAAAGGTCTATCTGATGGACACGCCGCATCCCAATGCCTTTGCTACCGGGCGCAATCCGGAAAATGCTGCCGTGGCCGCGACCACCGGTCTGCTCTCCATGCTCGATCGCGACGAGGTCGAGGGGGTTATGGCGCATGAACTGGCGCATGTGAAGAACCGCGATACGCTGATCATGACGATGGTTGCGACCATTGCCGGGGCGATCTCGATGCTCGCCAATTTCGGTATTTTCTTCCGCGACCGCAATGCCGGTATCGCCGGGCTGGCCGCGGTGCTGATCGCGCCGTTCGCGGCGATGATCGTGCAGATGGCGATCAGCCGTACCCGCGAATTCGGTGCGGATAAAGGCGGCGCAGAGATTAGCGGCAAGCCGATGGCGCTGGCCTCGGCGCTGGCGAAAATCTCGGGACAGGCCGAGCGCATCCCCAACCCGGTGAGCGAACGCAACCCGGCGGCGGCGCAGCTCTATATCGTGCCCGCCGGTGTGCGCAGCCTGTTCTCCACCCATCCCGATACCGGCGATCGCATTGCCGCGCTGCAGGATATCGCCATGGAAATGGGACAGGGATCGCAGGGTCATGGTGCCGGGGTCAGCGGCGGTAGCGCCTTTGCCGATGAGGTAGTCAGCCGGTCGGCGCGCGGTCGGCGCGGCGCGAGCGTGCCGCGTTCCGGAGGGCGAGGCTCGCGCACCAGCGCGCTCGACCCGACGCGCCGCGATTGACCTCTTCACCACACTGGCCTTCGCCATTGTGATCCGATAGGCCGCCTTGCATGAACGATATTGCCGGATTAGCCACGCGCCGCGCCGCGCTTGTCATGCTCGACGCGGTGCTGCGCCGCAGTGATGCACTCGACATGGTTGAGGCCCGTGCCTGCCGTCATCTCGCGCTGCCCGAGGACAAGGCGATGGCCCGTGCCATAGCAGCGGAGACCCTGCGTCATCTGGTCGATTGCGATGCGCTGATCGATGCACGCACCCGTAACCGTCTCGCCGATGATGCCAAGGTACGCACGGTGTTGCGGATGATGCTGGCGCAGGCGTTGGTGCTGAAAACCCCTGCCCATGCGGTGCTGGCCACCGGCCTGCCGCTGCTGGACGGCGGACCGAGACGGCTGGCGCATGGGGTGTTCGGGGCAATTATGCGCGCGGGTGATGCGCTGCCGGCGATACCCACATTGCCGGATGCCGTGGCCAGCCGCTGGCATGCGCATTGGGGCGAGACCATGGTGCAGGCCGCGCGCGCCGGACTGGTGCGCAATCCGCCGGTCGATATCACCCTGCGTGGTGGTTTGAAGCATAGCCCTTCGCCAAACCTGCCCGAAGGGACGGCGTTGATGCCCGACCATGTCCGTCTCAGCGAATCCGGCTCGGTCGTGGACATGCCGGGCTATGACACAGGCGCATGGTGGGTGCAGAATCTGTCGGCGGCGCTGGCGGTGCGGCTGCTGGGCCGGGGTGATGGGCGCACTGCCTATGATCTGTGCGCCGCGCCGGGTGGCAAGACGATGCAGCTCGGCGCCTCGGGCTGGCAGGTGACTGCGATCGATGTCTCGGAAAAGCGTAACCGGCGGCTGCAGGACAATCTTGCGCGCACCCGGCTGACCGCCACGATCATTACCGATGACCTGCTGCGCTGGGCACCGGACAACCGAGCCGATGCAGTGCTGCTCGATGCGCCATGCAGCGCGACCGGCATTTTCCGCCGCCACCCCGATGTGCTGCACCGTATCGGGCCGCGCGATATTGCTGACCGCGCCGACTTGCAGGCACGTCTGCTCGAACGCGCGGCCCAATGGGTGCGGCCCGGCGGCATGCTGCTTTACGCGGTCTGTTCGCTCGAACCCGAGGAAGGCGAGCAGCAAATGGCAGCGTTCCTCGAAGCGCATGGCGATTTCGCCACTAATCCGATCCGGCCCGATGAACTGCCTGTCGGCCTGCACCCTGATGAGAATGGCCATCTGCGCATCCTGCCGCAGCATCTCGCCGATCAGGGCGGTATGGACGGCTTTTTTATCGCCCGGCTGCTGCGGCGGCCCTAACCCAGCTATTCGGTCCGCTGCTCCGGCCGTAGCGATAATGGAAAAGCGGACATATTTGTGGACAGATGCGCCGCTTTCGGTTGCGATGGCCAAGGGCGCGCGTTAGGGGCCGGACATGGCCAGCGCACCGCTTATTTCTCCCTCTATTCTGTCCGCCGATTTCGCGCGTCTGGGTGAGGAAATCCGCGCGATTGACGCGGCCGGATGCGACTGGATTCATGTCGATGTGATGGACGGGCATTTCGTCCCCAATATCACCATCGGCCCGGCAGTGGTGAAGGCGCTGCGGCCGCACACCGAAAAGCCGTTCGACGTGCATCTGATGATCTCGCCGGTCGATGCCTATATCGACGCTTTCGCCGAGGCGGGGGCTGATATCATCACCGTCCATCCCGAAGCCGGGCCGCATGTCCACCGCACGCTGCAACATATCCGTTCGCTCGGGAAAAAGGTCGGGGTCGTGCTCAATCCCGGCACCCCTGAAAGCGTGCTCGATTATATCCTGGATGATGTCGATCTGGTGCTGGTGATGAGCGTCAATCCGGGCTTTGGTGGCCAGAGCTTTATCGACAGCCAGCTGAGGAAAATCGCCGCCATCCGTAAACTTATCGACGCCACGGGCCGCGATATCCATCTCGAGGTCGATGGCGGCGTCGACGCCAGGACCGCGCCTTTGTGCATTGATGCCGGGGCCGATGTGCTGGTCGCCGGAACCGCGACCTTTCGCGGTGGACCGGATCATTATGCCGCCAATATCAGGACATTGAGGGGCGAATGAACGCAGAACCGGGTCGTGACCTGAAGCATCGGGCGATCGAAACGCCCCCCGCCACTTCCGCTACAACGCCGGAGCCTGATGCTTCGGTCGGGCCTGTTGGCGCTGCCGATGCCGATGTATCCGGGCCTATTGCCGATCGGGCGCTGGTCATTCGCGGCGATGATGACAAGGGGCTGTCGCTGTCCGAACGGCTGATCAACAGTGTCTATCGCCTGACCTGGCGGACGCCGCTGCACAAATTACGGCTCAAGGCCAGCGCGCCGCTGCGGCTGTTGATGGTGCCTGCCGATCCGATTGCCGGCAATGCGGCGCGCGGCACCGCGATTCGCGCCGGGCATTTCCGCTATCTCGGGCTGCAACAACCGGTCCGCGATTATGATTTCGATACCATGAAGCTGCCCCCGGGTTTTCAGGATTATCTGCACGGTTTCGGCTGGCTGCGCGATCTGGCCGCCGCTGCGCCGCGCGACAAGGTGCGTGAGCTGGCCGAGCGGCTGGTGCAACAATGGTTGTCGCGCCATGGCGAAAATTTCAAGCCGCCGGCCTGGCGCCCCGATGTCGCCGCGTGGCGGTTGATCAACTGCGCGGCCTATGCGCCGCTAATCATCGGCGGTCGCGACCGGGCCCATCGCAAGCGGGTATTGACCCAGTTGGCAGTGACCGCGCGCCATCTCGACCGTACCGCCAATAAGGCCGATCCCGGCATAGGGCGGCTGACCGCATGGGCCGGGGTGGTAGCAGCGTCGCTGCTGCTGCCTGATGGCCATCCGCGCCGTGTCTATGGCGAGGCGGGTTTGCGTCGGGCAATGCTGGGCACATTCGGTGCAGATGGCGGTGTGTTTTCGCGCGCGCCGATGGAGCAGTTTCAGGCGATTGCGGTGCTTTCGGTGCTGCGCTCACTCTATGACCAGAGCGAGGAGGCTGACCTGCCTGACGCCGTGCATGATGCGCTCGACATGGCGGTCGCGGCGTTTCAGGGTGTTACCCATGATGATGGCAGCCTCGCCGGCTGGCAGGGTGCGCCAGCACTCGACGCAGCAACCGTAGGTCATCTGATCGATCGTAGCGGGATCATTGCGCGGCCGCTGCGTCAGGCGCGCTATTGGGGCTATCAGCGCATTCCCGCCGGGCGCACCGTGGTTCTGGTTGATGCCGGTCCGCCACCCATTGCCCGCCATGCCGCCACCGGCTGTGCCTCCACCCTGGCATTTGAAATGTCGAGCAATGGTCAGCGGATCATCACCAGCTGCGGCGGTGCCTCGGCGGTCGGCGCGGTGATAAGTGCGAGGCTGTCACAGGGGTTACGTGCCACCGCTGCACATTCCACCCTGTGCCTCGACAATCTCAACAGCACCGCGATTCTGCCCAAGGGACGTTTGGGCAAGGGCGTTGGCGAGGTGGAGCTGGAGCGGCGCGAGGTCGATGAGGCGACGCGCTTGGAGATGAGCCATGACGGCTATAGCCATCGCCATGGCCTGATTCACCGGCGAATATTGCTGCTCCGCTCCGATGGCAGCGAGCTGCGCGGCGAGGATTTGCTGCTGCCTTCGGCGCAGAGTGCCAAGGCCCGCAAGACGCGCTTTACCAGCCTGCCTTTTGCCATCCGCTTTCATCTGGGCGAGCATGTTGAGGCGCACGGTACCGGCGATGGCCAGGCGGTGCTGCTGCGGCTGGAGGACGGCCAGCTGTGGCAGCTGCGCGCGACCAATGCCAAGCTGGCGGTGGAGGACAGCCTGTGGGTCGATGGCCATAACCGGCCGCGGCCGACAAAGCAGGTGGTGATCAGCGACGAGATCGGTCCGGGCGGTGGCAATTGTGGCTGGATCCTCAGGAAAATGGGATAGGAAAAGCAATGGGCAGCGACAGCATCACCATCAAACGGGCTCTGCTCTCGGTGTCCGACAAGACCGGACTGGTGCCGCTGGGCCAGAAGCTGGCAGCCTCCGGGGTTGAGCTGGTTTCCACCGGCGGCACCGCCAAGGCGTTGCGCGAGGCCGGGCTGGAGGTGCGCGATGTCTCCGATGTCACCGGCTTTCCCGAGATGATGGACGGCCGGGTCAAGACTCTGCACCCGATGGTCCATGGCGGCTTGCTGGCGGTGCGCGACAATGCCGATCATGCCGCTGCAATGGAGACCCATGGCATTGGCGCGATCGATCTGGTGGTGGTCAATCTCTACCCCTTTGCCCAGACGGTGATGAGCGGCGCCGACCGGCCGGAGATTATCGAGAATATCGATATTGGCGGGCCCAGCATGGTGCGTTCTGCGGCGAAGAATCATGCCTATGTCACCATCATTACCGATCCGGCGGACTATGAAACGCTGATCGCCGAGCTCGATAGCGGCAACAATGCCACCAGCCTTGATTTCCGCAAGCGCATGGCGGCCAAGGCATTCGCCGCGACCGCGACCTATGACAGCATGATCGCCAGCTGGTTCGGCTTTGCCGATCAGGGTCAGGCCTTTCCCGAGACACTGCCAATGGTGGCACAGCGTGGCGATACGCTGCGCTATGGCGAGAATCCGCACCAGCAGGCGGCACTTTACCTACCCGCCGGACCGACCGGACAGGGCATCGCCCAGGCCGAGCAGCTACAAGGCAAAGCACTGAGTTATAACAATTATAATGATGCCGATGCTGCGCTCGAGCTGGTTGCCGAATTTGCTGGCGGTCCACCGACCGTAGTGATTGTCAAACATGCCAATCCCTGCGGCGTGGCGAGCGGTGAAACATTGCTCGAAGCCTATCAAAAGGCGCTGGCATGTGACAGCGTGTCGGCCTTTGGCGGCATTGTCGCGGTCAATTGCCCGCTCGATGTCGCAACCGCAGAGGCGATCACCAGCATCTTCACCGAAGTGGTTTGCGCGCCCGCTGCCGATGAAGCGGCGCGCGCGGTGTTTGCGGCAAAGAAGAATCTGCGGCTGCTGCTGACCGGCGATCTGCCCGACGCGACGCGCGGCGGGATTATGGCCAAGACCATCGCCGGGGGCTGGCTGATCCAGAGCCGGGACAATGGCGCGGTGTCGCGCGATGATCTCAAGGTGGTCACCAAGCGCGCGCCGAGCGAACAGGAATTGCAGGATTGCCTGTTCGCCTGGACTGTCGCCAAGCACGTCAAATCCAACGCAATTGTTTATGCCAGGGACGGCCAGACCGCAGGTATCGGTGCGGGGCAGATGAACCGCCGCGACAGCGCCCGCATCGCCTTTGCCAAAGCCGAGGAAGCCGCCGAAACCCATGGCTGGGCCGAGCCGCTGACCAGGGGTTCAGCCGTTGCCTCGGATGCGTTCTTTCCCTTTGCCGATGGTCTGATGGCGGCGGTCGAGGCCGGTGCCAGCGCGGTGATTCAGCCGGGCGGCTCGATCCGCGACGATGAGGTGATTGGCGCTGCCGATGAGGCAGGGCTGGCGATGGTGTTTACCGGAATGCGCCACTTCCGCCATTAATGTTTTGGTGCGTCAGGATACTCGGCCTGCCGCCTCAGCTCTGATCGATGATCACCTGGTTGCGACCGCTTTCCTTGGCGGAATAAAGTGCGGCATCGGCCCTTCGCAGCATGGCGCGCGGGTCGCCATCGCCCGCCAGCGCGGCAATGCCGGCAGAGAAGCTGACGGTGCCGATGGGTTCGTCATTCTCGCGGTTGGTCAGGGTCTGGCCGGCCAGGTCGGCGCGGGTGCTGTCGACGATCTCGAATGCCTGTTGCGGCGTCTTGTCGGCAAACAGGATGACAAATTCTTCGCCGCCATGGCGCGCCAGATGGCACTGGTCATCGGACATGCTGTCCAGTGTCTCGGCGACGCGCTTGAGCACACGGTCGCCGACATCATGGCCATGGGTATCGTTGATCACCTTGAAATGGTCGATATCGACAAACGCCACCGATAGCGGCTCGAAATATTGCTTCGACTGGGCCACCGCATCTTTCAGCACCGCCTCAAAAGCCCAGCGATTGGGTAGTCCGGTGAGCTGGTCGGTTTCTGCCTTCTGGTTTGCATCATCGAGCTTTTTGCGCATGTTGACGACATTGCTCTCAGCCTCTTTCAGCTGCCGTTCGGCCTCCTGCGATTTCTTGATCATGGTATCGGTCAGGTTGAGCAGGTTTCTCAGGCTCTCATTGCCTGTGTCCAGATCCTCAATCTGCGCAATTTCCCTTTTCAGGGCCGTGCTGTAGCCACGGCTTTCACCGCGATTGTCGGAAATGACCTTATGGCCCTGGCGCAGCACCTGTGAACCGCTGTTGATCAGCTTGGTGAGCTCCGAGAAATCAAGAATATTGAGGTGTTTCTCGGTCAGCTCGTAAACGCTGCCCAGCGGGATGGTACCGCGATCTTCGAGGATGGCGTCAATTTCGAGGCACAGCTTCTGGTTGGCACCATAATGATATTCCCAGCCCAGCCGATAGGCTTCGGGGGTTGGCTCCAGCTGTGCCGCTTCGAGAAAGCCATAGATTTTTTCGACCTTTTGCTGCCGCGGAGATTTTTCAGCGGGCGCCGCCTCATTCCAGCCAAAATAGGTTTTGACCTTTTTGCCGAAGCTGGACGGTGCCTGCTGCTGATCGCCGAAAGCCGGCTGAGATTGCGTCGCCATTATATGCCCTTCTCCTGATTGAGAATAATGACGGCAAACCCACGCAGTTCTTAAGCACGCGATGGTTATTTTTTTGCCAACACTGGCAATTCGGCCATGCGTTTAGCCCCGTGTTCCACGCTGTTGCGGCGGCTTGCCGCTACGTCGCCGCTGCATCGGCTTGCCACCGCCGCGAGGATCGGCCTGTGTCGACTGGCGCTTCGCCTTGCCATGCGGATAGGGCTTCCGGTTGCGCGATTTGGGCTTTTTCGGTCTGGACGCCGGTGCCGCCGTATCGCTTTCGTGGTAAGCGGCAGGGTCGTAACTGCTGCGCGCCTCCCGTTTATCCTGGCGCGCCTCCGTCACGCTATCCCGCGGCCGGGCTTGGCGTCGGCCGGAACGGTTGTCGGAACGGCGCTCAGCGTGTCGGCCTTCACGCCTTTCGTCACGCTTCTCGTCTCGCTTGTCGGCGCGATTGCCGGGCCTTTGCCTTTTTGGGGATGGTCCCTTTTGTATCCGGGCCGGGCCGGGCAGCGCCGCAGCCGCCTCGACAAAGCCTTCAGGCAGCCGCATCGGCGTCATCCGCACACCTGTCAGCCGTTCGATATCGCGCAGATAGACCTTCTCATCGGGGGCGACAAAGCTGAACGCCTGGCCATCGGCGCCGGCGCGTGCGGTGCGACCGATGCGGTGGACATATTGTTCGGGGACATTGGGGATCTCGTAATTGATCACATGGCTGACACCCGACACATCGATGCCGCGCGCGGCGATGTCGGTGGCAACGAGGATCTTCACCCGGCCATCGCGAAAGCCCTGCAAAGCCGTAGTGCGCTGGGCCTGGGACTTGTTGCCATGGATAGCAGCGGCGGCAAGACCTGCCCCGGTGAGATAGCGCACCACGCGATCGGCCCCGTGCTTGGTGCGGGTAAAGACCAGTGCGCGCTCGACATCCCATTGCTGCAATTTCAGCGTGAGCAGCGCCTGCTTTTCCTTCTGGTTGATGAAGGTAACATGTTGCTCGACCCGCTCGGCGGTTGTCGCCGGCGGCGTCACCTCGACCCGCACCGGATCATTGAGAAAGCGTGCGCCCAGTTCGGCAATCGCCTTGGGCATGGTGGCGGAGAAGAACAGGCTCTGGCGTTGCTTCGGCAACAACCGGTCGATGCGCTTCAGCGGCACAATAAAGCCCAGATCCATCATTTGATCCGCTTCATCGAGCACGAAAATCTCGACATCGCGAAGCTGAAGCGCGCGCTGATCGACCAGATCGAGCAGCCGCCCCGGTGTCGCCACCAGCACATCGGTGCCGGCGGCCAGCTTGCGGATCTGGCGATTGATCGGCACACCGCCGAATACCGTCTCGACCGACAGATGCAGGTGCCGGGCATAGCCGCGCATATTCTCGGCAATCTGCGCCGCCAGTTCGCGCGTGGGTGAGAGCACCAGCATGCGGCAGCCACGGAAAGGCCGTGGTCGGTTGGCACTGGCGAGATGGTGCAGCGAGGGCAGTGCAAAAGCCGCGGTCTTGCCGGTACCCGTCTGGGCGATACCGCACAGATCGCGGCCTTGCAGCAGCGCCGGGATCGCCTGTTTCTGGATCGGCGTGGGATCGGCATAGCCTTTTTTGGCCAATGCGCGGACAATGGGTTCGGCGAGGCCGAGTTCATCAAAATAGGACATAAAAAACCTTATATAAGGCACAGCGCGCGCCGGTTTCTGCCGGACGCGGCGATGCGGGAAACAAAACGTCCCGCGTGAAAAGGGAAGCAGAAATACATTAGCGCATGGAGGATCGACCGATCCGGTTGTCTGCCTCTTTGCCCTTTTCGGGGCCAGGCCCGGCGTTCACGCTGTCGATATGATCGGGCAGTCCATTCTGCCGCGACACATGCGCTGATGGCGGCCATGTGGGCGCATTTGACCCAAAGTGCAAGCTTTATCGCTGCGCAAGGATACGTTCGGCGAGTTTCAGATGCGGTCGGTCGAGCATCTTGCCGTCGAGTGAGACCGCGCCTGCACCGGGATTGGCGGCAAAGGCGGCGACCACGGCTTCGGCTTCGGCAATCTCTTCCGCGCTGGACGTAAAAGCCTTCTGGATCGGCTCGACCTGCGCCGGGTGGATCGCCAACATGCCGGAAAAGCCATCGCTGCGCCCGTTTCCGGCATAGGCGATCAGCCCTTCGGTATCATGAAAATCGGCGTGCAGTGTGTCGATCGCCTGGACATCAAGGGCATGCGCGGTGAGCAGCAGCTGGGCGCGCACCATCTGATAGGGGAAGGTCCAGCTGCCATCACTCTCGCGCTTGCGCGATGCGCCAATGGCGGCGCTTAAATCTTCCGCACCCCAGCTCAGCCCGGCCAGTCGCGCCTTGCCCACGAAATTGCCCCGCAGATAGCGGTGCAGCGTCATCGCTGCACCGGGAGTTTCGGTGACGATCGGCAGGATCGCGGTGCTGCCCTCGACAATCCCTGCATGGCGCTCGCGTTCGAACAGCAGCTGGTCAAGCTCGGTCACCTGTTCCGGCCCGGTGCATTTGGGCAGCACGATGCCGACCGGCTGCGCCTGCAGCACTGTTTCGATATCTTCTTCGGCGTCCGGGGTGTCGAGCGGATTGATCCGCAGCCAGAGATCGGGCGCATTATCGTCATGGCGGTGTGCGGCAATGAAATCACGGGTCAGGATGCGCGCCTCTTGACGCCTTTCGGGGACGACCGAATCTTCCAGATCGATGATCACCGCATCGGCACCGCTGCTCAGCGATTTGATCTGTTTGCGCTCGGAATCACCGGGGACGAACAGCATCGCCCGCAGCGGCAGGGCTGCAGCGGCGCTCATGCGGCGTCCGCTTCCTGTGTTGCCGTGCCCGGATTGGGCAGCATCAGCGCTGCGCGCTTGCAGCTGGCGACAAGGATATCCTTCTGATTATAAGCGCGATGGGCGAAGGTGACGATGCCCTGCCCGGGGCGCGATTTGCTGGGGCGCAGATCGAGCACCTCGCTCTCCACCCGCACCGTATCGCCAGCGAAGAGCGGCGCCGGAAAGCGCACTTCGTCCCAGCCAAGATTGGCGACGGTGGTGCCGAGCGTGGTGTCGCCGACCGAGATGCCGACCATCAGGCCCAGGGTGAAACAGCTGTTGATGATGCGGGTGCCAAACTCGCTATTCTCCTGACACCATTGCTCATCGAGATGCAGCGCGGCCGGATTGTGCGTCATCGCCGAGAACATCAGATTGTCGGTCTCGGTCACGGTGCGGCGCAGTGCATGCTGAAATGTCTGGCCGACGGTAAATTCTTCAAAATACAGGCCTGGCATTGGCTGTCTCCCAGCTTTGATTCTGTTGTGGCGATAGCGCGCGTCAGGGCTTGCGACAAGCAGTGTCGGCTTACAGGAAAGGCAGTTTCAGCGACCAGCCGAAACGCCTTGGCTGCTTATCCTGCCATTCCTCAAGGCCGATGGTCATCGCCTGATGGCCATGCTGCGGCTGGGCGACATAGGTGCCGAACAGCCGGTCCCACAGTGCGAAGCAGAAGCCGTAATTGCTGTTGGTCTCCTCGACAATGCTGCTGTGATGCACCCGGTGCATGTCGGGCGTGACCACCAGCCAGCGCAGCACCCGGTCGAGGGTTTTCGGCAGTGCGATATTGGCATGGTTGAACAGCGGAAACAGCGACAACAGCAGCTCGAACAGGACCAGTGCCCCCAGCGGTACACCGAGCAGAAACGCTACCAGCATCTTATAGGCCATGGAGAGGCCAATCTCGAGCGGATGGAAGCGCAGCGCGGTGGTCATGTCGAAATCCCGGTCAGCGTGGTGGACACGGTGGAGCCGCCACAATAGCGGGATGTGATGTGTGGCAACATGCTGGGCCCACACTGCGAGATCGAGCAGCAGTACCGCCAGCAACCATTTGGCCCAGATTGGCAGGCCAAGAAGCGGCAGCAGCCCGAAATCGCCGCGGCCCAGCGCGGTGATGCCGCCATAAAGCGCAATCGCCATCAGCGCCTGCATTCCCCGTTCGACCGGCAGGTTGATCAGGACAAAGCCAAGATGGGTACGCCAGCGGGTGAACAGCGGATCGGTCAATGCGCGGCGGGCGCGCAACCGCTCGGCCAGCAGCAACAATATGGCAGTGCCGAGCAGCAGGCCAGTGATCAGCCAGGGCCGATCACTGGCGATCATGCGGCGCTGCTCTCCGCCGCCGTTGTAGCGTCCAGCGCTGGATAATCGGTATAGCCCTCGCTACCCTGGCTGTACCATGTTGGAGTGAAGTGCCATGGCGTTTCACCACCCAGTGCCGGGTTGAGCGGTGTATCGTTGCGCAGGCGTTCGACCAGATCGGGATTGGTGATGAACGGGCGGCCAAAGCTGATGGCGTCACAACGGTCTTCTGTCAGCGCTTCTTCGGCGCGCGCCTTGTCATAATCGCTGTTGAGGATCAGTGGTGCCTTGAACACCTGCCGGATATGCGGGCTGACGGCGGGGATATCGGTGTTGCCATAGGTGCCAAAGGGCGGCGGCTCGCGCAGCTCGAGAAAGGCGATGCCGATAGAATCGAGCAGCTTTGCCGCAGCGGTGAAGGTGTCGTTCGGCGTTGCGTCATCGGCGCCCTGGCTGTCGCCATTGGGCGACATGCGCACCGCGATGTGATCGCTGCCCCAGACATCCACCAGCCTTTGTGTGACCTCGCCGAGCAGGCGGATGCGATTGGCGATCGGGCCGCCATAATCATCGTCGCGCTTATTGGTGCCCGAGCGGATAAACTGGTCGATCAGATAGCCATTGGCGGCGTGCAGTTGCACCCCGTCGAAACCGGCACGTTTCGCGTTTTCGGCGGCGCGGGCATAATCGTCGAGCAAGCGCGGAATCTCATCCACTGCAAGTGGTCGTGCTTCGGCATAGGGTTTTTTGCCCTGATAGGTGCGGGTATTGCCCGGCCCGGTGGTTGCGGAGGAAGAAACCGGGGCTTTTCCACTATTAAAATCCGGATGCACCAGTCGCCCCATATGCCAGAGCTGGCAGAAAATCCGCCCGCCCGCTTCATGCACCTGCTCGACAATCGGCCTCCATGCTTCGGTCTGCGGGTCATTCCAGATGCCGGGGGCAAAGCAGGTGCCCAGGCCTTCCTGGCTGATGCCTGTGGCTTCGGAGAGAATCAGGCCCGCTGTCGCCCGTTGGGCATAATAATCGCCCTGTATCGCATTGGGCACATGTGCTTGTGTCGCGCGGCAGCGGGTCAGCGGTGCCATGATGATACGGTTGGGCGCGTTGATGGCCCCAAGCTGGATAGGGTCGAACAGACTGGTCACAATAGCTCCCATGTTGTGATGATACGCTGGTAGAAAGCGTCTATTCGCCCACCCAGTCGGCAATGGCGATGGCGACGCGGTTGGCAGCATTGTTGATCGCGCGACCGACAGGTGCAGCCTCGACCAGGCTTACCGGTTCACGCTCTTCGAAGCGGCGGGTGCTGACCTCACCGCTGCGTTCACGCCGCACCGCATCATAGGTGACCACGGCCTCGCCGCTGCGTGCATCATAGCCGAAATGCACCAGCGTCCCGGAAATGATCGTTGCCTCGCGGCTCTGGGCATCCTCGATTGGCAGGACCAGCCTTTCGGTGCGCGCGCGCACGGTTTCCATCACCAGCGCCTGAAACAGCTTGGCCGGGCGATCGACCCACAGCGCCTGCTGAACATAAGCGATCGAGGTATCATCGACTTGCACCGGCACACGGTTGGTGTTGAGGCTGCGCGGCGACTGGGGCAGCGACACGATCAGCGCCTTTGAGGTTGTGGCGTCACGCGCACTGTCCCGGGCCAGCGGCTCATCCGGGGTCAGTGTCAGCAAAGCCTCGGGCGGTTCGGCGCTACCAAAGCTGACACAGCTCGCCAGCGGCAACGCCATGGCGATGGTCAGCGCAAGGATTTTCGGCGATTGGGCAATTGTCATGGTTCATAGTCCGGCAGCGCAGGGGAACCGAGCAGAGCGCCGGCACCTTCTTGGTCGAGTTTTTCGGTGATCGCGGTGAGCGCGGCAGAGGTCGCCCGCAAGTCGCGGATCAGGGCTTCGGTCTGTGGCAGTGTCTCGTTGGAGAATTCCGCCAGACCCGGTTGTGCCGCAGCAGCGGTGCGCTGCAATTCGTCCATTGCACCCTGGGCGCTGTCCAGTGTCTGGCGCAACTCGGTGGCCAGCGCCGTACCTTCTTTCCCGAGCAGTCCGTTGGCGCTGTCGGCGAGCGCGCCATATTTGTCGAGCGTGGCCTGGGCGCTCCGCAACGTCGCCTGTAATTCCTGCAGTGACTGGCCGATTTGCGGCGCATCTTTCGACAACGCCTCGGTGATCTCCGCCGAATTGGCGAGCAGCGCCGCAATGGATTCCTGGTTTTCCGGCGACAATGTCTGGGTCAGCCTCTCGGTCAGCGTCGCCAGTCGCTCGATCAGCAGCGGCGCATTGCTGAGCAGCTCGCCCAGCGCTCCCGGCTTGGTCGGGATGACGGGCACACCCTCGGGTCCCGGCGTGGTGATCGGATCCTGGCCCTTGAGCGCGCCATCGAGCTGGATTTGCGGCGGCGCGGTGAAGCTGATGCTCTGGATAGTTGCGGTGGTGCCCTGCAATATCGGGATATTGTCATCGACCGATATGCGCACACGGACAAATTCGGGATCCTTGTCCCAGAGCTGCACCTCGGTCACCTGTCCGGCATTGACCCCGGAAAAGGAGACGCCCGAACCAACCGCAAGACCGCTGACCGACTGTTTGAAGAAGATGTCATATTGCTTCATGTCGCCGTCGCCGAAGCGCGCCAGCCAGACGATGAACAAGGCGACACCGAGCAGCAGGGTAAGGGTGACGGCACCGACCCAGATATGGTTTGCGCGTGTTTCCATTGAGCCTGTCTATCCTTTTGTGTCGCTTTTTACAGCGCAAATTTGTCCGATGCCCGCTTTTGCCGTCATGACGATCCGCTCAATCCTGCTCATGCGCACGGGTGAAAGAGGATTTTGCCGCGCGGCCTCGCGGTCCGTTGAAATATTCCTGAATCCATGGATGGTCGGTGGCCAGCAGTTCGTCGATGGTGCCGACGGCAATCACCCGCTTGTCCGCCAGCACCGCGACGCGGTCGCAAATCTCGTACAGCGTGTCGAGGTCATGGGTGATGAGAAATACGGTGAGGCCCAGTGTCTGCTGCAATTCTCGCGTCAGCTCGTCAAAAGCGGCGGCACCGATCGGGTCGAGCCCGGCGGTCGGCTCGTCGAGGAACAGCAGATCGGGGTCGAGCGCCAGCGCCCGGGCGAGACCGGCGCGTTTCTTCATGCCGCCCGACAGTTCGGAAGGATATTTATTGGCGGCATTGGACGGCAGGCCGGAAAGCACGATCTTGTACAGCGCGATTTCGTGCCGCAGATCCTGGGGGATATTGGGGTAAAACTCCTTCATCGGCACGGTAACATTCTCGCCGACTGTCAGGGTCGAGAACAGCGCCCCGCCCTGAAACAATACGCCCCAGCGGCGGCGAATGCCGAGATAGCTGCGGTCACCGCCGCAGACATTTTTGCCGAGCACGGTTATTTCGCCCTGCTCGGGTTGCTGCAGCCCGATGATCGAACGCATCAGCACCGATTTGCCGGTGCCCGAACCGCCGACAACGCCGATAATCTCGCCGCGACGGACATCGAGGTCGAGATGCTCGTGCACCACCTGCTCGCCAAAGGCGTTGCGCAGGCCGCGAATGCTGATGATCGGCTCGCCAGCGCCATTTTCCGGGGTTGCGTTTTCGTTTTTTTCCATGGCGTGCTCAGCCCCAGCCGACCCAGGTGAAGAACACCGCGAAAAAGGCGTCGAGCACGATCACCATGAAGATCGCCTGGACCACGGCGGCGGTGGTGCGCAGCCCGACATCCTCGGCATTGCCGGAGACGAGCATGCCCTGATAGCAGCCGGAGAGCGCGACAATGGCACCGAATACCGGGGCCTTGATCAGCCCGACCCACAGGTCATACATCGGCACCACCTGCTGGATGGTGGTGATGAAGGTGGTCGGTGGAATGTCGAGCGTGACTGCGCACAGCATGGCACCGCCAATCATTGCGACTATGGATGAAAAAAAGCCGAGCAGCGGCATCATCAGCACCGCCGCCATCACCCGTGGCAGCACCAGTGCCTCCATTGGCGAGACCCCGATGGTGCGCATCGCATCGACTTCCTCGGTCAGCTTCATCGTGCCGATCTGCGCCGCAAAGGCCGAGCCGGAGCGCCCGGCGACCATGATCGCGGTCATCAGCACCCCCAGCTCGCGCAGCGTCAGCCGGCCGACCAGGTTGATGGTGAAAATCTCGGCACCGAACTGGCGCAGCTGCACCGCGCCCTGTTGCGCAATCACGATGCCGATGAGGAAGCTCATAAGCCCGACAATGCCGAGCGCGGTGACGCCAACCAGCTCGAACTGGCGGATCAGGGCGCGCCAGCGAAAGCGCGATGGATGGCGAAGCAGACCGGCAGTGGTAGAGAGCAGCGCGCCGATAAAACCGATAATGCCGAACATGCTGCCAAAAGCGCGTGCCGTAGCTTCGCCCATTTCGGCGAGGATCCTCAACGGCGCGATCAGTTGCGGTGCGCGCACCCGGCCCGGCTCGTCGGCGCTGGCTACGGCGCCCATCAGCCGCATTGCCTCGGGCGAGGCATGGCGCACTTCGGCAATATGGTCGCGCCGCAATTTGTGGACGATCCAGGCGCCAACGGTATCGACTGCCTCCACCTCCTGCAGGTCGATAATATCGATATGCTGGTCAAGCGCGCCGAGCCGCTGATTGATTTCGCCGGCGGTGGTGATGTCGAGAAGGCCGGTGAAATGCAGTATCGCACGATCCTCATCATCATGCAGGACAGTAAAATCCACCGCGTCACTCATATTGCGCTACATGCTCGAAAGGCTTTCGATTCACAAGGCTTTATGGTTTAGGCGGTCATTCCGGCACGACAGGACAGCGACAATGCGGGGCAGCAGGGAACAGCCATGCGCGAAATGGTGATTTACGACATGGACAAGACCGTCACGCTAAAGGCGACCTATGCCGCCTTTCTGATGCATGTCGCATGGCGTGTCGCGCCGTGGCGATTGTTGCTGGTGCCGGTTTCGGCACTGCTTGGACTGGGCTATCTCGCAGGTCTGGTCGGGCGTTCGCGGCTCAAAGAGTTGAACCAGCAGCTGTTTGTCGGTGCGGCGATAGCGCTCGATCGCATCGCGCCGCATGTCGAGAGCTATGCCGACAAGGTGGTGGCGCACAATATCCGCCCCGGCGCGCGCCGCCGGATCACCGCCGATCGCGAAGCCGGATGCCTGTTGATGATGGCCACCGCTTCCTATGAGCTTTATGCGGCGGCGATCGCCAGACGACTGGGTTTCGATGTCGTGCTGGGGACGAAGCTGGTCTGTGATAGCGATGGACGGGTCACGGCGCGGATCGATGGCGATAATTGCTATGGCGAGGCCAAGCGCGAGTGCATCGAAAATTGGCGCAACCACCATGCCGGCGAGAATGGCGCGGTGCAGGTGGTGCGGACATATTCTGACCATGTCTCTGATGTTCCGATGCTTTTATTGGGCGCCGAACCAGTTGCCATAAACCCGCATCAACCATTGGCCGAATATGCCAGAACGCATGGCTGGCATATTGTGGATTGGCGGACATAAGATGAAGCTGATCCTGCATGAGGGGCTTTTTGTCGAACGACGGTTGTGACTACAGCAGTAGTCAGCGCAAGGGGTTATCGCGTTTCACATAAAGCGGGCTTCGGATAATGCCCATACAGGCTTTGCCGAAGAAAGAGGGTGGCAGTGCGGTTTTTGTTCACTTGTTGCGCCATGCTCGTTCCGGCCTCGCTTGCATCAGCGGCACAGGCGCAATCCGTGACTGCGACGCAGGATGAAGAGGCGGTCATATCCTCGACTGATCCGGAGCCGCAGTCTCCGCCGGAACTGACCACCGATAGCGCACCGCGTCCAACACGCGAAAATGGCCGTGATATCTATGCGCCAGAGGCTTTTTCCCGGTTCAATCCGCGCTCGGCGCTGGACATGGTGCAGCAAATCCCCGGTTTCACCATCTCTGGCTCTGACGCCAATGAGCGTGGTCTGGGTCAGGCGCAGCAAAATGTGCTGATCAATGGCCAGCGCATTTCCGGCAAAAGCAACGATGCTGAAACCGCACTCAGCCGGATTAATGCATCGGCAGTCGAGCGGTTGGAGATATTGGATGGCGCCACCCTGAATATTGCCGGACTGTCAGGTCAGGTACTCAATCTGGTGGTGTCGCGTCAGGGGCTGACCGGGAATTTCAGCTGGAATCCGGTACTGCGCCAGCGGCTGGAAGATGACTGGTTCAGCGGCGAAGTCTCTGTTAGCGGCAAGCTGGGCAAGGCAGATTTCACCATCACGGTCGAAAATGATGCACGACGGCAGGGCGGATTTGGTCCCGAGCGCGTAACCGGACCTGATGGCGATCTGCTGTTCCTGCGCGATGAGTTTGCCCGTTTCTTCTCCGACCGCCCGGCGCTGACACTGTTTTATGGTCGCACCAGCGATGCCGGGTCTATCTTCAACTTTAACGGCCGTTTCCAGATCCAGAATTTCAGCACCGAGATCGATACTCTGCGGACGCAGGAGGGTGTTGCCGATATATTGGAGCCATTTAGCAGCCGAGAAGACGAGCGCAATTTCGAGATCAGCGCCGATTATGATTTTGCACTGGGCGGTGGCCGGCTGAAGCTGATTGGCTTTCAGCGTTATGAGCACAGCCCGACAGTGGACCAGTTTCTGAGACTATTTGGCGATGATCAGACGGATACCGGCAGCCTGTTTGACCAGACAGCCGATGAAGGTGAGAGTATTGCCCGCGCCGAATATGGCTGGCGCTCCAAAAATGGCAATGACTGGCAGATTGCCGCCGAGGGGGCATTCAACTTCCTCGATATCGAAGCGGAACTGTTCAGTCTTGATCCCAATGGCGAATTTGTGCCGCAACAGCTCGATAACGCCACCAGCCGGGTTGAGGAATTGCGCGGCGAGGTCATCCTTACCTATGGCCGTCGCTTGGCGTCTAATCTCACGCTGCAATCCAATTTTGGTGGGGAATATAGCGAGATTTCACAAACAGGGCCCTTTGGCCTTACGCGCAGTTTCGTTCGCCCCAAGGGTTCGGTCGCCCTGACATGGAACACCAATTCCAATCTTGACCTTAATTTCACGCTGGAGCGCAATGTCGGGCAGCTCAATTTCTTTGACTTTATTGCCCAGCCAAATCTCGGCAATGAGATAGAAAATGGTGGCAATCCTGAGCTGGTTCCGGAGCAGAACTGGAATTTCGAGATAGAGGCACAGCAAAGTCTCGGTTCGCTGGGCAATATGAATTTGCGGTTATTCTATACACTGATCAGCGATATTATTGATCGTGTTCCGATTACCGATACGCTTGAAGCGCCCGGCAATCTCGATAGCGCGTGGCGGCTGGGTGCGGAGTTGAACGGCACATTGCTGTTCGATGATCTCGGTATTCCCGGTGCACGGCTGGATACATCGCTTTTCTGGCAAACAAGTCGGGTCGATGATCCTTTGACCGGGGTATCGCGCCGCATCAATGATGATCGTATTTACACTATTGACCTTACTTTCCGGCACGACGTGCCGGAGACAGAAGTCGCTTGGGGGGCGACATTTTTCCGTCGGGAAAACTCCAGCAATTTCCGGCTGGACCTGCGCAGCCTGAGCTTTGAAACAAAGCCGGATCTGGGCCTGTTCTTTGAGCACAAAAATGTGGCGGGAATGACCGCCAGACTTAATCTGACCAATATATTGCAGCTGAATAATGGCTTTTTGCGTGAATTCTCCGAGGATCGCCGCGATGGCCCCATTGCCTTTACCGAACGGCGCGAGCGGGCTTTTGGCCAGATCGTTTCGCTGGATGTGACCGGCACCTTCTAGCCGTCAGGCCTGTGCTGACGGGCTTGCGATACAGTGCAACTAACCCTAATTTCTGTCTGTGATGCCACCCGATAGCTCCAGCCAGAATGACGCGCTGCCCGACTGGAGCGTAATCCGCCGTTTTCTGCCCTATCTCTGGCCGAAGGACGCACCGGAGCTGCGGCTGCGGATCATCGCGGCGCTCGCACTGATCCTGATCGGCAAGGCCATCGTGCTGTCCATGCCGTTCGCCTACAAGGCAGCGGTCGATGCAATGTCGGGCGATACGCCACCGGCGGTGCTGGTGATCATGGCGCTGGCCGGGCTGTACGCAGTGGCGCGCTTCGGCGCAGTGGTGGCCGACAATATCCGCAATATCGTGTTCGAGCGGGTCGGCCAGCGTGCAACGCAGCAACTGGCCGAGCATGTCTTTGTCCGGCTGCACAGCCTTTCGCTGCGCTTTCATCTGGCGCGACGCACCGGTGAGATCACCAAGGTCATAGAGCGCGGCACCAAGAGCATCGATATCATGCTCTATTTCCTGCTGTTCAATATCGCCCCCACGATCATCGAGCTGACCGCGGTGCTGGTCATCTTCTGGATCAATTTCGGCTGGCCTTTGGTCGTTGCAACGCTGGTGATGGTTGTGGGCTATATTGTGTTTACCAGCCGCATAACCGAATGGCGCAGCAAGCTGCGCGCCGAGATGAACAATCTCGACAGCGAGGCTTTGGCCAAGGCGGTGGACTCGTTGCTGAACTATGAGACAGTGAAATATTTCGGTGCAGAGGAGCGCGAAAGCGCCCGCTATCAGACTGCAACCCGGGCCTATGCCGATGCCGCTGTTACATCGGAAAATTCCCTGGCGCTGCTCAATATCGGTCAGTCTTTCATTACCAATCTGATGATGGGCGGCGCCATGGCGTTCACCGTCTGGGGCTGGTCCACCGGCCAGCTGAGTGTGGGCGATCTTGTGCTGGTCAACGGGCTTTTGCTGCAGCTGTTCCGGCCGCTCGACCTGCTCGGCATGGTCTATCGCACCATCCGCCAGGGGCTGGTCGACATGGCGGCAATGTTCCGGCTGATCGATACCGAGGCGGAGGTCACCGACAAGCCCGGAGCACCGCCGCTGGCGCTCACCGATACCGCGGTGCGCTTCGATAATGTTTGCTTCGGCTATGATGAGGACCGGACCATCCTCAACGGCCTGAGTTTTGAAGTCGCCGCCGGGGAAACGCTGGCCATTGTCGGGCCGTCAGGCGCCGGCAAGTCGACCATCGCCCGGCTGCTGTTCCGCTTCTATGATGCGAAAAGCGGCGCGGTGATGATTGGCGGCGAGAATGTCGCCAATGTCACCCAGGCTTCGGTGCGTGCCGCTATTGGCATCGTGCCGCAGGATACGGTGCTGTTCAATGACAGCATCGGCTATAACATTGCCTATGGTCATGGCGATGCCGGTGAGGCGACGGTAAAGGTGGCGGCGCAGGGTGCGGCCATCGCAGACTTTATAGAAGATCTGCCCCAGGGCTATGATACGCCTGTGGGCGAGCGCGGACTCAAATTATCGGGCGGCGAGAAGCAGCGCGTCGCCATTGCCCGGACACTGGTCAAGAACCCGCCGATCCTGATCCTTGATGAAGCCACCAGCGCGCTCGACAGTCGCACCGAAGAGGCGATCTTGGATACGCTGCGCGATATCGCCAAAAAGCGCACCACGCTGGTGATCGCTCACCGGCTGTCGACCGTTACCAACGCCGACCGGATCATCGTGCTCGATCAGGGCAAGGTCGCAGAGAGCGGCACGCACCAGCAGCTGCTTGCGAAAAACGGTCTTTATGCCGAAATGTGGGCGCGTCAGGCTGCTGATGCTTCTGCGGATCAGGGTGAGATGGAGACGGTCAGATCATGACCGACATTGCTGCTGTAAATCCGCAGGAGATATTGCGCCGGACCTTTGGCTTTTCCGGCTTTCGCGGGCGGCAAGAGGCGGTGATCCGCCGGGTTCTTGAGGGACGCCATACGCTGGCGGTGATGCCCACAGGCGCGGGCAAATCGCTCTGCTATCAGCTGCCGGCGCTGGCGCGTCCAGGGACTGCCATTGTTATTTCGCCGCTGATTGCGCTGATGCATGACCAGATCCGTGCCGCCAGGGCTGTGGGCATAAAGGCGGCAGCGATGACATCGGCCGACAGCGACAATGCCGCCACGGCGGAGCGTTTGCGTGCGGGGGATCTAGACCTGCTTTATGTTGCCCCCGAGCGGGCCACTGGCGCCGGTTTCCAGAATCTGCTGAGCGCTGTCGATATTGCGCTGTTCGCTATAGATGAGGCGCATTGCGTTTCCGAATGGGGCCATGATTTCCGCCCCGATTATCGCCTGCTCAGACCGCTGCTCGACCGGTTTGCCGATGCGCCGCGGCTGGCGCTGACAGCGACCGCCGACAAGACCACGCGTGAGGATATATTGCGCCAGCTCGGCATTGCCGCCAATGGCCTGATACTCGCCGGTTTCGATCGGCCCAATATTCACTATGCTGCTACTCCGCGCCAGAATCTTGGCAGCCAGATTACAGCATTTCTTGCACGCAATACTGGTGCGGGCATTGTCTATGCGCCGAGCCGCAAAAAGACCGAGAAGATTGCCGCACACATCGCAGCCACGGGCCGTTCTGTTGGCGTCTATCATGCTGGCCTGGCGCCAGAGGAACGGGCCCGGACGCAAGCCGATTTTGTACGGTCGGAAGATATGGTGATGGTTGCCACCATTGCCTTTGGCATGGGTATAGACAAGCCGGATGTACGCTTTGTCGTTCACGCCGCGTTGCCGAAATCGGTTGAAGCCTATTATCAGGAAACCGGCCGTGCCGGTCGCGACGGTGATCCTGCCGAGGCGCAGATGTTCTGGGGCGCCGATGATTTTGCCAGAGCGAGGCAGAGGCTGGGCGAGGTTGATGAAAGCCGTCTGGCGAGCGAGCGGGCCCGGCTCAATGCGCTGGCGGCTCTGGTAGAGGCTCCGGGCTGCCGCAGGATGGTGTTGCTGCGGCATTTCGGCGAAGATCCGCCCGGGCCTTGCGGCTATTGCGATAATTGCGACAATCCCCCCAATGTGCTCGATGCAACCGAGATGGCGCGCAAACTGCTCAGCGCCGTGTATCGCACCGGGCAGAGCTTCGGCATCATGCATCTGGAAAAGGTGCTGACCGGGCGCGAGGATGACAAGGTTTTGGCGCGCGGTCACGACCGGCTGTCTGTGTTCGGCATAGTCGATGCTGAGGAAGCACGGCTGCTGCGTCCGGTGATGTGGACTTTGATGGCGCATGAGATGCTGGTTACCACAGATCATGGCGGGTTGGCGCTTGGACCGGCAGCTCGCCCGGTGCTCCGTGGTGAACAGCCGGTGATGATTGCCGAACCGCCGCAGAAAAAACGTCCTGCGCGCGGGCGCTCGCAAACGCCCAATCCGGTGGGCGATCCGCTGTTCGATGCACTGCGCGCCAAACGCAAGGCCTTGGCTGATGCGCGCAATGTGCCGCCCTATGTGGTGTTTCATGACAGCGTGCTGCGGGCATTCGCTGCCGAGCGCCCGGCATCGCCGGTGGAAATGGCGGAGATATCGGGCGTCGGTGCCAAGAAGCTTGAAGCCTATGGCGATGCGTTTCTGGATGTGATCCGGCAATATTCGGGCTAGGGATATAATGATGCGAATTGTCGGTCTTTCATTGTTGGTTCCTGTGGCATTGCTTCCCGCTTGCACGCCTGCTCCTGATGCCAAGCCGATGGCGCCAGCCGACCAAGGTCCGGATACCGATAATTTCGGCACTTCCTTTGCCGCCAATATTCCCCCTGATGTGCGCCGTTTCATCGTACGGCGCCAGGGTTGCGACCATTTTCGTGGCGAGCCGCCCTATGATGCCGAGCGGGCACGGTTTCTGGAGCAGAGCATTGCCGAGACCTGCACCGGCACCGATGCTGAACTGGCCGGACTGCGACAGAGATATCGTGATAATGCCGCAATTATCGAGGCACTTTCAGATTTTGAAGATTCTATCGAATTGCCCTAAAGGAAATGCATGAACAGGCTTCCTGCCCTCTTCCTTTCGACCTTGCCTGTGCTCGCAGCCTGTAACGAGGTGCCCGATCGCGCCGTTGCGGCCCCGGCTGCGGATCGCGATGCTGCCGTTCCTTCCCCCCAGTCGGAGAATCCATCCATGTTTCGTACCCTGACCCCGGATATGCTTGTCGCGCCGCAGATCAGCGTCGCCGATATCGCCACCGCCAAGGAACAGGGGGTGACGCTGATCGTCAACAACCGCCCCGATGGCGAAGCGCCGGACCAGCCTGCCGGTGCCGAGATACAGGCAGCCGCCGAGGCAGCGGGTATCGATTATGTCGCGATTCCCGTTGGCCATTCCGGCTTTTCGGCGCCGCAGATCGAGGCGCTGAACACCGCATTGACGAGGCATGAGGACGGCAAGACGCTGGCCTATTGCCGCTCGGGCACGCGCTCGACCTTTTTATGGTCGCTGGCCCGGGCGCAACAGGGCGTCGCTCCGTCGGAACTGGCGCGGCTGGCGGGCAATGCCGGCTATGATATCAGCCCCTTGACCCCGATGCTCGACGCGCTTTCGGGCAAGGCGAGCGAGTGATCATTCGGTGGTTCATCCGCTGCCCATAGACTGATTGCCCATGACCCAGCTTTATATCATCATCGGCTCGTTTATCACGATCATCGCGGTCACTGCGCTGGTGCGCTGGCTGCGGCTGGGCGAGGTGCGGCTGGAGAACCGGCAGCATGCGCTCGACTGGGCGGAAAAGAACATTCCGTTCTTCACTGCCAAGGACGCGATATTGTCCGAAGATGGCCAGGCGGCGCTGGTGATGGATGCGGATAACCGGGTAGTGGTGGTCAAGCGGCATGGGTCGAAATTCGCCGCCCGGTTGCTCGAACGGCCGATCGATGCGCAGCAGGAAGGGCCGGTCTGGTGCATTGGCAGCGGTGACAAGCAATTCGGCAGGGTACGCATGCAGTTCGACATGACGAACCAGCAACGCTTGCTGACATTGCTGTAAGCGACTATTAGCGGGCTATGGAAATCGATCTTCCCGATCCGACACAGATAGCGGTGCCGCTGTTCATCGCGGCGATCCTGCTGGAAATCTGGGTCGTGCGGACAAAGGCGCGCGACAGCTATGATCCGCAGGATACCTTCACTTCACTGATGCTCGGCCTTGGCAGCACTGTGGCCGGGTTGCTCACCGGTGGCTTCTTTCTCGCCATCGCTTTTGCGGTTTATGAATATCGCATCTTCGATTTCGGTTTCGTCTGGTGGGCCTGGCCGGTGGCGTTTGTGCTCGACGATCTGGCCTATTACTGGAAGCATCGCCTTGGCCATCGCATGCGCTGGATGTGGGCGGCGCATGTTATCCATCATAGCAGCCAGCATTATAATCTCTCGACCGCGCTGCGGCAGACCTGGACCGGCGCGCTGACGCCGGGCTTCATCATCAGCCTGCCGATGTTTCTGCTCGGCTTTCACCCGCTGCTGGTGGCATTTTGTGGCGGCATCAACCTGATCTACCAGTTCTGGATTCATACCGAGGCGATCGACAAAATGCCGCGCTGGTTCGAGGCGGTGATGAACACCCCATCGCACCATCGCGTCCATCATGCCACCAATCCGCGCTATCTCGACAGCAACTATGCCGGGGTCTTCATCATCTGGGACAAGATGTTCGGTTCTTTCACGCCGGAGACCGATGAGGAAGAGATTCGCTATGGCATCGTCAAGCAGCTCGGCAGTTTCAATGTGCTGTGGGCGGCGTTCCATGAATGGATCGGCATGGCGCAGGATATCTGGCAAGCACCGAGCTGGAGCGCGCGGTTGTCCTATCTCATCCGGCCACCGGGCTGGACCCCGGATAACAGCCGCCTCACCAGCGACTCGATCAAGGCGCGCTGGCGGGCCGAGCGGGAGGATGCTGCACAGAAGGGCGATGCAAAGGCGCTTCCCCCGGCGGTGGAACCGGCGGAATAATGGCTGCCAGCGCGGTCCGAATCCAGGCCCTTCATAAAGGCGCGGTGCAGGACAGGCGCGACACCATATTGGCGCTCTGCGTCGCGGCCTTTGATGATTTTGACCCGGACTATCTCGATGGTCGCCTGCCGGGCCTGATCGATCCGATATTGCATCTGGCCGAAAATGATTCTGGTGAGGCACTGGGCTTCAAGCTCGGCTATCGCCGAGAACCGCAGCTCCTCTACTCCTGGCTCGGCGGCGTCGCACCTGCGGCACGACGGCGGGGCGTTGCATCGGCGCTGATGACAGCGCAGCATCAATGGGCGCACGATCATGGTTATCATCATGTCGAGACACGGACGCGCAGTATCAACAATGCAATGATCATCGCCAATTTGCGTGGCGGTTTCAATATATGCGGGTTCACACTGACCAAAAGCGGGGCGGGTTCGGTAACCATGCGGATTGCGCTCGTTTAATCGGGCGATTAACAAAGGGCTAAACGCATCGGCTTGCGCCGTTGCAATAAAGAGGATGCAAGATGGCAGAATATGACGTGATCGTCATCGGCGGCGGCAGCGCGGGCAGCGCGGTGGCCGGGCGGTTGAGTGAAGATCCCGATATGAGGGTCTGTTTACTGGAGGCCGGCGGGCGCAACAATGGCATGCGCGTCAAGACGCCGGGCCTGATGCCGTTTCTGCCCAAAAATACCAATTGGCGCTTTGATACGGTGCCACAAAAAGGGCTGAACGGGCGCATAGGCTATCAGCCACGCGGGCGCGGTCTGGGCGGGTCGAGTGCGATTAACGCCATGATCTATATTCGCGGACATCGCTGGGATTATGACAATTGGGCGACGCTGGGCTGTGTCGGCTGGGCCTATGAGGATGTGCTGCCCTATTTCCGCAAGGCCGAGAGCAATGTCCGCGGTGCCGATGACTATCATGGCGGTGAAGGACCGCTGTCTGTCAGTGACCAGAAATGGCCGAACCCGCTGAGCACTGCCTTTGTCGAGGCCGCGCGCGAGCTGCAACTGCCCTTTAATCCGGATTTCAACGGCGCAAAGCAGGAAGGCTATGGCTTTTATCAGGTAACCCAGAAACAGGGTGAGCGCTGGAGTGCGGCACGCGCCTATATCGAGCCGCATCGCGAGCGAGCCAATCTGCATATCCGCACCGGTGCATTGGTGTCGCGGCTGGAAATCAGTGATGGCCGGGTGACGGGGGTGACGCTGAAAAAGGCCGTTGGTGAAGAGACATTGTGGGCGCGCCATGCGGTGGTGCTGTCTGCCGGGGCCTTTGGCACACCGCATATATTGCAGCTTTCCGGCATCGGTCCGGCTGAGCATCTGCAACAGCATGGTGTGAGTGTCGTGCAAGACAACCCGCATATCGGATCGCATTTGCAGGACCATATCGATTATGTCGCCAGTTTTGAGACGCCGGAAAGTCAGGACAGTTTCGGCAATACGCTGACCGGGACAATGCGCATGGGCAAAGCGCTGATCGAGCATCGTCGCCACCGCACCGGCATCTTGACCACGCCTTATGCGGAGTCGGGCGGCTTTACCCGGTCCCGTCCCGATGTTCCCGCGCCGGATATCCAATATCATTTCGTCCCCGCCATGCTGGAGGACCATGGCCGCGAGAAGGCCCCCGGCCATGGTTTCAGCTGTCATGCCTGTGTGTTGCGGCCGGAGAGCATGGGGACGGTGCGACTGGCCAGCACTGACGCCAAGGCAGCCCCGGCCATCGATCCCAATTTCCTCGATGATGATCGCGACATTGCGGTGATGCGTGCCGGAGTGCGAAACATGTATCGCATCTTCGAATCGCCTGCGCTGGCCGAATATCGGCCGCGTGATCGCTATCCGGTCGACCTGGATGATGATGCTGCGCTTGATGAGATCATCCGCAACCGTGCCGACACCGTCTACCACCCGGTCGGCACCTGTCGCATGGGTGCCAATGACGATGACCCACTGACACCGCAGCTGAAATTCCGCGGCCTGGAAGGGCTTTATGTTGCCGATGCCAGCATCATGCCGAGGCTGGTGAGCGGCAACACCAATGCGCCGAGCATCATGATCGGTGAACGCTGTGCGGATTTCATGAAAGAAGATATGCGGGCGTAAAAAAAGGCCGGAGCGTTGCCGCCCCGGCCAAGTTGCAATCGTTCGCAGGAGGAACCTGTTGAGGGGTGTGGCGTCTTTCGGCCGCTGCCCAATATCGTCAATAATTATAAGCGCGTTCTCCATGTTCGCCGAGGTCGAGACCCTCGCGCTCGGTGTCTTCATCGACCCTGAGTCCGGTAGTGTATCTGGCGATGATAAAGGCGATGGCCGAACCGGCACCGGCCCAGATAATCGCAATCAGGACCGACACGACCTGCTTCATAAACTGGTCGCCAAAGGCATAGTCCGCGCCGCCCTGGCCGCCGAGCAGCTGCAGATTGACCACGGCGACGCCGACCGAGCCGACAATGCCGCCCAGCCCATGGATGCCAAAGGCGTCAAGGCTGTCGTCAAAGCCCATTTTCGGCTTGGCGACCATCACAAACCAGCAGCAGATGACCGAGGCCAGTCCGCCGAGCAATATGGCACCGGCAGGGCCGCTGTTTCCCGCAGCCGGGGTGATCGCCACCAGCCCGGCAATCGCCCCTGAACAGGCACCGAGCAGCGAGCCCTTATGGCCGAGGACGCGCTCGGTCAGCATCCAGAACAGCACACCGCCTGCAGTGGCCGCAAAGGTGTTGATCATCGCCAGCGCGGCGTCGGCATTGGCCTCCAGTGCCGATCCGGCGTTGAAACCGAACCAGCCAACCCAGAGCAGCCCGGTGCCGATCAGCGTCATGCTGAGCGAATGCGGCGCCATGGCATCTTTCTGATAGCCGATACGCTTGCCGACGATCAGCGCGCCGACCAGTGCCGAGACCCCGGCATTGATATGCACCACCGTGCCACCGGCAAAGTCCAGCGCTTCCCAGCGGTTGAGAATATAGCCGTCGCCATCCCACACCATATGCGCGATGGGGAAATAAACGATAGTGAGCCAGATGACGGCAAAGACCATCAAAGCCGAGAATTTCATCCGCTCGACCATGCCGCCAATCACCAGCGACACGGTGATCGCGACAAAGGTCATCTGGAAGGCGATAAAGACATATTCGGGGATCTTGAAATTGTCGCTAAAGGTGTCGGCCAGACTTTCCTTGGTGACATTGGCGAGAAACGCCTTGTCAAAACCGTCATAGAACAGACCGCCATCGCCGCCAAAGGTGATCGAATAGCCGTAGAGCACCCACAGCACCATCGCCAGCGACGACACCGCGATGATCTGGGTCAGCACCGAGAGCATATTCTTGGTGCGCACCAGTCCGCCATAGAAGAGTGACAGGCCCGGGATGATCATTGCCATTACCAGTATTGTGGCGACCATCATCCAGGCGGTATCGCCCTTGTCGACCACCGCTTCGACCGACGGCGCGGCAAGTGTCGGCGCAGCCATGGCCGGAGCGGCGCCCCACAACGCCAGCCCGGCCACTGCACTTCCCCTGAAAAGACCCGTTGCTGTCACTTACTAATCCTCGCGCCATGCGCTGTTTGCACTGCAGCACAAAACGCAAAGAGCGTGCCATTTGTAAAAACCGCCGATTTTCAGGCTTGATATAAGATGGTCGCAGGAAGTTTGCTCAAATATTAGGCGAAAAAATTTTGCACCGCAGCATAATGCCCAAAGATTGGGCAGTGCATCCGTTTATGTCGCCAATGGCAGTTTTTCGAGAATATTCTGTGCCTCATCATGGCCGATAGCGATCAATTCGTCCGCCTTGGTGAAGTCCTGGATATCGATATGGCCAACGCTGAGCGGCAGTAACAGGTCGGGCGGATCGCGCTCGAGCGAATAGCGCGCCAGATTGGCCAGCGACAGGCCGACCGATGCCTTGACCACGGCGACGCTGCCCGGCTTGCGGCTGCTCTCATCGCCAATGCCCGCAGCCTCGGCGCGGCGGACATAATCGCTTTGCAGGCTGACCGCGACACAGGGAAGGTCTGGCGCCAAGTCACGCGCCGGACGTACCGGCACCGGCATACAGGCCCCGCCATCGACCAGCACCATGCCATCACGCTCGACCGGCGGGAAGATACCCGGCAACGACATGGAGGCGCGCACGGCGGGCAGCACCGGGCCTTCGCGCATGATCACGGTTTTGCCGGTAATCAGATCGGCACTGACCGTGGCCACCGGGATGGACAGATCAGCAAAATCGGGCTCGCCCAGATGCTCGATCAGGCGGCGCTCAATCTGCTTGCCGCCAATAATGCCGCCGCGCTTCCAATGCGGGTCGATATAGCGCAACATGCCGACAATGCTGGTCGAGCGCGCCACTTCCTCCAGCGCTTCCAGCTTGCCTGCGGCATAGCAGCTACCGACAATTGCGCCGATAGAGGTGCCGGCAATGGCGCTGATGGTAATGCCCTGTTCTTCAAGCGCATGGATGACGCCGATATGGGCCCAGCCGAGCCCGGCGCCGCCGCCCAACGCCAGAGTGATCTTCATGACCATATGTCTTTCGGGTCAGCAGGTTCACCGGCGCCCGGCTCACTGTCATCCGCCTGGCTCGCCAGCACGTCGCGTGCTGCCTGTTCGTCTTCCTTCAGCACCATCAGCCGCGCCGGGGTCATGAAACCGAGGCCCAGGCTGGCCATACCGCCATCCATGATATGTGCCTCAATCCCTTCGCCGAACAGTTTGAGTCGCGCCAGATCGGCGCTCAGGCGGTCGGCATACTTGGCGATGGTGACAAGGCTCATCCCCAGCCACCTCCAGCATCAAGCCATGCCTTTTCTGCTTCGGTTGTATCTCGGCCCAGAGCGGCATTGCGGCTGGGGAAACGGCCAAAGCGGACAATAGCTTCGCGATGATCGCGGGCAAATTCCAGGTTATAGTCAAGACCATGGGTGGCAAACAGCTCGACGCAGCGATCCTGCACCGCCAGCTCTTCGCTGTGCATGAAGGGCATCAGCACAAACTGTTTTTCATCATCGCTCAGTTTGGAGAGCAACCCGTCTTTGACAGCGCCCTGTGCAATAGCCAGAGACAGCGGGTCGGTAGCAAAAGCATCAGCGGTGCCGCGAAACATGTTGCGCGGAAACTGGTCGAACAACAGGCAGCCAGCCAGCGCGCTTTTGTCATCGCCGAGAAATGCCGGTGCGGCTTGGGCCCGAAGCGCTTGCCAATGCTCTGCAAATCGTGCCCTGGTCGTGGTGTCAAGATCATCGCCACCACCAAACCAATTGTCCTTGCCAACCTCATCAAACCAGAAGCAGTGGATGTCGCTGGCAATATTGGGGTTCAAGCCGCAGTGCCTCCGACGGTAATGCCATCGACCAGCAATGTCGGCTGGCCGACCCCGGCGGGGACCGACTGGCCCGCCTTGCCGCAAATGCCGACGCCTTCGTCGAGTTCCATATCGTTGCCGATGCCAATGACGCGCTGCATCACCGTCGGGCCATCGCCGATCAGCGTCGCGCCCTTGATCGGTGCGCCGAGCTTGCCGTTCTCCACCTTATAGGCTTCGGTGCAGGAGAAGACGAACTTGCCCGAAACGATATCGACCTGACCGCCGCCAAAACTCTTGGCGAAGATGCCGTTCCTGACCCGTGAGAGCAGTTCCTCGGGGTCATCATTGCCGGCGCGCATAAAGGTGTTGGTCATGCGCGGCATCGGCGCATGGCCATAGCTTTCGCGTCGTCCATTGCCGGTGGGGGCAACGCCCATCAGCCGCGCATTCAGCCGGTCCTGCATATAGCCTTTGAGTATGCCATCCTCGATCAGCACATTTTCCTGTGTTGGTGTGCCTTCATCATCGATCGACAGTGAGCCGCGCCGGTCGGTGATGCTGCCATCATCGACCACGGTGACGCCTTTCGCTGCGACCTGCTCGCCGATGCGGCCGGAAAAGGTGCTGGTGCCCTTGCGGTTGAAATCACCTTCCAACCCATGGCCCACCGCCTCATGCAGCAGCACACCGGGCCAGCCGGGGCCGAGCAATACCGTCATTTCGCCCGCCGGGGCATCGACGCTTTCGAGATTGACCAGCGCCTGGGCCAGCGATTCATCGATGGCGCGGTTCCACGCGCTTTCCTCGAACAGCCGGTCATAGAGATAGCGCCCGCCAAAGCCGAAATTGCCGGTTTCGCGGCGGCCATTGCTCTCGGCGATAATGCCGACATTGAGGCGTACCAAAGGCCGGACATCGACCGCCTGGAAACCGTCAGGGCGTATGATCGAGATGACCGACCAGCTCGCCGACAGGCTGGCCGAAACCTGCGCGACACGCGGATCGCGGGCGCGGGCGGCAGCGTCGATCGTTTCCAGCAGCGCCACCTTGTCAGCAAAGGGCACGGCGTTGAGCGGGTTGGCATCGGTATAATGGTGGCGATTGCTGGTATGCGGCGGTGCCGCCATCTGCGTTCCGGCATCGAGCAGTTTCAGCGTTTCGGCGGCGCGGCGTATGCCTGCCTCGCTGACATCATTGCTATGGGCAAAACCGGTCATCTCGCCCGAGACGCCGCGCAGACCAAAGCCGCGATCGGTGGAATAATCCGCCATTTTAAGGCGGCCATCGTCAAAGACGAAACTCTCGGTCGCGGCATGTTGCAGATAGAGTTCACCGTCGTCGCAGGACGCCAGCGCCTGATGTGTCAACTGCCGGGCGCGTTCGGCGTCGAGCGCGCCATCGGTGAAAATATGGTCGATGGGGTTGGTTGGAACGGTCATTGCTCCAACATAATCACTAACCGGGCATGCGCCTATGCTTTTTTGCGGCCAATTGAGCGTCGCAAATGCGTTTAGCTACCGTCTTCGCCGCTGTCGCCATCGGCCGGGCCGCCGATCAGCACGAATCGCCGGTCGCAATAGCCGCAATCGACATAGCCCTTTTCATCGATTTCCAGCCACACGCGCGGATGGCCAAGTGCCGCACCGCCGGGGATATCGCTGGCGCCATCGCAGGAAACGCGCGTCCGGGTCACACGGACAATTTCGGGTGCGTCAATCATGATGGCGATTTAGGGTGAGGGCGCGCTTATCGCAAGAGTGATAATCACCCGCCTGGCAAATCATGTCGATGGCCTGTGCCGATCAGAAATAGGTGACGGTGATCTCGAAGGTGCCGCGATAGGTGCCCGGTGTCTGATTGGCGCCGACGCGTAACCGCCCACCAACCCTGAGATCAAGTACTCCGGCCTCGTTGAGAAAGCGGAAAGTCGGGCCGTTGAGCGTCAATTGATCGACGCGCATGGTTTCGCTGCCGCCATCGCGAGTCAGCACCGGAAGAGGCCCGCGGGTGACGAAAATAAACTGCAACGGCCCGCCAAAGGTCAAAAAACGTGCGGCGGCACCACCGCTGCTGCCCGCCGTAACACCGCCGCTCACGGTGCGTGCGTCGGTGCTGGCATTGACCACCACGGTGCCGGTGCTGTTACCGGAAATCATGCTGCCAAATTCGAGATCGCTGAGATTGACCAGCGATAGCGGGCGCAGCGTCACCGCCTGGGCATCGGCGCGCTCCTGCGCCTGCGCGGCAGTGCCGGTGGCACAGAATGATGCCGCTGCAAGTGCAGCCGCGATAAGCTGGTTATGCAGACTGCGTCCCCACGCCCCGCCTGCCAAAATCTTTCTGGTCATGAAACTGCTTTAAATCACGATATGGTAAAGATCGGCCAAAGACTATGGTTAACCGATATTAGGGTTTGGGCCGCCGGGTCAGACAATTGCGACTGCGGCAATGCGCCGGTCAGAAATAATCGACGCTGACATTGAAAGTGCCGCGATACGTTCCGGCGGCCTGATTGGCGCGCACCCGCAATTGGCCACCCACGGCAAAATCGAGGTCGCCATTGTTGTCGAGAAACCGTCGGCGTCCGCCATCGAGCCGGAAGCGGTTCAGTCGCATGGTCTCGGTGCCGCCATCGCGCACCAAATCGACCCGCCGGTCCTCCACTGTGATCCGTACCCGCAGATTTGCCGTGCCGCTGACGCTGAATCTGGCTGGACCAGGAGTGCCACCTGCCGTCGTCGCATTGCCGCTGGCGATGTTGAGCGCGCCATTATTCGGATTGATGCGGATCCGGCTGTTTCCGGTGCCCGGGATGATGGTGCCGAAATCCATGGCCTCGTCATTCTGGATGGTGACGGCGCGGCGAATCTCGACATCGCTCGACGCTTCGTTCTGCGCCTGGGCCGGGCTGGCCAGCAATACTGTGCCTGCCAGGCCGGACACCATTGCGGTCCGTGTCAGCTTGCCGATCTCGATCACGCACCGGTCAGTGCCGGCGCCCTGTTGCTCTGGTCTCATCTGTTGCCCCTATACTCCCACAATGCATGGCAATAACGCAGAGTGGGAAACACAGAGTGTATGGCCATGGTAAACACCGACCGCCCCGAAACCGGTTAATCGGCCGGTAAGCATTGACCAATCATGCGCCTGCGCATGCTGCTTGCCGTGCCGCATCTGATCGGGCTAGAGAGCGTGGCGCAAAGCCGGGTCGTTGATGACGGCCAGCTATCTCTCTAAGGGTCAGGACCATGACACCAGCCGCCGACACCGCTGCCCAAAGCGACGCCATTCCCGCCATCGCCATCAACCAGTTGAGCAAAACCTATGCCGGGGATAAACGCACCGGGCCCAAAAAGGCGCTTGACAATGTCAGCCTGGAGGTGCGGCGCGGCGAGATTTTCGGGCTGCTCGGTCCCAATGGCGCTGGCAAGTCGACGCTGATCAATATCCTCGCCGGGCTGGTCAACAAAAGCGGCGGCTCGGCCAGCATCTGGGGTTTCGACATTAGCGACAATCCGCGCAACGCCAAGGCGAGCATCGGCATTGTGCCGCAGGAAATCATTTTCGATCCGTTTTTCTCCCCCAAGGAAGTGCTGGAGGTGCAGGCTGGTCTATACGGTGTGCCCAGGGCCGAGCGGCGCACCCGGGAGCTGCTGCGGGCGGTGCGGCTGGAGGACAAGGCCGATGCCTTTGCCCGTTCGCTTTCGGGCGGCATGAAGCGGCGATTGCTGGTGGCCAAGGCGATGGTGCATTCGCCGCCGATACTGGTGCTCGACGAGCCGACCGCCGGTGTCGATATCGATCTGCGCCAACAGCTCTGGGACTATGTGCGCTCACTGCATGCCCAGGGCGTGACTATTGTGCTGACCACCCATTATCTCGAAGAGGCCGAAGAGCTGTGTGGCCGCATCGCGATCATCAACCATGGCAAGGTGGTGGCACTGAAGGACACTGCCGAGCTGATCGCCATGGCGCGCGAGAAGAATATCATGCTCAGCACCGCATCCGAAATGGCCAGTGCGCCGCAGCACGCGCTGTTCGACCGCGCCGAGCTGATCGATCCGCATACGCTGGAGATCAGCTACAACAAGGACAAGACCAATGCTGGACAGATACTGGGCATTGCGCGTGAAGCCGGTCTGGAGATTGTCGACGTCACCACCCGTGAGGCGGATCTGGAAGATGTGTTCCTCAATCTGACGCGGGATTCCGCTGCGTGACGATTATTGACCAATATGATGTCCTGATAATCGGGTCCGGCGCGGCGGGGCTGTCTGCCGCAATAACCCTGGCGAGCGAATACAAGGTGCTGGTACTGGCCAAGGGCGATGTCTCCGGCGGATCGACTGCATGGGCACAGGGTGGCATTGCGGCGGTGCTGGAGGCGGGGGATACATTTGCCAGCCATATCGAGGACACCATGGTTGCCGGTGGAGGGCTCAACCGGCGCGAGACGGTGGAATTCGTCGTCGAAAACGCCCCCGATGCCATCAACCGGCTGATCGACTTTGGCGTTCCTTTCAACCGCGAGGCGGATAATGACCTGCATCTGACACGCGAGGGCGGGCACAGCCATCGCCGCATCGTCCATGTCGATGATGCCACTGGCTGGGCGGTGCAGGAGGCGCTGGAGCGTGCCGCCAATGCCAATACCAATATCACCATATTGCCCGACATGGTGGCGATCGACCTGATTGCCGACCGGCATCTCGAACAGCCGACCGGGGCCGAGCGTGTCTGGGGGGCCTATACCCTCAACCGCCGCACCGGCCGTGTCGAGACGGTGACCGCGCGCGCCACCATATTGGCGACGGGCGGGGCCGGGCGCACCTATCTTTTCTCGACTGCGCCGCGCGGTGCCACCGGCGATGGCATTGCCATGGCATGGCGCGCCGGGGCGCGTATCTCGAACATGGAGATGATGCAATTCCATCCCACCTGCCTGTACAATCTGGAGGTCAAGAATTTCCTGATTACCGAGGCGGTGCGCGGCGAAGGGGGGCATTTGCTGATCCCCGATACCGGCTATCGCTTCATGGCGGATTTTGATGACCGGCTGGAACTGGCACCGCGTGATGTTGTGGCCCGTGCGATCGACCATGAAATCAAGCGACTGGGCCTTGATTATGTCCATCTCGACATCAGTCACCAGCCGGCGGATTTCGTGAAGGGCCATTTCCCGACCATCTATGACAAGCTGATGGGGCTGGGCATCGATATCACCAAAGAACCGATCCCCGTAGTCCCGGCGCAGCATTATACCTGTGGCGGGGTGCTGATAGACCTTAACGGCCGCACCGACCTTGATGGCCTTTATGCCGCTGGCGAGGTCAGCGAATCCGGCCTGCATGGTGCCAACCGGCTGGCATCCAACTCCTTGCTCGAATGCTTTGTCTTCGGTGATGCTGCAGCGCGCGATATCATGGCGCATTGGGACGACATGCCAGTGCCACCTGCGGTGCGCCGCTGGGATGAAAGCCGGGTCACCGATTCCGACGAAGAAGTGGTGGTGCAGCATAACTGGCGCGAGATCCGTCGCTTCATGTGGGACTATGTCGGTATTGTCCGCACCACCAAGAGGCTCGAGCGCGCGGCCAACAGGGTGCGGCTACTGGCCGAGGAGGTGGAGGAATATTATGGCAATTTCCGGGTCACCGCCGATGTTATCGAGCTGAGAAACCTGGTCGATGTTGCCGGACTGATCGTCACCTCGGCGCTGCAACGGCGCGAAAGCCGCGGCCTGCACTATACGCTCGACTATCCCGGCCAGCTGCCACAGCCGCATGACACCATATTGCAGCGGTCCTAGGCACGCACCGCTGTCATCGCGCCGCTATACAGGCTTAGCGAAATGTTAACCTTCCTGTTTTACCACAGGCGACGTACCAGTTTTGGTACGCTTTCCTCCCTTCAGGCTTTTGGCCTGCCTATGGGCTGCTCGCACGGGTAGCCCATTTTTTTGCCTCATGCTTTCTGCGCTGCAGATATGGTTGCGATGTTGCCCCTGCTGCCGCGCTATTCTATGGCGCAGCGCATGAACCATATGGCCTTAACAGCTTCCGGCGGACCGGCTGCAGTGGTGCTGCTTTCAGGTGGTCTCGATTCGATGGTGTCTGCGGCGCTGGCGCGCGAACGGGGCTATGCGCTTCATGCCCTGACCATAGATTATGGCCAGCGCCACCGTCGCGAGATCGAGGCGGCCAGGGGGATCGCAGACGAACTGGGCGCGGTGCGGCATGTTATCCTGCCGCTTGATCTGCGCCAGTTTGGCGGCTCGGCGCTTACCGACGATATCGATGTGCCCAAGAACGGCGTCGGCAATGCTATCCCGGTGACCTATGTTCCTGCGCGCAACCTGATCTTCCTGTCGCTGACGCTGGGCTGGGCCGAGGCGCTGGAGGCAAGTGATATCTTTATCGGAGTCAATGCACTTGATTATTCAGGCTATCCCGATTGTCGCCCCGAATTTATCGACAAGTTTACCGAGCTTGCCGAGCTGGCGACCAAGGCTGGCGATGAGGCCGATGGCGGCAGCCCGTTTACCATCCATGCACCGCTGCAGCATATGGGCAAGGCGGATATTGCGCGTGAGACAGCGCGCCTCGGACTCGATCCAGCGCTGAGCTGGTCATGCTATGATCCCAGCGAGGATGGCCGCGCCTGCGGACTGTGCGACAGCTGCCGCCTGAGGAAACAGGGTTTTGCAGAGGCCGGGCTGATCGATACCACGCCCTATGTCGTCTAGCGGCTAGCCCGCATCGTCATCATTATTGGCAGCTTCGGCCTCGCTCTCTTCAGTTTCGCCCGCTTCGCCTTCGGCCGGTGGCGGGTTTTCACCAAAACGATCGAGCGTGATCATGTCATCGCTGATCGAGCCTTCGAGCACATCGATATCGCCGAGCTCACTCTCCGTGGCTTCTCCCTCGCCCTCGGTCTGGCCACCACAGGCGGCAAGCGCCAGCGGCAGCAAGAACGCTGCGGCCATGATCTTGGGCTGGCGTCGGTTGATCATCGTCATCGGCATTGTCCTTTCGCGGCATTATTCGCCCCGGCCTTGTCCAGCTTCGCGAGAAACGCCGGCAGATGGCGTTGCAGCGCCGCATCGAAATCGGCCATATTTGTATCCTTGCCCAAGGCTCGCAGGCTGGTCACCGGATATTCGCTGATACCACAGGGGACAATGCCGGAAAAATGGTCGAGCGTCGGGTCGATGTTGACGGCAAAGCCGTGCATCGTCACCCATTTGCGCACGCGGATGCCGATGGCGCCGATTTTGGCCTCACGGCCATCGGGTCTGTCCACCCAGATGCCGACGCGGCCCTCGGCGCGACGTGCAGCAACATCGAAATCGCCCAGTGCCGCAATGACCCAGCCTTCAAGCGCATGTACGAAGCAGCGTATATCGCGCCCGCGCCGGTTCAGATCAAGCATCAGATAGCCGACACGCTGACCCGGCCCGTGATAGGTGTGGCGCCCGCCGCGCCCGGTCTCGAACACCGGAAAGCTCTGGCTCAGCAGTTCATCGGGGTCGGCGCTGGTACCGGCGGTATAAAGCGGTGGATGTTCGAGCAGCCAGATCAGCTCATGCGCATCACCCCGCTGCACCGCCAGATTGCGTGCGGTCATCGCTTCCAGCGCCTGCGGATAGCCGGTCAGGCCCGGGCTGACCTGCCATTGCGGCAGATGCGCGGCTGCGTCCTGCAGCCCGATATTGTTGGCCGCATCTGCATGGTCGATGGTGGCGTTGCTCATCTCAGCGGATGTGCGCGCAAGCAGGGTGATTTGCAAGGGCGATCATCTGCGGTGCGATTTTTCCCGACTATGGCCTTGTTTACGCGCATATGGCCCGGCATCGGCTGGACTTTGCCCGCCGGGCATCGCATGAAGCAGAAAACGACAAGAAAAAGCGATCAGGGGAAAGCATGTGCAATCATTCAGTCCTTCAGAGGCTTGGGCGGAGACTGTCCGCCTGACAAAGGAGCATTGGCTGGCATTGGCCGGGCTGATGCTTTTGCTGTTCGCCATTCTGGGGATTATAGGTTCTGTCTTTTTTGCCGGTGCTTTCGCAACGCTGTTCGATCTCAGCGCGATGTCGGACCCGGCAAGGTTCGAAGAGATGATGGCCGCATCATCGGGCGCAGTGGTTCTTGGCAACATATTGTTCAACGCGGTATTCGTCGCAATCACCATGGCCTGCTTCCGCTATGCCGCTACAGACGGCGCAGCCGGCTTTGGCGATGCGCTGAAATTCGGGGTTGTCAGCGCCGTGCCGGTTCTGCTCGCGATGCTGGTTATCGGTATTGTTCTGGTAATCCTGTTCTTCATCGCCGCGCTGATCCTCGGCGTTATCGGCTTTGCCGGGATCATGGCCAGTGATGGCGGTGGCGGCGGTGGTGCGCTGGCCCTTGGCGTGTTGACGATATTCCTGATCTACCCCGCCTTTATCGGCCTTGGCCTGTTCATGCTGGCGCGTTTCGGCATGGCGGGGCCGCTCATGGCCGCAGCCGGATCCTATAATCCCTTCTCTGCCATCGGCGCGGCGTGGTCACTGTCCAGAGGCCATACATGGCGTCTGATGGCCTATTATTTTGTCGGCTATCTCGGGATTCTGGTGCTGATGTTCCTTGCCGGGGCCGTCATTGCGATTGCGATGCAGGCGGCTGAGTTTCTGCTGGTGCTGTTCGTGCCACTATATCTGGTGGTGCTGCTGGTGCAGACCATGTTTCCGGTTGCGGCGTTTCGGGTGCTCGATGGCGGGCGCCACAATGCCGAGGAAATGGCATCGATTTTCGACTGAGTCGAGACGGGCGAGCTAAGAGGGGAATATAGTGCAAAGTCAGTTCGATTATAGCGCGGTATGGAACAGGACGTTGGCGCTGGTCGGCAGCAATGTGCAGATTCTGATCGGCGTTATCGGCGTATTTTTTGTGGTGCCGCAATTTGCGGCGACGCTGATTGCGGTGCCGCCGCAGCCCGATCCGAATGCCACGCTGGAAGAAGTGCTGGCGACGATGTCTGCCTTTTACAATGACAATCTGCTGCTCTTCCTGCTTACCGGTGTCATCGGAGCCATTGGTAGCATTACCGTGCTTTCCATCTATCTCGACGACGACCGCCCGACCGTAGGCACTGCGATTGCCGCCGCTTTCGGCCTGCTGATCTCCTATTTTGTCGCCAATATCCTGGTTGCCTTTGCCGTATCGGTCGGCTTTTTCCTGCTCATCATTCCCGGTATTTATGTCGCCATAAAATTCATCTGTGTCGGGCCGGTGATCGTTGCCGAAAAGATACGCAATCCGATCACCGCGATGCAGCGCTCATGGACGTTGACCAAGGGCAATTCACTGCGCATTTTTGGCTTTGTGCTGATCCTGATTCTGGTGCTCGCCGTGATCGCCAGCGTGATCGGTCTTGTCACCACGATTTTCAAGGTCGCAGGTGAGGACAGCGTGATGTTCACCATCGGGCAGTTGCTGCAGATCATGTTCCAGGGCGTGGCAACGGCATTCAGCCTGGCCGTGAGCGCGGCAATCTATCTTCAGCTGTGCGGGCCGGATAACACCCGACTGCATGAGACATTCAAATAGCGCAAAGCCGACCGGAGAGGCACAGGGGAGCAGGGGCAATGGCACAATTTCAATTCGGTGCAGCGTCCAGGATGACGGTCTTTCTGGTACGCGAGAAACTGCTGTCCTGTTTTGCCCATATCGGCATGCTCGGTGTCGCGCTCATTGCACTGATCACAGTGTTTTCTGCTGCATTTTTTCGTGGCTGGTCGGTGCTTTCGGTCATTGCCAGCCAGGGGTCCGGGCTATTTGACGGACCAGAAAGCCAGATCGGTATCCTGCTGTTTTCGCTGTGCATTGTCGTCGTTGCCATTGCCGCGACGATGAGCATCTTCCGCTCCACTGCATCGTCAGAGGATGTCGAATTCCCGCAGGCCTTTCTCTATGGCTATCTCGCCTGCATCCCGGTGACTCTGACGGTGATGCTGGCCTATATCGTTATGCTGCTGCCCCTGTTGCCGGTATTTTTCCTTGTCGGTGTAAGTGGACCCGATACCGATTTGATGGCGGCTGGTGTGATCGGGATATCACTGATGCTGGTCTATGGCGTCATGTCCCTGTTCATCATTGCGCGGCTCGGGCTGGCCGGACCGATCATGGCTGATCGCGCCAGCGTCAATCCTTTCAGCGCGCTTGCCGCGTCATGGCAGCTGACCCGGGGGCATACGCTCGAACTGATACTCTATTATTTCTGCGCCAATTTGCTGATCACCATTGTCTATTATGCCGCAATCTGGGTGCTTGGCCAATTGGGCATGGCAACATCGACCTTCCTCTCCGGTCTGTTGGCACTGCCGGTTCTTGGTGTCTATCTGATCCTCATGACGCTGGTGCCGGTGGGGATTTACCGGTTGCTCGCCGGAGTACAGGATAGCGGCGAGCTGGAGGAAGTTTTCGCGTGATTACTGCTGGGTGATGATCGGGATTTGCGGTGCCGCGTCGCGCGGCAAGTGACCGGTGAGCCGCGGATCGGGGTAAATCTCGACTTCCTGTTTGAACGGCACAAATCCGTGTTTGCGGTAAAAGCCCAGTGCGGCGGGATGGTCGAGGGTGCAGGTGCGCAGCCAGACTCTTGTGATATTATCGCGCCAGGCCAGCCGCAGCGTCTCCGACATCAGCCACTCACCATGACCCTGACCGGTATAGTCAGGCGTCAGGCCGAGATAGACAATCTCGCAGGCTGGTGAGATACGAAAATCAAGCTCCAATATGCCGCACAAGCTGCCCCTATCATCCCGGATTGCATGCAGCATGATCTTTGGGTCGGTCAGTATCGCTTGCAGCGCAGCGTCGGGCATCGTCAGTCTGCTGAACCACAACCATGGCGCGCCGACACGCCGGAAAAGGTCGCTATAGCGTTGGCGTGAAACGTCTTGCCAATGCTCCAGCCGCAACCGGGCATCTCGTTTCGCTATTGGCGCAGGCCGTGCATGCATTTCCAAATGGGTAATCACCGAAGCGATATGCCCTGGTGGCACAGGCTCCTTGCTGTCAACCATGGTGCGCCATACAGGCTATTCCCAGATCGCCAGCGGCGGCAGGCTCATCAAAATGGCATCGATATTGCCGCCGGTCTTGAGACCGAAAATCGTACCGCGATCATAAACCAGATTGAACTCGGCATAGCGGCCGCGATAGACAAGCTGCTGGTTGCGGTCCTCCATGGTGAATTCGCTGCCCATGCGCCGCCGCACCAGCTTTGGGAAGATGTCGAGAAAGGCGCGGCCGACATCCTGGGTGAAGGCGAAGTTGCGCTCGAAGCTGTCTTCGCCATCGCATTCCAGATGATCGTAGAAAATACCACCGACGCCGCGATGTACCTTGCGGTGCGGGATATAGAAATAATCATCGGCCCATTTTTTATACTCGACATAATAGCCCGGGTCGTGCGCGTCGCAGGCGGCCTGCATACGGGCGTGAAAATCGGCGGTGTCTTGCTCTTTGGGCAGCGCCGGGTTGAGATCGGCACCGCCGCCAAACCACGCCTTTTGCGTCACCAGGAAGCGGGTGTTCATATGGACATTGGGTACATGCGGATTGGCCATATGCGCGACCAGCGAGATACCGGTGGCAAAGAAGCGCGGATCATCCCCGGCACCGTGAATCTGTTTGGCGAAGTCCTCGCTGAACCTGCCTTCGACCATTGACACATTGACCCCGGCCTTCTCGAATACCTTGCCCTTGATCAGTCCGCTGCGGCCGCCACCGCCCGGCGTGCCGTCGCCATCCTCGCGATCCCATTCATTATAACTGAAACTGGCATCGCTCCCGGCCTCGCGCTCAATCGCCTCGAATTCGGCGCAAATGTCGTCGCGCAGGCTTTTGAACCAGGTATTTGCCCGTGTCTTCTGATCGGTCCAGTCGTTCATTTTGGCGTCCCGCTCCTGTTGCTGTTAATGCCCTGTCTGGCATGGCGCACTGGTCGGGGCAAGCCGGTCAGACAGCCATTACGCGGCACTGTGTCCAGCGCCATCGGTTCGCGCCTTGATCTGGATCAACAATGGCGTGTCTGGCGTAGCGCCTCGCCGAGCGCGATGGCACTGGCTATGGCGACGTTGAGCGAGCGGAACCCCGGCTGCATCGGGATGGCGATGGCTGCATCGCAGAGGTGACGCACATTTTCCGGCAGTCCGGCGCTTTCCGAGCCGGCGAGCAGGACATCGCCCGGCTGAAAAGCAAAGGCATACAGGCTGGTCGGTGCCGGATTGTCCAGGGCGATGATGCGCCGCGCACCATTTGTTGCTGCGGCCTGTTTTCCGGCAGCAATGTTATCATGGAAATGCGCCCAGTCTGCATGGCGTGTGGTTTCGGCTTTGCCACCATAATCCATCGCCGCACGCCTAAGCTGGCGGTCCCCCAGGGGGAATCCGCATGGCTCGATAATATGCATAGGAACACCGAGGCACGCCGACAGGCGCAAAAGCGTGCCGACATTGCCGGCAATATCTGGTTGAAATAGCGCTATTTCGATGGTGCAACTATCAGCGTCTTTCATAGCAAGCCATTCATCTTTAAGGATATATTAGGCATAGATAGAGGCTATCGCCGGACCATGTCAAAAAGGCGGTTGGCAAGGCCTCATATTTGCGGCTAAGAGGCGCGCCAATGGCGGTGGAGATAGCCTGTATCAATATCGGTCATAGCGGCCGGCAATAAGGCGCAAATTCCCCCAATTTGCGGGAACTATTCTCTTAATCGCCCGTTTAACTGCACATATTCCGGACGACAAGACAGGTTAGTTGCATGGCAGAACAACAGGTAATGGACGCAAGTCAGAGCGCAGAAGCAGGCGAAGACGGCGTTCGCCGCCGCGATTTCATCCACATTGCAGCGGTCAGCGTTGCCGGTGCCGGCCTGATCCCGGTGGTCTATCCGCTGGTATCGCAAATGGCACCGTCGGCAGACGTGCTCGCCGAAGCCTCGGTCGAGGTTGATGTGTCGGGCATCGCTCCGGGCCAGACCATCAAGACCGTATGGCGCAAGCAGCCGGTGTTCATTCGCAATCTGACCCCGGAAGAAATCGAAGAGATGAACGCCATCGATGCGTCCTCGCTGCGTGATCCGCAGACGCTGGCCGACCGGACCCTTGAAGGCAAGGAGAACTGGCTGGTCAACAAGGCGGTCTGCACCCATCTCGGCTGTGTCCCGCTGGGCGCCGCTACCGGCGAAGTCAAAGGCGAGTATGACGGCTATTTCTGTCCTTGCCATGGCTCGCACTATGATGCGGCAGGCCGCATCCGCAAGGGCCCGGCGCCGACTAATCTGGAAGTGCCGGAATTCAGCTTCCTGTCAGACACAGTCATCAAGATCGGTTGAGGTAAGAGACTATGAGCTTTCCCTGGGCAAAGCAGTATGAACCCAAGAATCCGGCCATGCAGTGGATCGACCAGCGTCTGCCATTGCCGCGTCTGGTCTATAATTCGCTTGGTGCCGGTTATCCGACTCCGCGCAACCTCAACTATTTCTGGAATTTCGGCTCGCTCGCCGGGATAGCGCTGGTACTGCAGATCGTCACTGGCGTGGTCCTGGCGATGCACTATGCCGCCAATACCGAAGTTGCCTTCTCCTCGGTTGAGCACATCATGCGTGACGTCAACTGGGGCTGGCTGTTCCGCTATGCCCATGCCAATGGCGCCAGCTTCTTCTTCATCGTGGTTTATATCCATATCGGTCGCGGCCTCTATTTCAGTTCCTACAAGGCGCCGCGAGAGATGATCTGGTTATTGGGCCTGGTGATATTCCTGCTGATGATGGCCACTGCTTTCATGGGCTATGTCCTGCCCTGGGGCCAGATGAGCTTCTGGGGTGCCAAGGTGATTACCGGACTATTCTCCGCCATTCCGCTGGTTGGCGAGTCACTGCAGACCTGGCTGCTCGGCGGTTTTGCCCCTGACAATGCCGCGCTGAACCGTTTCTTCTCGCTGCATTATCTGCTGCCGTTCGTCATCGCCGGCGTGGTTATCCTGCACATCTGGGCACTGCACATTCCCGGATCGTCCAACCCGACCGGTATCGAGGTCAAATCGGAAGTCGATACCGTGCCGTTCCACCCCTATTACACCGCCAAGGACGGCTTTGGTCTGGGTGTGTTCCTGATCATTTTCATGCTGGTGGTAACGCTGGCGCCCAACGCTCTGGGTCACCCGGACAATTATATCGAGGCCAACCCGCTCTCGACTCCGGCGCATATCGTTCCCGAATGGTATTTCCTGCCCTTCTACGCCATCCTGCGGGCCTTCACCGTCGACTTCCTGTTCATTCCGGCGAAGCTGATGGGTGTGCTGGCGATGTTCGCCTCGATCCTGCTGCTGTTCTTCCTGCCATGGCTGGACAAGTCGCCGGTTCGCTCGGGCAACTATCGTCCGCTGTTCAAGATCTTCTTCGTGCTGCTGCTCGTCGATGTCGTGATCCTGACCATTTGCGGCGGCGCTCCGGCAGAAGAACCCTGGGTGATGATCAGCCAGATTGCATCGGCCTATTATTTCGCCCACTTCCTGCTGATCCTCCCGATCATTTCTTCGATCGAGAAGCCCAAACCGCTGCCCAATTCGATCACCGAAGCGGTGCTCGGAAAGAGCGTTGACGCCACCGGCACCACGGGTGGCAAGGGTACACCCGGACTGCAGCCTGCTGAATAAGGAAAAGAGCAAAACATGATCCGCGCAATCGCTACACTTGTGGGCGTCTTCTTCGTTGGCGTCCTGGTCTATTCCTTCGGCTCCGGTCTGGTGGCCTATCTGTCCGAGCCGCATGAAGAGACGGCCGAGCATGTGTTCCACAAGGAACCCGAAGCCCATGCCTTCGTTTCCGATGGTCCGATGGGCAAATTCGATACGGCGCAACTGCAGCGTGGCCTGAAGGTCTACAAGGAAGTCTGCTCCGCCTGCCACTCGATGAAATATCTCAGCTTCCGCAACTTCAAGGACCTCGGCTATACCGATGATGAGGTGAAGACGCTGGCGGCCGAATGGTTCATCCCGCAGCCAACGGTCAATCCCGAAACCGGTGAGGCCGATACCCGGCCGAACATTCCGTCCGACCCGCTGCCGTCACCCTTCCCCAATGAGGTGGCAGCCCGGGCCGCCAATAACAACGCGCTGCCGCCCGATCTTTCGCTGATCACCAAGGCACGTGAAGGCGGCGCGGAATATGTCCGCTCGCTGCTGCTCGGTTATGAGGAACCGCCGGCGAAGCTGGCCGAAGAATTTCCTGATGCGATGCCGGGGCCGGGTTTGAACTATAACCCCTATTTCAAGAACCTGAACCTCGCCATGGCGGCACCAATCGCCACGGACGGACAGGTGACCTATGACGATGGCACCGAAGCGACCAAGGAACAGATGGCCACCGATGTCGCGGCCTTCCTGATCTGGGCTGCTGAGCCCAAGCTGATCGAACGGCGTCAGGCAGGTCTGTGGTTCATTGTCTTCCTGGTGATTGCGACAGGCCTTGCCTATATGTCCTATCGCAGCATCTGGGCTGACAAGAAGAAGCACTGATCCGACACGCGCATAACAGCGCCAACAGATAGAGACGGGCGGGAGAGGAATCTCCCGCCCGTCTTTTTGTATGGCACGCTGCGACCATAGCCGCGCAACAAAGTGCTTTACTCGGATAACACACTCAGCTATGTCCGCATCCTGTTTCACGGGAGGCGCAGATGGTCAGCCGTCATGTGGTTTTGCTTATTGCCGCGCTTGCAGTGGCACCCGGCGCCGGTCTGACGGTCAACGCTGCCAATGGAGCGCCTTCAGTCGCGCCAAGCGAACGAGCTAGCATAAGCGACATGCGCGACACTGCTATCGCCATCAACGCGACGATGCGGCGTTATCACTATAATCCACGCGAACTGGATCAGCCCGAATATCGCCAGATCGAAGCAGCCGTGCTTGCGCTTGGGCACAGTGCGACAGACAGCGATGCCTTTATCGCCGGCTTTCGGGAAATCTGGAAAGACGCGCCCTTTTCGCACGTCAACCTGACCAAGGCGCGCGGCACAGCCGAGGAAACCGCAGCCTATCTCGACCAGATGACCGTCGGTGCCGACGCAGTGCGGCTCGAATGGGCGGGAGACGATGCCGTGCTTACCGTCAACACGATGATGGGCAGCGACACCGTCACCGCCATTGATGCGGCCTTTGCGAGCCTGCATGAGCGTGGCGCGGCACGGCTGATCATCGACCTGCGCTCCAATGAGGGCGGCGCGTTCGCGGTGCGCCCGCTATTGGGGCATCTGCTGGACAAGCCTTATGACGCGGGTCTGTTCGTCTCGCAAAAATGGTATGCCGATAATGACGGCGCGCCGCAGGCTGATGACATGGTCGGACTTACACCTTGGACCGGATGGTCGATCCGCCGCTTCTGGGCGGATGTCGCCGACGCGCCGTTGACCAGGATACAGTTCACCCCCTCAATCCCGGTTTTTGAGGGACCGGTCTATGTCCTTACCAGCCGCAAGACCGCGAGCGCTGCAGAACTGGCCAGTGACGCGTTGCAGGCGGCGGCGCGCGCGACGATTGTCGGCGAGCGGACTGCCGGTGCAATGCTGTCGCAAAAACCCTTCGATATACCCGGTGGCGTGCATCTGTTTCTGCCGATTGCGGATTATTACTCGCTCGCCAATGGCCGCATAGAGGGACGCGGCGTGGCCCCGGATATTGCAGTTGATGCCGACAAGGCGCTCGAGTTGGTGCGGGCGATGGCTGAATAGCCAGTGTCACAATGGAGGGTGATGGCGAAAGGCTGGAGCGGGTAGCGGGAATCGAACCCGCCTAACTAGCTTGGAAGGCTAGGGCTTTACCACTAAGCTATACCCGCTTGGCCGAGGCGCTATTGCCAGCCAGACAAGGCTCCGTCAATATTTTTGCGCAATGCCCGCTTGCGGTTTACTCACCGGCGTCCTGTTGGGGCGCGCGGAAATAACGGAACATGTGACCGACATAATCCGCCTTGCCCAGTTCGACACCGAGATGCCGCATGATCGCATAGGCAGTGGTGGCGTGGAAATAGATTTGCGGCAGTGCCCAGTCGCGCACATATTGATAGCGCGTCAGATCGAAGGTCATGCCATTGGGGATGGTCAGCGCGATCATCGCGTCTTCATCACCGGCGAAATCATCCTCGCCAAGATCCGCCAGCAGGGCCTGTGTCTCGTCGATCAGGGCCTTGAGCGCATCCAGTGCAATAATGTCCTCGGCGATGGGCGGCATCGTCTTTCCGGTCAGCTTTCCGGCAGAATCGCGTGCCTGACCACAGACGAAGCGAATCTGTGACGACAGCGGCAGCATATCGTCGTGCAGTTGTGCGGCCATCAGCGCCTCGACTGAGGTGCCTGCGGCTTCGGCCCATGCCTGGGCCTTGTCGAGCTGGCCCGAAAGACCGTTGAGCAGCTGGGTGAAGGTCGGGATGGTCAGCGCATAGAGTGACATGGGGTTTCCTTGCAAAAAGACTGGGTAGTGTTCCCGGCATAGGGCAGGTTCGGACCATTGGCCAGATTTCTGACGTCCATATGAACGCCAGGCGCTTTCTGATACATTTTGCGACAATAAGGCCCTGTGCTGACAAATGCGTGCGACAAAGCGCGGGCATAACCGTCATCAAGGAGCCGCAGTGAGATCACACCCTCTCAATTCCCCTGGCACTGCGGCTCCACCTGACAAACCAAGGATAGTGACGATGAAAAAACTGATGATGACAAGTGCAACCCTGGCGATGGCGCTGACTGCCGGCATTGCCCTGGCCCAGCCGGGTCCTGGCGGTGGCGACCGCATGTTGCGTGGCGACAGCAATGGCGATGGCGCGATCAGCCGCGATGAACTGACGGCGCAGGTGCAGCGGCGCTTTGCCCGCATGGACGTCAATGGTGACGGTCAGATCAGCGCTGCCGACCGTGAGGCGCGTCAGGCCGAGCGTTTCGCCAATGCCGATGCCAATGGCGATGGCGAAGTGACATTCGAGGAAATGGAAGCGGCGAGTGCCGAACGCCGGGCCGAGCGTTTTGCCCGCCTCGACACTGACAATAGCGGCACGCTGAGCCAGCAGGAGTTGGCCAAGACGCGCAAGGGCCGTGGCGGCGAGCGTGGTGCCCGCGGTCGTGGCCGCGGTCGTGGCGGACCGGGCGGTGCTATGCTGCGCCGCGCCGATACCGATGGCGATGGCGCCATCAGCTATGCCGAAATGGAAGCCCAGGCGCTGGCCCGCTTCGACCGCACCGATGCCAATGGCGATGGCCAGATCACCGCTGACGAGCGCGCGGCGGCCCGCGAAAACCGGCGTGGCGGTCGCGGTCGTGGTCGCGGCGGCCGGGGTTTTGGTGGCCCGGGCGGTTGATGCCGATCTGACAAACCTGTCTCCCAGGGGCTAAGGCAGCTTGTCGGCACGGCAATGCTGCCTTACCCTTTTGCCGCGACACCGTTTTTTCGCACTGCTGACCGTTCGATCCTGCCATGACAGACACCGCCACCGACACCATGCCGCATATCCTGCTGGTTGATGATGACCGCGATCTGCGTGAGTCGGTCGCCGACTATCTCTCCGGTCATGGTTTTCGCGTCACCGCAGCAGCGCATGCCGCAGAAGCACGCAGCCTGCTGCGCACCGCACTCTATGATCTGGCGCTGCTCGATGTGATGATGCCGGGCGAGGATGGCCTCAGCCTGTGCCGTCACCTTGCCGACAAGGGGGACATGCCGGTGATCATGCTGACTGCGCGCGGCGAGGCGACCGACCGTATCATCGGACTGGAGATCGGCGCCGATGATTATGTCACCAAGCCGTTCGACCCGCGCGAACTGGTGGCGCGCATACGCACCGTGTTGCGCCGGGTCGAGCGCGCCGGTCGCTATGCCCGTGAAGAACAGATTGCCGGGTTCGGTTTTGATGGCTGGGTGCTCGATACCGTCAAACGCTCGCTCACCGATCCCGAGGGTGCGCTGGTGCCGCTGTCCTCGGCGGAATATAAGATGCTCGAGGTGTTTGTGCGTCATCCGCGACAGGTGCTCAATCGTGACCAGCTGCTCGACATGGTGCAGGGGCGCGAGGCGCATCTTTTCGATCGCGCTGTCGACAACCAGGTCAGCCGTTTGCGCAAGAAGGTCGAAGTTGACAGCCGTGACCCGCAACTGATCCAGACGGTGCGCGGCGGCGGCTATATGCTGGCGGCCAATGTCGCGATTATCGGTGCGGGCGAGCCGCATGGCTGACAAGAAGCGCCTGCGCCTGTGGCCGACCAGCCTCACCGGACAGATTTGCGCTGCGCTGGCGCTGGCGCTGCTGGCGGTGCAGTTGTTCAATGCGGTGCTGCTCTATCGCGGCCAGCAGGCGCAGAGCGAAGCGCAGATCGTCAATGCGCTGGGGGTGCGGATCGTCACCACCAGTGAGCGGCTGGAACAGGTACGTGAACGCCGTGCCCAGCGTTTGCGCCGCCGGGCCGAAGCCAGGGGTGATAGCCTGCCGGACGACCGGGCGGACCGGCCGCTGCCCGGGCGTATCGGCGAGGGACTGCGGCGTCGTGGCATGCGCCGGGGCATCACCCTGGAAGACACGCCGCCCGATACCGCCAATATGGAGCCGCAGCCGCGATTGCAGGCGCGGCTGGGCCAGTTGCTCAATGGCTATAATATCCCGCACAGCCGGCTGGCGGTCTATTTCGATGACCGGCCGATGCTGCCGCCGCCGGGCGCGGTCGCCCCGCAGACGGCTGCCGGTCCGGGACGGATTGTCGCGGTACTGCAGCGAGAAGACGGGCAATGGCTGGCGGTGCGGGTGCCGGCGCCGGGTGACAGCCGCCGCATCACCGCCTGGCTGGTGGTGCAGACGATATTGATCTACGCGGTGCTGCTGGCGGCGATCATCTGGGTAACACGGCGGATCACCAAGCCGCTGGCGGCGCTCACCCAAGGTGTGCGTAACTTTACCGAGACCCAGCATCATGCCCCGCTCGAACCTTCGGGACCGGATGATATTGCCGGGCTGACCGAGGCGTTCAACCGCATGAGCCGCCGTATCGGTGCGATGCTTGACGAGAAGGATGTCATGCTCGGCGCCATTGGCCATGATCTGAAAACACCGCTGGCCGCGCTCAGGGTGCGGGTCGAATCGGTTGAGGACGAAACCCTGCGCCGCCGCATGGTCGCCAGCATAGACGATCTCAACCGTTCGCTCGAGGATATGCTGGCGCTGGCACGCATCGGCCATGATGTCCAGCCGCCCCAGCCGGTCAATATCGCGGCGCTGCTCGACACCATTGCCGATGAATTTACCGATCTCGGCAAAGAGGTGGAAATGGTCGACGTCGCACGGCTGGTGGCAGCGGTGCATGTCACCTGGATGCGGCGCGCCATTCGCAATCTGGTCAGCAATGCGGTGCGCTATGGCCAACGGGCGCGGCTGTTCCTCCGGCTCGATGATGGCGATGTCGTCATCCGCATCGATGATGATGGCCCCGGCATTGCCGAAGAAGAGCTGGCGCATATCTTCGATGCCTTTTACCGGCTGGAAAAATCGCGCAGCAGCGCCACTGGCGGCACCGGCCTGGGCCTGACCCTGGCGCGGGCCATTGCCGAACAGCATAAGGGCAGATTGACCCTGGCCAATCGCATCGATGACAGCGGCACGGTCACCGGCCTCAGCGCCACCATCCGCTTTCCCGCAGCCTGACGCGCGACCGGCGCGGCTCATCGCAGCGTGCCAATGCCGTCTGCCGAAAACTGTGTGACGTTCATCCGGGTTTAATGTTTACAGGCGTAGTCGTTACGCTTACGCATGTAGATACAGCGCAGGAGTTATTTGGGGCAGGGGCTTTTTGCGTGAAGGCTGAGGAGGGTAGGATGCCGAAAGAGAGAATCAGCGAAGCCGAGTTTGAGGTGATGGACTGCCTGTGGCGCCAGTCACCACTGACCGCCTCGGAAATTGCCGAGCAGGTGCCGGCTGAGCGCGAATGGTCGCTGCAAACGGTCAAGACCCTGTTGTCGCGGCTGGCGAACAAGGGTGCCATTGCCCATGACGTAGATGGCCGCCGTTATCTCTACCGACCGTTGCTGGCGCGCGCCGATTATGTCGCCGGTGAGTCCACCCGCTTTGTCAATCGCCTGTTTTCCGGTCGCGCCGGGCCGCTTTTCGCCCATCTGGCAGAGCGCGAGGCATTTTCCGATGAGGATATTGCCGACATTGAGCGTCTCCTGAAGGAGATGAAAAAATGAGCGACTTCACCGGAAACTACACCCTCGCACATCTGTTTTCCGCCGATACCTGGCTGTTGTGGAGCAGCGATACGCTGGTGGCCACGGCGCTGCTTATCGTCATCGTGATGCTTCTCCGCCGCCCGGTGGCACATCTCTTCGGGCCGCAACTCGGCTATCTGTTGTGGCTGATCCCGCTGGCACGGCTGTTCCTGCCGGCTTTCTCGCAAAAGGTGGTCATCGAAGCGCCGGTCACCGCATGGGGCAGCGATATTGCCGGCCGGGTGGCGGCAGGGGCGTCCGCACAGGGACGCGACCTGCCGCCATCGGGTCTTGCCGAGCAGACCGTCGGCGTCGGCCTGACGGACTTCGATATCTGGCCGGTGCTGATGGTTGTCTGGCTCGGCGGTGCCGCGATCTTCCTGATCGTCGAACTCGCCATTTATCTGCAGCAGCGACGCGAAATCCTTGTCGATGCGCGTGAGTTGCGCCGCATTGGCGATATTCGCGTGATCGAGGTTGCGGGCATAGAAGGGCCGTTCGCCTTTGGCGTGCTCCGTCGCTACATCGCGGTGCCGGTCGATTTCTCGCTGCGTTACACGGAAACCGAGCAGCATCTGGCGCTGCGCCACGAACTGGCGCATCACCGGGCGCGCGACCTTTGGGCCAATTTCGCCGCCATAATCCTGCTGGCGCTGCACTGGTTCAATCCACTCGCCTGGATTGCCTATCGCTATTTCCGCTTCGATCAGGAGGCGGCATGTGACGCCCGTGTCCTGGCCAGCGCCGATGCCGAGGAACGCGCACAATATAGCCGTCTGATCGCCAAGGCAGCGACGGGACGCACATTGGCTTTGGGGAGCCCACTCACGCCCAGAAACAAGTTGAAAGAGAGGCTTATTCTCATGAATCAGAAACCCAAATCGCGTGCGCGCCATATTCTTGGCTCCGCGAGTATGCTGGGGGGTACTGCGGCTGCCCTCGCTCTGACTGCCACGGTAAGCTATGCCTGTGTGGTCAAGCCGGTAAAGGCTGTGGCTCCGGTTCCGTCGGTTGCAGCCGCTGCCATGGTGGCGCCCGTTGCACCGAAGCCCGTGGCTGTCGTGAAGCCTGAGGCACCGACTGACACTGTGGTGGTCGAACTGGCCATGGCTGACAAAAAGGTCGTCATGATCGAACGCGAGATCGTCGAGAAGAAAGCCGCCAGGGCAGAGGCCAAGGCGCGCGCGATGATGGTCAAGGCGCAGTTGAGCGAGGCTGAAGTCGAAGCCATTCGTGCCGAGGCCGAAGCCAGCGCCCGCCAGGCTGAAGTCGAGGCCCGTGCAATGGCGTTTGAGTCGCTGGAGAATCTCGATGTCGAAGCGATGATCCCGGAGCTCAGCTTTTCGCGTGACTGTTCCGAGGGCGAGGAGACCGAGAAAGTCACCTCCAGCAGCAAGGATGGCCGCACCCTGCTGAGGGTTCGGGTATGCAGTGCCGAGCGGCTGGCCGAGGCGCGCGCCGGTGCGCTCGAAGGACTGCGCGAAGCCCGTGACGATATTGCCCGGGAAACCGACATTCCGGAAAAACTGCGCAAAAAGCTGATGAAGACATTCGACCGCCAGATTGCGCGGCTCGAGGCTGAACGCGGCTGACGCTTTTGTCCTGTCTCCTCCGGTTGCATGCGCATGTGCAGCTGGAGGAGCAAGGCGGGCAGTGCGTCCCCCTGTGATCGCCGGAAGCGCTGCCCGTTTTACCACCAGACTGCTTTATTTTCGGCTGTTTTCGTGGCACTAGCCAGGCATGAGCCTGTCGACCCTTCCTGAAAAACCGTATCCAACCGGACTGTGCGAACAGCTGGAGCCACTGGTGACACGGGTACTGGCGGACAATCCCTCGCCCTTCACCTTTACCGGCACCCAGACCTATCTGGTCGGCAATGCCAGTGACCGTGCGGTGATCGACCCCGGGCCTGCCGATCCCGACCATATCGCCGCAATCATCGCCGCCGCCGGCGAGGCAAAGATTGTCGCGATCTGCTGCACCCATACCCATCGCGACCATTCCCCCGCCGCGGCACCGCTGGCCGAGGCAACCGGTGCACCGATTATCGGCTGTGCGCCTCTGGTGCTGAATGATGACGGGCCACGCGCAGATGAGGCGTTCGATATCAGCTATGCCCCCGATAGGGTGCTGGTGGATGGTGAGCGGATTTCCGGCGATGGCTGGACATTGGAGGCGGTGGCGACACCGGGGCATACCAGCAACCATTTGTGCTATTCTGTCATTGAGAGCGGGGCACTGTTCACCGGCGACCATGTCATGGGCTGGTCGACCAGCGTCATCTCGCCGCCCGATGGCGATATGGCCGCCTATATGGCCTCGATGCAGAAGGTGCATGATCGCGAGGACAAGGTCTATTATCCGGCGCACGGACCGCAGATTGACAAGCCGCGCCAGCTGGTGCGCAGTATGATGGGCCATCGCAAGCAGCGCGAGAAACAGATTCTCAAGCAGATCGAGAATGGCCCGAAAACGATCAAGGCGATGGTACCGGAAATGTATAAGGGGATCGACCCGCGGCTGTTCGGCGCCGCAGGCCGATCGGTGCTGGCGCACCTGATTGATCTGCGAAACCGCGGGCTGGTTACGCAACAACATGATGAGCAATGGGTCCTTATCGTGTGATGCGGCTATCATCGCTTGCCCTGCTTCTGGGCCTGGCGCTTACGTCCTGTGATAAAGCTGGTCATGAGGATATCGGTGCGGAACCCTTTGTCCTGCCTGAAGCCATAAGCAATAATGCGGCCGCCCTGGCAGCGGGTAAAGACGGTGTGACGCTCTACAGCTTTAATGGCCTGGCTGCCGGCAAGAGCTGGGCCGATGCGCGCAACATCGCCTTTGCCTGCCCGATCCAGCGCCGCCGTTGCAGAGCCATTGCCGATGTTCCAGGTCCAGAAGGGCGTTTGGCCAGCGTCGCGGTAACGCTGGGCGAAGATATCTATATCTTTGGTGGCTATAGTGTCGCTGAAGATGGCAGCGAAAAATCGCTGCCCTATGTCCATCGCTTCGATCCGATGACCGAAAGCTATACCAGGCTTGCCAATATGCCGGTGCCGGTCGATGACAGCGTCGCACTGCCCTATATGGATCGCTATATCTATCTCGTCTCCGGCTGGCACGATATCGGTAATGTCTCGCTTGTGCAGGTCTATGATAGCCAGACCGACAGCTGGTTCGGCGCGAGCGACTATCCGGGCGCACCGGTCTTTGGTCACGCCGGCGGCATTGTCGGCAACAGCCTTGTCATCGCCGATGGTGTGCTGGTGCGCGATGAACCGGACAGCCCCAAATATGGGCCGTCAGATGAGGTCTGGCGCGGGGATATTGATCCGGATAACCCGGCAATAATTCGCTGGCGGCGGGTTAAGGCACATCCGGGCAAACCGCTTTATCGCATGGCCGCAGCGGGTAATGCGACATTGGAACAAGTGATTTTCGCAGGCGGCAGCGACAACCCCTATAATTATGATGGCATCGGCTATGACGATATTCCCTCAGAGCCATCATCTGCCCTATTTGGCTATGATGTAAACACCGATCAGTGGACGCAATTTGCACCACTCTCCAAAGCCAGCATGGACCATCGTGCCCTGATTTTTGATCATGAAAATGCCTATATCATGGGCGGTATGCGGCGGGGACAAGAGACACATGCCGATATAACGCAGCTTGGCCTGAAAGAACTGTCAGCGGCGGAAGAATGAAGGCGGTATCCGTGCAGCTACGCCTCACACCCTTCATATTCCCCACGCACAAAGGCCTCGCTCAGCGCGAATTTCTGGATCTTGCCCGAGCCGGTAAGCGGCCATTTCTCGACCCAGATCCAGTGCGCCGGGGTTTTCTGCGGTGACAGGCGCTCGCGGATAAAGGCTTTCAGTTCATCGGCACTCGGTTTTTCTCCGGGGGCAGCGCGCATGAAGCAGGCGACAATCTCGCCCCATTTGTCGTCGGGCACCCCGGCGACCGCGACTTCGGCGACCATCGGATGCTCGAGCATTGCCGCTTCGATCTCTGCCGGGAACAGATTTTCGCCGCCGCGAATGATCATTTCCTTCACCCGCCCGGTAATCCGGCAATAGCCGCGTTCGTCCATGGTGCCGAGATCGCCGGTGTGCAGCCAGCCATCCTTGTCGATCGCTGCCGCCGTGGCTTCGGGATTGTCGTTATAGCCCTGCATCACGCTATAGCCGCGCACACAGATTTCCCCCTGCGCACCGATCGCGCAGACACTGTTGTCGCCGGTATCTCGGATCGACACTTCAAGATGCGGCAGTGGCTGGCCGATGGTCCCGGTCAGGTCGTTTTCGCTGTCGCTGGCCCAGGTCTGGGTGATCACCGGCGAAGATTCGGTCTGGCCATAGACGATCAGCGTCGGCGCGCCGAATACCTGTTTGCCGCCGCGGATCAGTTCGGGTGCCATCAGCGCGCCGCCGCCGACACTGGTCTTGATCGAGCTGCAATCGGCGCCCATGGTCCGCGCCGCCTCTATGATCGCGATCAGCATGGTTGGCACCCCGCCCAGCACTTTGGGCCGCTCACGTTCGATCACGCCGACAATCGCAGCGGGGTCGAAGGCGGAGACCAGGATCAGCGTTGCCCCCATGGTCAGACAGCCCAAAACGCTGACCGCGCTGCCGGCGGTGTGGAACAGCGGGAAGGGGCAGACAAAGCCGTCGCCCGCTTCGATGCCGAGGCGGTGGAACACGTCGAAATTGCTCTGCAACAACCCCTGCTGATGCAGCAACACCCCCTTGGGAAAGCCGGTGGTGCCGGAGGTATATTGAATCTGCACGATCGAACGCGGTTCGGTCTGACGCAGTTCGCCGACGTCATGCCCGGCGAACAGCGCGTCGTCATCGGTCACATCAATCTGGTTGGTCACCGCTGGCAGGTCTTGGCAGGCAGCCTTGACAATCGGCTTCAGCTCGGCACCGCGCACCACGGGTGTGTAATAGATCGCCTCGGCCCCGGATTGCTCGAGCACATATTTCACCTCGCGCGGGGTGAAGGAAGGGTTGATCGTCACCAGCGTCAGCCCGGCCAGCGCCGCGCCATATTCCAGCATTACCCATTCGGGGCAATTGCCGGCAAAAATGGCGATGCGGGCGCCCTGCGGGTGGCGCGATGCCAGTGCCCGCGCGGTTTTCTCGGCATCGCTCAGCAGTCCGGAATAGGTCCATTCGCGGCCTATCGTGCCGTCGGCCAGCACCTCGCGCAGCGCTTTCCGGTCGCCGATGCGTTCCGCCTGCTCGCGCAGAACCGCATCGATCGTCATCTCGCGATATCGGGTATCGGTCTGTGCAGGAAAATAGGATTCGCTCAGCGCAACCTTGTACATGATGGCATTCTCCCGGGTGCCGCCCTTTGCGGGTCGGTCGATTCGTGTTTTTGCAGTTATTTACTATAGCGATGCGGCGGCAAATTGCAGTGATGCGACCCGGACTCCGCTTTGACTTGGCGACCCCAAAGGCTTTCTTGCTCGAAAAGAGCGCAAAAATCGCTATATCACTGGCAAACATGCCGCGATTGGCCGTCGCCAATGGCGCTACGCCATATATTGACAGGGAACCCCGCCTATGTCCGCAATCAACCGTGAGAGCCTTGCCGGCCTCGACCTCAGGGCCGAGATTGACCGCCTGCGCAAGGAGCGAAACGCCATCATTCTGGCGCATTATTATCAGAAGCCGGAGATTCAGGATCTCGCCGATTTTGTCGGCGATTCGCTTGAATTGTCGCGCAAGGCGGCGGAGACCGATGCCGATGTCATCGCCTTTTGCGGTGTGCGTTTCATGGCCGAGACCGCGAAAATCCTGTCGCCGGACAAGATCGTGGTGCTGCCCGACATGGACGCCGGCTGCTCGCTCGAGGATAGCTGCCCGCCGGATAAATTCCGTGCGTTTCGTGAAGAGCATCCCGATCATATCGCGCTGACCTATATCAACTGCTCGACCGAGGTGAAGGCGCTCAGCGACGTCATCGTCACCTCGTCCAGCGCCGAGACCATCCTGCAGCAAATTCCCGATGACCAGCCGATTATCTTCGGTCCGGACAAACATCTGGGCGGCTATCTGGCGCGCAAATTCGGTCGCGACATGCTGTTATGGCCGGGCGTGTGCATCGTGCATGAGAAATTCAGCGAAACCGAGCTGGTCAAGCTCAAGGCTGAGCATCCCGGCGCCCCGGTCGCGGCGCACCCCGAATGCCCGTCCTATATCATTGACCATGCCGATCATGTCGGTTCGACCAGCTCGATCCTCAAATTCGCCAAGGAGACCGATGCCGATACGGTGATTATCGCCACCGAGCCGCATATCATCCACCAGATGGAAAAAGCGGTGCCGGAAAAGACATTCATCGGCGCGCCGGGTGCCGACGGCAACTGCAACTGCAATATCTGCCCCTATATGGCGCTCAACACGCTGGAGAAGCTATATTTCGCGCTGCGCGACCTCGAACCACGCATCGAGATCGAGGAGGAGCTGCGGCTGGAAGCGAAGAAATCGCTCGACCGGATGATGGAAATGTCCGGCGGTTCGGTCGGCCAGGGCGATCTGGGGCCGAAGGACCTGGCGCATAAGGGGTGAGGGTTTTGCACATCAGGCCTTTGGCATCGTTTCTTCTGTGTCTGCTGGCTGGCCTGTTATTGGCCAATACCGGCGATAATCCAGCCGACCATGCCTATGCCGAAGGCCAGATCTGGGCATATGATACCCGCGCAGGCGAAGAAGGCTCATTGCTCAAGATACAGAAGATTGAGCTTATCGGCCCTGCCGAAGAACCTATGGAAGTGTTCCATCTCAGCATTGTCGGAATATCCTTTTCCAACAAGGCGGTAGGTTCTGTCTTGCCGCATACGCCGGTATCGCGCCAAACCCTTGATGACAGTGTGGTCCGCCTGGATGACAGTGACGTTGAGTTCCCGCTGCCAAGTGCGGTGCAGCAGGGAATTGCTGCCTGGGAAGAAGCGCAGGGCGGCGTTTTCACCGTATCGGTGAAGGAGATTATCGACTTTGTTGACCAGGCGATCGCCGCCGAGATGCCAGCACCATAGTTAACCCGTTTCCCGTCGTGGCGCTTATCGCGTAATATGCCCCGATGACGCAGCGATATATCCATCGCCGGCGCAGGAAACGCCGTTATCTCTGGCTGCTTTTGCCGCTGCTGCTAATGGCCATGCCTTTTGCGGTCTATGGCTGGTGGCATGGCGGCTATGGCGAGACGGCGGCGCGGACCGCCAATATGCTAGCCGTCGCCGATGGCGCCGCCAACCGGTCGGTGATGGAAGCGCCGATTGATGCCGCCGACACAGGCCCACCCGCGCCGCGGCGGCTGGCGGACGAGATTGCCATGCTGGGTGCCGCCTTTGATGGCGATGTCGGCATTGCGATCCGCGCGGTCGAAAAAGGCTGGGTCGTGGGCCATGATGCCGGCCGACGCTATCCGCAGCAGAGCGTCAGCAAGCTTTGGGTGGCGCTGACCACACTCGACCAGGTCGATAGCAGCGATATCGCGCTTGATGAGCCGATGACGCTGACCCGCGCCGACCTTACCATCTTTCATCAGCCGATCCGTAGCCGCATCGGCAATGGCAGCTATACCACCGACATAGCCGAACTGCTGACGCTGGCGATGACGCGCAGCGACAATACCGCCAATGATGCGCTGTTCCGCCGCGCCGGAGGCCAGCCGGCGGTGCAGCGCTTCCTGGCGGACAACAAGCTTGACGGCATCGCCGTCAGCCCGGGTGAAAAGACGCTGCAAATGCGCATTGCCGGGATGCAATGGGATGACAGCTTCTCCACCGGCCGCACCTTCTGGCGCACGCGCGAGCAGATTCCGATGCGGCTGAGAGCGCGCTCGCTCGGCGCCTATCTTGCCGATCCGCTCGATGGCGCGACACCGTTGGCGATCACCGAAGCGCTGGCCCGGCTACAGCGCGGCGAGCTCCTTTCACCCGAAATGACGGCCTATCTTATCGGCCTGATGACGCAATCAAAGACCGGGCCGAAGCGGCTGCGCGGTGGTCTGGAAGCGGGCTGGACCTTGCCGCACAAGACCGGCACCGGACAGGATCTGGCAAAGCTTTCTACCGCCTATAATGATGTCGGCCTGCTGGTTTCATCCAGCGGCAATCATTATGCGCTTGCGGTCATGATTGGTGCCACTAACCGCCCGATCCCCGAGCGCCAGGTGCTGATGCAGGCGGTGACCCGTGCGGTCATACGCTGCGAGGAGGAAGGCTGGCCCGGCTGCTGATATCGCTGCTAGCGGCAGCGCGATTTGCGGAAGATGCGCGGCTGGCTGCCATTGGCGAGCGAAATCACTGCCACCAGATCATCGCCATCGCGCCAATAGGCGATGCGCTGCGGGAAATCATGATCAGGATTGATAAAAGTAGCGCTTTTTGGGCCCCGTTCGACCAGCGCGAAGCGTACCGGCGCCGCGCCATTGGGCGATGCGAAATAAGTGATCTCGGCACCGCGCGCGTCTATGCGCAACTGCTCGAAAAACGTCGCCTTGCCCTGCTTCAATGTCACCGCATGGCCGAACAGCATATCGCCTTCGGGCTGTGACCAGATTTCGCGATCGCCCTTGCCATTGTCCCAGCACCCGCTGATCCAGCCAAAGTCGGCGATATCGACATTGTCATGGCCATGGGCTAGCGCATCGGTCAGCAGCAAGGGCGTCACCAAAGGCAGCGCAAGCGCGATCCGGCGCATCGTGTGGAAAATGGCGATCATGCATCGGTTTATCTCCCAGCCGGGGATATTTGCCAAGTCCCTGACTGTACGCTCGACATTGGCCGTGCGCAATGGCAAGGACGGACGATGTATTTCACCCTCAAAAATTTCGATCCTGACAGCTTCGTTCGCGCCACGCTGGAAGAGGATATGGGCGGACCGTTGACCGGGGAGAACCGCGGTCGCGATGTTACCAGCGAGAGCGTGATCCCCGCCGATGCGCTGTTCAGCGGCGTCATGGACGCGCGCCATGACTGTGTCGTCGCCGGGCTGGCGCTGGCTGAGGCATTTTTTCGTGTGCTTGACCCGGATGTCGAGATAGAGACGCTGGTCGAAGAGGGCGCAGCGGTCGCTGCCGGTAGCGACCTGATGCGCCTCAAAGGCAAGGGCCGTGCGATGCTCATTGCCGAACGCAGCGCCCTCAATACGGTGCAGCATCTTACCGGTATCGCTACGCTGACCCGCGCCTATGTCGACCGGATTGCCGGAACCGGCGCGACTCTGCTCGACACCCGCAAGACCATTCCCGGCCTCAGGCTGCTGGAAAAATATGCCACTCATATGGGCGGGGCCGAAAACCATCGGATGGGGCTGTGGGATGCGGCGATGATCAAGGACAATCATGTCGCGGTCGCCGGTGGCGTTGCCGAGGCGGTGCGCCGTGCGCGCGAGGCCGGGGTCGAGCGGATCATCTGCGAGGTTGACCGGATCGACCAGATCGAACCCGCGATCGCTGCCGGCGCGACCCATTTGCTGCTCGACAATATGCCGCCCGAAGTGTTGCGCGGTGCGGTGACGCTGATCGGAGGTCGGGTGGTCACCGAGGCTTCGGGTGGCGTCACGCTGGAGACGATCCGCGATATTGCCGAGACCGGGGTCGACTTCATCTCTGTCGGGCGGCTGACCCAGTCGGCCCCGGCGGCGGATATCGGGCTGGATTTTGCCAGTGTTTAGGGGTTTTGCCAGCGCTGTCATGCTGGCAATGACCATGCTACCCGCGGCGGCTCATGCCCAATCCTATCAATGCCGTATCGATGGTGCGCTGCCAGTTTCACCGGGGATCAGCAGACCTGCCGACCAACCACCAAGGGTGCGGCCGGTTGAAGGTTTTGTGCTGGCGCTCAGCTGGTCGCCCGAATATTGCAAGGGCCGCGAAGATGATCGCCGCGCGGCGACACAATGCGGTGCGCTCGATAACCGCGATCGTGCCGCCCGACGCATAGGTGATTTCGGGTTCGTACTGCACGGGCTGTGGCCGGAAACACGCGGACCGGACTATCCGCAATGGTGTGCACCGGTGCGACCGCTGGCCCCGGCGGTGGTGCGGCGCAATCTGTGCATCATGCCCTCGGCACGGCTGATCAACCGGCAATGGGCCAAGCATGGCCGCTGTCTGACTGACAATCCGCAGACCTATTTCCGTATTTCGCGCACCCTTTTCGATGCTGTGCGTTTCCCCGATATGGACCGGCTGTCGCGCCAGAATGATCTCAGCATCGGCAGTTTTCGCAACGCTTTTGCCGCCGTCAATCCCGGACTCGAACCGGACATGATCCGGGTGCAGACCAATCGCCGGGGCTGGTTGCGCGAGGTGCGGCTGTGTCTGGCGCGCAACTATCGTCCACGCCGCTGCCCGATGCATTTGCGGCGCAGTGATGATGGTCGGCGGCTGAATATCTGGCGTGGATATTAGGCGCAGGGCTGCTCGCCGCTATATCCGCCCTTCAAGGACAGAGTCCGCCTGCAGGCCGCGCCAGCCGAGAAGCAGCACCGACGCCGTGAGCGCGACCAGCAGGCCGAAGCTCAGCGGTGCATAGACATTGTAGAGCCAGACGCCAAAGGCTGGGCCGACAACAAAGGCGGCACCGTTGACTGAAGCGACGATGCCCGCCACCTGCCCCTGTTCCGGGCGCGATACCGCGAGGGAAGCACCGGCGGTGAAACCGGGGCGGAACAGGCCGAAGCCCAGTGAGGCAACGACATAGCCGAGCGTGATGCTGTGCAACTCGCCCGCCATGCCGATCATCAGACAGCCAATGCCGCCGAGCAATGCCCCCCACAGGGTCGAGGCGCGCGGCCCCATTTGCAGATAGGGGATCAGTCCCCATTGCGACAGCAGCGTTGCAATTGCCCCGGCCATCAGCACCAGCCCGGTCGGGCCGGCGGCCTCGGTCGGGGTGGCGCGCAGGCCGAGCCGGTCGAGCAGCAAAAAGCCGATAACGCCAAGGATGATCGCCTGGGCATGGCCGCCCAGCAGCCCGGCCACCAGCCATGGCCGGATGCGCCTGTCGGTCCAGCTCAGGCGCTCCGGTTCGGCGCTGTCGCTGTCAATCTCGCTGTCGTCATTGTGCGCCGCACGATTACCCGCAGCGGCGCTATTGCTCGGCTCGCTGACCACCTGCCCGCGCACGGCAAAGCGTGGATCATCATCGGGCAGGCGCAGCCTCAGGGCGATATAGACCATCAACCCGAAACCGGCGAAGAACACGAACGGACTGACCAGCCCCAGCATTGGAATGATCAGCAACGGTGCGATCGCCGGGCCGAGCACGGTGCCGAGACCGAAAGAGGAGGAGATGACCGCCAGCACCCGGGTGCGCAGCGCCCGGTCGGTGCGCGCCGCGACATAGGCCTGTACCGCTGGCGGTGCGGCCGAACCAAAGCCGCCATAAAGGCTGCGGAACAGGGCGAACAGCATGATCGTCGCCACCGCGCCGAGATAGCCGCTGAGCCCGAACCAGAGGATCACTGCGCATGCCAGAAATGAGGAGACAAAGCCCCACATGCCGACCTTCATCAGCGCCTTGCGCCCGCGCCGGTCCGACATGCGGGCCCAATAGGGCGCCGAAAACATCCACAGCAGCGCCGACCAGCTATAGGCCAGGCTGACCCAGAAATCGGGGATGCCCAGCTTGGTGCCGATGCCCGGCATCACCGATTGCATCGCGGTGTTACCGGCCGCGGTGACCAGCATCACCAGAAACAGCACCGCCATGCGGTCGCGCGGCACGGTGGTGCCGGCGAGTATCGACGAGGGCGTTTCGGTTTTGCGCGGCGCGTCCATGGAGCAGGGCATAAGCGGCTGTAGGCGTAAGGGCTAGCATTAAACGCCTATATCCTCCCCGTTTACGGAGAGGCGCCGCGCCGTAGCTTAGCGAAGGCAGGACGGAGGGGGTTCTCCACCTGCGCCGTGCAAAGCCGATAACCCCCTCCCCGCAAGCGGGGAAGATGCAGTGCATGACACTATTATGACGAAATGCTTGGGCTTTGATGACAGTGCCGTTATGATGATTGCCGACAAAGAAAGTGGGGACCTGAATGAGCCTGTCCAAATCCGCAGATGCACCTTTACTGGTGCGCGCCAAACGCAGGCTGACCCGGATGCTCGGCCCCTGGGGTGTGTTCTTCAAGGGCTTTCTCAAACATCCGGTGATGGTCGGTTCGGTCATTCCCTCATCGCGCTTTACCATCGCCAAGATGCTTGCTCCGGTCGACTGGGACAATACCCGGCTGTTCGTCGAATATGGTCCGGGCATCGGCACCTTCTGCCAGCCGGTGCTTGATCGGCTGCGCCGCGATGGCACGCTGATCGTGATCGACACCAATCCCGATTTCATCGCCTATCTGCAGCGCACCATTACCGACAGCCGCTTCCATGCGGTGCACGGTTCCGCCGCCGATGTCGCCGGGATCATCGGTTCCTTCGGTTTCGATAAGGCCGATTATGTGCTGTCCGGCCTGCCTTTTTCGACCCTGCCCGAAGGTGTTGGCCCGGCGATTGGCAAGGCAACTGGCGAGGTTGTGCGTCCCGGCGGGGCGTTTCTGGTCTATCAATTCTCGGCCAAATGCCGCGATTATATGGAGCCCTGGTTTGACCGGATCGACCAGGGTTTCGAGTTCTGGAATATATTGCCGTGCAAGCTGTTCTGGGGCTGGAAGGCCGAAGATGACGCATCCGGGAAACCGGAGAATCATTGACATTCCGCCGCCCGGTGCCTATTTGCTCACTCTTCCCGACAGTGTTTTAGAGAGTTTGGAGCAGCCATGGCGCGCGTTACCGTTGAAGATTGCGTAGATAAGGTCACCAACCGGTTCGATCTGGTTCTTTTGGCGGCCCAGCGTGCGCGCGAGATTTCCGGCGGCGACGAACTGACCATCGACCGCGACCGCGATAAGAACCCGGTGGTGGCACTGCGCGAAATCGCCGAGGAAACCATCAAGCCCGACGATCTGGAAGAAAGCCTGGTGCAGTCGCTGCAAAAGGTCCAGCTCGACGATGACGATACGCCGGACGAGATCGGCTCGCTGAGCAAGTCGGCCGAAGCCCTGCGCCTCACCGCCTCGGCCCCGACCCGGACGACATCGATCAGCACCGATTTCGACGGCTGATTTTCAGGGCTGCGCGACTGCGTGGCACAATACGAGATGAGGAGACGCTATCCCTGCCGGGGCGGGGGTAGCGTTTTGTTTTGGTATTGGGTCACGTTGGATGGGAATTGACGTCCGCATTTGGGTTATGGATGGAATGACTGCCTACGCTTCTAATTATTACAGAGGAGACGGTCCGTCACAGGCCCCAATATCCTAGATATAGCCCAATAGAGAGCGTCTCAGAACATTTCTCTTAGAGCTTGGTGAATTTCCCGATCCTGAAATCGGAAACCAGCTCCAAGGAGTTTTTCCGGCAGGACTCGCTGACCCAGAAGCACAAGCTCAAGCCCTGCCTGCCCCATCACTGCGCGCACTACTGGGCTAGGCATGGGGAGGAAGCTCGACTTTCCAAGGGCAGCCCCAAGAGCGCGGGCAAACTCTGAATTTGTGCAAGGCGCAGGCGAAACCATATTCACAGGCCCCTCGACGTCTCTGTTGTAGACCAGAAAAACTATGGCATTCACAAGGTCGCGCAATGAAATCCAAGACATGATCTGTTTGCCGGTGCCATGCCGGCCCCCTAGATACAATTTGAAGGGTTTAGCAGTTTCAATCAGGGCGCCACCTTCAGGCGACAAGACCACTCCAATTCTCAGTGTGACAACTCTAGCGCCGCTTTCAACAGCCGGCAGAGTCGCCCCCTCCCATCTTCTTGCCATCTCATACAAGAAACAATCTTTCCCCGTGGACGGCAAATCGCCCTCAACGAAAGGCGAATGATCAGTTGGATGAACTCCATATGTGTGCACCGAAGATGCATTGATGAGATCAATTTGGGGGTTTTGAGCGCAGATATTGGCACAAGCTTCGGTCGAAATTAACCGGCTATCCATCATCACATCTTTGTAGCCTTCATCCCAGCGTTTTTCCATCACGCCCGCTCCCGCCAAATTGACTAGCGTCGCAACTTCATTTGGCTGCAATTGTTCCAGCTCAGCCCAAGTTAAATGAGCGGCTCCGTAGGGGAATTCACGACGGAGCTTCTCGCTATCCCGGCCCACGACAATCACGCTGTCGCCCCTTTCATGCAGCTGACGGCCCAGAAGCGAACCGACAAGGCCGCTGGCGCCGCAAATCACGATGCTTGCCATTTGAGCGTACTCCAAATTTTACGTTATTTATCAGATGATAACGGGCATGATATCTATTGTCAATGATCGTTGACAATAGATGAGTGAATGAGATGCCATGATGAATTGCCCGACTTGAAACCGAATTGGATTGCCGGAATAAGAAAGATATCAGCTCTATAGTGGAACCAATGTGACATGCCGCCCATACGCAAACAGGATCGCTCCGTTACGTTAGAGAAGGCAATGCGATGCTTTCTAAAACTCGGCTTTAACGGCGCAAGCATAGCTGACCTAGAAGGGGCGACAGGAACAAACCGCAGACAAATTTTTCGCGATTTTGAGAGCAAGCAATCGCTGTTTATTGAGTGCCTGCAGACATTTGCTGCAATCGCGAGTGAGCGCTTGCTTCAACCCTTGCAGCACCCCGAAGCTGGTCTCGAACAGATACGCTCAACGCTCTATAGTATCGCTGCTCAACCAGATTCCCCAGAAGCTTGTTTTGGATGCCTAGTGTGCAACACGAGTATTGATTATTCGGCAATGCGTGATCCGGCGATCTTCACTATCGTAAACGAGTTCCTGTTTAAGATTGAGGCTGCCTACGCGAACGCTTTGCTTGGTGCCATACGCAAGGGGGAAATCCCTTCCGATGCACTCGAGGATAGTGACTTAGGAAAGGTGATGTTGGCCGCCCATGTAGGCATGTTGGTCTTAGTGAAATCAGGAAAGAGCAGAGAAGCCATGGAACAAATTGCAGCTGAGAATGTCTGTATGCTTCTCGGGAAAATTGGCTTCCGGTCCCCCTGATAAGTCTTGGCTCTTGGATGGTGCGCCAGATTCGAGAGCACGGTAAAGGCTGGTAGCCCAGTTTTAGCTCATATTCCGCTACCAAAAACTGATCGGGAAGTGAGCGCCGTTTTCATATGGAAAAGGGCATGGCGGACCAATGCCCGCCATGCCCTTAGTTGTCCGTATCGCTAGCTAGCGGCCCTACGCCCCTTCGGGCTTGGGATTGCTGAACGGTCCCTTGCGGCCGCCGGCCTTGGGGATGGCGGCGCCGACGCTGGGTTTGACCACGGTGGGGCCGCTGGGCTCGTCGGGGCGGTCGATCTTGCCGTTGTCGAGCAGGCTCTTAATCTCGTCGCCGGTCAGCGTCTCATATTCGAGCAGCGCCTGGGCCAGCGAGTGGAGCTGGTCCTCATTCTCGGTCAGCACCGTCTTTGCCTTGTCATAGCCAGCATCGATGATGCGGCGGATTTCGGAGTCGATCTTCTTCGAGGTTTCCGCCGACATCATGGTGCGCTGGGTCTGGCCCATGCCGAGATAGCCATCGGCCTGTTCCTCATATTGCACCGGGCCGAGCTCGTCCGACATGCCCCATTTGGTGACCATGTCGCGCGCCAGCTGGGTGGCATACTGAATATCGCCACTGGCGCCCGAGGACACCTTGTCATAGCCGAAGATGATCTCCTCGGCGACGCGACCGCCCATGGACACCGACAGATTGGCGTACATCTTGTCGCGGTGATAGCTGTAATTATCGCGCTCGGGCAGACGCATCACCATGCCGAGGGCACGGCCACGCGGGATGATGGTCGCTTTGTGGATCGGGTCGGACGCCGGCTCGTGCATTGCGACAATCGCATGGCCCGCCTCATGATAGGCGGTCATCTTCTTCTCGTCCTCGGTCATCACCATGGACTTGCGCTCGCTGCCCATCATGACCTTATCCTTGGCGTCCTCGAATTCCTGCATCGCGACAAGGCGCTTGGAGCGGCGTGCGGCCAGCAAAGCGGCCTCGTTCACCAGATTGGCGAGATCGGCACCGGAGAAGCCGGGCGTACCGCGGGCGATGATGCGGGCGCTGACATCGGGAGCCAGCGGCACCTTCTTCATATGCACCTGCAGGATCTTCTCGCGGCCATCGATATCGGGCACCGGCACCACCACTTGGCGGTCGAAACGGCCTGGACGCAGCAGCGCCGGATCGAGCACGTCGGGACGGTTGGTCGCGGCGATGATGATGATGCCTTCATTGGCCTCAAAGCCGTCCATCTCGACCAGCAGCTGGTTCAGCGTCTGCTCGCGCTCATCATTGGAGTTGCCAAGGCCATGACCACGCGAACGGCCAACCGCGTCGATCTCGTCGATAAACACGATGCACGGCGCATTCTTCTTGGCCTGTTCGAACATGTCGCGGACACGGCTGGCACCGACGCCGACAAACATCTCGACGAAATCCGAACCCGAAATGGTGAAGAACGGTACGCCTGCCTCGCCGGCAATCGCACGGGCCAGCAGGGTTTTACCGGTACCGGGCGAGCCGACCAGCAATGCGCCCTTGGGAATCTGGCCGCCAAGCCGGGCAAAGCGCGCCGGGTCTTTCAGAAACTCGACAATTTCCTGCAATTCCTCGCGCGCTTCATCGATGCCGGCAACATCGGCAAAGGTCACCTTGCCCTGTTTCTCGGTCAGCATCTTGGCCTTGGACTTGCCAAAGCCCATGGCACCGCCCGCACCGCCGCCTTTCTGCACCTGTCGCATGATGAAAAAGGCGATGGCGATGATCAGGATGAATGGCAGTGCCTGCAGCAGGAACAGCGTCAACAGGCTGGTTTTTTCGGGCGCACGGCCGGTATATTCGATCTGCTTGCTTTCGAGCAGTTCGACCAGGCTGGCATCGCTGCCCACCGGTGTGGCGACCACGCGGCTGCCATCGCTGGCAATGCCGACAATCTGGTCCTCGGCGATTTCGACCTTGGTCAAAGTCCCTGCAGCGATACGGTCACGGAACTGCGAATAGCTTATTTCCGAGGCGCGGCTGTTGACATTGCCGGTGTTGAACATCGACACCACGACCAGAAGCGCGATGATGACACCGGCCCAGATGAGCATGTTTCGGATCCAGGGATTGGGGGTATTCGGTTCCTGATCGTTATTCATATTTGCGTGTCTCTTTCGGCGTAAATCGGATGCAGCCTAGCACATCATATATTTAGATAAGAGTGAAAACTGCGAGTGCAACATAGCCTGCAAAGCCATTCTATAGGATTAATCACGGCATGGTGAACGCGATTTTCATGATCATATAGTTTAACATGTTGAATTATTTGTGTTCTGATCGTTGCGGTGCAACGGCGAAACGCCAGATACCGTCGTTGCTGCTACACAGTACATTGCCCTGGGTCGCTGTCTGGCCTGATTGCAGCGCCGCGATCAGCCGATCCAGCGCATCGCCACGCGGAATCAGCCCCGGCTCGATCCGCTGCAGCGCCAGCACCATGATTCGGCGGATGATATCATGCGGCAGGGCGGTGCCGGTCATATCGCAGAGCAATGCATCATCGCTGCTCTTAAAGCGGCGTCCCGCCTCCTGCCCGGCGGCCCAGCGCAGCGCCTCATCGGCCTGTGCCAGCGCGCTTGCCGATTGCGCTGCCGCTGCTGCGTCGAGCCAGTCGCAGCCGTCCAGTGCCTGGCGCAAATGGCTGCGATCGAAGCGCATATCGCTATTTGAAGGGTCATCGACAAAGGGGATGACGTGACGCGCGCAAAAGCCGAGCAGATCGGCTTTGCCGACATGCAGCAGCGGGCGCAGCACATTGTCGTTGCGTGCCCGGACGCCGGCCATGCCGGCGACACCGCTGCCGCGGTTCAGCCGCATCAGCATTGTCTCAAGCTGGTCATCGGCATGATGTGCGGTCAGCAGCCAAGGACAGTCTTCCTCCGCGCACCAGCGCTGCAACAAATCATAGCGCACATTGCGCGCGGCAGACTGGATATTGCCGATGATCGGCTGCGCCGGGATCAGGATGCTGTGCGGAATATCGTGATCAGCGCAATAGCGGGCGACCATGGCCGCTTCATCGCCGCTTTCGGGGCGCAGCTGGTGATCGATGGTGGCGGCGGCGATGCGCTCCGGCCATAGCCTTGCCGCCAGCACCAGCAGCGCCATGCTGTCGGGTCCACCCGATACGGCAATGCCAATTCCGGCCTGCGGATCATCGGCCGCATCGTCACCGGCCAGCCTGGCAAAATTGTCGGCGAGTTCGGCTGTCAGTGCCGCATCGCCCAGCGTGTCGGGTCGCTGCGTCAATCGCAATCGGCGTCCTGGCGACCGCTGGCCAGTTCATCGGAAAGGCGGCCCTCGGCGATATCGGGATAGACATCGGCCATTTCGGCAAAGGAAGCGCAGGCCTTGGCGTTGTCGCCGCTGGCGATCAGCGACCGGCCGAGATAGTAAAGGCTGTCCGCCGCGCGCGCGCCGCGCGGACCTTTTTGGTAGTTTTCCAGCAGTATCTGCGCCGCGCGGCCCGGCTTGCCACCGTCGAGATAGGCACGGCCAAGCAGGTTGCGCGCATGGCTGATGCGGCGGTGTTCGGGGTGTTTCTCGACGGTCAGCGCAAGTTGCTGCTGGGCTTCGGAATAAAAGCCTGCATCCCATAGGCGGAAGCCATAAATATAATCGTCCTCGCCGGCATCATCACTCTCCGGCTTGATAATCGCCGATACCGCAGCAATGCGCTCGGGGCTGGGTTCCTCGGCTGCAGCAGCAACCGCTTCCTCGGCTCCTGGCGCTGCCTCTATGACCTCTTCGGCTTCCGCCTTTACCTCAAGCGCCGCCAGCCGCTCTTCCATCTGGCCGAGTTTGAAGCTGTTCTCTTCACCGATTGCGGTCAGCGCTGCCAGCTGGCTTTCCAGCGCGTCGACCCGCAGCAACAGGTCGGCAACGGCAGAGTTTGTATTGCTCGGCTGGGCTGTCTCGGGTGCTGTTTCGGGTTGCACCTCAGGCTCGAAAAAACGCTCTGAACCACCCGGAAAGACCTTGCGCTGCACCGCCCGGACTTCGGACTCGAGCCGCTTGACCCGCGCTTCGAGATCGCCGCCCTGCGCCTGTGCCGGATGCGGCACCAGCAGCGCCAGCACTATGGCGCCGGCAGCGGCAGAGAAGAATCGCGGTGCTGTCTGTTTCATGGCTCTGTTGTCCTTGCATGCTGGGCCGGATCGCGCGGGCATATCGGTGAAGTCTCTATCAGGTTCGGCGGAGGCAATCTGGCTCCGCATCGGTGAAGCGTTGCTGAATCATGCTGTTGTTGCACTTATACAGCGAAGCTATCCGTCGTCATCCCCATTGCCATTATCCTCACCAACTGTGCTGGCGGTTTCGCTCTCTCTGGCCAGCAACGCAGCGGCGCTGATCGGCACATCCTTGATCGCCCGCTCGGATGTGCCCAGCGGGGGAACCGCATTACCGCCTATGGTGATCGAAAAAGCATCGGGGCGACCAGTCCATATCTGCGGATTGTCGGCATCGGCGGGGACGATATAGCGCTCGCCCAGAGCCATCTGCTTCTGCAGCAGCTGCTTGCCCGAGCCATCATAGAATTTGACCCACACCTTGTCCTCGGTGGCGGTGAATACAACGTCACCCGTAGCCGGCGCGGTAATGGTGCCGTCATCCTGGCGTTCGACAACTGCACTGCTTGTCGGTGTTTCCGATGCAGCCGCGGTGGCGTTGGCGGTATCGCCGGCATTGTCGGCGAGCGTGGTTTCGCTGTCATCCGCAGCGCCAGGGAAATAGGCGGTGCGCCACAAGGCATAACCGCCGATCACGACCGCGATACCGACAATGGCAATGATCCATGCAGTCCGCGCCGAAGGCACTTTTGCCGGGTCTTCCGGCTCATCGAGCAGCGTCTCGCTGTTGTGCATGCCGCTGACACCTGCAGCGCCCAGCTCCTTGCGCAGATCATCGACAAAATCATCTGGTGACAGGTTGACGGCTCCGGCATAGGACTTGGCAAAGCCGATGGCATAAGTGCGCCCCGGCAGGTCGTCGAACCGGCTCTGCTCCAGCGCTTCGAGGTGGCGTATCGGCACCCGAGTCTTCCCGGCAACGTCCTCAAGCGACATGTCCACGGCCTTGCGTGCCTCGCGCAGGCGGTCGCCCACGCTGAGCAGTGTGAACTCGCCATTTTGCAGCGGCGCGTCTTCCATGGTTCCAGGCGATCCCCTTTGCCTTATAATTATGGTGTTTTTTACCATCTATCAGACGGACCACAACGTCAATGTTACATCTGTATCGAAAGACGATTTTACCGTTTTTCCCGTAGCGTAAAGCGGTAATAACCGGGTCTCAATCGACCTCTATCGCATTGTCCCGTGCCCATTGCCGCAGCGTGTCGCGCAGATTCTCCGGCGGGCTGTCGAGCAGGCCGGAAAATGTCGCACGCACATCCTTCAGGTTCATCGACCGGATCATCGCCTTGATCGGTCCGACTGCAGCCGGGGTGATTGACAGCCGGGTAATGCCGATCCCCAGCAGCGCCAGCGCAGACAGGCGGCGTCCGCCCATCTCGCCACACACGGTGAGGTCGGTACCGGTTCCTTCGGTGGTGCGCACAATCCGCGCGAGGAAACGGAATATTGACGGGCTGAGCCAGTCATAGCGTTCCGCCAACTTGGGGTGTGACCGGTCGGCGGCAAGCAGGAACTGGGTCAGGTCATTGGTACCGATCGACAGGAAATCGAGCTTGGGCAACAACAGATCAAGCGTCTCTGCCAGCGATGGGACTTCGAGCATCGCGCCATAGCGGATATGCTCGGGCAGCAGCCTTTTATGTTCCACCAGAAATTCGCGCTGTCCTTCGAAAATCGCCTTGGCGCGGTCAAACTCCCAAGGCTCGGCCACCATCGGAAACATCACGCTGAGGGTGCGTCCGGCCGCTGCCTCCAGCAGGGCCCGCGCCTGTACCTTCATCAGCCCATCGCGCTCCAGTGCGACACGCAGTGCGCGCCAGCCCATGGCGGGATTGTCTTCCGGACTGTCATTGGTGAGATAGGGCAGCGACTTGTCGCCGCCAATATCGACGGTTCGGAAGATCACCGGCTTGTCGCCGGCGGCATCAAGCACGTCGCGATAGAGCCGCAACTGGCGCTCGCGCCGTGGCAGGGTGGCGCTGACGAGAAACTGAAATTCGGTGCGGAACAGGCCGATACCATCGGCGCCGGTGAGCGACAGTGCGCCAACATCGTCGCGCAGCCCGGCATTGACCATCAGCGTGATCGGCACACCATCCAGCGTAACCGCCGGCTGGTCGCGCAGCGCGGCGAAGCTGGCCTGGCGCTTCCTGCGGCGGTCAAGTTTGGCCTCAAATGCATCGATCACTGCCTCGATAGGCCGGATATGCACACTGGCCTTGTTGGTTTGCAACGTATCGATCAGCAGCGGGTCGCCCTCGCGCACCAGCTGGCGGATATTGCGTGCCTGGCCGATCACCGGAACCCCCATGGCGCGCGCGACGATGGTGACATGGGCGGTAAGCGAGCCTTCCTCGAGGATCACGCCCTTGAGGCGCCGCCGGTCATATTCGAGTAGTTCCGCCGGACCCAGATTGCGCGCGATCAATATCGCGTCGCTGCGCAGACCGAGCTGTGCCGCAGTGCCGATCTGTCCAGAGACGATGCGCAACAGCCGGTTGGCGAGATCCTCCAGATCGTGCATCCGGTCGGCAAGCAGCGGATCGTCGATCTGGCGCATGCGCATCCGGGTGCGTTGCTGCACCCGCTCAATGGCCGCCTCGGCGGTCAGGCCGCTGTCGATTGCCTCGTTGATCCGGCGCGACCAGCCTTCATCATAGGCAAACATCTTGTATGTCTGGAGCACTTCCTCATGCTCGCCGCCAACGCCGAACTCGGCCTGGTTGGCCATATGGTCGATCTGTTCGCGCATGCGGATAAAGGCGGAATAGACGCGCTGGCGTTCGGCCTCGATATCTTCGGCGACGACATGTTCGATACTGATCCGTGGCTGGTGGAACACGGCATCGCCAGAGGCCAGCCCCTTGACCAGTGTCATGCCGTCGAGCCGCAATGGCCCGCTGACCTGGATACCGGCATCGAGCATGGAATCGCGGTCGATCAGTCCGGCATTGTCGATCAGCTCGCTGATCACCATGGCTACGGTCTGCAGCGCTTCGAGCTCGACATCCTGGTAACGTCGTGGCTCGACATGCTGGACACAGACGACGCCGACGGCGCGTTCGCGGCGGATGATCGGTACCCCCGCAAAGCTGTGAAAATTGTCTTCGCCGGTCTCCGGGCGATACTGGAAATCGGGGTGGGCACGGGCCTCGGCGAGATTGAGGATCTCGACATTTTTGGCGATATGCCCGGTCAGGCCCTCGCCCATCGCCAATCTGGTGACATGCACCGCATCCTGGTTGAGGCCACGCGTGGCGAACAGTTCAAGCACGCCCTCGCGCAGCAGGTAGATTGAGCAGACCTCGCTATCCAGCGCCTTGCCGATAATGTCGACGACCTGGTTGAGCTTGGCCTGGGCGTTGGAGCGCGACGCCATGACCTCGTGCAATTCGGTCAGAATCTGGCGCGGCGCAGTGGTTGATGCGGTCATGGCGGAGCATCTAACACAAGCTTTGCGCCGGTGCTATTGCCGTGTGACAGGAATGCCTTTGTCAGCGGGTTATGTGCTGTGCTCAGGCGGTAGAGAGCTCTTCCTTAAGTCGCAGCTTGCGCTTTTTGAGTTCGGACAATCGGATATCATCAGGGTGAGGGCGCTGTTCTTCGGCGTGGATCTCGGCATCGATGGCTTCATGTTTGCTCTTCAATGCCTGATAATGTCCGTTCTCCATAGGTCACTCCTTCGACTCGCCTTGGAAGGCAAAGAGTAGATCATAAAGATTATGATCTGTCTCCCCCTTATGCTTAAGCGCGCCGGTGCCCTTCGGGCAGAGCGAGACCGCCACAGGATCGGCTGCAAGGACCACCATTCCGATCTATCGCCCCGTGCTGTTCACCAAAGGCCGATATTCCCTATAGGGGCGCGCGTGCGTTGGTGTATAGATAGAGACGCTACGGGATGGAGAGGCAGTGTGGACGAAGAGGCAATGCGGCAGAAGCTGGCCCAGCTCAAGCTGGAGCATCATGACCTCGATGTCGCGATTAATGCGCTGACCACCAAGGGCAATCATGACCAGCTGCAGGTGGCCCGGATGAAGCGGCGCAAATTGATGCTCAAGGACCAGATTGCCATGATCGAGGATTATCTCATTCCCGATATCATCGCCTGAACGGACCGATGGTGCGGCCATTGCCAGCCGCACGTTCCACAATGATACAACGCCCGGTCAGGAGGCCTTTTCGGCAAGAAAAAGGCTGTGATTCGCCTCGGTTGCGGTTACATCAGGGGCATGACAGGATCGACCGATATCACCCCGGCGCTGGTGGATGCGCTCTACCATGAATCGATGGAACTGGCGGAGGAGGCACGGGCGCATTTTTCCGATAACGGGCCGCGCGATCTCGCCGAGACGGTACTGTCCCCGGCGCATCAGGTCGAACTGTCCTGTGAATCGCTCAAGGTAACGACACGGCTGATGCATGCCATTGCCTGGCTGCTTAACCGCAAGGCATTTTTCTCGGGCGAGCTGACCGAGCGCCAGCTGCGCGCCAATGGCCATTTGCTCGGTGAGGTGGGGGAGAGCGATCCGGTGATTGTCGCGAGGCTCGATCCACAGAGCCGCTATCTGGTCAGCGCCAGCCAGGATTTGTTCGCGCGCATTGCCCGGATGGAGCAGCGTTTTCGGACCCAGGGGCAGATGACGGGACAGGCTATGGGTGATAGCGCCACAACGTCTCCCGCGCTGGAAATCCAGCAACGGCTCAGGGCTTCATTACAGGGTTGAGCGCTTTTTTTCAGAAGGCGCAACACATCATTGCGCGCGGAGCGCTGCAATCTGAGACGAAACGCGCCTGCACTGCAGTGCAGCGCCGCTATCACTGCTCGCAATGACGATCATGGTCCGCCGTTTGTAACGCAGCCCTGCGGTCAGCGGCGCAGCCGCTTGGTCTTGGTCGGGCGCCGCTTGGTGGTGGTCGTGGTGTAATACACCTCTTCCTCAATCACCTTGTGTCCACAGCTACCGCAGCCGCCGGGGTGTACCACTACTGTCACCGTCTGCTGCGGGTAATAATATTGCGGGTAATAGGGATAATAAGGATAGTAGGGATAACCATAACCATAACCATAGCCGCGCGGTTGTGTCTGTGCCGCGGCCGCCTGCTGCCGTTCGAGATCGCGGCATGGATCATTTTCGGCCCGGTCGATCAGTGTTCCGGCAATGGCTCCGGCCCCGGCGCCAATCAGCGTACCGGCGGTGCGGTTGCCGCGTCCGGCGATACGGTTGCCGGCCACAGCGCCCAGTGCGCCGCCGATCAATGCACCGCCGACGCCATTATCGCGGCGGCAGCGTTCGAGCAGGTCGGCACTGGTGCGGTCAATGGCGACGCCCGGTGCGGTTGCCGGATAACCGCCCTGCCATCCCTGCGCCGGATATCCCGGACCCGGATAGCCCTGGCCGGGCAGTGCTTGCGGCTGGGCACCAGCGGGGAAATCGACCCCGACCGGATTGCCATTGGCATCGGTATAGCGGCTGTCGCCAATATAGGTGCCGCGATATTCACCCTGCAGCCTCTGGCCCTGAGCGTCCTGATAGGTACCGGCCCAGCGCCCCTGATAGACCCGGCCATCGGGGGTGGTGTAGCCGCCGGACCATCTACCGTCATAGCGGCCGTCCTGGGTCACGATCGGCGCATTGGGATCGGGCATCGGAATGCCGCGATGCACCACGCGGCTGTCGGCGCCGTAGATCGATGGATCATAGCCGGGGCCGCCAGTGGTGGTTGTGGTGACGATGGTGCCGTCGGGCAGTTGCTGGCGGGTAACCGTTGGCTGCTGCAAATGCGTCTTTCCGGTCAGATCGGCGATGGTGGCACTGTTATCGCCGCGCAGTGATTCGGCAGCAAGAGCAGGCGATGCCGTGCCGATGGCGGCGGCCATTATCGCCAGGCCGGAGATGGAAAAACAAGCTTTGTTGCGGACAGACATGGTAAACGATGCTCCCTGATCAGGCCACGCTCTGCCGGGTGCAGCGCGAAGCCGAATGTGGTTACCAATTCGTTACCATTTTTGACGGCGAGCCACCATTGCAGAAATGTAAATTGCTTGGAAATCCGGGCTTTGCCGGCACGCTGTCCTGTTTTGGGGCAGTCGATCAGCGCGGCATCAGGCGGCGAAAAGCGGCCCCATAAGCGCGGCGAGCCGCATCATGCCGGCCTCGTCTTCGACATCGAAACGGGCAGGCGTGGGACTGTCGAGATCGATCACCGCCACCACCGCGCCATTGGCGATCACCGGCAGCACCAGCTCGGAGCGGCTATCGGCGTCGCAGGCGATATGGCCGGGAAACGCCTCGACATCATCGACCCGCTGCGCTCTGGCCTGCGCCACTGCGGTGCCGCAGACACCGCTGCCCAGCGGGATGCGGATACAGGCTGGCTTGCCGATAAACGGTCCAAGCACCAGTTCGCCGTCAATCATCCGGTAGAAACCGGCCCAGTTGAGATCGGGGAGGAATTGCCAGATCAGCGCCGCGACATTGGCCATGTTCGCGGTGAGATCGGGCTCGTCGCTGGTCAAGGCGTGGGCGGCCTCGGCAAGATTATCGTAAATCTGAGCCTTGGTGGCATCGGGAGCAGGGGCAAAATCGAACATGACGCGGCATATAGGCGCGGCGGATGGTCAGTGCCAGATAGTTCTGATTGCACCCCCGCATATCGATTGTTGTCGCCGGGAGCCGAGCGCTAATCCGGACGAACCCTGCCGCGCGCCTTTTTGACCGCACCACGCTTTTTCTTGGACTCCAGCCTCTTGGTCTTGCCGATACGGTTGAGACGGCTTTTCTTACGCTTTGCCGGGACATGCTGCGCCTTTTGCAGCAACTCGGCAAAGCGCTGCCGGGCATCAAGCCGGTTGGCCGACTGGGTGCGGTGGCGTCTGGCGGTAATCACCATCTCGCCAGCATTGGTGAGATAGGCGCTACCCAGCTGTTTCAGCCGGGTATAGGCGGCCGGTGACAGGCCAAGCCGGGTAATATCGACCCTGAGCTGCGCCGCCGTTGCCACCTTGTTGACATTCTGACCGCCGGGCCCCGAGGCGGTGATGAACTGCTCGCTGACCGCATTGGCAGGCACAGCGTCCCATATCTCCTGCCAGCGCTCAGCCATTGTCATGCGCTGCTAGCACCAGTCCATCCAGCACCGTCTGGTCGAGAGTTGCCTCATCGAAACCGAGATTGACGAAATCGCGCGGCATCGACGCGGTGGCGCTGACGGCATTCTTGCCGGGCCGGGTAAAGGCGATGTGACGGCTGTGCAGCAGGGTGCGCCCCTTGGCGGCGCTGTCCTCGGGTTTTGCGGTGCGGCCGTTGCGATAAACCGGGTCGTGCAGCAGTGGCAGGCCCAGTCCGAAATAGGCATGGGCACGGATCTGGTGTGTCCGCCCGGTCAGCGGCACAAAGGCGAGCAGGCTGTTGCCCTGAATTGTCGCGAGGCAGCGCCAGAAAGTCCGGGCCGCCTTGCCATTGTCGCCGGGCTGCATCCACCAGCCGAGTGTCTCGCTGCTGACCTTGTCGAGCGGCAGGTCTATACAGCCGCTTTCGCTCTGTGGCGCACCGGCGATGATACCGAGATAGAGCTTGTGCACTTCGCGCGCGGCAAAGGCCTGACCAAAACGTTTCAATGCGCCCGGATTGCGCGCCAGCAACAGGCAGCCGCTGGTGTCGCGATCAAGCCGATGCACGGCTTCGGGAGGGCGGCGAAAACCGAAACGCAGATCGGGCGCGAGCTGCTCGATGCCCTGCTCTCCCGCCTTGGTCGGTGTGACCGGCATTCCGGCCGGTTTGTCGACCACCAGCGCTTCGCCGTCAAGAAACAGCAGCGGCAAGGGGCTGTCCTCAGCGACAGTTTCGAGGGTCGGGGCGTTTGCCGGATCGTTGCTCATGCGCTGCTGCCTGTCAGCTTGCCCCGATTAATGCAAGCCTGCCACAGCAGAATCGGCTAGCATGCTATAGTAATCCAAAGCCTGGGAGACGGTGCGATGAACAAGATGACCAGGGCGCTCCTTGCCGGATGTGCTGCCGCATTGGCGCTTGCCGGCTGTAGCCCGCAGACCGGGGACGAGACCGCTGATGTTCCCAATGCAGATGCACCGCGAAACGACGCGTTATGCGATGGCCCGGCGGTGCTGCAAGTGCTGGGCTCGGGCGGGCCGATTGCCGATGATGACCGCGCCGGTGCGTCCTATCTGATCCGGCGCAACGGCGTGCCGGTAGCACTGATCGATGCCGGTAGCGGGACGTTTCTGCGCTTTGCCCAGGCCAGGGCCAGCATCACCCCGCTCAAAGTGATCGCGCTCAGCCATTTTCATGCCGATCATGTTGCCGACCTTGCGGCAATCCTCAACAGCGGCAATTTCGAGAAGCGCGAAGCACCACTGCCGATTGTCGGACCGGCTGCGGGTGGCATTTATCCCGGACTGACCGATCATCTGAACAGCCTGTTCGCGCGAGATAGCGGGGCCTTTCCCTATCTGTCGGGCTATCTCACCGGCGAGGGCGATGCGCCGAAGCTCGAGATCACTGAAGTCGATACGACGGATAGCGCGCTCGTCACGGTGTTTGCGCAGGATGATCTCGCCATAGAGGCGATGTCGGTACACCATCTCGATGTCCCGGCACTGGCTTATCGGGTGACGCTCGGCGATGCGGTGGTGTTGTTGCCCGGTGACCAGAGCTTTTTGAGCGAGGATTTCGAGCAAGTCATGGCGGGCAGCGCCCCGGACTTGATGGTGATCCACAATGCCATTCCCGAGGGGCCGGGTCAGCCGCGCGGCCTGCATCGCAGTCCGTCATCCTGGGCTGAATTGGTCGCGAGGGTCCAGCCGAAGCAGCTGGTTGTGTCACACAATATGCTGCGTGCGCTCGAGGCCGAGGAGGACACGATATTCGACGCGCTTGCCGGGGATTATCGGGGCAATGTCACACTCGCCAGCGATCTTGCCTGCTTTGCCATCAAGGCTGCGCCGCAATAGGGGGCTTAATCCGGCTTGAGATTGCCGCGACTGACATCGCTGCGCGGGGCTATGCGCGGCCGCTGTGGCCTTGGCGCACGGACACGGGGTGCCTGTCTGCGCGGCGTTGCCCGCGGCGTGCGTGCGCGTGGTGTCTGGTTCTGCACTGCCGGGCGTGACACACGGGTGCGGGGTGCCCTGGTCCGCGGTGCCGCAGTTGCGCCGCTGCGTGGTGCCCGGGCGCGTGGCGGTCTTGCGCGCGGCCTGTCGCGGCGCAGCTCGCGTCCGTCGGTCCAGCCGCGATTATTGCGGGTGGCCTCGCCGCCGCGCCGGATGCCACGCCTTGCCTCGCGACCGCCGCCGCGCCGGCCATTGCCGGCATTTCTGTTGCCACGCCGTTCATCGCGCCGGGCTTCGCGCCTGCCGGCCCGCCTGTCGCGCCGGTCGGCGCGCTGTGCCGGGGTCAGTGTGGCGGCATTTTCACGCCGCTGCTCGCGCCTGTCTGCGCGTCTTTCGTCGCGCCTGTCTGCACGCCGGTCCGCGCGTCGCGCATCCCTGCGTGCATCGCGCCGCGCCTCTCTGCGAATTTCACGGCGTTCGGCACGCCGCGCGTCACGCCTTACCTCGCGCCGGGCTTCACGCCTTACCTCGCGCCGGGCTTCACGGCGTATCTCGCGCCGTTCGGCACGCCGTGTCTGGCGGTTGATACGGTTGACATTGCGACCGAGGAAACTCTGACGATAGCGATAGCGTTCGCGTGCCCAGAAGCGCTGGTGCCGGGGCGGAATGTCGAAACGGCGTCCGCCGCGATCAAAGATGAACAGACCATGCCCGGGATAGAAGAAATTGTCATAATAGCCGCCGGCAAAGCCGATATTGCCGAAGCCGTTGTTGAAGTCGCAATTATAATAAACGTCATAGGGGTTATAGGGATCGCAAAATTCGTCATAATAGGCAAAGCCGCCCCCGACGCCGACCCCGCCACCAACGGCAACGCCGCCGCCAAAGCCTGGCTGGCCGAAACCGACACAGCCGGAGAGCGTCAGACTGGCGATGCCCGCCACACACAGGGTCTTCAGGCTGTTCCAGTTTAAACGCTTCATCTTACACTCCTCTCGCTTCACCGCCGTTATTAGACGGAAACGATTGAATTCATGATGAATGATAGGTGCAGACTCTGGCCATATTGGCGCTTTGTCATGGCAATATGCCTAGGCGAACGATTGTTTCAGCCTATCGTTGGCCGCTGAAGCGACGATGCCGCAACGGCATTTGGCAAAATCTTTGCCAACAGTCTTGCTAACAGCGATGTAGATAGGGTATTTAATCAGTCGATTAAACTTTTGTCGGGACAGCAGCGTTAACGGTCTTGCAGTCCCCTATCGGCGAACAGGAGAGCGTGTCCCCATGGCCACTATCGCTGCAGAGATATCCCAGAAGAAAACGCACCGGCAATCCGCCGCATCCCGGCCAATCCCGGCTTCCGTGACAGCGAGAACCCGCATTGGGTGCGCATGCCGGAAGGCGGTATCGACCACCTGCCCGGCGATTATGGCCTCCCTGTGGTTGGCCATACCTTCACCGCGCTGCGCGATCCGCGCGCCTTTGGCCAGATGATGTATGCCAAATATGGCCCGATTTACCGCACCTTCCAATTCGGTCGCAAACAGGTGGCACTGGTCGGCGCCGACGCCAATGAGCTGGTGCTGTTTGATCGCAACAAGACCTTCAGCTCGGAGCAGGGCTGGGGGCCTGTGCTCAACCTGCTGTTTCCGCGCGGGCTGATGCTGATGGATTTCGACCATCACCGCGCCGACCGTCGGGCGCTGTCGGTGGCATTCAAGCCGGGGCCGATGCGCCACTATGCCGAAAAGCTGTCCGAGGGCATAGCCGAGCGGGTGCGGCAATGGACGGACAGGGACCTGCGTTTCTATCCCGAGATCAAGAAGCTGACGCTTGATCTCGCCGCGACCAGCTTTCTCGGTATCCCGTGGGGGTCGGAGGCAGACCGCATCAACACCGCCTTTGTCGACATGGTACAGGCATCGGTAGGCGCGGTGCGCCAGCCGCTGCCTTTCACCAAGATGGGCAAGGGCGTAGCGGGTCGCAAATATCTCACCGAATATTTCACCCCCCAGGTGCGCCAGCGCCGTGAACAGCAGGGCCCCGACATGTTCAGCCAGTTCTGTCGCGCGACGCATGAGGATGGCTCGCTGTTGACCGAGGATGAAGTCGTCGATCACATGAACTTCCTGATGATGGCGGCGCATGACACCATTACCTCATCGGCAACCTCGCTGGTCATGCTGCTCGGTCAGCATCCCGAATGGCAGGAGAAGCTGCGTCAGGAATGCCTTGAGGTCGCGCCGAATGGACAGCTTGGGTTTGACGATCTCGCCAAGCTCGAACTGACCGAAATGGCGTTCAAGGAATCGCTGCGGCTGATCCCGCCGGTGCCGTCGACCCCGCGGCGTGCGGTCAAGGATTTCGAGTTTATGGGCTATAAAGTCCCCGCCGGCACCGCCGTCGGCATCAGCGCCGGTGCGGTGCACAAGATGGAAGAGCACTGGCCCGATCCCGAGCGCTTCGACCCGATGCGTTTCACCCCCGACAAGGTGCGGGCGCGGCACAAATTCGCCTGGGTTCCCTTTGGTGGCGGCGCGCATATGTGCCTCGGCCTGCACTTCGCCTATATGCAGATCAAGATCCTGATGCACGAGATCCTGACCACCAACCGCATCGTTACCGAGCCGGGTTATGAACCCGACTTCCAGTTCTGGCCGATACCGCAACCCAGAGATGGGCTCAAGGTGCGGCTGGAGCGACTGTAAACTGTAAGCGCTGCCGCAAATCCTTGCGGTTATTCGGCAGGCGATGGCTCGTTAACGGCCAGTTTAGAGAACCGGCCTGTCAATATGTGTTCACCATCGCGTTCAACCATGAACCGGTGCGGCCAGATCAGCCCGGACGCGTGTTTGAGATAGTCCATTTCCATTACCATAGCGCCGCTATCGGTGAGGATTTTCACGATCCGGCCATTGCGCGGATCAAGTCCAACCAGCGGTGATGTTTTGCCGCGTGCGTGCAAGCGGAACCATGTCAGGTCGCCATGTCCGGAAACATTTTCAGGACCGATCAGTTCAAGTTCATCCGCAGTCAGAAAATAGAGGAAATTGGCATAGAGAGATGCGAGCATTTCGGCGGCTTCAGAATCTGCTAAGGCCTGTCCTTCACGCATTGCGGCATCACCGCCCCGGGCAAAGCGATAGCCACTTTCACCCGAGCTGCGCACGGCGATCGCCTGCTGCCGAAAATCCATGAAAACATCTTCGGATGATGAAGCAGAGGAGGCTCTGTCTATATCGAGATGATAGGACAGGGTTTTTGTATTCGACAAAACAGTCTCGCCGCCAAATGCCTCTTTCAGTTGTGCCATGGCCGAGGCTGCGAGCGCTTCTTGCAATACCGCTATGTCCTTGACCGGTATCCTGTAAATATCGGCAGCGCCCTCTTCCTGTCCGGGGAAGGGCTTTTGTGTTGCGAAATAGAGGATCGCGTTGTTGGGCGTGAGGCTGGGCGTAAAGTCCAGTGCGGACGTATTGATGCTTGTGCCCAGATCGGTCGCCTCCGTCCATCCATTGCCGGTGCGATGGGAGACATATAAATCACCACCGCCTCCCGGGCCACCGGGGCGAGTGCTCCACCAGATGGCGACCCTGCCATTCTTTGTCAGGGTAAAGTCGCTGTCATGATATGTGGTGTTGAACGGTGCGCCTAATTTCTCTGGCGGCGCGAAGCCATTACCCTCCACGCGGGAGCGGTAAATGTCATATTGGCCGCCACGTCGTGAACTGAAATAGAGATAGCCATTATTCACTTCGGGGCCAAACTCGCCTGCCCGGGAGTTGATCAGGCCGAGATGTTCGGGTGCTGTCCACTGACCGCCAGTCCGCCGACTGCGCCAGATGTCATAATCATCCTCGTCTTCGCGCACATCGCCGAGAAATGTCGGGCGGTCCGAAATAAAGTAGAGCGTATCGCCCGATGGAGAGAGCCACGGATCGGAATCCTTGTAGCGCGGGTCTGAAAAGCCGATTTGCTCTGTGCTTATCGGCGCACCATTTTCCAGTGTGACAATATAGATTTTGCCAAGCGAATAATCGGCTTCGGCACGGGTGAATATCCCGGTGTCTTCGCTATCGACAATCTGGAAATTAATCTCGGTCTTTGGTGTTGATACCAAGTCTGGCGCAAGCCGCTCCGGGGTTTTCGCCTGTGCTGTGCAGCCGATCTGAAGCATTGCCGTCAGGCCGGTGGCAAGAAAGAAAGTCCCTCTACGCATAAACCCCCATGAATGTGCAGACCATGATTATTTCTGCGACGCTCATTGCAGACGCATAATGCATGGCGGATGAATATCGAGGCCATGTTCAGGCATGGGATTGCAACGGCCGCGGTAAACGCTTTCCAGCTCGCACTTCCCGTCCAGCGGGCTGCAGCTGTCGGGTTTATACAAGTCTTGCAACCCCCCGCTTCGTAATCTGACGCAGATTGACTGGAGGGAACCATGGTATCGGCATTACGCTGGATCATTCTGGGCGTGCTGGCATTGGCGGCGTCGAGCGGACAGGCCTTTGCCCAGCGCCTCGACAAGAATGACTGCAATAATGGCCTCTATCACATTGAGGATGGCCTGAATGACCTGATCCACATGGGTGTGGTGTTCAATTCGCAGCAGCGCACCTATTGCGAGAGCGCCAATGGTACCCGATCATGTGTGAATGGCCGGGAATTGTTCGACACATTCCAGAAGAACAAGAATGAGCTGGGCATCGTCACCTGGAAGGTGACGCGGATGGCCATGATGCCCGAACTGATTGGCCGCAGTGATTATGCATGCCAGAAGACAGCAACCGGCTACCGTCTCGGTGTTGTGATTGAGCGCGGTTTCCAGGCCCGCAATGGCCAGACTTTCGGTGACCTTGTCTATCTCGATCTGGCGTTTCGCCAGCTTGGCAATGGGAATATCTCGGTGTTGAGCTACAATCGCCTTGATGAAAGCAACCTGCCATCCTCAATTCTTGCTGCGGGCGATCCATTCCGGCGGCGCCAGTTCGTCTTTGATCGGACTTATGGCAATTCGCGCAAACTCTATCACCGCAGCACTATTGCCGGTGGAGCCTATGATACACCGCAAAGTCGTGCAGTCGCAGGTGCCAGCCGTTCCGCGAGCGGGCGACAGAGCGGATCGTCGGGATCGAGTGTGTTCACGATTACCCGTTCCGGAACGAGCGGGTTGCTGCGCTCGAGCAGCGCTGCCAGCCAGGCAGCACGCTCTGCGGCCCTCAATTCCGCCCGGTCCGCCTGTCAGTCGCAAGGCGGACGAGTGATATCGAGCAATTCCGTGCCAAAGACGACACGCAAGGCAACCGATACCACCTATCGCGGCACGGCCACGGCAACGGTGCGCTGCCGCCGCTGAGACGCTTCTGGAATACGGTCCTGATCCCGTAGTCCAGGGACAGGCTGAAGGCGCGGTTTGAGCAGCGGAGATGCGTTTTTGGGTTGAGGGATCATGGCTTGATTTGCGGACCGTCTGCTTTGGGTAGTGAGGTGCTCAATGCGGTCATTCCAGACCGGACTGGTGCGAAAGGAACTGGCGTAAGATGAGTGTACGATAGGCTTCCTGGTCGGCGACAGAAAAAGGTCACGGCAGGAACGGTGTCGAGGTCGATAGCGCCCCGCTCGACCAAACCCATCACCAGATGGGCATAAACTGGCTTGGTAACCGAGCCGGCTTCGAAAGCCGTGCGGGGAAAACCGGGGTCACTGCCATCATCGAGAGCGAAGGGAGAATTCCTGCAAAACGCATCACGATCACCTCTTTATTACTACGCTTGTAGATATTCTACTATCAGCTGATGCCGACCTGTTGCGAAGCCGTAAGGCGTTTCGATACCAGCATTCCTGGAGTTCAAGCTAGGCAGGATCGTTTGATGCAGAAAGTTCCGCTTGCATCTGCTGCGAGATTAATTATTACATATGTAATAATTTTAGATATGCTCATGAACCGAGCTGGAGAAGTGCCCATATCCATGATGCGAGGAATGATAATGAACAGCCGTTTCCTTTTACCCACGCTTGTCCTTTCAGCCGCGCTGGTTGGTTGCGCAACGAACAGACCTGTCTCGGTCGCAGGCATTGCAGAGGGCACAGTGCCGGATTGTGCAACCGAACAACACATGCCGGTGTCGGATCGCAACCCACAGGCGACACAAAAGCTAACGGCGCTCCAGTCTCGTTTGCCGGAATGGCTCGGGCAATCGACCGTCCCCAGCGCCGGTGTCAGTTACGTCGCGGGCGGGCAGCTGCAATGGACGCTAACCTGCGGGGAGCGCAGCGAGGGCAACCCAGCAACTGCAGACACACTCTACGACACGGCATCGATCGCAAAGCCGATTGTGGGTGAGATTGTGCTCAGACTGGCAACCCAAGGCAAGGTTTCGCTTGATGAACCTATGGCGGCATTTTGGGTCGATCCTGATATCGCCGAAGATCCCCGCCGGATGCAGCTGACCCCAAGGATCGCACTCGCCCATCAGACTGGATTTCGGAACTGGCGGCGGATGAGCGACGGCGTGCTGACATTCACCTTCGATCCGGGCACTGAGCGCGGCTATTCAGGTGAAGGCATTGTCTATCTGACTCGCTTTCTCGAAAGAAAGCTCGAAAAGCCATTCGATGATATCGCGCGTGAAACTGTGTTTGACCCGCTTGGAATCGAAGATGCTTCTTTTGTCACCATAGCAGAGCTAAAGTCTCGCTACGCTTGGGGCCGTTTTGCCGACAGCGAGTGGGACGAACCTGGCGATTACGACGAAGCTGAGGGTGCCGGACGACTGCGCATATCAAGCGCGGACTACGCCAGAATTCTCGCGGCTGTCATGGCGAATGACGGGGTCGACGCGAAGCGCGCTGCTGAACGGTCCGGAATTGTTCTTGATGAGCGTGACGAACGGTGCGGGCCGGACGGGCGACCGATCGAAGCCTGTCCACAGCGAATGGGTTTCAGCACTGGTTGGTATGTTTATGAGTTTAAAGAAGGCACCGTCTTCGCCCACACTGGTCGCAACCGTTCCGAGCAATCCTTTGCATTCTTCAAGCCTGATCAAGGCATCGCCGCGGTCATGTTCGCGAATGGCGAAGAGAGCAAAGGCCTGCTCGGAAAGATAGCGCGGCTGATCGAGGACGATGAGCGTATTGCGATAATGCAAGGCTATTGACATCTGCAAACTAATGCCGGGACTCCCATTCAGAAGTGCAGCAACATGGTAGACTTGACTATTTCAATGAGATCGCAGGCTCAATGATCTGGAGTTTGACAAACGTAAAAGTCTGGCCGATGCTTGCTGCATGAAGATCACCGATGCTGAAAGCGTAATACTCGGCGCCCTCTGGAACAGAAGCCCTCAAACAGCCGAGGAGCTTGTCTCCACGGTTGGACCGGAGCAAGGATGGGAGCCACCTACTGTGCGCACATTGATCACGCGGCTCAGGGAGAAAGGTGCGATCGCATCCGAAAAGGATGGCAGACGCTTCCTTTTTCGGCCCGCTGTGTCACGCGAAGAATATCTCGATTCAACAGGCGTACTCGAGCGCGCTTTTTCTGGTGAATTCTCCCCTCTGGTCAGCTATTTCGCAGATCGAAAGAAGCTATCGAAGGCCGACATCGCCAAGCTGCGCGAGATGATCGAGCGCTGGGACGACGATGACTGATGCTGATCTCTTTCTGGCCGACCTGACGGTGGCGGGTATAGTCGGGATTCTGATGGTCGCGCTGCTGCGATGGGCGTGCAGGGGCCTCTTGAGCCCGCAGGCCCTCTATCGGTCATGGATACTGGTTCCGGTTCTGATGCTCGCAAGCGTCATGCCCGGTTTCGACGATGCCCCTGCCTGGGTTGGCCTGTTTGCGACCTCTCCAGATCTTACACCTGTCGCGGAAGCTATCGGTTCACAAGCTATCGATGTTGAGCGCAGGCTCGACAGAATGGATGTCCCTCCTCCTCGAGCCCAGGGGGCGCCCGACGGAACGGCAATTGTCGGTGGTTGGCCGTTGCTTTTTGCTCTTTGGGCGAGCGGAGCCGCCACCTTTCTCTTTTACGCTCTGTGGCGGCACAGGAAATTCGTTCGCGATCTTGGCAGGCTAAGCCCATCGTCTATCGATGGGGTGCCTATCATGGTGGCCTCTCGCACCGGATTTAGCCCCATGCTCTTGGGCATATTCAGACCGATCGTCGTCGTTCCCGAGGACTTTGACTCACGCTACAACACCCAACAGCACGAGGTCGTCTTGCAGCACGAAATGGCCCATCGCGACCGGCGCGACCCACTGATCAATCTCGTCGCTTTGCTAATAAACACTGTGTTCTGGTTTAACCCGCTGGCTTATTGGGCGGTCAGAGCGCTAAAATGCGACCAGGAGATCGCATGTGACGCGGTGGTTCTCAGTACGACCGGCATATCGCGCAAAAGCTACGCCGAGACGCTTCTGGCGGTCGTAGTTAATGAGGCGAGCCCGCCAGTCTCGTGCGCGTGGCACAGCGGTTCCCGCATGACACATCGTTTCGATGCGCTTGATCGCCGATACTTCTTTGGACAGACTGCAAGCATGGGATCAATTGCAGCGCTGATAGCGCTGTCCGGTTGCGGTTTTGCCGACCTGCGAAACGGACTTTCCTTCTCCTCATTGCCCGATCCGGCTAAGCAGATGGACGAGGTGCTGGCGCTTGCTGATCGACATGATCAGCCAAAGGCAGAGCCAGAGCATTACCGAATGACAAATCCCTCAGCTGTGGAGATCAAGCAGTTCGGTGGCCTTTTGCGGATCGTTTCGGAAGATCGCGAGGACGCACTGCTTTCAGTCTCGCCAAACGGCCCTTCCATCACTTCGAAAGGCGGGGTTCTGCGGTTGGCTGGCCATCACATCGCGACCGCGGATGAATGCAATTCACTCGCGCTCGATCGGTTGAGCTCGGGCGGACGGATCGGCACTGCGACGCTTCGCATTCCCCACGGACTCCCGGTGCAAATAGGGGGATATGTCTACACAGTCGCATCGGATAGCGTCCGTCTCGACGTGTCGTTTCGTGGTTGCGGCGTAGCGCGGATCGGGAATGTACGCGACAGGCTGATGATCAATGGGCGAGGACAGCATCGCATTGCCGCTCAGAGTGTCGATGGCGATCTGTTGGCTGCGCTGCGTGGTCAGACGGAAATGTCCATTCCCGGCGTCTCCGGAAAAACCGATGCGCGCCTGCGCGGACAGGCAAAGCTGGCGATCCGCAAAAGCGGCGGGCCGATGCAAATAGAAGCATTGGGACAAGCGCTGGTTCGGGTTGATCAGGCAACAGCTTCGGTTGGCGTCAGTGAACGTGAGGAAGGACAAGTCCGCATCGGAACCTAATGTTGGCGCTGTGACAACCCGCCATTCTCTCTATAGGCTGCGCTATTCTGGCTTGCCTCAAGCTATACCATAGGAGATATCAGCGTTTATCTGCGCCGGATCGCCGCCATATTCGTCTCCGGCCACGTGCTGACGCCACTCCTTTTGACTCGCCCTTCCCACCTGATTGCAGTCAAAACTTACGAGCAACTCGCCGAACATAATGTTCGCTTTCGGCAGCTGAGATCTGCAATGGCTACCTCTTGGATTTCTGAGGCGCACAACGGACACAAAATGGTCCTACCGAAAATATCAGACATTGGCCCAACAGCCCCATCGCATTCCTGAAAGCCGCCTAGCCGCCGGTTCCAATCCCCGCTAAGCCGCCGGCATGACGCGTGGCATCTTCCATTATGACAGCATCATCATCGGCGCCGGTGGCGCGGGGTTGATGTGTGCCGCCATGGCCGGGCAGCGCGGGTGCAGGGTGCTGCTGATCGATCATGCCGACAGGCCGGGGAAGAAAATCCTGATCTCGGGCGGCGGGCGGTGCAATTTCACCAACCTCCATGCCGCGCCTGACCGGTTTCTGTCGGCCAATCCGCATTTCATCAAGTCTGCGCTCAGCCGCTATGACCAGCATGACTTTATCGCTATGGTCGATCGGCACGGCATTGCCTGGCACGAAAAGACGCTGGGGCAGCTGTTTTGCGATGGCTCTGCAAAGCAGATTGTTGCGATGCTGATGCAGCAGTGTCCCGATGATCGGGTAACGCTGAGCCTTGGCACAGCAATCCGCGATATTCGCCATAATGATGGGCGTTTCATTGTCGGTTATGGCGACAGCATGGCGACCGCGGCGTCGCTGGTGATCGCCACTGGCGGCCCCAGCATTCCGAAAATGGGCGCCACCGGTTTTGCCTATGATGTGGCGCGGCAATTCGGCCTGAAAGTAGTGGAGCCGCGCCCGGCGCTGGTGCCGTTGACCCTGGGCGGTGATGATGTGCTGTTCCGCGGACTGTCGGGGGTGTCGGCACCGGTCACTGCCCGCTGCGGCAAGATGGCATTTCGCGAGGCGGCGCTGTTCACCCATAAGGGCCTGTCCGGCCCGGCAATATTGCAAATCTCGTCCTATTGGCGCAAGGGCGATGCGGTGCATGTCGATTTTCTGCCCGATGCCGCCAGTGACTGGCTGCTCGCAGCGAAGCAGGCGCATTCGCGGCAGCACCTGCCGGCACTATTGGCCAGCCATTTGCCGCAGCGGCTGGCCGAGGCGCTGGCGGGTCGCCTCAGCGATCATCTGCGTCCGCTGGGGGAGTGCAAGGATGCCGTGCTGCGTGACTGGCAGGCACAGCTTGGCCATTGGCGCTTCGTGCCCAATGGCAGCGAGGGCTATGCCAAGGCCGAAGTTACCGCCGGCGGGGTCAGCACCGCGGAACTGTCGTCGAAAACGATGGAGGCGAAGAAGGTGCCGGGGTTGTATTTTGTCGGTGAAGCTGTGGATGTGACTGGCTGGCTTGGCGGCTATAATTTCCAATGGGCCTGGTCAAGCGGCTGGGCGGCGGCGCAGGCAATCCAGGGAAATATGAGAGGCATGGCGTTTGGTGGATAAGCAGCCAGAATCCGGACCGGCAGCATTGTAGCGATGCCTGCCCCCTTGGCATCGCTACAAATGGAGTTTCGGTTCAGGCAGATGCGCTTTCGCGTCTTCCGGGTATCTCGATCTTGTCCATCTCGACAAAGCCGGGCCATTGGAAGCCGCAGAAATTGGGCACTTCGACCCGCATGCACTGTTCAAAAGCCTGGTTGATAAGCCCATGGCAGATAATATCCGCCACCGACTGAATGCAGAGCAGGTCATCACCGGTCTGTGCTTTGGCCGGTGCCTGTAATGACAAGCCCGACATCAGCATGGCGGCAGTCACGATCTTGATTTTTGCTGATATTTTCATGTTACGCTCCTGATGTTTGAGTCTACCCCCTCAATGCATGCTCGAGCCGTTTTCTTTTCTGTTATTTATGTAATCAAGGCAATTGAATATCGATGAAATGATAGTGAAAGCAGTTTAATAGAGGAATATTATTACAGTATTTACTATATCGATCCCGTAACAATATTTATACTGTTCCAAAATAGCGGCTTGGCTGCTTAAAGTGCAAATTGGTGCGAATGGTGCTTTCTATCGCTGGCGCCCGCTCAGCCGCTGTTGCGCAGCGCCGTCGCGATCGCGTTGATCGTCAGCTGGATGCCTTCGGAAATGCGGTCATCACTTTCCCCCGCCCGGTGTCTTTTGATCAGCTCGATCTGGAGCAGGTTGAGTGGCTCGATATAGGGCAGGCGCAGCTGTATCGAGGTATCGAGCGCGGGCGTCTTTTCCAGCAGCCGCGATTGCCCGGTAATCTGCAACAGACTGTCGCGGGTGCGCTGCCAGCCATCGCGGATACGCGGGAAGATAGCGCTACACAGCGTCTGGTCCCCGATCATGTCCGCATAGAGCGCGGCAATATCCATATTCGACTTCGCCAGCACCATCTCCATATTGCCCAAAGTGGCGCTGAAAAACGGCCAGCTTTCGGCCATCTCTCTGAGCACCCCCTTGTCGGCAAAACCGTCCAGCGCATGGCCAAAGCCATACCAGCCGGGCAGCATCACCCGTGCCTGGGCCCAGCTGAATACCCAGGGGATGGCACGCAAATCCTCGATCGCATGGCCCTGGCTGCGGCTTGATGGACGCGAGCCGATTTTCAGCGTTGCGATTTCGGCGATCGGCGTCATTTCACGGAAGAAGCGGGTGAAACCGTCGGTGTCATAGACCAGTGCGCGATAGGCGCGAAAGGCATCGACTGAAAGCGCACGCATCGCTTCGGTAAAGCGTTCGCGTTCGGTGTCGGCGCGGGCGTCGGGGCACAGGCTGGCAAGCAAAGTCGCCGAGACCATCGCTTCCAGATTGACCGCCGCGCTTTCCACTGTGCCGAATTTGGCGGCGATGACCTCGCCCTGTTCGGTGATGCGGATGCGGCCCTGCACCGTGCCTGCTGGTTGCGCCTGAATGGCGCGAAAGGCCGAGCCGCCGCCGCGGCCGACCGCGCCACCCCGGCCATGGAAGAGCTGCATGCCGATATTGGCAGACTCAAAAACAGCGGCCAGCGCCCGGCTTGCCTGATTGAGGCTCCACACCGAAGTGAGATAGCCGCCATCCTTGTTGCTGTCGGAATAGCCGATCATCACTTCCTGCACACCGCGTGCACGGACCATGTCACCGATATCGTCCAGCGCGAAGAAACGCGCCATGATGTCGGGCGCGTTTTCCAGATCCTCGATGGTCTCGAACAGCGGCACCGCCATGATCGCCGATTGCGGCGGTCCGCCGTCATTGGCGGCGTGATAAAGCCCAACCTCCTTCAGCAGCAGATAGACTTCCAGCAGGTCGGATACGCTCTCGGCTTTGGAGATATTATAGGTGGTGATCGATGCCGGTCCGAAACGCTGATGCGCCTCGGCAGCGGCCTGGATAATCGCCAGCTCCTTGACGCTTTCTGCGCTGAAACCGTCGCTGCTGCGTACCAGTGGCCGGTTATGCACCAGTTCGGCGCGCAACAACGCCACCCGCGCCGTCTCGTCCAGACTCAGATAATCCCCGCTCACCCCGGCATGGCGCAGCAGTTCGGCAACCACCCGTTCGTGCACATCGCTGTTCTGGCGCAGGTCAAGCGTGGCGAGATGGAAGCCGAAGGTATCGATGGCGCGGATGATCCGGCCCAGCGCACCGGTGCTGGTGAAATGGCCGTCGCCGCGCCTGGCGAGGCCATGAGCGATGGTAACCAGATCGGCGCGCAGGGCGTCGGGGCCATCATAGGGTGTGGCAGAAATGTGCGAGGGCCGGTGGCTGGCACTGCCGGTCAGCGCCTGGTGCGTCGAGTCGAGTCGGGCATAGATGCCGGTCAGTGCGCGGCGATAGGGCTCATCGGCACGGCTAGGGGCATTATCGCCACTGATATCGGCGAGCGCCATCACCGCTTCGGGTACCTGACTTAACTCGGACGAGATGCTGAGCTCCGCCCCGACGGCATGGATGTCGTCAAGATAGCGCCGGATTACCGTGCCGGCGCCGCGCGAAAGCGCCAGTCGCAGCGTATCGGCATCGACAAAGGGGTTGCCGTCGCGGTCGCCGCCAATCCAGCTGCCGAGCCGCAGGAAACTGGGCGGGCGCTTGCCCAATATCCGTTCCCAGCGGGCATAGAGCATCGGCAACACCGGCAGAAATACATCACGCATATAGCTGTGCGCATTCTCTACCTCATCGGCAACAAACAGCTTTTCGCGGCGCAGTGTCCGGGTCTGCCACAGCAGCGCGATCTGGCGGTAGATCGCATCTTCGATGTTGTCGCCCAGCGGGGTTTCCTCGGCGCCGGTGTCGCGCAGCTTCATCAGCTCGGCAATGCGGGTGCGATGGTCGATGATGCTCTTGCGGCGCACCTCGGTCGGGTGCGCGGTCAGCACCGGCACGATCAGCGCTTCTGCAAGCAGGACATCGATTGCCTCGTCCGATACCTCTGCCGCGCGCAAATGCTCGACCGCCTCGGCCAGCGTTGCCCCTTCTTCCTGCGTCACGCCCTGGCGATCCTCGGCCAGATTGGCGAGCAATGAGAACAGCATGAAGCCGCGAACAAAGGCCAGCGTCTCGTCGAGAGTCAGCGCCTCGATGCCGGTATCTACGGCATTGCTGCCGCTGATCTTGCGGTGCCTGTCGACACTGGCGGCGCGGATATATTCGGTACGCTGGTAGAGTGTCTCACCGCCATAATGACGAATGACATTGCCGAGCACCGCACCGAGATAGCGGATATCGGGGTTCTGGGTGATTCGGTTTTCGCCGTCGGAGTGACTGGGTTCGGTCATGGTCAGAAGCTGACCTGTCGCGCGGGGCGCGTCAAGCAGCGCGGACGATTTGCATGATATTCGGTTGGTAGGACTCAGCGCTAATTCGCTGCCGAATCCTCCTGTAGCTGGTCGCGGAAGAAGCTGACAATGCGCGGCCAGTTGTCCTTGCGGGCAGCATTGTTGCCGGCGGCGCTACCGCCCATCGCAGCCATATCTTCGTAATTCTCGTCATCTTCCTCGCGCGGTCGACCATAGAGGAAGTGCCCGGCATCCTCATAGGCGAGCACTTCAACTTCGGGGCCATTATTGTCTTCGGCGCGGGCATCCATTGCCCGGGCCATGTCGCAGGCGGGCCATAGCGCGTCATCCTCGCCGCAGACCAGTAGCACCGGACCGGCAATATCTTCGACGCGGATGGCGGCTTCGGGATGGTCGGGTAGCTGATCGAGGCTCTGCCCATACATTTGCCCGACGGTCATGCCGGTGAACCATTCATACCAGGCGGGAATGTCATAGGGCAGATAGTCCACCGGCTTGCCGTCGCGGCTCCAGGATGAGCTGAATTGCGACATGTCCATCGAATTCCAGTCAAAACCCTGCCACACGACATTGCTCGGCATGGTCGCGACAACGGCACGAATATCGGGATTATCGCTGGCGAAGAGCAGTGCGCCCTCGGCGCCCTTGGAACCGCCGATAATACCGATCCGCTCCGGGTCGATATCGTCGCGCGCCTTGAGCCATGCCAGTGCCGCATCGAACGTTTCGAGCGGCACCAGATTGAACGAGCGTGTCTCTTCCGAGGTGAGATAATAGGCCGGATAGAGCACCGAAAAGCCTTCTGCCTGGAGCAGGCGCGCCATCGCATTGCTGGCCTCGGTCAGACCGCCCTCCGATCCGCCGAGCATCAGGATCGCCGCATGCGGCCCGTCGCCATTGGCGGGGAAGAAATTGGCCGGACGGTCGTTGAGCGTGATCCGTTCGCCACCGCCTCCCGGATCGTCGACCGTAATCGGACGTTGCGGCTGGAAGAAAATAAAGGCGGCAATCGCTCCGACCACGATGATCAACAGAATGAGGCAGCCAATGCCGGTCTTCTTTTTCCACGTCATGTTCGCCAGCCTCTCTCGCTTGTCGTCGGGCTTCTAGCAAAAGGACCTGCTGATAAACAGAGGGATCGACAAACGCTGCCTTGTATTCTGCCTATAGGTATGCCGCCTGTGGTCGCTGCCAAATCAGAAGCGAGGCAGCGCTTATCCCGCCGTCTCGATCTGGCGGTCGATAATCGGCAGCTCGATGGTCATTGGCTTGCGCTTTGCGGGTAGCGGGGCGAGATTGCGATAGATGACCAGCTCGCTCTCCTGCGCATTGTAATTGGCCTGCATCGCAACGCGGTGCACTTCTTCGAAACCTGGGGATCGCAGCACCGTTTGCAGCCGCGCCATCTGGTCGAGATCGGTCCAGAAATCGGGTTGGGCAACCACGTACGACACCGAATTGTCGCTGATCAGATCGGCGATCTCGGCATTGCTGTAGCTGGTCTGCTTGACGCCGAGCTCGCGCCGCACCGCGATTGTCAACAACAGCTTGTCGGCGCGGATGGTGTTGAGATCGGGCCGGTCGGCCAGTGCGCGCATGCCATAGATGAACGCGCCGTCGCGATAGCCGGAGAACAGGATATTGCTGTCCTGCGGTGCATTGTCGGCGATCCAGGCCACCGCCTCGTCATAGCCCGCGACATAATGCACCGGGCGTTGCGTCAGGGTGATGCCGAGCGTGGCGAGACCGGTGATGATCATAAGCGCTGCCTGCACCCTGGTATCGCGTACCAGTGTTGTCGCGGCATAGCCCGCCGCCAGCGCCAATGGCAGCAGCAGGAAGATGCTGTGCCGCGCTTCCTTCAGGTCGATGGCGGAAAAGAACAGATAGCCGATCACCAGCCACAGGCCAAACAGCCAGAATGCCGAGCCGCCATCGGATAGGGCGGCATCCCGGCGACCGCGCCGAAACCAGGCAATGACAGCCAGCAGCGCCAGCGCCAGCGCCGGCCAGCCAAGCTGATCGGGGAATTGCCGGGCATACCAGATCCAGCCCTCAAACGTTCCGCGCGAGGCGACGCTGTCGGCAACGCCGGTAACCGACTGGGCATTGGCCTGGCCGAAATTCAGTGTCAGGAAAATCAGCGGCCCCAGCAGCATCAGTGCGCCGATGGCGGTAATCCAGTATTCGTGCATCCTGACCAGTGCCACGCCATGGCGGCGCAGCAGCACCAGCGCATAAACCGGGGCGACAAAGCATATCGAGATTTTGATATACATCGCCGCGACCAGCAGAAACGCCGACAGGAAGAGCGACCATTTCCGGCCATTATCGAGATGCCGCAACAGCGCCCATGCACTCCACACCAAAGGTGCGAAGGCGGGTATCTCGGTCATGATCTGGCGGCCCCAATAGGTGACTTCGGGCGCACTCGCCATGATCAGCGCCACGCCGAAGCTGACCCCGGCAGAGAAATAGCGCCGCGCCAATGCATATACGCCGCTGACAAAGGCGCAGTAGAACAGGAAATTGACCAGCAGCGCGGTTTCCTGCGACACGCCGAAGATCGCATAAAACGGTGCTAATGTTGCCGGATAGAGCGGTGGATAGAACAATATGGTTACCGCCGGATATTGGCCATAATAGTCATAGGCCCAACCCTTGGGATCATTGAACGGCAGGTCTTTCAGCAGGTCGAAGATAAAGGCGCCGTTGAGCGCATGGCGTGGTGAATCGGGCCAGGAGAAGCTGTTGCCCTGCGGCGCGCCGGTAATGAACAGCACCGCGACAAGGCCGCAGAGCAAGACACAGAGCAGCAGGTTGCTATGGCGGGCCATGGCGAATGCCTCAGGCCGTCCGTGCGACCATGATGCAGCCGGCCGCGATCAATATCGTGCCGCCAATGCGCATCGGCGAGACATCCTCGCTGAGCAGCACCGCGCCGATGATCATCGTCAGGATGAAGCTGATGCCGACAAAGGGATAGGCGACCGAGAGATCGGTCTTCGACAATACCCAGATCCACAACAGCACGCTGACAGCATAGATCGTCAGGCCGAGCCAGATCCCGGGGGACAGCGCGGCATTGGTCAGCGTCGCCATCGGCCTGTGGTCGAGCCCACCGGCGCTGTTGAGGCTGGCAGAACCGAGTTTCAGCGCATATTGCGCGATGGCCGAGAGCGATACGGCGACAAGGATGGCGATAAGCTGGGCTGGCGACATGGTGGTCCCTTACAGGCTGACATAGCGGGCAAAGACGAGCGTGGCAGCAAAGGCGAGGCCGATAATCTGGCTGACCCGGTCCTTGAGCGCAAACAGCACCGGATCATCGTTGATCTTGCCGCGCCGCGCTCCGACCCACAGGCGATTGGTCCAGTAGAGCATCAGGAAGCACAACATCCACAGTGCCTGTGGTGTTTGATATTGCGCCGCGACTTCGGGGGTGTTGACGAACAGCGCCAGCACCACCACCGCTGCGGTGGCATTGGCGGTGCCAAGCGAAAAGGTGGTTTCAGCATCGCTGGCCCAGTAGTTGCGCCCGCCAATGCGCTCGGTCATCGGCATATTCTCCTCGCTACCCTCGGCCATATGTGGTGGCGGCACGGCTGACGCCGCGTTCTGCGCCAGTTCGACATAGCGTTTGAGATAGGCAAGACTGACGAACACGAACACCGAAAAGGCGAACAGCCAGAAGGACAGCGCTACCGCTATTGCGGCGGCACCCGCCATCAGTCGCAATGTGAACAGGGCAGCCAATGTCATCACATCGGCGGTGGAGACACGTTTCAGCGCCAACGAATAGGCGCTGGTCAGTACCAGATAGCCGAGCAATAGCGCGACAAAGAGCGGGGGCAGGGTAGCGATGGCAAGGGCAAAGCCGCCCAGCGGCAAGGCGACGGCACCGATAATGCCGCTGACAATTGGCAGGTCACCTGCAGCCAGTGGGCGCTTGCACTTGGTCGGGTGCTTGCGGTCGGCGCTGAGGTCGAGCAGGTCGTTGGAGAAATAGGTGCCCGAAGCCACCAGCCCGAAGCTCAGAAACGCCAGTATCGCCGCCAGCACCGCCGCCGGATCGCCATAGGCATGGGCGGTGAGCAGCGGCACGAAGACCAGCGCGTTCTTGGCCCATTGGTGCAGCCGCATGCCTTTCAAAAAGGCGCGTGCTGTCGAGCGGCTGCGGCTGAAGCTTTGCACCGGCTTGCCCGCCTTTTCAGCGGCGCGGATATCCTGTGCCGGGGCATCGGCGAAGATCGTGCCCGCTGCAGCCTGCCAGATGGCGCGGTCGGCGGGGCTGTCGCCGGCATAGGCAAAAGGCTGGCCCTGGGCATAGGCCTGGATTGCCGCCAGCTTGGCCTTGCCCTTCAAATTATGCCGCGCGCTGCTGGCGAGGACATCATCGAACAGGTCGAGATTGTGTGCGAAGCGCTGGGCGATCTTCCAATGCGCCGCAGTGGCGAGCACCAGCTCGGCACCATCGCTTTTGAGCGCGTGCAAATGGCGCAGCAGGTCGGTGCGTACGGGAAGCGAGGCAATATCGAGCGGTGCATGACGCGCCAGTTGCGATTTCAGCACAGAGCGGCCGGCGAACAGCCAGAGCAGCAGCTTCCAAGCGTGTAGCGGATGGGCGCGGACATAGGCAAAGGCCGCCTCGAACAGGGTGTCGCTGACCAGCAGCGTGCCATCGAGATCGACAAAAACGAGCGAAATATCGTCGCTTATGGAGTTATGAACGTTCAATGCTATCTGCCTGCGCGCGCTTTCTGCCGCACCGGGATAGCGCAATATGCCTAAGGATGCGTTAGTTTTGTTCGAAGTAGAGTAAGGTGGAATCATAGTCTTCCCTCTTGAGGGGGAAGATTGGATGGGGGTGTGCGGCGTTGATGGTTTCGCTCTTTACGGCGAACCTTGGAGCACCCTCACCCCGACCCTCTCCCTCAAGGGAGATTGAGAAAGGCTCAATCCCCGCCGACACGCTCCACATCGGCGCCGACTGACTGGAGCTTTTCCTCGAGCCGCTCATAGCCGCGGTCGAGATGGTAGAGCCGGTTGACATGGGTCTCGCCCTCGGCCGCCAGCCCGGCAATGACCAGCGACATCGAGGCGCGCAGGTCGGTCGCCATGACCGGGGCGCCAGTCAGGCCCTTGACGCCATGGACCACAGCGGTGCGACCCTTGGTTTCGATATGTGCGCCCATGCGGTTGAGCTCGGGCACATGCATATAGCGGTTCTCGAAGATGGTCTCGGTCAGCACGCTCGAACCTTCGGCCAGGCACAGCATGGCCATCATCTGCGCCTGCATATCGGTGGCAAAGCCGGGATAGGGCGCGGTGCTGAGCGTCAGCGGATGCAGCGTGCCATTGGTGGCGATGCGCAGGCCGTCATCGGTCGGCTCGACAATCACCCCGGCGCTGCGCAGTGCCGCAACCGTGGCTTCCATCTCGTCCTCGCGGGCATTGACCAGCTCGACATCGCCGCCGGTGATCGCGGCGGCACAGGCATAGCTGCCCGCCTCGATGCGGTCGGACATGACACGATAGGTCGCGCCGTGCAGCCGGTCACGCCCGGTGATCGTCAGCTCCGATGTGCCGATACCGTCAATCTTCGCACCCATGGCGACGAGCAGATTGCACAGATCGACAATTTCGGGCTCACGCGCCGCATTTTTGAGGCTGGTGACGCCTTTCGCCAGAACTGCTGCCATCACCGCATTTTCGGTGGCGCCGACCGAGACCACCGGGAAGGTGAAATCGCCGCCTGCCAGACGACCGCCGGGAGCTGTTGCCTTGACATAGCCGCTTGCCATTTCGATTTCCGCACCCATTGCTTCCAGTGCCTTGAGATGCAGGTCAATCGGCCGGTTGCCGATGGCGCAGCCGCCGGGCAGGCTGACCGTTGCCTCGCCTTCGCGTGCCAGCATCGGGCCGAGCACCAGGATCGAGGCGCGCATCTTTCGCACCAGATCATAGGGTGCGACATTGCTGGTTACCCGCGTCGCCTGCAAAGTCATCACCCGGCCGAAATCGCCGGGGCGCGAGCCGGCAATGCTGGTCGACACGCCGAACTGGTTCATCAGATGCTGAAAGCCGTCAATATCGGCGAGCCGCGGCAAATTGCGCAGCGTCACCGGCTCATCGGTAAGCAGGGCGCAGGGCAGCAGGGTCAGTGCGGAGTTCTTCGCGCCGGAAATCGGCAGCCTGCCGGTCAGGCGCTGGCCGCCCTTGATAATGATCTTGTCCATGGGAAAGCGTTTAACGCTGCAACTGGCTTAAGCAAGGCTGAACCGGGAAGTGCCAAAGGCGTCGGGGGTAAAAACTTTTCGCGTCATGGCTGTTACGCCATGCTTCGGCTCAGGCTTTTTCCAGCGTGCATTGCAGCGGGTGCTGGTTTTCCTTGGCGCAGTCCATCACCTGGTTGACCTTGGTTTCGGCGACTTCATAAGTGTAAATGCCGCACACGCCGATGCCCTGCTGGTGCACCTGCAGCATCACCCGCGTCGCCTGTTCCATGTCCATGCTGAAAAAGCGCTTGAGCACCGCGACGACGAATTCCATCGGGGTATAATCGTCATTGAGCAGCAGCACCTTGTACTGGCTCGGCTTTTTCGGCTTGGCGCGGGTCTTGGTGGCGATGCCGACCTGGCTGTCGCCATCATCGCCGTCATCCTCGTCGCTGGCGCATAGCGGCGCAGCTGCCAATATCGCCCGGCCATTGTCCCGGACGAATTGCGGCAGCATATTTTCGGCTTCGTCGCCGGGATGCGGTGCGGAGGAAATCGGCATGGTCACAAGAATATCGTTATTCCTGCCTGTGGTGCAAGAGGTGAGTCGCGACTGATACGCAAGTTCAAAGACTAAAATGCAGAAAGGGCCGGAACAGTTCCCTGCTCCGGCCCTCTGATACTGATCGGATGCCGTCAGCATCCGTAAACTGCCGAAGCGAATCAGGCAGCCTTTTTCACATTCTCGACAGCAACGCTGACGCGGTTCGAGATCGGCTGGAACGCTTCGCCGGCCAGCTTGACGAACATTTCGGTGTTCTTCGAGGTCTGGCTGACAGCGGTGTCGATGGTCTTGCGCAGCGTTTCGGCCTGCAGCTGGAAGAATTCGGTCGGCGACTTGACGGCAGCGAAGTCCTTCATGGTCGCGGTAACATCTTCGAAGTTCTTGCGGGTGTCGGAAGCATAGGCCTGACCCATTTCCTGCATGCCCTTGGCAGCAATCTTGCCCGACTCAACCAGCGCTTCGATGTTCGCCTTGTTGAATTCGGTAGCCTGCGAAACATATTCACTGCCCTTTTCGAAGGCGGCCTTGGCACGGCCCGACATGTCGCCGAACAGTTCCTGGGCGCGAGCGGTCATGTTTTCTGCGGTCGCTTTGGTTTCGGTCTTCTTGGTCATTTTTACGTCCTTTCTGGAGGTCGCAGCCTTTTTGGCGGCTACGGGAGTCTTGCGTGTAGTTTTACGGGTTGTCTTTTTGGCGGTGGTGGCGGCGGCCTTTTTGGCAACGGCCTTTACCGGGGTCTTCCTGGCCACTGCCTTTTTGGCAGGAGCCGCTTTTTTGGCAGCTACCGGCTTCTTGGCGGCGGCAGCGGCTTTCTTTGCCGGTGCAGCTTTTGCCGCAGCCGGAGCAACCGAAGCGCTTGCAGCTTCGGAAAATGCCTTCTCCGCAGCTTCCGGAGAAGTGGCGGGCTTGGCGTCAGTGTTGGTCGGCTTGCTGGCCATTGTGCATATCCTGCGTCATTGATGTTGCAGTGCACAATAAGCATTGGCGGCGTCGCTGTCAAGGATTTTTGTGCACCGCACAAAAACCGTTTCTTCGCGATTGTTTAGCGTGCTGTCGCTTGCTTCAACCTGCACCGTTCGGGCTGAGCTTGTCGAAGCCCTGGTCTTCTTTTGCACAATAAGAACAGCCCTTCGACAGGCTCAGGGCGAACGGTATTCCGGGATATAACGCCTAAAATTATTGCTTCACATAGCGCCCGGGCGCGTCCTCGATTGCCGGTTTATCACCCTTGCCCGGGATGCGCGCGCCCTTTGCCGCGACTTTTTTCGGTGCCTGTTTCTCCAGCCATTGCAGCCAATAGGGCCACCAGCTTCCGGGGTGTTCTTCCGCGCCTGCGATAAAGGCCTCGAGACTTCCGGTCTCTTCGGGGTTGGTCCAGTACTGATATTTTTTCGCCGCCGGCGGATTGACCACTCCGGCAATATGGCCTGACCCTGCCAGCATGAATTCCCTGTCTCCGGCAACATGGTCCATGATTTTCCAGACGCTGTCCGCCGGCGCGATATGGTCTTCCTTGCCGGCCTGCACCAGCACCGGTGTGGTGATTTTCCTGAGGTCGATAGGCGTGCCGTCAATGGTGATCGCGCCGGGCTGGACCAGCTTGTTGTCGCGATACAGGTCGGCGAGATAGGCCTTGTGCCACTTGACCGGCAGGTTGGTGGTGTCGCCATTCCAGTGCAGCAGGTCGAAGGGCGGATAGTCCTCACCCAGCAGGTAATTATTGACGACATAGTTCCAGATCAGATCGCGGCCGCGGAGCATGTTGAAGGTTGCCGCCATATAGCGGCCGTCGAGATAGCCGCAATCGGCGGCAACGGTGTCGATCAGCTTGAGCTGCTGGTCATCGATGAACAGTTTCAGGTCACCGGCATGGGCGAAATCGACCTGGGCGGTGAAGAAGGTCGCACTCTTGACCTTATCGGCCTGATCGCGTGCTGCCAGCATTGCCAGCGTTGCCGCCAGCGTGGTCCCGGCAACGCAATAGCCGATGGTGTGCACATCGGGAACGTCGAGCAATTCGCGCACCGTATCGATGGCGTCGATCTGCGAGCGGACATAATCGTCCCAGATGATATCGCGCATCGAACTGTCGGCGGATTTCCATGACACCATGAACAGCGTGATGCCCTGTTCCACCGCCCATTTCACGAAGCTCTTCTTCTCGTTGAGGTCGAGAATGTAGAAGCGGTTGATCCAGGGCGGGAAGATGATCATAGGCGTCTGCAGCACCTTGTCGGTGGCCGGACTATACTGGATCAGCTGATAGAGCGCGGTTTCATGCACCACCTTGCCCGGCGTCACCGCGATATTGCGACCGAGCTCAAAGGCATTGGGGTCGGTATGGGTCAACTGCCCCTTGCGGATATCGGTGAGCATATGCTCGAGCCCGGTCAGCAGGTTCTGGCCCTTGGTCTCGATTGTTTTCCTGATCACCGCCGGATTGGTGAAGACGAAGTTGGACGGGGCGCTGGCGTCGACAATATTCTGCATCGCAAAGCGCAGCTGTGCCTTGGCCTTGGGGTCAACGCCATCGACGGTATCGGTCAGCCGCAGCAGATGCTCGGCGACCATGGTATAGCCCTGGGCCAGGGTGGAGAAGGCGGGGTGGCTGTTCCATTCCTCGGCCTGAAAGCGTCTGTCGACCTTGCTGTTGGCTGGCTTGGCGTCGTCCCCCGGCACTTCACCCGCCAGCAGGCCCTGCCAGAAATTCAGCCCCTGCTGCCAGAATTGGCTCTGCATCTCGAACAGCTGTGTCGGGTCGAATTTGGGCATATTGGTCATCTGCTCCTGCCAATAGGCAGGATCCCATAGCTGGGCCACCGAGCTGGCGACCGATTGCGACGGCTGTTTGCTCGCCATTTCAGCCATATGCTCCATCATCATCTGCTGCGCCCGGCCCATCACCCAGGTCCAGTGCTGCATGTCCTCCAAAGTGGGCATCGCCTCACCGGCAAAGGCGGACATATCCATGTCTGGAAAATCAATACCGGGCGCTTCGGGCGATGAGGCGGACATCGGGGTCTCCTTTGGGCGGTGTCACCGGCCCTGTCTATCAGCTTCCAGCCGCCAGCGTAAGCATTGTCGCGGGCGCGACAGATATTTACGCAACAGCGCCGCCAGACGCACGAAAAACACTCGACAGCATGAGTCGGATCGGTCAAACCTCGCGCATAAACCAATCTGTCGAGACCCAGTGATGACCGAAGAATTTTACCGTATCCGCCGCCTGCCGCCCTATGTCTTTGCCGAGGTCAATGCGATGAAGGCGGCGGCGCGGGCGCGGGGCGAGGATATTATCGATCTCGGCATGGGCAATCCCGATGGCGCGCCGGCGCAGCATATTATCGACAAGCTGACCGAGGTTGCCAATGATCCCAATGCGCATCGCTATTCGGCGTCCAAGGGCATCAAGGGGCTGCGCAAGGCGCAGGCCGATTATTATGCGCGGCGTTTCAATGTCGATCTTGACCCGGAAAAAGAGGTCATCGTCACCCTCGGCTCCAAGGAAGGCCTGGCCAATCTGGCACAGGCGATCACCGCGCCGGGCGATGTCGTGCTCGCACCCAATCCCAGCTATCCGATCCACACTTTCGGTTTCATCATCGCCGGGGCCGCAATCCGCTCCATCCCCGCCGCGCCGGGGCCGGACTTCTTCAAGCGATTGCATTATTCCATGGCCTATAGCGTGCCCAAGCCCAAGGTGCTGGTCATGGGCTATCCCAGCAACCCGACCGCCTATATTGCCGACCTCGATTTCTACAAAGAGGTTGTCGCCTTTGCCAAAAAGCATGAGCTCTGGGTGATCTCCGACCTTGCCTATGCCGAGATTTATTTCGGCAATGAGCCGACGCCTTCGATCTTGCAGGTGCCAGGCGCCAAGGATGTTGCGGTCGAGTTCACCTCGATGTCGAAAACCTATTCCATGGCCGGCTGGCGCATGGGTTTTGCCGTCGGCAATCCGCATCTGGTCGACGCCCTGACCCGGGTCAAATCCTATCTCGATTATGGCGCCTTCACCCCGATACAGGCGGCGGCGGTGGCGGCACTCAATGGTCCGCAGGACAATGTCGATGCCAATCGCGCTCTCTACAAATCGCGCCGTGATGTGCTGGTCGAAAGCTTTGGCCGCGCCGGATGGGAGATACCGCCACCCGCCGCCAGCATGTTCGCCTGGGCACCCATTCCCGAAGCCTTTCGCGAAATGGGCGCGATGGAGTTTTCCAAGAAGCTGCTCGCCGAAGCCCAGGTCGCGGTCGCCCCCGGCGTCGGCTTTGGCGAGGAAGGTGAGGGCTATGTGCGCCTGGCACTGGTCGAGAATGAGCAGCGGCTGCGACAGGCGGCGCGTAATGTGAAGAAGTTTATGGCTGCCTATGGGTAATAAAAACCATAGTTGCGTCATGAGGCAGAGTGGAATGCACCCGTTGAGTTTGATCCGTGCCATCTTGCTTTTCGCCTTGATGGCGTGTTCTTCCCCGGCGTTTTCCCGTGATGATATTGTCGTCAGTTTCTCGCCAGACGCCGCCTTGCAATATAGTCTTGATGCCCTGCAGGCGAAGCGGCCTGATGTGCCCGGATTTGCCATTGCCGTGATTGATGGCGAGCGCCTGGTTACGGCTGCTTCCGGCGTTGCGGCGCCGGACGGGATGCTAATGACCGCTCAGACGCCTTTCCGTCTTGCCTCGGTGACCAAGACCTTTGTGGCGGCTGCCGTGTTGCGGCTTTACGAGCAGGGGCAGGTTGATCTCGATGCGCCGATTTCCGGTCTGATATCGGCCGAACATGCGCAGCTGCTTGAAGCGGATGGCTATGACACGGGCAAGATTACGGTGCGCCACCTGCTGATGCACGCCAGCGGCCTTGATGACCATTTCGGCACCGACGAGAGCAAGGCCTTGGTCTTTGCCAATCCGCTCAAGCAGTGGACCAGGACCGAACAAATACGGCTTCTGGTTGACGCGACCGATCCGCTCGGCCAACCCGGCGAGCGTTTCCACTATTCGGATACGGGCTATGTGCTGCTCGGTGAGATTATCGAGACCGTGACCGGCATGCGGCTTGGCGAAGCGGTGCGCACGCTCAACCGTTTCGATGCTATAGGCATTGCGGCTATGCGCTGGGAGCCGCTTGCCGGCGAGGAACAGGGTGCTGCAAGAGCGCATCAATGGATCGATGGCATCGACACATTCGCACTTGATGGCAGTCTCGATGCCTATGGCGGTGGCGGCCTGATCGGCAATGTCATCGACACCGCGCGCTATTATGATGCCTTGTTCGACGGTCGGATATTCGCTTCGGCGGAGACGCTGCAGCTGATGCAGCAAGCGCCTTCACATCCGGAAGGCAGCCCCTATCGCCTTGGCCTCTTTGCCGGCAGGATCGGCAATCATCAGGTCTATATGCATGGTGGCTTTTGGGGCGTGCACGCGCTGCATGTCCCCAGCCTCGACCTGACCATTGTTGCGGTTGCGCTCGACCAGTCCGGCCACAAGGACATCCGGCAACTGGCTGCGGATCTGGTTGGCGCGCGATAGTCATAACAAGACCCTCTAGACCGGTTTCCCTGCTCTTAAGCGCGCATGTCTTTTGAGGAACCCAGGCTGAAATGCGAGGTGATGCTGGCCACTTGTGGCAGCACGCCTAGCGTTTCTGAGTGGAACGTCTTGTAGCGGCTCAGGCTGTCGACTTCGACGCGCAGCAGATATTCGACCGAGCCGGTGATATTGTGGCACTCGCGCACTTCGCTTGCGCCTTCCATCGCTTCTTCAAAGCTGCGCGCATCCTTGGCCAGATGGGCCGACAGGCCAACCATTACGAAGACGGTGATCCCGCCGCCCAGCTGTGAGCGATCAAGGACCGCGCGATAGCCCCTGATCACACCGGAGCGTTCAAGTTCCTGCACCCGTCTGAGGCAGGCCGAGGCGGACAGGCTCACACGCTCGGCCAGCTTTGCGTTGCTGATTCGTCCATCGCTTTCAAGGAGACGCAATATTCTGCGATCAATATCGTCCATATTCGAATTATATGCGGATAATCGGCTTTATGGCAATGCAGTTTGCAAGCAAATTCGATCAGAATCGGGATAATCTGCTGCAATAGAAATGACTCAGGGAGCGCTTTACAATGTCGCAACAGCTGGCCCCAAATCCCGTACTTCTGCCCTTGGGTGACTATGACTTGTCCCCGGACAGGGGTTTTCTCTGCCGCTATAATCCTCTCTCGCTAACCCTGCCCGATATGTGGTCGGACGCGGCGCAGATTGCGCTGCAACTGCCGGATGTACTGCCTTCGGGGCGTGTGCGTGCTTTTCTGGAGGCCAACCTTCCGGACCCTGAAACGCTCTCCGGCGCTGCGGAGCTTCCCGATGCGCAGGCGCGCATGGCCACCGTCCATTATAGCTTCATGGTCCAGGCCTATATGTGGGGCGAGGAGACGGTTATTGATCGTCTGCCGGCGTGTCTTGCCGTGCCGATGGTTGCACTGGCGGACCGGCTGGAGCAGCAGCCGCTGCTGACCTACAGCTCTTATGTGCTGGACAACTGGACCCTGATCGACCCGGAACTGCCCATTGCACTCGACAATATCCGCATGATCCAGAATTTTCTCGGCGGCCAGGATGAGGCCTGGTTTGTGCTGGTCCATGTCGCCATCGAAGCCTGTGCGGGTCAGGTTCTGGCAAGATTTGGGGCTATCATGGAAGCCGCTGACCGTGATGATCCGCAGGCAGTGCAGGGTCTGTTGGAACAGACGGCGGTGACATGGTCCCGGATCAACGCGCTGTTCGATCGCATGCCCGAACGCTGCGATCCCTATATCTATTTCGAACGTGTCAGACCATATATTCACGGTTGGAAGGACAATCCCGCGCTGCCCAATGGCGTGATTTATGAGGGTGTGACGCGTTACGGCTCAGCCGCGCAGGCGTTTCGCGGCCAGACCGGATCGCAATCCTCGATCGTGCCGAGCATGGATGCGCTGCTTGGTGTCGGTCATGCCGCCGATCCGCTGCGCGCCTATCTCGACCAATTGCATGCCTATCGCCCCAAAGGCCATCGCCGGTTCATCGATGATGTCCGTGCCAGCAGCGGCGTGCGGCCCTTTGCCAAACATGTGCAGTCACCGGCACTGAACGACGCCTATAATGCCAATATTCAGGCGGTGGCGGATTTCCGCTCGCGCCATCTCGAATATGCGGCGAGCTATATCAACAAACAGGGGCGCAAGCATGCGGGCAACGATACCGAGGTCGGAACCGGCGGTACGCCCTTTATGCGCTATCTGAAAAAGCACCGCGACGAGACGCAGGCAAATCTGCTGTGAACGGGTAAAGGTGGCGACAGGCTGGTGGGATCAGGACTGACTGATCCGTTGCCAGCAACCTACTCTCCACCCTCCGGCTTCTTCTTGTATTTCTCGAACCAGGCCAGCGTATAATCTGTCTTGGCATTCAGCCGTGACGGGCGGCTGGCGATGCCGTGATTGGCATCGGGAATACGCACCATCACGGTCGGCACCTTGCGCAGCTGCAGCGCCTGATAGAATTGCTCGGTCTCCGAAATCGGTGTGCGATAATCCGCCTCACCGGTGATCAGCATTGTCGGCGTGGTGACATTGCCGACCAGCGACAAGGGTGAGCGCTGCCAATAATGGTCGAGATGCTCCCAGGGCGGCCCCGGAAACTGGTTGGCGATCTGGCCGATATAGCTGTCCGCTGTCAGTACTTTGGATACCCAGTTGATAATCGGTTTAGCGGCCACGGCGGCGTTGAACCGGTCGGTCAGGCCGACGGCATAGGCGGTGGCGATTCCGCCTGCCGATCCACCGGCGATGAACAGATTGTCCCTGTCGGCAAAGCCATTGTCGATGGCCCAGTCGACCGCTGACATATGATCGGCAAAATCATCGGGGCTGGAATATTTGTCCTTGAGCAGATTGGCGAATTGGCTGCCATAGCCGATTGAGCCGCGATGATTGTCATAGATCACGACATAGCCGGCAGCAGCCATGCGCTGCAGCTCGGCGGAGAAATGCGGGCCATAGGCAAGATGCGGGCCGCCATGGATTTCGATGATCAGCGGATAGGTGCTGCCCGGCTGATAGCCCGGCGGGGTGATGATCCAGCCCTGGATTTCCAGACCGTCCAGCGATGAGGCATAGGTGAATGTCTCGACCCTGCCGAGATCGCGATGCGCCAGCAGATCCTCGTTCAATGTAGTCAGGCGTTGCGCCCGGCCATTGCGATAGGCGTAGAGGTCGGCGGGACGATAGGCACTGCCCTTGGTATAGACCAGCGCGCCGCCGCGCCCGGCATCATAGGTGCCGCTGACATAGGGCCGGCCAATGGTGGTGCCGCCAATGCCTTCCACCACAACCCGGCGGCGGCCATTGGTGCCGACCACGCCGATATGGTTCTCGCCGCGATTCTGGAAAGTGTATGAAAGCTCCTTGCCCGACAGCCAGTGCAGGTCACCAGTGCGGCGATCCAGACCTTCGGTCAGGTTGCGGCCATTGCCGCCATAGCGATCCATCACGAATACATTGGTGACCACAAAAGGGTCGCGCACATTGCTGGTGCCCAGATAGGCGATGGAACCTCCATCGGGCGACACTTTGGGGCTGGCCTCGACGCCGGGTCTGTCGGTCAGCTGGCGCAATATAGCCGTGGCGATGTCGATCGAGAAAATATCCGCCTCGCGGCTTTCCAGTTCCCACCCGGCATGGCGGTTGGCGGAAAACAGAATTGTTTTTCCGTCCGGCGTGAAGGAGAGCGGCCCATCATGATTGAAATTGCCGCTGGTAAGCTGGCGCGCGGTGCCGCCCTCGGCGGGGATGACGAATATATGGTCATAGGCCAGCTCCAGAAAACCGGAGCCGTTGGTGCGGTAGCGCGCCCGGTCGATCACCTTGGGCGGATCGGCCCATTTCGCGCCATCGGGCTTTTTGGGCGCTTTGACCAGCTTCTTGCTGTCCGCCTTCACCGCCATGGTGAAGGCCAGCAGCCTGCCGTCGGGAGACCAGCCAAGGTCGCGCGGTGCTTCGGCAAAACTGCCCAGCAGCGCATCGCGCCCCGAACCCAGATAATGGACATAGAGGCCGGTTCGACCGTCGACGCGCTTCATATAGGCGATGCGTGTGCCATCGGGGGACCAGCGCGGTGAGCGGTAGGAGCCGCCATCGGCCAGCAATGGCTGGTGTCCGCTGCCGTCCAGATTGACCAGCCACACATGCGCCAGTGTGCGATCGGTCATGATGTCGTTGAACCGGCGCAGATATAGCGCCTGCTGCCCATCCGGCGAAATCCGGGGATCGTCGGCCCATTCCAGTTCGAACACATCCTCCGACGTAAACAGGCGTGGCGCCTCCTGAGCTTTTGCAGCGGCAACAAGGCCCATAAACAGAATGGCGAAGGTCAAAAGTCGTTGCATGGGAAACCCCGAAATTACCGATATGGTTTTCGGAGATTGTGCGATAACATGCCGCTTTGCAACGGAAACTATGCAAGCGATCTTGCGAAAGGTCTGGCGCTGTTACTGTCCGCGCACCGTCAGCACATCGGTAAGTGCCGGATCGAGCGGGCGCTGGTAAGAACGGGAAAATCAGGCTGTGTCCGAAATGTCTGCTCGCTCAGTCCTTTGCTCTCAAAGAGGCTGGTGTAACAGGAAAGACAGTTTGACATGCAACACTTTCATTGCATAATGTAATCCATGACTGTTCCCTTCGATCCGAAGCTGAGTCGCGTTTTTCGCGCGCTCGGTGATGATACGCGCCTACTCATTCTCGATGAGCTGAGAAAGCGCAATGACCAGACTCTGTTTGAGCTGTGCGCAAGACTCTTCGAGGAGCATGCGATCACTCTAAGTCGTCAAGCCATTACGCGGCATCTCAACACTCTGGAGCGAGCTGAACTTATCCAGACCTCGTGGCGTGGCAGGTCGAAGGTCCATTCTTTTACCGCATCGTCAGTGACCGACGCGGTCCACCCCTGGTTAGAGCCATTTTTTGAAGGAGGCCCAGAATGAGAATGTACGCCAAAAGTGTTGCTGTTGACGATCAGGCCAAAGCTCTTGATTTCTACACCGGCGCGCTGGGTTTTGTGCTCAAGCATGACATTCCCGTCGGCGAGCACCGCTGGATTACTGTTGTTTCGGCTGAGGAACCCGAAGGGGTGGAACTCTGTCTGGAACCAAATGCGCATCCTGCCACGCGTGAATACCAGAAGGCTCTTATGGCTGACGGCATTCCGTTTACGGCATTTCAGGTGGACGATGTTTCTGCGGAAGTGGAGCGTCTTGAGGAACAAGGCGTCAGATTTACCCAGCCGCCTCTAAAGGCCGGTGGTGCGAAAATTGCGGTATTCGATGATACCTGTGGCAACCTAATCCAGCTCATGGAGCTGCTATGATCGTGTTGTATGATTCAACATCCCGCGCTTCAAACTTTGGCGCTTCATAGACGTCCGGGGAGCTGCTTTACCAGGAGTGTAAACGAATGAAAGATATCCCGGGAATCGACGAAGACGGCAATCCCAAAAATGGCCCGTTTGAGCTCTACTTCAAGAACGGCCATGTTTCTTGTCAGGGTGAGTTCGACGGCGGAAAGAAATCAGGTACGTGGAAATACTTCCTCAATAATGGCCAGATGCAGTCTTCTGGCAGCTACAAGGACGGAAGGATTGTTGGCCAATGGCAATGGTTTTACAAAACCGGTGAACCACGCGCGACGGGTGGTTTCGACGATGAAGAACAAAAGCACGGTGCATGGAAGCGTTATCATCCCAATGGTCAGCTCTGGGACGAAGGCCGGTTCGAGCACGGAAAAAAGAAAGGCACGTGGAGAGTTTATGATGAGGACGGCGCGCTTCTAAAGACGCAAGAGTTCAGTTAATGACGGCTGCAAACTGAACATGCCTGCTGCTCCGGGTTCACGATATTTTCTGGATGAACCCCGGGTGCATATTCCGTCTTTTCCCTGACCCGGTTCGGATATCAATATCAGAAAGCGGCCGGGAGCCTGTCACTTCCCGCGAACCATCAGCACATCGGTTGGTGCCCAACCCAGCATCTCGCTGGCGCGACTGCCGATAGTGGCCTGGGTGAAGCCCGAGCGACCATGGGTACCGAGCACCAGCAGGTCCATATCCTCGCCCAGCAGCATGTCGTAAATGCTCTGATGCAGATTACCCTCGAGCACGGCGGAGGTGATGCGCGCCCGGTCGGTCTCGGTCAGCTCGAGATCGTCCAGAAACTGCTGCATCTCGCGCTCGGCATCGCCGCGCATCTCATCGGAAACGCCGTCGGATTTGAGCCAGGCCGAATAGGCAACATGAAAGGCATGGGCGAGGGTGATATGCGCCTTGGGGAACAGGGTGAGTGCGGTTTGCACCGCGTTTTTCGATGATTCGGAAAAGTCCACCGCGACCATGATCTTGCGGTAGGTGTGATGCGCCCGTTCCTTGACTACCAGCACCGGTGCCTCGGCGCGGCGCACGACATAGTCGACTGCGGTACCGAGAAAGAAATCGGTGACATTATTATGCCGCGCCGCGCCGACAACGATGATATCGGCATCGAGGCCCCTGGCAGTCTTGGCGATGGTCTCGGGAACCTTGCCATGGGCCACCACCACCGAACAGGCATCCATGTCGGCGCCATAGCTGCGCTTGAGCTGTTTCTCGACACTGTCCTGGTCGACGCGTGACTTGTCGGCATTGGCGAACAGCACAGCGCGCTGCGCGTCCCATTCCTCCGCCAGCATGGCGGCGCGCAGGAATGGTCGGTCGCTGCGCGCGGTCAGATCGGATGCTATCAGGATTGTCTTCGCCATTTTGTCCTCCACAGCGCCCCGGCAGCTGCCTGGCGCCTTGCCCGGATGACGGGAAGCGCGCCTGTGCTGACACCCGCTTCTGTCATCATTGGCTGACATGTGTAATCGGCTGCGCCCGATTTTGTAACCCGAAAATCAACGCAATAGATGCAATCTATCCGCTAGCCGCATGGTGCTTGAAAAACATGGCTGTCAGTAGCGGGGAACGGATATTCCATTGCCATAAATGGGTCTTAAGAACCTTGCAGGATCGTCGCCCCTATTGTGTGTGCGGCGTAATGTGTATGACGGCTCGCCAATGAGGAAAATGTCCGGATAGTCCATGCATATCGAGTTACTGGATTCGCTGATGGTCAAGATCGCGCTGATCGGCGCGCTCGGCATAGGCGCGCAATGGGTGGCGTGGCGTACCGGCCGCCCGGCTATCGCGCTGATGCTGATTGTCGGCATCGTTGCCGGGCCGGTGCTGGGCATTATCAATCCGGAAAATGATTTCGGCGCGCTGCTCGATCCCATTGTCAAGCTGGCGGTTGCGGTGATCCTGTTCGAGGGCGGGCTCAGCCTCAATTTCCGGGATTTGCGCATCGCCGGATGGGCGGTGTCGCGGCTGGTGCTGGTCGGAGTGCCTGTCGGTTGGGCGCTGGGCACAGCGGCGGCCTATTATATTGCCGGGCTGTCCTTGCCGGTGGCGGCGCTGTTTGGCGGTATATTGGTGGTCACCGGGCCAACGGTGATCGGGCCGATGCTGCGCAATTTGCGTGTCGGCGCCCGGGTGCGCGACATCCTCAAATGGGAGGGCATCGTCAACGATCCGATCGGCGCGCTGCTCGCCGTCGGCATCTATGCCTATATCACCTATGACAAGGGCGGCGGCGCGGCCAATGTCGCCTTTGACGTGCTCGGTGCCAGCTTTCTCGCCGGGGTGATTGGCGGGGTGCTGGGCTATGGCATGACCTGGCTGTTCCCACGCGGCTATGTGCCGGAATATCTCAAGGCGCCGATCCTGCTGATCGTGGTGATTCTCGGCTTTGTCCTCGCCGACCTGATCATGCACGAGACCGGGCTGATCACTGTCACCATCATGGGCGTGGTGATGGCCAATCGGCCCTATTATGCCAGCCGCGCACTGCACCGATTCAAGGAGGACCTGTCGGTGCTGCTGATCTCCGGTGTGTTCATCCTGCTGTCGGCGCAACTCGACTGGGAGACGCTGCAGAAATTCCAGCTGCAGTTCATCCTCTTCCTGCTGGTGCTGTTGTTCGTTGTGCGGCCGCTGACCGTGTTCACCAGCCTGTTGTTCAGCTCTGTGCCGTTGCGTGAACAGGCCTTTATCGGCTGGATCGCGCCGCGCGGCATTGTCGCGGTGGCAATTACCGGGCTGTTCGCCAAGCGACTGGTCAATAGCGGTTATGAAGATGCCGAGGCGCTGGTGGCGCTCAGCTTCGCCGTGGTCATCGTCACCATCTTTGCGCATGGCTTTTCCGCCCGCTGGGTGGCGCAGCGGCTGGGCATAGAAGAGGGCGATGGCAAGGCGGTGATGCTGGTCGGTGCCAATCGCTGGACGCTCGAACTGGGCGCCTTCCTCAAATCGCTCGATATTCCGGTGACCATCTCCGACACCAGCCGCTTTGCCCTGCGCGGGGCGCGTCAGCGTGAACTCGACATCCATGATGGCGATATTCTCGACGAGGCGCTCGACGACAGCATCGATATCGGTGCCTATCAGCATCTCATCGTTGCCACCGATAATGACAGCTATAACCAGCTGCTCAGCTCCGACCTCGGTCCCGAGGTTGGCTATGACCGGATCAGCGCGGTCAGCGTTGACAGCAATGCGCCCGATGAAAGCGGCGAGCGCGCCATGCGCGGACGAATATTGCTCGAGAACGGCACCAGCTATGCCGATCTGGTTGATCGGGCGCGCGCCGGCTGGGTGTTCAGCCGCACCCGGCTGACCGAGAAGTTCAGCTATGATGATTTCCGTGCCAATCTGGGCGAAGGCGAGGAACCGGTGGCGATTCTCAAGCCCAATCAGAAGCTGTTATTCTTTTCGGCCCAGGCGCGTCCGGTGATTGAGCAGGGTGACCAGATCATCAGCTTCGTCAAACCCGACAGCCCCGAAGAGATCAAGGCGTCACGCGAGCAGGAGAAGGGCAGCAAGCCCGAAGAGCAGGGGTGATCGCTCAGCCTCGGCGCGGACCAAATAGCGCACTGCCCACCCGCAAATATGTCGCGCCTATTTCGGTGGCGGTGACATAATCGCCCGACATGCCCATTGAGCGTTGGGCGAGGCCATGATCATCGGCCAGCTTGTCGAGCAGTGCAAAATAGGGTGCCGGTTCGCGGCCGGCAGGCGGGATACACATCAGCCCGATAACCGGGATATCATGGCCCCGGGCCGTATCCAGAAGCGCGGCGATGTCACTGACTGCGCAGCCGCCCTTCTGGTCCTCATCGCCGATATTGACCTGGATCAGGCAGGGGACATGTTTCTGCTGTTCCGCCATCGCTTTGCCCAGCGCCTTCGCCAGAGAAGGCCGGTCGAGCGAATGGATCATGTCGAACAGGCGCACCGCATCGCCAGCCTTGTTCGATTGCAACTGGCCGATCATGTGCAGCCTGATATCGGGATGCTGCTCACGCAGAGCGGGCCATTTTCCCGCCGCTTCCTGCACCCGGTTCTCACCGAAATCCTTATGGCCCTGGGCGATCAGCGGGGTGATCGCCTCGGCAGGATGGGTTTTGCTGACCGCGATCAGCATGGGCGGGTTGTCGGCACGATTGGCGCGCTGGCATGCTGCGGCAATATCTGCCTGCACCGAGGCAAGGCGCTCTGCGGCGCTGTCGCTGCTATTGTCTTCGCTCATGCTGCCACCCTATAAGCACGACCATGCCGGCTTTCCAGTCACCTTTGCCGACTCGTGGTGAAGACCTGCCCTGGCTATGGCTGTTTACCGATGCGCGCGCGCAGGCCAGGCTGGATGGCGCTATTACCGCCTTGCCCCCCGGCAGCGGCATTGTGTTTCGTCATTACCATCTGCCCGAGGCCGAGCGCCGTGCCTTGTTCACCAATTTGATGCAGCGCCATGCCGCTGCGGACCGGATATGGCTGTGGTCGGGGAACGCTAGGACAGCACAGGCATTGGACGCCGATGGTGTTTACGCCCCGGCACATGGGCCACAGGCCGGCCCGGTCGCGCTGCGGCGCGGCCTATGGCTGGCTGCGGTGCATGATCTTGCCGAACTGGCGATGGCGGCGCGTCGCGGCGCCGATGCCGTATTTATCTCGCCGGTCTATCCGACACGCAGCCATCCGGGTGCCGCGACACTGGGGCCGATGCGCTTTGCCGCGATTGCGCGCCTCGCCCGCTGCCCGGTCTATGCGCTGGGCGGCGTAACCCATGCCAACCATGCACGGCTGGCACGTTTCAGCAGCGGCTGGGGGGCTATAGATGGATTGTCAGAGAGAGGCGGCTAGCAAAAAGCCGAGGTCAGAAGCGGAACTGGGTTCCGACATAAACGGCTTGGCTGTCGGTCTGCTTGCCGGTCAGCGGTGCCAGCCGGTCACGTTCATCGCGCAGGCGCACACCTGCGGTGACGTTGAGATTGCCGCTGACGCGATAGCTGCCGCCGACATCGACCGAATAAGCGGTGTCGCCTTCAAATGTGCGCGGGCTGCTGCCGACCTGGGTCGAGGAGTCGAGCTCAATGCGCGGATTGAAGCGGCTCTTCTTGCCGCTATCGCCGCGCCCCGGTGCGCTGCCCAGTTCCGAAAGATCGGGAACATCGATTTTCTTGACCGTGTCGGGAAGGGCAAAAGTCTGCCAGCCCTTGGCGACGCCGAGGCTGTAGCTGGTCGGGGTGATCTTCACCGGTGCGACACCTGCACCGACTTCGGCAGCGGCTTCGCGGATCGCCACGGCTTCGCTTGCCTCGCTGAGGACACGTGCGGCAACGGTTACGGCGCGTTTGCCGGTGCCGTCTTCGGCGGCGGGTGTGAAGCGGAAATTGCTGCTGACCTTGAGGTCGGCAAGTTTCAGCGATGATACCAGTGTGTCATCGATAGAAGCCGGAGTGAAGGAGCCGATGCCGCCGCGTGCGCTGAGCGGGATGGGTTCGGCGTTGAAGCCATTGCCCGAAGCGAAGCTGACCGAGGGCATGGCAGCAAACACGCCAACAGCCAGCGCGCCTCCCATAAATGCCGTTCTCAGTCTGTAGGACACCTTGTCAATCTCCTTGATCCCGCCATATGGCAATGCGCCTGCAAATGCATCCGCATATTACTGCATTTCGGCGATTCATCACGATATGTTGCAATTCCTCCACAAATTTTGCGCAGTTTTGCGTCATCCGGTGATTCGGCCTTGCCATGCGGCATTAAACCATCATGGCTTACATGATGATGAATGATATGGCATCACTGCCGGGCGATAGGTTCAGGCTATCGATTATGGTAAATCGCGGCGTAATATTCGTTGCCTTAAAGCAACGCGGACAAGGTTCAGGATAAAGCCATGTTGACGCTTGTGATTGGCCGGTGCTGATCGTAAAGCGATGCCGTGGGACAGACAGTGAAGAGAGGGAATTTCATGTCGCAGCCAAAAGCGATCAGGCGGGGTATCGGCAGAACAGCGATGGTGCTGGGTTGTTCGATGGCGCTGCTCACCGCATGCGGTGGCGGCAATGATGACCGCCCGGAGGCCAGCATCGCGCCGTCGCAGGTGACCACCATCGGGGTGAACAGCTATTTGTGGCGCGCTTCGCTCGATACGGTTTCCTTCGCGCCGCTGGTCCAGGCCGACAGCGCTGGCGGCGTGATCGTGACCGACTGGTATTCGACCCCCACCAACCCCAATGAGCGGGTAAAGATCACCATTTCGATTCTCGATCAGGATTTGCGCGCCGATGCTCTGCGTGTTGCCGCTTCGCGCCAGGTCGCGCAGCAGGGTGGCTGGATCAATGCGCCGATCCAGGCGGCGACGGTGCAGAAGCTCGAACAGATCATCCTGACCAAGGCGCGCGATCTGCGTCGCACCGCCCTTTACGACGAGTAACCCGGCCCCGCGGCAAGGATCCGAGCCAATGACAGAGATGGACAAGCGGTTCAATCCGCTGGTGGCGGATGGCAAGTGGCAAAAGGCCTGGGACGAAGCCCAGACCTTCCGCGCCGACAGCGCCAGTGACAAACCCAAGCGCTATATATTGGAGATGTTCCCCTATCCTTCGGGGCGCATCCATATGGGCCATGTGCGCAACTACACCATGGGTGATGTGCTGGCGCGTTTTGAGCGGATGCGCGGGCATGAGGTGCTGCATCCCATGGGTTGGGATGCCTTTGGCATGCCGGCAGAAAATGCGGCGATGGAAAAGGGCGTGCATCCCGGCGGCTGGACGCGGCAGAATATTGCCACCATGCGCGACCAGCTGAAGCGTCTGGGCTTTGCCTTTGACTGGAGTCGCGAATTGGCGACGTGTGAGCCGGACTATTATGGCCATGAACAGGCGCTGTTCCTCGATATGATGGAAGCCGGGCTGGTCTATCGCAAGGAAAGTGCGGTCAACTGGGATCCGGTCGACATGACCGTGCTCGCCAATGAGCAGGTGATTGACGGTCGCGGCTGGCGCTCGGGCGCGCTGGTGGAAAAACGCAAGCTCAACCAGTGGTTCTTGAAGATCACCGACTTTGCCGAAGACTTGCTTTCCGGGCTGGATAGCCTGGATGGCTGGCCCGAAAAGGTCCGCACGATGCAGGAAAACTGGATCGGCAAGTCACAGGGACTGACCTTTGATTTTGCGGTCAAAAAGCCCTCTCCCCTTCAGGGGAGAGGGAAGAGCCGCGAAGCGGCGAAGGGAGAGGGGGAGTCTGACTTAGGCACTGCACAAGCGGATAGCCCCCTCCCCCCGACCCCCTCCCCTAAAGGAGAGGGGGAGAAAATAACCGTCTTCTCGACCCGGCCCGACACTATCTATGGCGCCAGCTTTGTCGCCATTGCCGCTGACCATCCGCTGTCGCTGAAACTGGCGCAGGGCAATGCAGCGCTGCACGAATTTGCCGAGGAATGCCGCCGCTCCGGCACCGCTGCGGCCGAGATCGAGACGCAGGAAAAGCGCGGTTTTGATACCGGGCTGAAAGCTACCCATCCGCTTGATACGCAATGGAAACTGCCGGTCTATGTCGCCAATTTCGTGCTGATGGACTATGGCACGGGCGCGGTTTTCGGCGTGCCGGCGCATGACCAGCGTGACCTTGATTTCGCCCGCAAATATGCCCTGCCGGTCAAGCGCGTGGTCAGCGATGGCGACAAGACGGACCCGCATTTCGAAGGCGATGAAGCCTATGCCGGCGCTGGCACTATCGTAAACTCCGATTTCCTCAATGACATGTCGATAGAAGACGCCAAGGCCGCAGTCATTACCCGCGCCGAGGCGGAAGGGTGGGGCAAAGGCTCCACCGTTTGGCGGCTGCGTGACTGGGGCGTCTCGCGCCAGCGCTATTGGGGTACGCCGATACCGATCATTCATAGTCCCGATCACGGCCCGGTGCCTGTCCCCAGAGACCAGTTGCCGGTGACACTGCCCGAGGATATCGATTTCGACACCCCCGGCAATCCGCTCGAGCGACACCCGACATGGAAGCACACAAGCTGCCCGATCAGCGGCAAGCCTGCGCTGCGCGAGACCGACACGCTCGACACCTTTGCCGATTCCAGCTGGTATTTTCTGCGCTTTGCCAGTCAGCCCGATGACAAGCCGTTCGACGCGGAGGAAGTCGCGAAATGGCTGCCGGTGGGGCAATATATTGGCGGCATCGAGCATGCGATCCTGCACCTGCTCTATGCCCGTTTCTGGACCCGTGCGCTCAAGCAGATCGGTCTGATCGATGTGGATGAGCCTTTTGCCAGCCTGTTCACCCAAGGCATGGTGACGCATGAGACTTATCAAATGGGTGATGGCAGCTGGCTGTCGCCCGATGAAGTGCGCCAGGACGGCAGCGACTGGATCCATATCGAGAGTGGTGCGCCGGTTGAGGCCGGACGTGTGGTCAAAATGTCCAAGTCGAAAAAGAACGTCATCGATCCCGAACCGATTGTCGACCAATATGGTGCCGATGCGGTGCGCTGGTTCATGCTGTCGGACAGCCCGCCCGAACGCGATCTGCCCTGGTCCGAGGCCGGGATTGAAGGCAGTTGGCGTTTTGTCCAGCGCGTCTGGCGCATTGCTCAGATGGCGGATAATGCGGCTCCCGGTGAAGCAGGCGCTGATAAAGCGCTGCTGCGCGTCCTGCACCAGACGATTGCCGGTGTGACCGAGGATATCGGTCAGCTTGGCTTTAACAAGGCGGTGGCCAAGCTCTATACTTTGGCAGCGGCGATTGAAAAGGCGCAGCCTTCGCCGGATCGCAATGAGGCTATACGCGCGCTGGTGCTGATGGTTGGCCCGATGACGCCGCATCTGGCTGAAGAAGCATGGGCACTGCTCGGCGGCGAAGGCCTGATCGCCAATGCTGCATGGCCGGTTGCTGATATGGCGCTGGCGGTGGATGATGAAGTCACCATCGCGGTGCAGGTCAAGGGCAAGCTGCGCGATACCGTCACTGTCGCCAAGGGTCTGGGCAAGGAAGAGATGGAGACGCTTGCACTCGCCAGCGAGAAGGTGCAGCGTAGCATCGATGGTGCCGAGATACGCAAGGTGATTGTGGTGCCCGACCGGCTGGTGAATATCGTGATATGATGCGGCGTCATCGCGCCGCTTTCTCCACTTCGTCATGCTGAACCTGTTTCAGCATCTGCGGGCAAATACGGTCCATGACGAATGAGATCCTGAAACAGGTTCAGGATGACGAGTGAATGTTATGGCGACAGGATAAATGATCGACATGTTTCGCGCTTATGCTTTTCTTCTGCTGCCATTGCTGCTTACCGCCTGTGGTCTCCAGCCGCTTTATTCGGGTGGCACCCAGGGTGCGGTGGCGCAGAATCTCGGCCAGGTCACGATCGCGCCGATCGAGGGCGATGCCGGCTGGCTGGTGCGCAACCAGCTGACCGACCAGCTTGCACCGGTCGAGGGTGATGTTGCCCGCTATCAGCTGGTGGTGCGGCTTGATGATCAGATTGAAGGTTTCGGCCTGCTCGCCAATGATCAGATTACCCGCCAGCGCCGGACGCTGCGCGCGCGCTATCAATTGATCGAAATCGCCACCGGCAAGACAGTGATCGACGCCACCGCCGGGTCCGATGCCGGTATCGATGTCGTCAGCAGCGAATATGCCACCATTGCGGCGGAGAATACCGCGCTGGAGAATCTGTCGCGCGAAGTCGCCAGCCAGATCGTCACCCGGCTCTCGCTGTTCGCCAGAGACCAGTAAGGGGCGCGTGCGGTCATGGCCAAGGTCAAGTCCGACAATTTCCTTTCAGCGCTGCGCAGCGCGTCGCCCGATATCCGCCTGTTCCTGTTTTACGGCCCCGATGAATCGGGGTCCGCCGCGTTGGTCGAAAAAACCTGTCAGCATATTGCCAGCGATGCCGAGAAGGTCGAACTGACCGGGCCGCAGCTCAAGGAAGACCCGGCGCTGCTGGCGCAGGAAGCGGCTTCGCTGTCGCTGTTCGGCGATGCTAGGGTGATTTTGGTACGCGGTCAGGGTGAAGACTGCTTCGCTGCCATCCAGGGTTTGCTCGAGGCTGAAATCGTGGCCAATATCTGCATTGCCCAGATTGGCGGCATCACCGACCGTTCGCGCACCGCCAAGCTGGTTGCCGACGATGACCGCGCGCTTGGCTGCATCAGCTATATCCCCAATCTTGCCAATGTCGCCGCCACGGTGCGTGAAATGGCCGAGGCGCGCGGGCTGGCCATGCCGCGTGAAATTGCCGAGAAGATTGCCGGCTATACCCGGCTCGACCGGCGGCTGGCGGCGATGGAGGTGGAGAAGATTGCGCTCTATCTCGATGCCCAGCCAGGCCAGCGGGCCAGTGTCGACATGCTGGTGATGGAACAGCTTGCCGCCGAGACCGAGGACGACGCGCTGGCGCCGGCGATCCAGACCATATTGTCCGGGCGCATGGCCCAGCTTGGCCATGAGCTCGACCGGCTGTCCGATGGCACGTTACAGCCGGTGCTGCTGATCCGGGCGCTCGAGGCGCGCTGTGTCCAGCTTGCCAGGGTTCACCGGCTGATCGCCGATGGCAAGGATGCGAAATCCGCGATGCGCAGCGCAGGGATTTTCTGGAAAGAGGAAGGCATGACCCAGCACCAGTTGCGCTGCTGGCCGCCGCCAGCGCTCGAACGGTTGGCCGAACGGCTTCTCGGCGTGCATGCGCAGGTGATGCGCAACAGCCAGGATGCGGTGCGGCTGCTGATGCAGGAATGCACGATGATTGCGATGGCTGCGGCGCGCAGTCGCTAGAACCGCCTATTCATATTCCGCAGTGATCGGGATGCGGCCGCGATAATTGCCGCCAATACCGCCTGTGACTTTCAATGTTCCGGCGAAGGCAAAGGTCAGCGTGCCGTCTGGCCCGATACGCGGGCGCGGCGAAAGATCGGTTTCCAGCGATACCAGCTCGGCGACGCCGCCGGTCTGGCTTGTCAGACGGATGCGGTGCGGCATATCGACCCGCACCGTACGACCGGGCTCGCCAGTGATCCGCGCCGAGCCGCTCAGCGCCAGCCCGCCAAGATCGACCAGCCCGCCATGGATATTGGTGGTGCCGCTATTCGGATCGATCCGCGCCTCGCCGCTGCTGCCGCCGGAAAAGGCGAGGCGGCTGAACTCGATATCGGCCTCGATGGTGATCCGCAGTGGGATTTGCCGCTGGTCCTGCACGCTTGTTTGCCGCTGGTCCTGCGGGCAAAGCCGACATTGCGCCGCAACCGGTTGTGGCACAGCCGAGGCCAGCAACAGCACAGTCAAAAGGGCAGTTAAAGATCGCGTTTTCAGCATCATGCCTTGCATTAGCGGCCATCGGCAAAAATAGGGTTAATGCGGCCTAAACCATGCACAAGCGCGGGGACAGTTTGGTCGCTGCGGCTTGCACTTTGCCGTCCTGCGCATAGGGTGGGCGGAGGGGATGACAACAAGGCATCGGTTTTGACGGTTTTTTCAGCAGGCCAAGGCGCTTCCATCGTCCAGCTTGGCATTTTTGCCGCGATCATGGTGCTGCTTGCGGGCATTACATGGTGGCATGTGCGCGGGCATCATGCCGGGGTCGATGGTGATTCCAGGGATGTATTCCTCGCCGGTGGCGGTCTCAACTGGGTGTTTGTTGCCGGGGCGATAACCCTCACCAACCTTTCCACCGACCAGCTTGTGGGCATGAACGGCAACCAGATGCTGCTGGTGGCGTGGTGGGAAATGGCCGGCTTTGCCGGGCTGCTGATCCTCGCCTTTGTCTTTGTGCCGATCTATTATCGCAACAACTGCACCACCGTGACCGAGCTGCTCGAGCAGCGTTATCGCCAGCGTAATATACGCACCGTCATTTCGGCGATGTTCCTGTTCGGCAATCTGCTGATCTATCTGCCTGCGGTGATCTATTCCGGTGCCCTGTTCCTGCGTTCCTTGTTCGGCTTTGCCGATGATGCGCTGATCCCGATCGCGGCGGCGTTGGCGGTCGTCGGCGGCGCTTATGCCATATTGGGCGGTCTGCGCGGTGTTGCCGTGCTGGATACCTATAGCGGCATCGGCATATTGGGCATGGCGCTGGTGGTGGTGTTTCTGGCGCTGCAGGCAGTGGGCTTCGATTTAACCGATGTTCCCGCCGAACGGCTGACGCTGATCGGCGACAATGACTCGCCAATTCCCTTCCACACCCTTTTCACTGGTATGGTATTCATCCAGATATTCTACTGGAGCACCAACCAGAATATCACCCAGAAGGCACTGGCTGCACCGACGGTGCGCGAGGCGCAAAAGGGGGTGATGGCGGCTGCTGCCATCCGGCTGGCCATCGTCCCCGCCATTGTCGTGGTGCCGGGCGTAGTGGCATTCAAGCTGTTCGGCGATCAGGATGACAAGGCCTATGGTCTGCTGGTGGCGCAAATCCTGCCCGACTGGACCAGCGGTATCTTTGCCGCGATGATTGCGGCGGCGGTGCTGACGACATTCTCCGCCGTGCTCAACGCCACATCGACGCTCTATTATGTCGACTTCCACAAGCCGTTTATCAACGACAGGGCCAAGGCGGGACGCCTCAACTGGATTGTCGGAACAGCCGCCACGGCGCTGGCGATAGCGCTGGTCCCGGTTTATGCCGGCGCCAAGAGCATCCTCAATCTGTTGCAGGAACTGAACGGCCTGCTGTCGATGCCCATCCTCTCGGTCTTTGCCGTGGGCCTGCTGTTCCGCAATGTCGACGCACGCGCCGCGATCATCGGCCTGATCTGGGGTCTGGCGCTCTATGCGTTGCACACATTTCTGCTGTATACAGACAGCATCGCCCTGGGTAGCCAGCAATATATCCTGTGGGGCGGTAAGACATTCTATCGCATGCTGGGCCTCGACTGGGTCCATTATATCGATGTCATGGTGGTGGTATTGTTCAGTTCCATAGCCGTGGCGTTGCTTGTCAACCGGCTGGTGTTTGGCAACTGTGCCATACCGTTCTGGAAAGTCACCACAGGAGAAAAGGAGGTGCACCCGGCATGAGCGAGACGATATTGGTGATCGACGAGGGCACGACCTCGACCCGGGCGATGCGCTTTGGCGTTGATGGCCGCTGTCTTGGCAGCAGCCAGCAGCCGCTGACCCAGCATTATCCGCAATCCGGCGAAGTCGAGCATGATGCCGCCGAGATCTGGCAGCATAGTCTGGCGGTAACGCGCGCCGAGATAGAGGCCGCGGGTGGGGCGGAGAATATCAGTGCGATAGGCATTACCAACCAGCGCGAGACGATTGTCTTCTGGGACAGGCGAACCAGCGAACCACTGGCCCCGGCCATAGTCTGGCAGGACCGGCGCACAGCATCGATGTGCCAGGCGTTGCGCGATGCCGGGCATGAGCCGCTGGTGCAGCGCAAGACAGGACTGCTTCTCGACCCCTATTTTTCCGGCAGCAAGATTGGCTGGGCGCTGCAAAACTGGCCCCAGCTTGAAGAGGCGGGTGAGCATCTCGCCGTCGGCACGGTAGAGAGCTATCTGATCTTCCGCCTTACCGGCGGGCTGCACATCACCGATGCCAGCAATGCGGCACGCACCGCGCTGATGGATATCCATAGCGGCGAGTGGGATGAGGAATTGCTGGCGTTGTTCGGGGTGCCGCGTGCCATCCTGCCGGATATTGTCGATTGCGCTGGGGATTTCGGCCGCACCGATGCAACGCTGTTCGGCGCGCCGATTGCGATTTGCGGCATGGCCGGTGACCAACAGGCGGCGACCATCGGCCAGGGTTGTTTCACCCTCGGCGACACCAAGGCGACCTTCGGTACCGGTGCCTTTGTGCTGTCCTATGCCGGGATCGAAGCTCCGCTGTCGGCGCACCGCATCCTCACCACCATAGGCTGGCAGGTCGATGGCCAGCGCCATTATGCGCTTGAAGGCTCGGTCTTTGTCGCTGGCAGCCTGATCCAGTGGCTTCGCGATCAGCTGGGCATGATTGTCGAAGCAGGTGAGAGCGAGGCGCTGGCGCGCTCGGTAGCGGATAATGGCGGTGTCACCATTGTCCCCGCGCTCAGCGGCCTTGGCGCACCGCATTGGCGGGCCGATGCGCGCGCCGCCATTACCGACCTCAGCTTTGCCAGCACCAAGGCGCATATTGTCCGTGCCGGGCTGGAGGCGATGGCGCATCAGATGGCCGATCTCAAGGCTGCCTTTGCCGCCGATGGTGTCGACTGGTCACGGCTGCGCATCGATGGCGGCATGGTTGCCAATGACTGGATGGCGCAGGATCTGGCCGACATATTGGCGCTCGAGGTTGATCGCCCGGCCTTTATCGAGACCACGGCTTTGGGCGCGGCGATGCTGGCGGCGACCGGTGCCGGTCTCTATCCCGACCTCGAGGCTGCAGCGGCAATGCGCCATTCGGGCAGTGTCTTCACCCCGGCCATGAATGATGCCGATCGCACGGCAAGGCTGGCGCAATGGCAGACGGCGCTCAAATCCGTTCTGGGAAGGGGCAACGCATAATGCGCTGGGCGGTGCTGCTGGTGGCGCTGATTGCACTTGGTGCGATGGCGTTGGTGATGATGTTCCTGCCCTATCCCAATGCCCGGGCGCGGGCGACCAATGGCATCGAGCACAACCTTGCCCGCGATGGCCGCAGCATTGCCTATTTCACTCAGGGCCAGGGGCCGGCGGTAGTGCTGGTCGCCAGTGCCGGGCGCGAGGCGAGCGATTTCAATGAACTGGCGGCACAACTGGTAGCCAATGGCTATCGTACCATCGCCATAGAGCCGCCCGGTATCGGCAATTCAGCCTTGCCTGATACGGATCTGACGCTTTTCGACCTCGCCGATGATGTCCGCACGGTGCTCGATGCCGAGCTTGCCGACGGCAAAAGCGCGACTGTGCTGGGCCATGCTTTTGGCAACCGGGTGGCGCGGGCTACGGCAGCGCGGCACGGCGATCGTGTCACCGGGGTGATATTGCTGGCGGCAGGTGGCAAGAAGCCGATACCGCCACGCGCCGAACGTGCGCTCAAGGGCAGTTTCAGCCCATTGCTGACCAGTTCGAAGCGGCTGGGCAATATCCGCTATGGCTTTTTTGCCCGTGACAACAGGGTGCCGGAGCACTGGCTGCGCGGCTGGCATATCGCTACGGCGCAGCTGCAGGCCCGGGCGGTGATACTTACCGATGCGGCGGATTGGTGGCTCGCGGGTGATGAACCGATATTGGTGGTACAGGCCAAGGCCGATACCATTGCGCCCATCGAAGATGCCGGCCAGGCGCTTGTCGACGATGCGGCAGGGCGCGCGGAAATGGTGATTATCGAGCGCGCCGGCCATGCGCTGCTGCCCGAACAGCCCGATGCAGTCGCCGGCGCGGTGCTGGAATTTCTCGCGAAACTCGAGGACCGCTAAGCCATGATGGTGATTTGCCGGGACATATTCCCGGTCAGCGCTACCTTTGCCGGTTCAGCGTCTTGACCTTGACCTTTTCATCATCGAGCGAGACGCGCACCGTCTCCCCCGAATTGCCCGGGAAATCGGCAAACATAGCCTCGACCAGATTGGGGACGAGATAGGTCAGATTGTTGCTGCGCGACTGTGCCTGGGCGCGGCCTTCAAAGACGCGCAGATTATCGGCCACACGGTCGATCTTCAGGTCAAGCTCGGAATTATATACGGTGTAGCTGCGGACATCGGTGAAGCCACCGCCAAAACCGCCAAAGCCGCCCCATGGGCCGAACCCGCCCCAGCCGAAGCGGTTAAACCGGCCAAAGCCAAAACCGCCAAATCCCGGTCCGAAAGCGCCAAATCCCGGTCCGAAGCCGGGCGTGGAGCGAATGCGTTCACGACCGCCATCGACAATATAATCAAAGCTGACGACCAGATCGGCGGCGGCCGGGTCCGTAGCGGGAGCATAGCCGCGCCGCTGCAGCTCGCTGGCGACGATACTGGCATATTGACCGAATTCAATGCTGCCGACCAGGCTGGGATCGGCGGGAACCACGGTGAAGCTCTGTCCCTGTGGCGGTGGTAATTGCTGGAACCGGGCCACATCGGCCTTGAACGGGGTGGTGCAACCGGCCAGCGCCAGAGCGGTCGCGGGGATGATGATGCGTAATGTGATTTTCGCCTTGGTCATGATGCTTTCCTGTTCGTGCCGTTTGCTGGGTCGCATTCTCCCATGGATGCCGGTGGCATTCCATCGATAATATTATGATGTCGCATGGCGGTACGATCATCATGTATTTCGTCGACGATAATGCAGCCTTCGTCCTGAATGTCTATTGAATGATACGCATAAAGCCCAGCCTTGGTTGCCTGATTTTGATGCAAAACCTTGCAACGGAATGATAGACTGAAACTATTGCGCTGCCGTAATTTCCGATATGATGACAATCACGCTCAGTCTATTTGCAAGCCAAGGGCGCGATAGGCAGCGGCCAGAGTCGGGGCAGCGCGTTCGCGTGCCGTGGCCGCGCCGCGCTGTAAAATCTCGTCGATTGCCGCCGGATCATGTTTGAGCGCGACGAAACGTTCGCGGATCGGTCGCAATGTCTCGACCACCACTTCCGCAAGCGCCGGTTTGAACGCGCCAAAGCCCTGTCCTGCAAAATCGGCAAGCACCGCCTCCGGGCTTTGGTCGGTCAGGGCCGCCATGATGCCGATCAGATTGGTCGCTTCGGAGCGTCCTTCCAGCCCGTCCATGCTGTCAGGAAGCGGTTCGGGGTCTGTCTTCGCCTTTTTGACCTTCTTGACGATAGCGTCATCCTCATCGGTCAGGTTGATCCGGCTCATATCCGACGGGTCGGACTTGGACATTTTGGCCGAACCGTCGCGCAGGCTCATCACCCGGGTCGCTGGCCCCTCGATAATCGGATCGGGAAGGGTGAACAGCTCGGTATCGAAGTCGGTATTGAACTTGGTGGCGATATCACGCGCCAGTTCAAGATGCTGCTTCTGGTCTTCGCCCACCGGCACATGGGTGGCGCCGTAGATCAGCACATCGGCTGCCTGCAGCACCGGATAGGCAAAAAGCCCAACACTGGAACCCTCGCGATTCTTGCCCGACTTTTCCTTGAACTGGGTCATCCTGTTGAGCCAGCCGATCCGCGCGGTGCAGAATAATAGCCAGGCCAGCTCGGCATGACCGGGTACCCGCGCCTGATTGAACAGCACCGCCCGTTCTGGGTCGACGCCACAGGCGACCAGCGCCGCCGCCATTTCGCGGCTATTCTCGGCCAGTGTCTGCGGCTCGTTATAGACAGTGATCGCGTGCAGATCGGCAAGGAAAAACAGGCATTCCATCTGGTCCTGCATCGCCACCCATTTTTTGATCGCGCCAAGATAGTTGCCAAGGTGCAGATTGCCTGTCGGCTGAATGCCTGAAACCACGCGCATGTAAGATCAATCCCTGTTCTGTTATTCGGTTGTGGCGCTGTCGTCGGCGGCCTTGCGGCTGGTCAGCAGCCTGATCCGGTCGCGGTCGACCGCACCGCCAAACCATGCGGCGAGGCCATAGACGATCAACCCGGTCAGTACCAGTACCGCGAGCGAGACAATCCGCTCTATCGTCGATCCGGTGAAAAACACCGTGCCATAGGGCATTACCGCGATCATCACCCCGGCCATCACCGCCGCCGCCAGCGCGATACGCAGCAGCCGCAGCACCAGCACCAGTGGCAGCCGGTAATGGCCGCGCCAATGCAGTACGCCATAGAGCATCAGCGTGTTGCACCAGGCGCTGATCGCTCCGGCCAGCGCCAGGCCGATAATCCCCAATATCGGGATCAGCAGCAGGTTGAGCGAGATGTTGATGATCAGCGAGATACCTGCGGTGACAACCGGGGTACGGGTGTCCTTGCGGGCGAAAAAGCCGGGCACCAGCACCTTGACCAAAACATAGGCAGGAAGGCCTATGACCAGCGCGGAAATGACATTGGCGGTGGTTGCGCCATCCTCCTGGGTGAAATTGCCGCCGACATAGAATGCACCAGCCACCGGCCATGACGCGACATAAAGGGCAAAGGCGGCGGGAATGGTGAGCAGCATCGACAGCTCGATGGCATTGGTCTGCAACCGGCTTGCGCCGTCCGGATTGTCGCTGGCGATCAGCCGCGACAGCGCCGGCAGGATCGCGGTACCCAGCGCAATACCGATAATCCCCAGCGGCAGCTGGTTGAGCCGGTCGGCCATGGCGAGATAGGTGAGCGAACCCTCGGGCAGGCGGGCGACGAAGAACAGGTCGACAAAGCGGCTGATCTGGTAGATGCCGGCACCGAAAATGGCGGGAAAGATCAGCACGCCCAGTTCGCGCACATTGCTGTTGAGTCGCGGGCGATCGAGGCAGATGGCAAAACCGCTTTTGCGCACCCAATAGCCCAGCCACAGCATCTGGAGCAGCCCCGACACCGATACCGCAAAAGCGAGATAATAGGCGGTGCGCACCGTCATTGCCTCACCCGCACCGGAGAGTGCGCCGGCGACCAGCGCGGTAATCAGGCAGATGTTGAGCAATATCGGTGCTGCCGCGGCGGCGGCAAAGCGCGACAGGCTGTTCAAAATCCCCGCCAGCAATGTCGTCAGGCTCATAAAGGCGAGATAGGGAAAGGCGATCCGCGCCAATATGGTGCTGAGCTCTGCCTTGCGCACGGCATCGTCACCGCCGGAAAAATCTCCGGCGATCAGCCAGATCACGCCGGGCATGGCAACCATGAACAGCGCGGAGAACAGGATCAGCGTCGGTACCAGCACCGAGACGATATCGGTGACGAATTGCTGGGCGGCGACGCGATCCGGTGCGCTATCATCCGCATCGTCTGCGCCGGCATCGCCCTGTTTGCCATGCATGCGGCGGTTGAACAGCGGCACAAAGGCGGCGGAAAAGGCCCCTTCGGCGAACAGTCGCCGGAAGATGTTGGGCATCTGGAAGGCCAGCTGCCAGGCATCGGCGGCAAGCCCGGCGCCGAGTATTCGTGCCAGCAATATGTCGCGGACGAAACCGAACAGGCGGCTGACCATGGTCAGTCCGCCTATAGTTCCGGTGGCCCGAAGCAGATTCATCCTGGCCTCAGCCTCTCACCCTGTCCGGCGAAAAGCATGGGCCGCTGTCAGGCATTGCCCGTCGGCTGCTCGCCGGCTTGCTGCTGCTCATGTGCGGCGCGCTGTTGCAGATACAGTGCGTTGAAATCGATTGGCTCGAGCATCAGCGGCGGGAAACCGGCATCGCGCACCGCATCGGCGAGAATACGGCGAGCAAAGGGGAAGATAATCCGCGGCGCTTCGGCAAACAGGAAGGGCTGGACCTGATCCTCAGGCACATTGCGCATGCCGATCAGCGCGGCATAGGCCAGCTCGACGATGAATGCGGTGCCCTGATCGCCCTTGGCTGTCGCGGTGATCTTGAGTTCGATCTCATGCACCTCGTCATTGAGCTTGCGCGAGCCGATGTTGAACTGGACGTCGATCTGCGGCTGGGTGGTCCATTGCATCGAGTCCGGCGCATTCGGATTTTCTACCGACATGTCTTTGACATATTGCGAGATGATACCGACAGCCGGTGCGGTGTCATTGCCATTGGCGGTCAGGTTTTCGGATGTGATGGTGCCTTCATCTTCGGCCATATTGCTACTTTCCGTCTGTAAAATCTGGTTCCAGGGTGATTGCGATCTGCACAAGCCGGTACAGTCGCCGGGTTGCGGTTCGCTCCGCGCCTAGCAGGCCCGCCAGAGCAGGGCAATATCCCAGCATCCGCCGTCCGTCACCGCCAGCGCCGGGCAGCGACAGCGCGATGGCCATTGATGAGACATTGCGCGAGCATCTGGTCGCAGCCCGGCCCCGGCTGGCTGTTTTCATCGCCAGAATAACCGTCAGAGGCATTTGCAAATGGCGGAAATTTGCCTATCTAGTCCTTAAGCAATGATTTGCGCCTTTCGGCGTGGAATGATTTGTGCGCATAATGGGCCTTGTTCCGGCTATGGTGCCGGGCACAGACAGACGGGTAAAATAATCGTGTCACCGGAAATCATCATTCTTGCCATGATCGCAGCTTTTCTGGGCCTGCGCCTGTATTCCGTGCTTGGTAAACGCACCGGTCATGAACAGGAACAGCCTTCGCGTGGTCGGCTTGACCGCTCGATGCCCGAGCGCACGGTGCCCGAAAATGCCCCCAATGATCGCGAACCGCAGCCGGTTACGGGCCAGGATGCGCAAAATGTGACCGAATTCAACCCGGCTGTGGAAACCGCTGCCGAAGACGGGTTGCGCAAGATTGCCAATGCCGATCGCCAGTTCAATCCGGTGCGTTTCCTTGCCGGTGCCAAGACCGCTTATGGCATGATTCTCGATGCCTTCTGGACCGGCAACAAGGATGACCTTGAGTCGCTTACCGATGAAGATGTCTATGCCAGCTTTGCCCAGGTCATCGATGATCGCGAAGCGCGCGGCGAGACTTTGGAAAACCGGCTGGTGCGGATCGAAAAGGCGGTCATCGCCGATGCCGAGCTGGATGGCCGGATTGCCCGGATCACGGTACGCATCGATGCCGATATCGCCTCGGTGGTGCGTGATCGCGATGGCGAGATGATCGCCGGTTCGCTCACCGATGCGGTGGAAACGCATGATATCTGGACCTTTGCCCGCGATATCCGCAGCGATGAACCCAATTGGGTGCTGGTCGAAACCGACGAAGCCTGACCCGGCTATTGCGCAGAAGCTCTATGCGCACTTCCCGTAACCGCACAGCAAAAGGCCGCAATCTGGCCATCGGCCTGTGCGCCATTCTGGTGGCGGCAATATCGGTTTCTGCCTGTGCCGGACTGATCCCTGCGGGCGTGGCCTCGACGCAGACCCCGGACGATATGACTGGTGACCGTGCCGCCGTGCCGCAAAAGGCGCCGCCGATCATCACAGCCGCTGCGGGCGAGGCAATCACTGCCGAAGTTGAAATACCAGTGCGTGCGCGCGATTTGCCGCTGCAGCTCGGGCCATCACTGTTCGAACTGCCGATCACCGCTGATGATGCGCGCGGCGCGTTGAATGCCTTTCGCACCAGCTGCCCGTCTTTGCTCAACCGGGAGGATCGCTCGGGTCTGACCCGGCGCGCCGACTGGTCGGATGCCTGCGCCGCCGCCAATGGCTGGCGTGAGGATGATGCCGCAAGCTTCTTCCAGATCCATTTCGAGACGATACAGGTCAGCGATGGCAGCGCCTTTGCCACCGGTTATTTCGAGCCGGAAATAGCAGGATCGCGCACCCGGCGTCCGGGTTACGACGTGCCGGTTTATGCCCGTCCCGCTGATCTGGTCGAGGTTGATCTCGGTCAGTTTGTCGACGACTGGAAGGGCAAGCGGGTGCGCGGGCGCGTCGAACAGGGCAAGCTGGTGCGCTATGCCGACCGCGCGATGATCGAGGATGGCGCGCTGGACGGGCGCGATCTGGAAATCGCTTGGGCCGCTGATCCGGTGGAATTCTTCTTCCTGCAGATTCAGGGCTCTGGCCGTTTGGTGACGCCCGAAGGCGAGATTATCCGCATCGGCTATAACGGCCAGAACGGCCATGATTATCTTGGCATTGGACGGGTGTTGCGTGAGGAAGGGCGGCTCGAGCCAGGGCAGGCCAGCCTGCAGGGTATCCAGCAATGGTTGCGCGACAATCCGGAGGAGGGCCGGGTGCTGATGCGGCGCAATGCCAGCTATATTTTCTTCCGTGAACTGAAAGGGCCGGGTCCGCTCGGTTCGCTGGGCTGGCCGGTCAGGGGCGAGGACAGCGCCGCCGTCGATCCGGCCTATGTGCCGATGGGGGCACCTGTGTTTCTGTCAATGGACCGGGGTGAGCCCAATGGCCTATGGGTGGCGCAGGATACCGGCGGTGCGATCAGGGGCGCGAACCGTTTCGATACTTTCTGGGGCGCGGGCAGCCGTGCCCGTGCCATAGCCGGCGGCATGGCGGCGCGCGGTCGGGCGCTGATATTGGTGCCGCTGGGAACATTTGACCGGCTGCGCCAGGAAAGCGGGACCGGGGCAGCGGCGCCATGACCAGCCGGCCGCTTTCTCCAGAAGAAGCGGCGCTGTGGCAACGGCTGATCGCAACGGTGAAGCCGCTCGATGACGGCTCCCGCGCTAGGGTTGCGACGCAGAACCGGCCACATCGCCAGGTAAAGCTGTCGCGTCATGTCCAGCCATCCGACCCCGAGCATTCGCATTTGGGGGATACCCCCGAAGCCAGGCCATTGGCGCCGACACAGCAGGATTTTGCCCGACTGCTCGATGCGCCGCGCCGTTCGTCCGCGATGGGCAAGCCAGTGCCGGTGATCCAGCAGCGCGGTTACAGCTTCCAGCCTGCATCCCAGCCATCGCGCGGCAATCTTGACGGCCATTGGGAGCGGCGCCTCGGCAAGGGGTTGGTGACGCCGGATATGACCGTTGACCTGCATGAACATTCACTCGCCGATGCCTATGCCCGGATGGACCGGGCGCTTGCCGATGCCCAGGCGCGCGGGGCGCGGGTATTGCTGCTGATCACCGGCAAGGCGCGACCCGCCGCGCATGATGACGGCCATCATGGCCGCCCGCGCGGGGCCATTCGCCGTGCAATGCAGGACTGGTTGATGGCGTCGCGCCATGCCGGGGATATCGCCGCAGTGCGCAACGCCCATCCGCGCCATGGCGCGGATGGGGCGCTTTATATCATTCTGAAAAAACGGCGGCGATAATCCGTTTGTAGATTCGCGTCAGCGTTTCGAGATCGGCAATCGCCACGGCTTCATCGACCTTGTGCATCGTCGCGTTGACCAAACCGAATTCGACCACCGGACACAGCCGCGACAGGAAGCGCGCATCCGATGTACCGCCGCTGGTCGAAAGCTCGGCTTCGAGGCCGGTTTCGGCTCTGATCGCGGCACCAATGATATCGGACAATTCGCCCGGCGGTGTCAGGAAGCTTTCGCCCGAAATGATCGGTTTGACCGATGCGCCAAAAGGCTCGACCGTGGCGCGCACGGTGTCGATGATGTCCTGCCCGCTGTGCAGGTCGTTGAAGCGGCAGCTGATCCGTGCCTCGGCACTGGCGGGGATGACATTATGTGCCGGATTGCCGACATGCAGGTCGGTAATTTCGATATTGCTTGCCTGGAACCATTTCGATCCGGTGTCGAGGATCACCCCGTCGAGCGCGTGCAGCGCGTGGATCAGGCGTGGCAGCGGATTATCCGCCATATGCGGATAGGCGACATGGCCTTGGGTGCCGTCGGTGGTGATCCACATATTGACCGAGCCGCGCCGACCGATCTTCATCATGTCGCCAAGCTGGTTGACCGAGGTCGGCTCACCGACAAGGCAGAGATCAGGCACGGTTCCCCTGGCCTGCATATGGTCGATCAATGCCCTTGTGCCATGCACTGCCGGGCCTTCCTCGTCGCCGGTGATGATCAGACTGATGGTACCCTGATCAGCGGGCGTGTCTTCCAGCGCTGCGACAAAGGCGGCAATGCTGCCCTTCATGTCGACGGCACCACGGCCGAAGAGCAGCTCGCCGCGAATTTCGGGGCTATAGGCGTCGCTGTGCCAGCCAGACCCCTCGGGCACGACATCGAGATGCCCGGCAAAGGCGAAATGGCGACCGCCATTGTTGCGGATGGCAAACAGATTCTCTACCGGCCCGCCATTGTCCGGGTTGCTGTCACCCTCGCCCGCGACAAAACGCTCGACCGCAAAACCGAGCGGCACCAGCATCGCCTCCAGCTCGTCAAATACCTGGCCCCGCGCCGGGGTGACGCTCTTGGCGGCGATCAGGCGCTGGGCAATGGGCAGGGCAGAGGGTTCGGTCATGGCGGGCTGCTCAGTTGGCGATGGCATCGAAACGCTCGATTGACCAGTCTTCAGTCACGGCGGCGGCGCACCATTGCTGCATCCAGTCATGCTCCAATATCGCCTCGCTATAGGCCTCGGCAAAGCCGGGCAGGGTGAAGCCATAGGTGCGGAAGCGGGTAACCACCGGGGCATATAGAATATCGGCAGCGCCAAAGGTACCGAAGAGGAACGGCCCCTGCTTGCCGAAGCGGGCGCGAGCCTCTGCCCAGAGCGACAATATCCGTACCGCATCGGCCTGGCATTCGGCGCTGATCGCCTTGTCTTCGAGCCGCAGCCGGATGTTCATCGGCAGCTCCTGGCGCACTGCCAGAAAGCTCGAATGCATTTCCGCTGCCATCGACCGGGCCATGCCGCGCGCGGTTTCATCCTTGGGCCAGAACCGGTCGCGGTGGGTCTTGTCCGCGAGCCAGTCGATAATTGCCAGCGAATCCCAGATCACGGTCTCGCCATCCCACAATATCGGCACCTTGCCATGCGAGGGCGCGAAATCATCGCCCAGCTTGGTCCGGTCCCATTCCTCGCCATAGAGCGGCACCGTTATCTCTTCAAAAGGCAGGCCCGATTGCTTACACGCCAGCCAGCCGCGCAGCGACCAGCTGGAATAATTCTTGTTGCCGATAATCAGTTTCATCATGCTGACCCTAGCTTTCAATCGATGACAGCACAAATTGGCGCAGGTCATCAATCCCCATACGTTTTTCCGACGAGGTGGTGAAGACTTCCGGATAGGCAGCCGGGCGCCTGCGCACCGCTTCCAGTGTCGCCTGCTGCACCTTGTCCAGATCGCTGGCCTTGCCCTTGTCGCCCTTGGTCAGCACCACCGCATAACTCACCGCTGCCTCATCAAGCATATCCAATATGTCATGATCGACCGGCTTTATGCCGTGGCGGCTGTCGATCAGTACCAGCGCGCGTTTGAGCACCGTGCGTCCACGCAGATAGTCGTTGATCAGAAAGCGCCATTTCCGGACGATATTTTTCGGTGCCTTGGCATAGCCATAGCCGGGCATGTCGACGAGGCGGAAGAGTGTTGGTTCGCCAATCTCGAAAAAGTTGAGTTCCTGTGTCCGCCCCGGCGTCACAGAGGTGCGGGCAATGGCGCGGCGTCCGGTGAGTGCGTTGATCAGCGATGACTTGCCGACATTGGATCGCCCGGCAAAGGCGATCTCGGGCACGGTCGGCTCGGGCAGGAACTCCAGTGCCGGTGCGGATTTGAGAAATTCGACCCGGCCGGAGAACAGCCTTGATGCGGCTTCGCTGGCAGGATCGCTCACTTTTCCGCCGCTTCCAGTTCCTTTTTGCGCGCTTTCTCCGCCGCTTCGGCAGCCATCTGCTCTTTCAGCTGCGGATGGCGCGAATAGAACCATTTCTGCTGGGCAATGGTGAGGAAGTTGGAGACCACCCAGTAAAGCTGCAGACCGGCAGCGAACGGCGCCATCACGAACATCAGGATCCACGGCATGATGCCGAAGACTTGCGCCTGGACCGGATCGGCGGGGGCCGGATTGAGCTTGAACTGCAGCCACATCGAAATGCCGAGCAGGATCGGCAGCACGCCGATGGCGAGGAAGCTGACCGGCTCGAACGGTATCAGGCCGAACAGATTGACCGGAGTCAGCGGGTCGGGGGCGGACAGGTCCTTGATCCACAGCGCAAAGGGCTGATGGCGCATCTCGACGGTGAGCAGCAGCACCTTGTACAGCGCGAAGAAGATCGGGATTTGCAGAAAGATCGGCAGGCAGCCGCCGAGTGGATTGACCTTCTCCTTCTTGTAGAGCGCCATCACTTCCTGCTGCATCTTGGTCTTGTCGTCGGCATATTTTTCCTGAATTGCCTTCATCTTCGGCTGGATCGCGCGCATCGCCGCCATTGAGGCGAATTGCCGCTGGGCGATGGGGAACATCGCGCCACGGATGATGACCACCAGCAGGATGATCGCGACGCCGAAATTGCCGACGGCATCGAACAGCCATTTCAGCAGGTAGAAAATCGGCTTTTCGAACCAGTAAAACCAGCCCCAGTCGACGGCGCGGTCGAGCAGGGTAATACCCTGTTCGTCGGTATATTGATCGAGAATCTCGACATTCTTGGCGCCGGCATAGAGGCGAGTGCTGGTTTCCAGCGATGCGCCCGGCGCAACGATCTGGGCATCATAGACGAGGTCGCTACGGAACAGATTGCCGCTGCTGTTGACGAAACGGCCTTCGACATCGCTGCCATTGCCGGCAATCAGTGCCGACAGCCAGTAGATATCGGAAAAGCCGAGCCAGGAAACCTTGCCTTCGGGGGTGGCGGTCTTGTTCGGCGCTTCTGCTACCTCGTCATAGTCCCAGTCGAAATTGGCCGCGTCGTCAAAGACACCGATCGGACCGGTGCGGATGATGAAGGTCGCCGGATCGGCATTTTCGCTGGTGCGGCTGACATAGCTGATCGGCTGCAGGGTGATCGGTGCCTCGCCGGCATTGGTGACATTCTGTGTCGCGGTGATGAGATAATTGTCGTCGATACTGTAGCGGATGGTGAAGGTCTGACCGGTGTCATTATTCCAGGTCAGTGTCACCGGTGTTTCGGGTGACAGCGTATCGCCATCGGCGCTCCACAGAGTTGCGCTGGTCGGGCGGCTCACGCCCTCGCCAAGCCAGCCAAATTGGGCATAATATTGTGCATCGGTGCCCTCGGGCGCGAACAGCCGGACAGGCTCGCTGTCACTGTCGATAGTCTTGCGGTGTTCGGTCAGCGTCAGATCGTCAATGCGGCCGCCGATCAGGTTGATCGAGCCCTTGAGCAACGGATTGGCAATGGTGACGCGCTGGCCTGCTTTGAGTGCGGAATTGACGGTGACCGTATTGGCCTGGGTTGCAGCGCGATTGCCGGAACTGCCGAGAATATCACCGTCCGTTATGGTCTGCGCCGGGGCGCCACTGGCAGAGGGCTGGGTGGTCTGGGTCGTCTCTACCGCCGGTGCCGGATAGAAATATTCGATCAGATATTGCGACCCGAAAAGCACCAGCGCGGTCAGGACCACCGCCAGGATGATATTACGCTGATTTTCCACCACTATCGTCCTTAAATTCCGTTATTTCATCTGGCTTGCAGCAGGCTGGTGGTACGGGGTCATATCCGAACCCGCCCCATGGATGGCAGCGCAATAGCCGCTTGATGGCCAGCCAGCCACCTTTAATTGTGCCGTGGCGCTGCAATGCCTCGATCGCATATTGCGAGCAGCTGGGCGTGTAGCGGCATGTCGGCGGCAAAATGCGCGACGGACCCCATTGCCACAGCTTTGCGATCAGGATGAAAATATACCGCATCGCCTATTTATGGGGGCCGTTGCGCGCTTTGCCATGTTTCTTTCCACGGCGTTTCGACGAACCATGCGAATCCTTGCCATCGGCGAAGCGTTTGAGGCCCCGGACGAGATCGGTGCTGAGATCATCCCAATTGTGATCGACTGCGGCGCGACGGGCGATAAAGATATGATCGGCACCGCTGATCCCGTGATTGGGGAGCAATTCCTGCACCAGTGCACGCAGGCGGCGCTTAATGCGATTGCGCACCACGGCATTGCCGATCTTTTTGGTGACGGTATAGCCGGCGCGGCTGGCCGCGTCGCTATCATTGCGGTTGTGGATGATCAGGACAAAGCCGGGACAGGCGAATCGCCAGCCGCGATTCGCGGCAAGAAACTCGCTGCGCTTCTTCAGCGTAGCAATGCGTCGGGACTTTTGCCCCGATGGTGTCGGGACAGGCATGTCGGTCTGGCCCGGACGCTGGTCGTGCAGGGGATCAGGCAGACAGCGACTTGCGGCCACGGGCACGGCGGGCGCGCAGGATCTTGCGGCCGGCGGCGGTGGCCATGCGGCTGCGGAAACCGTGGCGACGCTTGCGCACGAGGTTGCTGGGCTGAAATGTGCGCTTCATGGCGGCACTCCTTATTGTAGCGGCGGCATGACGGCCGCATATCTGTCATAATGTCCGGTTTTCTCGAACGGCAATTGCGGCAACAGCTATGAGGCGCAGCGTTCTTCAAAGCGCAGCCCATTATCGTTCACGGGCCTGACTGTCAAGCGCCAAGCCCGGAAAACAGCGAGCTTGCCCGATGACAGCCTTGCGTGTCTGCCCCCGGTCCTTTCCAGTAAATCGTACCTCGACTCCTGTGGCAAAAATGCGTAACCATAGAGGAGAACAAAAGGGGAGCAAAATGGTCGCGACGGTAATGACCACGGCCTATCTCGGCCTCGAAGCGCGCAGTGTCGAGGTCCAGGTGCAGATCGGTGCCGGGCTGCCCGCCTTTATCGTTGTCGGCCTGCCCGACAAGGCTGTGGCGGAGAGCCGCGAACGGGTGCGCGCCGCGCTGGCTTCGCTCGGCCTGTCGCTGCCACCCAAGCGCATCACCGTTAATCTGTCGCCTGCCGACCTGCCCAAGGAAGGGTCGCATTATGACCTGCCCATTGCGTTGGGGCTGCTTGCGGCAATGGGGTTGATCGATGCCGAGGCGCTGTCGGGCTATGTTGCGGTCGGTGAGTTGGCGCTGGACGGACGCATTGCCGGGTCGCCCGGTGTGCTGCTGGCGGCGATGCATGCCCTGGGCCAGGAGCGCGGGCTGATCTGTCCCGCAGTGCAGGGCAGCGAGGCCGCCTGGGCCGGGGAGCTTGAAGTGCTGGCATCGCCCGACCTGTTATCGCTGCTCAACCATTTCAAGGGCAGCAACCGCCTGCTGCCGCCCCAGCCGGGCAAGGTGATTGAGGAAAGCAGTGGCACTGATCTCGCAGAAGTAAAGGGCCAGGAAACCGCGCGCCGGGCTTTGGAGATTGCCGCAGCCGGCGGGCACAATCTGTTGATGTCGGGGCCACCCGGTGCGGGCAAATCGCTACTCGCCTCGTGCCTGCCGAGCATATTGCCGCCGCTTGAGGCCGAGGAAGCGCTCGAGGTCTCGATGGTCGCCAGCGTTGCCGGGACGCTCGAACAGGGCCAGTTGAGCCGGATCCGGCCCTATCGCGCACCGCATCACAGCGCTTCTATGGCCGCTCTGGTTGGCGGTGGATTGAAGGTACGCCCCGGCGAGGTCAGCCTCGCGCATCTTGGCGTATTGTTCCTCGATGAGCTACCGGAATTTCAGCGCGCGGTGCTGGATTCGCTGCGCCAACCGATTGAGGCGGGCGAGGTCAGCGTCGCGCGCGCCAATGCTCATGTCACCTTTCCGGCGCGATTCCAGCTGGTCGCGGCGATGAACCCCTGCCGCTGTGGCTATCTTGGTGATCCGGCGCGCGCCTGTTCACGCGCGCCGAAATGCGCTGCCGACTATCAGGCCCGGATTTCCGGGCCGCTGCTCGATCGCATCGACCTGCATGTCGATGTCGAGCCGGTGCTCGCCAGCGATCTGGTGCGGCCATCACGGGCCGAGGGTTCCGATACAGTACGGACACGGGTGATGGCAGCGCGTCAGCGTCAGACCGACCGCGCTGACGAAAGCGGTGCGCGTACCAATGCCGAACTGTCCGCAGCTATGATCGAGCGCTTTGCCACGCCTGATGCACCGGGCCAGACTTTGCTGGCACAGGCTGCCGATTCCATGCGGCTGACAGCGCGCAGTTATATGCGTGTATTGAAGGTTGCCCGAACCATTGCCGATCTGTCGGGTTGTGAAGATGTCGCGCGGATACACATTGCCGAAGCGCTCAGCTACAGGCGGCAATTTGCGCGAAGCTAGAGGATGGGAGGGGCTGTCTTAAGAGAATGTATTGGTGAAACCATAAGCCATATCGGTCGCCACAGTTGACATATTTTCCACTGCGTCCAACCCATTGCTGTGTTCCTGTAGCGCGGGAGTTACTCAGGGCTTTTTCGCGCCTTCTGTCTCCTTGTTCCCAGCCATATTCCGTCTTCTCACCCTGGCGCGCATCAGAGAGGTGAAACGACGGCCTTGGTTATCACGATACCGTGGGATTTTTTTCTCGCTGCCGTGCGTGGCGATCTTGCCAGAACATTCTCACTTCGGGACATCACCGCATGTTATGCATATGCCGCCCGTAATTTCCCGGGCGGTCGGCAACGCTTTTCTCGACAGTCAATTGGTTTGTCACTTTACGTATCATCTTTGTTATAGTGTATATTCGGTTTTTCTGTGCCGGGGGCGCCATGGAAGAAGAGGCTGCAGACAAATCGGGACAAGGTTCCGACAGTCAGAAAACATTCAGTGCTTTTATAAGCTACAGCCATGCGAATGCGGCTGCGGTTCGCAAGCTGCACGCGCAGATAGAGGCATATCGCCTGCCCGAAGGCCTGGGCACAGTCCGTGCGCTTAACGGTCAGAAAGGCCGATTGGGACAGATATTCCGTGACCGGGAAGATCTTTCGGCTGCGCAGGACTTGTCGAGTGCCATCAAAAATGCCCTTGATCGCTCGCATGTCTTGCTGGTGGCGTGTTCCCCCGCGGCAAAAGCATCTCCCTGGGTCAATCAGGAGATCGCCTATTTCAGGCAGCATAGCCCTGGCCGACCGATCCTAGCCGCCATTCTCGATGGCGAACCGGCAGAGGCATTTCCGGAGGCCCTGACAGAGGGCGGTAGCGAACCGCTCGCGGCGGACTTGCGCAAACAGGGCGATGGCTGGCGACTGGGCTTCCTCAAGCTGGTCGCGGGCATTGCCGACGTCCCGCTCGACGCGCTGGTGCAGCGCGACAGCCAAAGACAATTGCGCCGCGTGATGGCGGTCACGGGCATGGTTGCGCTGTTTGCCATAGCCATGAGCGTTATGACGATGGTTGCACTTCAGGCCCGCAATGAAGCACAATCCTTGCGCAGGAACTCGGACATATTTGTCGAGAGACAGCTTACCGAGGGACGCCGGGACCTGAAAGCGGTCGGCCGGCTCGATATCCTGCAGAAATTCAATAACCGGACGCTGGAATTTTATGCCCAGCAGGGCGAGATTGCGGACCTGCCTGCGGATAGCCTCGAGATATGGGCTCGCCTGTTACACGCAATCGGGGAGGATTATGAGGCAACGGGAGATCTCGATGCTGCGCTGGAAAACTTCACCCGATCCCATGGCGTAACCGAAGAACTTCTGCAGCGCGAACCCGATAATCCAGATCGCATTTTTGCGCATGCGCAGAGTCAATATTGGATTGGACGGATCGACGAACTGAATGGGAATTTTGATGCTGCTGCTGTCTGGTACAAGGCTTATCAGAAAACCATATTGCGGCTGCAAGAGGTTGAGGCCGATACTGAAAGAACCGTATCCGAACTTGCATATGCAGCGAACAATCTTGGCATATTGGCGCTGAATAAAAAGGACTTTCAGGCAGCAAAGAGGTTTTTTGTTGAGGCAATCGCTCATTTCTCGTCGGCACTGGAGCTTTCCGGTGGCGATCTGGAGATGGCTGCGGAACGGGCAAATGCCCGCGCATGGCTGGCATCAGCATATTATCAATCAGGTGCTCTGACGGCTTCACGCGCGGAAAGAGTACGGCAACTTGCCGAGCTTAATGAGATTCTGGCCCAAGACCCTGAAAATCGCGCATTCCAGTACAAGAAAATAGTCTGCGAATATGCAATTCTCAAAATTGACGAGAGGCTCGGGAACGCAGGCTTGGCTAAAAGAAAATCGGATCTTCTAGAACGGATATCGGCGCTGCGGCGTATCGAACCGGAGGACCGGGACTGGTTGGAAATGGAAGAGAAAATTCGAAGTGTGGTAATTTAAATTGAGGATATAGCCATGGGTGAAGAATTAGAAAGTACGAATGATCCACAGAAAAAGAAATTTGTCAGGCATGAATTTGATGCACCGGCACAAGTTCCAGGAAAGATAATTTCCAATGAGCAGTCAATAAATAGAATCATTGCTATTAGAGAAAATAATATCAATTACGCAATTGGCAGGAGTGAAGATGAAAGGAGCTTACTCAGTAAAAGTAGTAATCTGGAAATAAGCTTTGAAGAAGATAGTGTGCCTCGATGCAGATCATATGCTGCTGAAGACATATATGAATCAATAGAGAAGCCGGGAGATAACCACCCAAAAGTATTGTTTCTATATTATATATACATGGATGAATTCAATAATATGATAGTGAGGCACTTCATTTTTGATGAGGGTCGCCCAATAGCACCGGGGTATGATCTCGATAAGTGCATTGATTTTACTGTTATTTCAGCGGAAAATGCTATTTTTCACCCAGATGATCCTTTACTGGATGGTGTGTTTGCTTCCAGAGAGGTGAATTTTGAGAACATAGTATTTAAAGAGAAATGCTATGTTGCATTGGTTCTTGGGAACCCAAATTGGCGATTCCACTCGGAACTTAACGGAAAGTCAGCAATCAAATTTGTGTATGAGGATGAGCTCGGAAACTTTTACGGCCCCAATAACCATTTTCGTGATGGCAAGGACATTCTCGTCGATCTCTCCCAGCATGGAGCAGGTGACTATCGTAGCGGTTTTTGCATGATAAATCATATAGTTGATGGGCCAGGCCCGATATCGAAGTTCAAGTTTGATATTTTTGTCAATATATTGTTCGGCGTTGGTGGCAAGGGATCGGCAGAAAAGACGATAATCATCGATCCGACTGGAGAAAATCAGGGCCCACCTCCTTCCTGAGAATATGGTCGATAGGGTTGAAAATTGATTCCAAGTCATATCAGGCTTCTCCGCATTGCCCGTGCCGGAAACCCGGCGCGGGCTTTGCGTATCTTTGTCGACCAGGAACTGGACACGGTCGTTGACGACCCCAAAGTCCTTACGCTGAAAGGCCGGCTGCTCAAGGATCAAGCCGAGCATTGTTCGGGTGCCGAACGGACCGCACTCTATATCCGGGCATCGGAGGCGTATCTTGCGGCCTTTGATCTGGAGGCGACAAGCTATGCGCTGATCAATGCGGCCACCTTGGCCCTTTTGGCCGGTGACGTTGCGCGATCGCGCGAACTGGCGCAGCAGGTTCTCGACCTTCTTGATGCCAGTCCGGAAGAGGGCGAGACACCTTATTGGCGCGAAGCAACGCGAGCCGAGGCTCTGCTGCTATTGGGCCGGTTGCAACCAGCCAGGCTTGCGCTGGATGAGGCGATCGCTCTGCTGCCACTTGCCCATGAAGACCGGGCCGCGACCATGGGACAGTTTGAACGTATCATCGCGGCACAAGGCGGTGATGCCGAATGGCTCGGCAGCTATCGCCCGCCTGCCTCTATCCATTTCAGCGGCCTTATCGGACTCGATCCGAAGGCACCCGTCCTGCACGACGACATCGCCAAAACTATCGGTCGCATACAGCCTGGCTATGCTTTTGGGGCGTTGGCTGCGGGTGCCGATATCATGATCGCCGAGGCAGCGGTTTCAGCAGGAGCCCAATTGCATGTGACGCTGCCATGGACGATAAATGAATTCCGCGCCCGTTCTGTCGAACCTTATGGCGATGACTGGTGCGCCCGCTTCGATAGCCTGCTGCAACAGGCAGAGAGCATATATGAGCCTGCGCCAAGCGAAACCGAAACCAGCCTGTCCTATGCCCGGAGCATAGAGATTGCGAGCCTGGTCGCGCTTGGCCGGAATCTGCGTCAGGCAGACATACTGAAAAGCCGTGCCTGTGCCGTGACGATTGTGGCGCCGGGAGAAGTGGACCGGCCGCATATTGAACATTGGGAACGCAATATTGGCCCGACCGAACGCATCAAGACCAGGCGCGCCTTTTCCGCAGCCTATTCCCACCATTCCGCAGCAGAGGATGCACCCGCATACCCCTTGGCGGCGGTCATGTGGATCGACGCCGCTGATCCTTCCGCATTGGGCGATCTGGCGACCGGGTATGATCTCGCGTTTCGAGCCCGTCACGATGGTGGCCTGCTGGCCGGTACCCCGACTGCCTGTCTTGCCGCTGCGAGAAAGTTTTCGCAGGCAGAATCGGGCGGCTCAGCGGGCCTTGTGATCAATGCCTTTGATGCAGCTCGGCCACCCCATGGGCTGGTCGAACGATGCCGGCTGCTCGCCCGTAGCGAAGATGGCGGGCAGATCAAAACCGACCGCCAATCGGCGTTGATTGCGCGTGTGCTTTCTCCGGACACGGGGATTGAGGAATTGGGGGAACTTTCCTCTTTGAGCGGACCGATTTCCCTCTGGTCGCTGAAATGAGTGGCGTGTCAGGCGACCAGCTCTTCCAATATCCGCCTCGAGACGATGGTCAGGCAGTCGCTGTCTCTGGTTATTATGCCGCGGCGTTCAAGACTGTTGATGGCCCGCGACCCGGTTTCGCGGGTTGTCTGGGCGGAGAGCGCCAGCGCCGCAACAATGGGCGGCGGTGAGATTGAGTCTGATGACCCCGCCATTCGCAGCAATTCACGATAGCATCGGCCAAATGCGGACAGTGTCACCCGCACTGCCAATCGGTCCAGCACGGTGTGCAGTTGCCCCGCATATATTCGTGACAGGCCAGCACCCAATTCTGGCCAATCGCTGATCAATTGCTGCAGCTCTACAGCATGGATTTCGAGTGCTGCAACCGCACCCAAAGCGCGCATCTCATAACTGCTTTTCTGGTCTGCCGCATAGCCCCCAACCAGCTCACCGGGGCCAAATGCGGAAAGCACGGTCAACTGCCCCTCGGTGGATATTGCCTGCAACTGGACTGTTCCGGCGATGATCAGCCATAGCTGCGTGCTGTCGTCACCCTGATGGCAGAGATAATCCCGTGAAGAAAACTCGCGCAGACGCATCGCGTCTGCCAGCGCCTTCGCAGATTGTGCGGAACAATCGAGAAAGACCGAGAGCATTTCTGCGCGTTGGGCAATTTCCATCACATCGTTCCCGGCTGGCATTCAGTAAACAGGACCGGTGGGATTGGCATAGCGTGTTCGGCCATGTGAAAGCCGATCCTGTGGAAGGAAACGCCAGCTGTAGTTGCTGTAAATATCGTTGACCCCCTGTCGCTGTTACAGGCGAATATCCTGCGTTTCAGAAATCATAATCTGCCATACATTTGCCGCTGATCAAGTTTTTCAACACAATCGATCCCGCAAATCTAGTGCGGGCCCGTATCCGAGGCCATGGCCAGAAAACTTCCTTCGGCAAAATCTGCAGGACATAAAAATCTGCGAGACATAAAGGAAGTTGCGTCACCGCATCTTTGGGTTAAGATCATCAGCTGATCTGACAGGCTAAAGACAGGTAGGCTCATGAAAGACCTTGGCAAACGCGTATATCGGGCAATTATTGTTTGTGCCGTGACATTGGGTCTGGGCATGGCTTCTGCCGCCTCTGCCCAATCCGAAGCCGAGAAAAAGGAACAGAGCGCGCTTGCGTCATTGCCGTTGCGGCAGATTGGGCCAGCCTATCCTTCGGGCAGAATCTCAGACTTCGCGTTTTTCTCGGATGGGCCGCATCATTATCTGGCCGCGACCGCCTCGGGCGGCCTTTGGGTCACGAAGAATTCGGGCATATCCTGGGAACCGCTTTTTGATCGGCAAGGCGTCTATGCCATCGGCGTGGTGGAGATTGCGCCTTCCGACGAGAAGGTCATCTGGGTCGGAACTGGTGAAAATAATGCCCAACGCTCGGTGGCCTTTGGCGATGGCGTCTACAAGTCCACCGATGGCGGCAAGACCTGGAGCAATATGGGGCTGAAAAACTCAGGCCATATCAGCCAGATCTGGATCAACCCCGAAGATGCCAATAGCGTGCTGGTGGCAGCACAAGGGCCACTATGGTCATCCGGCGGTGACCGCGGCCTTTACAAGACCACCGATGGCGGCGCCACATGGGAGCGGATTCTGGCGGTGGATGAAAATACCGGGATCAATGAATTTGTCGTTCACCCGGACAATTTTGATATGATTGTTGCCTCCTCCTATCAGCGTCGACGGCACGTCTGGGTGTTGATCAATGGTGGGCCGGGGTCAGGCATTCACCGTACCAGCGATGGCGGTGAGAACTGGAAGCAAGTGAAAACCGGTCTGCCCAAAGACGATATGGGGCGCATTGGCCTCGCCATGGCGCCGTCCAACCCGAATATGGTCTATGCCATTATCGAAGGGCAGCCCAAGGAACAGGGTGTCTATCGCTCAAGCGATTTCGGGCAGAACTGGACAAAGCGTTCGGGGCATATGACCACCAGCCCGCAATATTATAATGAGATCGTCGTTGATCCGGTCGATGAGAATATTCTCTATTCACTCGATACCTTCACCAAGCGCTCCAAAGATGGCGGCAAGACCTTTACCAATCTCAGCGCGGCCAGCCGCCATGTCGATGACCATGCGCTTTGGATCAACAAGGACAATACCGATCATCTGCTGATCGGCGGTGATGGCGGTATTTATGAAAGCTGGGATGGCGGCACGCTGTGGCGGCATATGCAAAATCTTCCGATTGTACAGTTTTATCGCATCCAGCCGGACAATGCCGCGCCCTTCTACAATGTCTGCGGTGGTACGCAGGACAATAATTCGCTCTGCGGACCATCGCGTACGACCCTGTCGCATGGCATCACCAATTCGGACTGGCACATTGTACTGGGCGGTGATGGCTATAAGCCGCAGATCGATCCGCGCGATCCCAATATCGTTTATGCGCAATATCAATATGGCGGTCTTGCACGGCATGACCGGCGGACGCAGGAACGGGTTTTCCTGACGCCGCAGCCGCAGTCCGGCGAACCTGCCTATAAATGGAACTGGAATACGCCGCTCTTGATCAGCCCGCACAATCCTGACCGGATTTACTATGCGGCGGAATATCTTTTTGCCTCCAATGACCGCGGCAACTCATGGCAGAAGATCAGCCCCGACCTGACACGCCGGATCGACCGCAACGCGCTGGAGGTGATGGGCCGTGTGTGGAGCGTGGATGCCATTGCCAAGAATGATTCCACCTCGATCTACGGCGCGGCCATTGCGCTCAGCGAAAGCCCGATAGCCCAGGGCCTGATCTATGTCGGCACCGATGATGGCGTGATTTCGGTCACCGAGGATAATGGCGCGAACTGGCGCCGCCTGGAGCGGGTCAGCGGTGTGCCGGATATGACGCTGGTCGAAGATATCATCGCGTCGCATCATAATCCTGAAGTTGCTTATGCTGTGTTTGACAATCACAAGCGTGGCGACAACAGGGCCTATGTCTATCGCAGCGATGATCGCGGCCGGTCCTGGCGGTCAATTGCCGGCAATCTGCCCAATACGGGTGCCGTGCACACTATCGCGGAAGACCATGTCGATCCGAACCTGCTCTTTGTCGGCACGGAATTCGGCCTGTTCTACACCCAAAATGGTGGCGCAAGCTGGCAGCAGCTCAAGACCAAATTTCCGACCATATCGGTGCGTGATCTCGAGATTCAGCGCCGCGAAAACGATCTGGTTGTGGGCACGTTCGGCCGCGGCATCTATGTCCTTGACGACTATTCGCCGCTGCGCACCAGCGCCGGGAGCGTCGCCGGATCGGAAGCCACGCTTTTCCTTGTCCGTGATCCATGGCTATATGTCGAAGGCGATCTATGGGGCGGTGGCAACAACGGGAAAGGCTCCAATGGCGACAACTTCTGGCGCGCCGAAAACCCGCCCTTTGGCGCAGTTTTCACCTATGTCCTGCGCGATGGCCTGAAATCGAGCGCCGATGCTCGCCGGGAGGCCGAAAGGAAGATCGAGAAAGACGGAGGCGACACGCCCTATCCTTCATGGGACAGGCTGCGGGCGGAAGACCGTGAAGATGATCCTGCGATCCTGTTCACCATCACCGATAGCGCGGGCAAAGTTGTGCGGCGGATGACGGCGCCACATAATAAGGGGCTGCATCGCGTCGCCTGGGACCTGCGTTATGACGCGCCCGATCCGACACGGCTCACACCGCCAGAAAACCCGTATTTTGGCGGACCGCCGGTTGGACCGATGGTATTGCCAGGCCGCTATACTGCAACATTGGCCAAGCGCATCAATGGCGTTGTGACACCGCTTGCCGGTCCGCAGAGCTTTACCGTCAAAGCGCTCGAAAACAGCGAAGAGATTGCCGGGGATCGGGCAGCCGTGCTGGCGTTCCAGCAGGAGACAGCGGATCTTTCCCGTGCGGTTTCCGGTGCTGGTGCAGCGTCGCGTGAACTGCGCAATCGTCTGGCGCACCTGAAGGTTGCTGTCGAAACGCTGCAGTCTCCCAATGACAGCCAGCGCATGTCGATCCAGCAGATCGAGACCATTCTCGACGACACTGACAGGGCGTTGTTTGGAGATCGTACGATCAGCAGCCGCAACGAACCGGCGCCGCGCTCAATTGCCGCGCGTATTGGTCAAATCCGTGGCTGGGGCTGGTCGCATCAGTCGCCGGTCACCGGCTCGGACAAGCAGGCACTGGCCATTGCCAAGCAGGAATTCGGCACCGCACTTGCGCAACTTCGCAATGTCGAGACCCGCATTCAGGCGCTGGAGAAGGAACTGGAAGGTCTCGGCGCGCCCTATACACCTGGCAGTGGTGTGCCGACCTGGCCATAACAGCCATTAGCCGGCACGCCATTTCCAGCTCCCAGAGCGGGGCATAACCCGCTAGGGTGTTGGCGGGATTCGCAGTGTTATTATTATCATTCAACCGCCGCTATTTGCCGGGCCTCGCTGTTGCCGGGGCTCCATGAGGGTTGCCGGTCTATCAGCAGCATTGGCGGCGGCACAGATATTCTGGATCGCGCCCGCATCGGCGATGTCGGATGCGGCGGACGCCATGGCGAATGATGACGCCGATGAAATTGTGGTGACCGGGACGCGGTCCGAAAGGGCGCTCGATGCAGAGCCTTATTCGATCGAGGTGATCAATCGCGAGCAGCTGGAACGCGAACTGCCCCGTACGGTGCCCGAAGCCCTGGATACCTTGCCGGGTGTACTGGTGCAAAAAACGGCATCGGGCCATGGCTCGCCCTATATTCGCGGTTTCACCGGCAACCGCACATTGCTGGTCATCGATGGCATACGTTATAACAACGCCACCTATCGCGATGGCGCGAACGAATATTTCGCCCAGATCGATAATTTCACCCTGTCGCAAATCGAGCTTATCGCAGGCCCGTCTTCGGCACTTTATGGTAGTGAGGCTGTAGGCGGAACTCTTAGCCTGGCGACCCGGTCCTCGGGTATTTTCGACCATCAGGGCAGCTTCATAAATGGCCAGCAGATTCTCCGCGCATCGACAGGCGATGGCAGCTTTGTGTCCCGCTCGGCGCTTGATCTGGGGCAGGGCGGCAGCTGGGGTTTGCGTGGCGGAGTAACGGTGCGCGACTATGGCAATGTCCGCGCGGCTGATCTGGGGCGCTTGCCCAATACCGGCTATAGCGAGCGCGCCTTCGATGCCCGGCTGGATGTGGCGCTGTCACACCGCTGGACGGCCACGCTGGCGCATCAAAGCCTGTGGCAGGATGATGTGCCACGCACCCATTCGACCATTTTCTCGGTGCCCTTTGCCGGGACGCAAATCGGCACCGACCTGCAGCGCGACAAGGATCATCAGCGCGGCCTGACCTATCTGAAACTGAACGGTGACACCGATCTCGACTGGATGCAGTCGCTCGATGTCACTGTCTCCTACCAGTCGCGCACCGAGGAAGAAGCCCGGATACGCGGTGATGCACTGAGGATAGACGAGTCCTTCACCTCTGACCTGTTCGGCCTGAGCGCTGTCGGCTCGGCAGAGTTTGGCAGCGTCGCGCTAACCTATGGTTTCGATTTCAGCCATGAGATCATCGACAGCGCTCGCACCGATACCAACCCCGATGGCAGCGTGACGGTTCGCCTGCAGGGGCCGGTCGGCACCGATGCGCGCTATGATCAGGCCGGGTTGTTCCTGCGCAGCATCACCAGTGTCACTGAGGGTCTGACGCTAGAGGCGGGTCTGCGCGCATCCTTTGTCGATACGTCCATCGGCCAGTTTGCCGATCCGGTGACCGATCAGGCGCGGTCATTCTCCGATGACTGGTCCGATCTCTCCGGCTCCGTAAGAGCACTTTATCGCCATAGGGGTCACAGCGTCTGGGGCGGTTATAGCCGGTCTTTCCGGGCGCCCAATATCGCCGATATCAGCCGCTTTGGCCGCAGCCGGTCAAGCGAGATCGAGGTCGCCAGTCTGGACCTGACGCCTGAGCGGTTCGATACATTCGAGCTGGCCTATAGCTATGACAATCAACAAATCGCATTCGGCCTCACAGCCTACACAACCGAGTTGCACGACTATATCGCAACCGTCCCAACGGGAAATATCCGCGAGGGCCTGATCGAGGTGGCCAAGCGCAATGCGGCCTCCGGGCGGATATCGGGTGTAGAAGCGTTTTTCCGCGCCAATCTGGGCAGTGGTTTTGCCTTTAACAGCAATGCGACCTGGCTGCGCGGCCGGCTGACCACGCCGACGGTCAACGGCCTGTTGCGCGAACCGATAAGCCGTATCCAGCCGATAACCGGCAATTTCACCCTGACATGGGAGCGCGATGACCATTGGGCGCTGGCCGAGCTGACTCTGACCGACCGCGCCGATGAACTGAGCAGCGGCGACCTGCTCGATGTCGAGCGTATCCCGCCCGGCGGCACCCCCGGCTATGCCCTGCTCAACATTCGCGGCGGCACGCAGATCGCCAAAGGCGTTGCGCTGACCCTAGCACTGAACAACCTGTTCGACGAAACCTATCGCGCCCATGGCTCGGGCAATAATGAGCCGGGCAGGCATCTGGTGGCCGGTATGAATGTAAAATTCTGACGACCAGGGCTGATAGCTTTCAGCGACTATCCGGCAGCGGCGCGCTTCAACTCGTCCGGCTTTGGATCGGATCCGGAAGTCACCTTTTCCAGACGCCGTCCCTCGGCATTCTCGACGCGGTCCCGGCCGCTCTCCTTGGCTTTGTAGAGCGCGGCATCGGCGCGTGCGAACAGCTGCTCATAGCTCTCGCCTTGCTGCGCTGTAGCCACGCCAAAACTTGCGGTCAGGCGGATATCGTCATTCAGGCCGGAATGGCTGAGGCCTGCAAAGGCCTGTCTGATCCGTTCGGCCAGCCGATAGGCCGCCTCATTCTCGCAATTCCAGATTGCGATGCAGAATTCCTCTCCGCCGATGCGGCCCGCCGTGTCGGATCCCCGCACCATCTTGCCGATCAGTGCGCCAATGCCTGCAATCGCCTGGTCGCCGGCCTGGTGCCCCCAAATGTCGTTCACCTGTTTGAAGTGGTCGATATCAGCCACCACCAGGCTTAGCGGGCGTCCCTCTGTCTGTGCACGCAGCAAGAGCTTTTGCGTCGATTGTTCGAACGAACCGCGGTTACGCAACCCGCTAAGAGCATCGCGCTCGCTGCTTTCGCGCAGCGCGATAGCCCATTCGGCGATCGTCGCACCGATCAGGACCATCGCTGTGGTCACGCCTTTCACCCCGAGAACGAGCCCGATCAGCGAATAGTAGATCGAGTCCCGATAGACCTCTGCCGGGATCGACTGCTCGAACAACAGGGTCAGGGTCGGCCTGACGAGGAAATCGGCGGCCTGCAACGCCATGACCGCGATGACCGCAAGGTCGATGATGTCGCGCCGCTTTGCCACGAGCAGCGTTGTCACACCCATGGCCGCCATCACGCCATAGCCCATATTGGCGATGACCAGCCGGGGGCCGACATCGTTGGAGAAGCTTATTGTCACAGCCAGCACCAATGCGCTGATCACATAAACAATTGCGAAGCTTCCCAGGTGGAGCCGCTGCCCCACACGCTCACAGACCGATGCCAGCATCACTGTCGAGGCGAGGCTGTAGAAGAATTGCGCCGCGTGAAAGGTGTATATGGCGTTGCTGGGCAGGATATGGGTGATCAGGAAACCGACGGCCGACAGCGCATAGGCGATGCCAAAGCCGAGCACATGGCGCCGCATGCGCCCGACCCGCCAGAACACGATAAAGGTCGCCGCAAAAAACAGCGCCATCAGCGGCGTCACCAGTCCCAGAATTTGCGTTTGCATCGACCCGCAGCGCCCCCGTCCCTCACAGAATTAGGTGAATAAGGTTAAAGGGGTCTTACGGGGGACAGCTGTTACTAAGGGTGCCGTGCTTATGTTTCAGGCGGTAATGCGCCGGAAAGACATCTGGTTGCAGTGGGGAATGTGCAGCTTTGACTTTCAATAGGAGATTGTCTGCTTCCGACCCTGTTGCGGACATTGCGGCGCCAACGTAACATCAAACAATGCCGACAGAGAAACGCGACCTACTGCTTCGCCAGTTTGAAACAGCATCCACGCTCTTTCATTTCCATTTTGACGATCTGACATTCGCTGAAGTGATGTGGCGACCTGCGCGCATTGCTATGCACGTCAAACCGGGTGAAGATGGCGACTGGACTGCTGATTGGCCTGAGAGTGAAGCCTATGAAGTTGGACCGCCCAGCGCGGCGTGGATTATCTGGCACATCACCTATTGGTGGACCATGGTCTTGGACCACAGCTTTGGCGCTGGTACCGCGTCGCGCGAGAATATCGCTTGGTCGGGCGAAGGTTTTCAAACTCAGATCAGGGAGCTTGAGCAAGGTTGGCTGGGCGCACTTGAGGGCCTCGACGACACCGCTCTGGACTCGAACAGGTTAGCCGTTTGGCCAATGTCAGGGCGTCCGTTCGCCGACGTGGTAGGGTGGGTTAACATCGAACTTACCAAGAATTCGGCGGAACTAGGTCTGCTCCGTTTTCTCTATGCGGTCCGAGAGGATTAGCGCCACGGCCGCTTTCACCCCCAGAAGTTGCCGTTAGGCGCACTGAGATTACTACCTAAAGCAGCCGTAGGACTATAATTGCCCAGACTGTCTCCCACGCCAGACCAAACCAACTTTGAAGCGCCCACTACCAAATCACGGCAGCTTGCCACCCGGCACCCATGGTGCGCCTGCGGCCAGTAGTTCTGCCTCAAAGGCCGGGATGGTGTTTTCCGTCAGCGTCCTCAGACGGTTGCGGATGGCATCGAACTCGCTCCGGGCATAGCCAAGCTGGTCGCGATGGGTTTGCGTCGGGCCCTGGGTCGAGGCGAACAGGCCGGTCATGACGATGCCCAGCCGGCTGCGTACGGTAGGCAGCTGTCGCTCGTTGAGCTCGTTGCGTGCCTTGTTGCCGTTGAGCAGGGCTTCCAGCGCATAGACCTCGTTGCGGATCGCCTGCAATCGATTGTCGAGCACGACCGGGTCGCCGCCCTGGGCACGCTCGGTCGCGACGGCCAGCAGGCCGACCTTCTTCTCCAGCGAAGACAGGGTGGCTGCGGTGGCGCTTACCGACCGGTCAAACTGCGCGATCTCGGCCCAGAATTCGGCGGCATCCGGCTTGGCGGGCAGCGCACCGTCGCGCAGGCGGGCTACAGTAAACGGCTTGGGGCCGACCAGTTCGGTCGTCTGCCCACGAACCCGCTTTGACAGCGACACGGTATATTGGCCGGGTGAAACGAGGAAACCGGTCGGCTCGTCCTCATCGGGACCGGTTTTCGCTGCCACCGACATATCGGGGTAACGCAGATCCCAGTTAACACGGTGGAAGCCTTTCTTGGCGGGGCCTTTCAGCCGGCGCACGATATTGCCGTCGCTGTCACGCACTGTCAGCCATATCGCAGGGGCGGTTTCCTGAAGCTCTGAGGTAATGGCATCAAAGCCCGGAAATGGCGTATCCTTGCCTTCCTTGGCGAGCGGTTTCTCACGCTTCTGGCGCGCCTCTTTGAGCGAAGGCACATCTTCTGCGAGATAATAGGTGAAGTTCGCACCAAAAGGCGGGTTGGGCGCGCGGTAATAGCCATGGCCCTGTGCCCCGCCCTCGGAGAAGGCCAGCGGGTGCTGTTCGATATACCAATGCGCCTTGCGACCGGGGAACAGCATTGCTTCCTGGTTGAGGCTGGCTTCGCTCAATGTCCGCAGTGGCGAAATGTCATCGACGATGAAGAAGCCACGGCCAAAGCTGGCACCGACCAGATCATCCTCGCGGCGCTGAATGGTGATATCGCGGAACGAGATGGTTGGCGCATCCCCGGTCAGCTTTACCCATTTGCGTCCGGCATCAAGGGTGAAGAACATGCCGAATTCGGTCGCCGAGAATAGCAGGCTCGGATTGACATGATCCTGGACCACGCGCCAGATCAGGTGACGATCCGGCATGTCGCCGGTTATGCTGGTCCAGCTTCTGCCGCGGTTGGTGCTCTTCAGCAAATAGGGCTTATAGTCGCCATATTTGTGGTTATCGAGTGCGACATAGACGGTATTCGCATCGAACAGGTCGGCGCGGATATCGTTGACAAAAGCGGTCGCGGGCACGCCGGGCAGGCTGCCGACTTCGATTGTTCTCCAGCTGGCACCGCCATTTTCGCTGACCTGGATCAGGCCATCATCGGTGCCGGCATAGAGCACATTCTCGTCGATCGGCGATTCTCCCAGCGAGGTGATGGTGTTGTATTGCGACATGGCGAGCAGGTCCCATCCTGCTTCCCAGCTCCATTTGCGGCCCTGAACCGGCAGCTGCAGCCGGTCCTGATCACGGGTAAGGTCGCCCGAAATCGCGGTCCAGCTGTCACCGCGATCATCCGAACGCCAGACGCGTTGTGAGGCGAAATAAAGCCGTGTCGGCTGGTGCTGGCTGACAAGGATCGGGCTGTCCCAGTTCCACCGTTCGATTGGATCGCCCGGCGCAGGCTGCGGCTGAATGTGCACCACCTCGCCGGTGATGCGGTCGACGCGGGCCAGATTGCCCTGCTGCCATTCGGCATACATGATGTTCGGGTTGCCCGGCTCGGTGGCGGACTGATGGCCATCGGCAAACAGCGTGATGAACCAGTCGTCATTGCGGATACCGTGGCGATTGTCCGTACGCGACGGGCCGCCTTGCGAGTTATTGTCCTGGGTTCCGCCATAGACAAAATAGAAAGGTTCGGCATCGTCCACCGCGACCTTGTAGAATTGGGTTATCGGCAGATTGTCGATGAACCGCCATGTCTTGGTGTGGTCATAGCTTTCATACAAGCCGCCATCGGAACCGAACAGGATATAGTCCGGATCGTCCGGGCGGAAGGCAATGGCGTGGTCGTCGACATGCTTGTACTCATTGTTGAGGCTGGCCCATGTCTTGCCGCCATCATTGGAAATCTTGCTGGTGTTGGATACCAGATAGATGCGGTCGAAGACGTGCGGGCTGGCATAGAGTTCCTGATAATAATGCGGGCCGGTGCCCGAACCGACCTCGTCCGACATTTTTGTCCAGCTTGCGCCGCGATTGGTGGATTTCCAGACACCGCCGGTGCGCCTGTCTTCTTCAATGGCGGCATAGACGACATCGGGTCGTATCGGCGAGAGTGCCAGACCGATCTTGCCCATATTGCCCTGCGGCAGGCCGGTTTTCAGCTCGGTCCAGGTTTCGCCGCCATCTTCGGATTTCCACAACCCGCTTTCCGGGCCGCCGCCGACATAGGTCGCCACCGTGCGCTGATGCTGCCACATAGCGGCATAGAGGCGATCAGGGTCACGCGGATCGATCAGCAGGTCGGTCGCACCGGTATAGGGGCCGGAGGAGAGCGTCTTCTCCCACGTCTTGCCGCCATCTGTGGTCTTGAAGACGCCGCGCTCGCCGCCTGGTGACCAGAGCGGTCCCTGCGCCGCGACCCAGACAGTGTTGGAGTCTTCGGGGTGCACAATAATTTTCGAGATATGCTCGGACTTTTCCAGACCCAGCTTCTCCCATGTCTTGCCGCCATCGTTCGAGCGGTAAATGCCGTCGCCAAAGCCGATATGGCGTCCGCCATTATTCTCACCGGTACCGACCCAGATACGGTTGGGGTCGGAAGGGTCGAGACCGAGGGCGCCGATGGAATAGGAGCTCTGACCGTCGAAAAGGGAAACCCAGGTCGTGCCGGCATTTTCGGTCTTCCAGACACCACCGGAACCGACAGCAACATACCAGGTGGCAGGATCGTCCTGCACAATAGCGATATCGGCGATGCGCCCGGACATGAAAGCAGGGCCGATGCCGCGCAGCTTGAAGGCTTCGAATGTCTTGCTGGAAAGCGGGGGCTGATCGGCTTTCTCATCGGTCTGCGCAGTAGCGATGCCGGCAGCAAAAAGGGCGGCAAGGCACCAGATCCAGAGATGAAGTATACGCATTTTGACAGCCCCTCTATGTCAGATCCTGATGGCGGGTTTGAACTCCGCTCTGGCAGGAAGACGATGAAATAAAATGATGTAAATCCTAGGACTGCGCAAAGGCAATGCAAGCCCTTTCGTGGCCGATGAAATGACGTTGGTAGAATTTTTGGCCTCACAGCTTCATCCGTCAGTCGATGATTGCTTTTGCCGCGACCGCATGCTGAAACTGGCATCGAAGAAACAAGGACATCTCTAAGGATATTTCTATGCGCATTGCTGCCCGGATCTTTTTCGGCACCGCCATTCTGCTGATCGTCGCGCTTGTTGCTGCCTGGCTGCTGCTGCCGCGCGTCAATGACCGCCAGACGAGCGGTGAGTTGGTGCTGTCGGCACTCGACGCGCCGGTCCGTATTGTACGCGACGCCAATGCGGTGCCGTACATCTATGCCGAGAGCATGGACGACGCATTGCGTGCCCAGGGCTTTGTTGCTGGCCAGGACCGCCTTTTCCAGCTTGAGGCGGCGAAGCGCGCAGCGACCGGGCGTCTTTCCGAAGTTCTGGGACCGGGCGATGGTGATGTTATTCTCAACCTTGACCGTGAATCCCGCGTCATCGGCTTTCATCGCATTGCCGCGCGCCAGGAAGCCATTTTGACACCCGCATCGCGCAATGCCCTGAAAAGCTATCTCGAAGGGCTTAACGCCTATATCGAGTCGCGCTCGGACAGTCATCCAATGGAATTTGGTCTTGCCGGTTTCGTCCCGGAGATCTGGAGCGAGACTGATCTTCTGGCGGTTGCCTATTTCCTCGGCTGGGGCAGTGCCGCGAATTTCGATGCCGAGCTGATCGCGCACCGCGTCATACAAGCGGTGGGTGAAGAGCGGTTCGAGGAGATTGCGCCGCTGGTTGTCAATCCCGACGATATTGCGGAACCATCCGATGCTGCGGCAACAACAGCGGGTTTATCGCGCTGGGCCGGGCCAACCGCAGAACCCGCCGGCTGGACCCATCGTGGCTGGCGCGAAAACGGGCATGGCGGCAGCAACAATTGGGCGATGAGCGGCAGCAAGAGCGGAAACAGGGCGGCCATCGTTACCAACGACCCGCATCTCGACAGCCGCTTGTTGCCGGGGCCATGGCACCCTGTTGGCCTGATAACGCCGGAGATGCGTGTCGTCGGGGTCAGTGCCGGCCTGCCGGGCGTCGTCATTGGCCGCAATGCGCATCTCGCCTTTGGTGTCACCAATGCCTATGCCGATGCCATCGACCTCTATGTCGAGACGGTCGATCCCGACAATCCTGACAATTATCTGGAAGGCGATACGTCGATTCCCTTTACGGTCATGACCGAGACAATCAGGATCAAGGATGAAGCGGCACCGAATGGCATAAGAGAGGAGCAGCTTGTCGTCCGGGCGACCCGCCGTGGGCCGGTCATTACCGATCGGGAAGAAGCGTCCTTGGATGATGCCGTGCTTTCGGTGCGTTGGGCTGCTGCCGAATATATGGACGGCGATCTCGGTCTCGACAGGCTGATGCTGGCTGAGACCATCGAGCAGGCGCTGGCGGCGGTGGAAAGCACCCGGCTGGTCTGTCTCAATTTCGTGGTGGGTGATGTCACCGGCCGCGTTGCCCGGCGCGCCAGCGGTGTCGCCCCGATCCGCCTGAGCGGCGATGGCATGGCGCCGTTTCGCGTGGTCGATGATATCGACAATTGGGGCGGTCGCATTCCGGCGGCGCAAATGCCCGGAGAAATCGATCCCGAACGCGGCTGGACGGGGACCGCCAATCATATGACGGCACCCGATAGCTATCCCTATCTCTATACGCGCTATACCTCTCCCAGCTTTCGCTATCGCAGGATGCGCGAACTGTTTGCCGCGCCCAAGGTGACCGCCGAAGATGCATGGCTGGCGCAATATGACACGCTGAATGTGTTTGCGCGTGATATTGCACCGATCTTCGCCAAGGCGCTGAGTACGGCCGAAGATGACAGTCTCGTCGAAATGGGCACGACCCTCGAAAGCTGGGACCATCGCGATGATCGTGATGCACTGGCGCCGACATTGTTTCAGGAGACTGTCCTCCAGCTCGCGCGATTGACTTTTGAGGACGAACTCGGCTCCGAGGCGACTGAGGCGTATCTTTCCAACTGGTATGTCTGGCAGGAGCGGTTCAATGCCATGCTGCTGTCTGGCGACTCACCGTGGTTCGACGACAGCCGGACCGCCGAAACGGAAGATCTCGCCGCGATGATCCGCCGCGCCGCCAAGGCAGCGCTTGAGCGGCTGGAGACCGCCTATGGCAGTGATCGTGCAAACTGGGTCTGGGGCGACGTGCACCAGATTCGTTTCCAGGGACCGCTGCGTCAGACGGGTTGGGCCGGATGGCTGACCGGAAACCGGGCAGTGCGCATGTCAGGTTCGGGCGAGACACTGTTGCGCGCACTTTATCCTCGTGATGACCGGTTCGATTCCCGATGGTTTGCCTCGCTGCGCATGACAGCTGACCTGAACGATCCGGAAAAGGTGCGCGCGGTGCTGCCGGGCGGTGCAGTCGGCAGGACGTTTCATCCGCATCTGGCCGACCAGAATGATGACTGGGCGTCGGAAGATGCCACGCTCTACTGGTGGTTCTCCGATGATGCGATCGAGCAGCATGGCGAGGCCAGCCTCGCACTGGTCCCGTCGGCATAACCGGTTCCCCTGGTGACAGGGTTCAGAGATCCAGGCCCACCCGGACATTGAGATGCGGGCTGCGGTCCCGGCTCTGGTTGCGGTCGCGGTTCAGCGGCACCGCACCCTCAAGCTCGAAATTGACCGGTCCGGCATTGCCGCGCAGCCCCAGACCACTGGAAATCAATGTGCCGCCGCCTCTGAGTAGCTGCAGATCATCGACATAGCCGCCATCGATAAAGCCATAGGGCTGGAGCCGGTCGATCCAGTCCGTCGGCTTGCGGAAGGTATAGTTGATCTCGGCAATGGCGGCAAAGCCGTTATCACCCGCCAGTTCAGCGAAATCAAAGCCGCGCACGCTGAACGGACCGCCGATATTGAATTCCTGCGCCGCCAGGAGCGGTCGGTTGGCGATCTGGCCTTCAACCCCGAGGAGCATGCCCCAATTGCCGCCCAGCCTGCCGCGCCAATTGGCGTAGAAATTGCCGGCGGTGAAGACCGCGTCACCGTCGAAGCGCGAGGCAAAGCGGCTGCCTTCGCGTGTGGCGTTGAGCACATCCAGGCCCTGGATCAGCGTTGCCCCGGTGCGCAGGCGACCGGAGAGGAATTTTACATTGGAGGACAGACCGACAGAAAACGTCACCTGATTGTCCTGGCGCAGCAGCCCGACTACGTCGTCCTGTTCGACCGACAGATAGGCCAGGCTGGCATTAACCCACAGGCTGGCATCGCGCGACCGGGTGATCGGATGGTTGGCAAAGACCTCGACAAATTCGGTATCGCCCTCGACATTGACGAAGCCGCCACCAGGCTGGTTGGTGCCGATGGAAGCGGCGACGCCGACCCTTGTGCCCTGATTGCCGATGCCGACCGAATAGGACGCGCTGGCAAAGGCAAATTCCTCGGGGTCGAGCGGATTGCTTCTCACGCTGACGGTGCCGCGGTCGCTGCCATCGAGAAAACCGCGAAAGTCATAGCTCAGCCGGGCGCGGGTCGGGCCGATACGCTGCGAGCCATAATTGTCGATGGCGGCGCGGATGCGATCCCTGTTCTCGCTGACCCGGACTTCGAGAATGTTCCGGCCATCCTTTTTGAGGAAGCGGGTCTTGCGAATGCGTATTTCGGGCAGGTCTCCGGCGAGCAGGATGCGGCGTTCAACCGTCTCGCGATGGGCGATGCTACCCTCCAGCGGCGCGAGGAAACGACGCAGCGCGGCGTTGTCCGAACCTTTTATCCGCACCTCGTCGATACGCCCCTCATCCAGTTCGATGGTCAATATGCCATGTTCGACCGACTGTTCGGGCAGCCTTGCGGTGGCGAAGACATAGCCGCGATCACGGGCGATTCCCGCCACTTCAGAGACGACCCGGCGCAGATCCTCATCTTCCATCACCTCGCCGATATTGGCCTCTACAACGGTGGCAAAGCTGTCTGCCCCCAGCTCTTCATTGCCTTCAATGGCGATGGAGCCGATCAGCAGGCCATCGTCTCCGTCGCTGCTTTGACCGGGGTCTCCCGCTGGCTGGGCCGGAGCCATGGCCAGCTGCACGGCACCGCCTGGCGGCGCTGCTGCCGTTTCGCCCTGACTGGTCTCGCCCGGCTGCGATTCGTTCTGTGCCAGCGCCGCATGAGGCACGCACAACAGCGCCAGCGCCGATGCGCCGGCACTTAGAGAAGCAAGGCCGGGAGAAGGTCTTCGAGACATGCCGGCGTTTATGGACAACGGGCGATTAAGGATACCCTCGGCATCATGGTTACTCGAGGTTTAACCAATGTTTTCAACGTGGTGGCTTAACCTAATGTGTAGATGACCGTTCTTATCCAGATCATATGGACAATTCTGCATTAAGCATTTCACGACGGGATCCCGGACAATGTTGAAGAAGATAATCGCCACTGCCTTGCTGGTTTTCGGCCTTTTCTGCGGTAGCGCGGCAATGGCCAATAGCGGCCCCTGGACGGTCACCGAATCGCGCGGTCAGGTCACGATTGTCGAGAGCGGTGTTACCAGGGTCGCGGTTAAGGGCGGTCAGGTAAAGGTAGGCGATGCGGTACGGACTGGACGCAATGGGCGCGCTGTTCTGACCCGTGGCGAGCAATATATTGTCGTCTCTCCGAACAGCCACCTCAAAATGGCGGAAGAGAAGTCCGATGGCCTGCTGACCCGGGTGATCCAGTATTTCGGCAACTCGCTGTTCAAGGTCGACAAGCGCAAGGAACAGCATTTCGGTGTCGAGACCCCCTATATGGCGGCTGTGGTCAAGGGGACGACCTTCAGCGTCAATGTTTCCGAAGGTGCCGCCACGGTGCAGGTTACCGAAGGTGCGGTCGAAGTCGCGACGCTCGATGGCGGCGCAACGGAATTGCTGCTGCCGGGCAATATCGGCCTGGTTGAGCGTGACGACCCCTATACGCTGATGATCCGCGGCGATGTCGACCGCCGGATTGAATCGCCGCAGCGGCGCGAGGCACCGGTGGCGTCCGCGACGCCGGTAGCGGCCGCGCCTGCACCGGCGCCTGCGGCCGCTGCGCCGGCTATTGCCGTTGCCTCGGCTGCTCCCATGGCATCGGCTCCTCCGGTGGTGCGTGAGATGTCCAATGCGCCGGTGGATCTTGCCTATGTCACCGATGGCCTGATTTCCGGGCGTCTGGTCGGTGAGGCGTCAGAAAGCGAAGAAGTTGACAATAGCGACCGCGCACCGGTGGTGGAGGTTGAGGCGGTATCCGGCGCGGACGGCAGCGGCGAAGTCGCGCCGGAAGAGGATGCCGGTTCCGCCGATGCGGCCGATGATGCAGATAATAGCCGCGATGAGGGTGATGATGCCAATATCGACCAGCCCGCCACTGATGAAGGTCCGGCGGATGATGGTGTTGCTGACGAAACTGGTTCGGACGATGGCGCGCCTGTAGAAGACGATGGTGCGCTCGACGATGGCATCTCAGATGACGGTGCACCTGCTGAAGATAATGCTGGTGACCGCAGCAATGGCACCGACGACGCTGTTGGCAATGATGATGGCGATTCCTCAGGCGATCAACCCGGTGATGATGCAGGTCTGGTTGATGATGGAGCGCTGGATGACAGCGCTTCCGATGACGGTGCGGCGATAGAAGACAATGGCGATAGCGGAGATGAAGCTACCGATTCCGGCACCGGCAACGAGGTCATTGGCGATGATAATGCCGGAGATACCGGAACCAGTGACGAGAGTGGCGATGCCGTTGATAATGGTAGCGCTGGCGATAGTGGTGATGGCTATGTAGACGAGAGCGATCCGGTCAATGGGCCGGATGGCGATCAGAGCGATGGCGCTGTCGAAGACTATGCTGACCCGGATCCTGATTACGATAACCCGGACTATGATGATCCCGGCAATGGCGGAAACGGTGATGACACATATGGTGATGACGCCGGAGAAGGTGGCAGTGAAGGCGATGATTGCCTTACCCTGGGTGTGCTTGACTTCTGCTACAATGGCGGTCGCGACAACGATGGCGGTGACGAAAGCGATGGCAGCGACGCTGGCGGCGAGAATGCCGGAGAAGGCGACGAGTACGCCGATAACGGCCCGGACGCGGGTAGTGACGGCGTCGATGGCGGTGATGAAAGTGATGGCTGCCTTACGCTGGGTGCCCTCGACATATGCTATAATGGCGGTCGCGATGGTGACACCAATGACCGCGAAGTTGCCGGCGGTGACGATGGTGCCGCTGATGATGGCAATAATGGCCATGGTAATGACGCTGACGGCGTAGACGAAGGCAATCCGGGCAATGGTAACGGCCAGGGTAATGGCAATGGCCGAGGCAACGGTAATGGTCGGGGCAATGGCAATGGCGGAGGCTTCGCTGATGATGATCAGGGAAATCTGGTCTATGTCGACATCAATGATGACGGAGAGGTCGTTTATGATGGTGATACCGGTTCGGGTGCGGCGGCTGAAGCTGATCAGGAACCGGTTGCCGAAGAAAGCAACGGTAACGCCGAAAGCGATGTTGCCGACGGTCTGAGCAGCGGCGAGCAGGGCAATCTGGTCTATGTCGAGATCGATGATGACGGAGAAGTCGTTTATGACGGTGATACTGCGCCAGTCGCGCCGGATGATGGCGGTGACGGGGTCATGGTCGCCGAAAACCGCAATGGCAGCTCCGAAGTCGAGATTGGCGATGGCAACGATACTGTGATCGACACCCTCGCTGGCGGTGAAGAACAGAATCTCGTCTATGTCGATATCAATGATGGCGCGCCCTATGGAGACCAGGGCGCTGAGACTTCCGACGAAGGCTATGCATCCGATCAGCCCGAACAGGGCGATTTTGAAATGCAGTCCGAGGAAAGCTCCTATGAGGCGGAGGCTGTGATTGATTACGGCGCGGATGAGAGCGCCGGCGTGGTCGAGATTGGCACCGGCCCTGGCGGTGCGAGCAGCGATAGCGGCCAGCGTGTCTTCGTCTATGTCGACGATGAAACATCCTTTGGCGGCCAGGATGCTGGCGGTTACGGGGATGGCTATGAGCCTGACCTGCCGGGCCAGGGTGGTTATGAGATGCGCGCCGAAGAGGGCACACCCGGCGGCCGTGGCTTTGGTCGCGGCCGTGGCGGTTCGCCTTTCTGATGCACAAGCCGCACCACCATATGTTTAACCCGGTATTAGGATGAACCGATTATCACTATCTGATTGGATAATCAGGGAATAAATCTGTGCGGTTTAATCCACAATCGGCATTTCTGATGGACAGCTATCTGCAGCGGGCCATAGCGGTCTGCGTGGCGATCCTGCTGTCCATCGCCCTGATCATCGCAAGCGGCGGCACAGCATTGAATCGCAGCGTCGACAGCGCCCGCAATGTTCTGGCGCAAAAGACCGCGTCTGATGATCTGGTGATCGTCGAGATCGATGCCCATTCACTGCAGGAAATCGGCCGCTGGCCATGGTCGCGCGATATTCACGCCCGGCTGATCGATCAGCTTTCCAAAGATGGCGCACGGCAGATAGCCTTTGATGTCGATTTTTCCGCCGCTTCGCAGCCACAGGTGGATGACCGGCTGGCGCAAGCCATCGTCGACAGCGATGCCAATGTGGTATTGGCTACCTTTCGCCAGAAACAGGGCGCAAACAAATCGAACAACATCGAAAACCTGCCTTTGCCGATATTCCGCGAAAATGCGCTGCTGGCGTCGGTCAATGTTCACCCCAATCGTGCCGGACAGGTCGAGCATTATGGCTATGGCGAGATCACCGGCGGCACTGTGCGGCCCGCCCTGGGTGCGCTGATCGCCGCCAGCGATGGCGCCATCGGCAAGAATTTCCGCATCGACCAGGCGATCGACATTGCCAGCTTTGACAGTGTCAGCGCCATTGATGTGCTGCGAGGCAATGTTGCCCCCGCATCGATTGCAGGCCGCACTGCACTTATCGGTTCGACCGCCATCGAGCTTGGTGACCATTATGCATCACCCGGCTATGGCGTCATTCCCGGCGTATACATCCATGCCCTGGCATCCGAGACGCTGAGGAACGGAAACGACATGCCCCAGGCCAGCGGCTGGCTGGCCTTTGCCGCGACATTGCTGATTCTGGCAACCATGTTGCTGCGCAAGAGCCGCAGGACAAGGGTTCGGGACACGGCGATTATACCGTCCGTCCTGGTTGCGGCGCTTATCCTTGGCCATCTTGCCGCCTATCATCTTTCGCTGGCCTATATTCCGGTCGGCAATGCGCTGCTGCTGTGTTTCAGTTATCTCTTTGTCCGCATGGTGCAAACTGCGGTTCGTAACATGCAGCAGGCGCGTCATCATGACAGTCTGACAGCTTTGCCCAATGCGCAGAATCTGCAGGTTTCGGACCAGCCTCACCATGTCGCTGTGCTGCATATCGCCAACTATACCGACCTTGTTGCCGATTGCAGCCAGGAGGAGCTCAAGGCGGTTTTGTGCGGTGTGGCGCAGCGGCTTTCGCTGATGGCGGACGAGGGCAGAATATACCGCACCGGCGATGACCAGCTCGCCTGGATCGTTGGTAAGGACAATCTCGACAGTCTTGCCGACTATTTCGAGACGATCTCTGCCTTTTTTCTGCAACCCGTCCACACCGCGGAGCGCAAGCTGCGGATCAATGCGGTTTGCGGCTATAATCAGGGTGAGGATATCGAGTGGATCCAGCTGCTCGCCGGCGCCAATGTTGCCGCGACCAAGGCGATTGAGCTGGGCTATCGCTGGCTGGCCTATAGCAGCGACCTCAACGCGATGGTGCATGAGAAGCTCAAGATATTGAACGATCTCGAACAGGCGATGGAACACGGGCATATCCATGCCGTCTATCAGCCGAAAATGGATATCCAATCGGAGGCCATTGCCTCCGCCGAAGCACTGGCCCGCTGGCGTCATCCTGAACTTGGTAATATCGGTCCCGATCGCTTCATTCCGCTGCTCGAAAAGGAAGGTCGCATCGCCGATCTTACACTCTATATTCTCAAGGCGGCATTGACCGATATCGAGAGCTGGTTGCGTCAGGGGAATGCGATCAACTGCTCGATCAATGTTTCGGTAGGCCTGTTGGAGGATGAGGGCTTTATCCGTGATGCCCTGGCTGTCATTGCCGCGTCGTCAGTCGACAAGACCTTGCTGACATTCGAGGTGACCGAGACCGCATCCATTCAGGATCTCGAGGCGGCCGGCCGCGTCCTGGCCCAGCTGCGTGGCCAGGGCATCCGGATATCGATCGATGATTACGGAACCGGCCAGTCAACACTGTCCTATCTGCGCGACTTCCCGGCAGACGAAATCAAGATCGACCAGACTTTTGTCCGCCCCATGGTTACCAGCGAAGCCGACCGGGTCATGGTCGGCGCGACGATAGCCATGGCGCACAAGATGCGGTTCAAGGTCGTCGCAGAAGGCGTTGAGGATGCGGAGACGCTGGCGCTGCTGAGAAGCTTTGGCTGCGATACGGTGCAAGGCTGGCATATCGGCAAGCCGGTCGATGCCGATGCATTCGGGCAGTATCTGCATCCCTCCGATATGTCCGCCCGGGCCGCAGGCTGAACGCCAGCCATAATTGCCATCATTTCGCTTCGCCGGCCTCGTGCGGGCAGGATATGGTCTGATCCACGATAGCCCCATCTTTGCGCCGCACGCCGCCCTTTGAAGTTAAGGAGGTGGATCAGCGGCGATACGCATTGCATAAACGGTTCTTCCGGCCAGGAACAGCCGGACCCGATGCACAAAAGGATCGTCACGATGACACAGGAACAAACCCGCCCCCCATTGCCACCATTCACCACCGAGACGGCCATCGAGAAAGTTCGCCTTGCCGAAGATGGCTGGAATAGCCGTGATCCGGCCAGGGTGGCCCTTGCCTACACCCCTGATACGCAATGGCGGAACCGTGCGGAATTCATCACCGGACGCACAGAAGTCGAGGCGTTTCTGGCGCGCAAATGGGCGAAAGAGCTGGACTATCGGCTGATCAAGGAACTCTGGGCGTATCGCGGCAACCGTATCGCGGTTCGCTACGCCTATGAATATCATGATGACAGCGGCTACTGGTTCCGTGCCTATGGCAATGAAAATTGGGAATTTGATGAAAACGGTCTGATGGCGCACCGCCATTCCAGCATCAATGAGCATCCGATCAGCGGGGATGAGCGCAAGTTCCATTGGCCGCTCGGCCGCCGTCCCGACGATCATCCCGGCCTCAGCGATTTCGGGTTCTGACACCGGCCAGCGCCCTGGTGCTTGCCAGACGGCAACACATGGTATCGACAACGGGGTATCGACAACGGGGTATCGGCAAGGGGGTATCGGCAAAGGGGAGCCACCTGTT